>NZ_SOBS01000029.1:0-1074 GCF_004365035.1 Arthrobacter sp. JUb115 | reverse complement strand
CGGGTACAGCGGGTGGGCCGCGGCAAGCTTCAGAACACGATCCTTCAGCTCCGGCAACACCGCCGCATTACCCTCAGCACCAGCAATCAACGCCTGCGCAATGATCTCCGCAACCTCAGCAAACGCAGCCTCCGAGAAACCACGGGTAGCCAACGCCGGGGTACCAATACGCAACCCCGAAGTCACCATCGGCGGACGAGGATCAAACGGCACCGAATTGCGGTTCACCGTGATCTCCACCTGCGCCAAAAGATCCTCACCCTGCTGCCCATCCAACTCGCTATTACGCAAGTCAACGAGCACCATGTGAACATCCGTGCCACCAGTCAAAACGCTGATGCCCTTGGCAACAACATCTTCCTGGGTCAAACGCTCAGCCAAAATACGCGCACCAGCCAAGGTCCGCTCCTGGCGCTCCTTGAACTCCGGCGAAGCGGCAATCTTGAAAGCCACCGCCTTGCCAGCAATCACGTGCTCCAACGGACCACCCTGCTGACCAGGGAACACCGCCGAGTTCAACTTCTTCGCAATCTCCGCATCATTCGAGAGAATAATGCCGCCACGAGGACCAGCAAGCGTCTTATGCGTCGTGGAAGTCACCACGTGAGCGTGCGGAACCGGCGAAGGATGCAACCCGGTTGCCACCAAGCCAGCGAAGTGCGCCATATCCACGAACAGGTACGCGCCAACCTTGTCAGCGATCTCGCGGAAACGCTGGAAATCCAGCTGGCGCGGGTACGCCGACCAGCCAGCAACAATCATCTTCGGCTGGTTCTCGATGGCAAGGCGCTCCACCTCGTCCATGTCCACCTCATAGGTTTCCTCGTCCACACCGTAAGGAACGATGTTGAACAAGCGGCCCGAGAAGTTCAGCTTCATCCCGTGGGTCAGGTGGCCACCGTGGTTCAGGTTCAGCCCCAGCACGGTATCGCCTGGACGCACCAGCGCGTGGTACACCGAGGCGTTAGCCTGCGCACCGGAGTGCGGCTGCACGTTGGCGAACTTCGCCCCGAACAGGTCCTTGAGGCGCTCGATCGCCAGCGTCTCGATGACATCAACTTCCTCGCAACCGCC
>NZ_SOBS01000028.1:0-1281 GCF_004365035.1 Arthrobacter sp. JUb115 | reverse complement strand
CGGGTCTGCTGAAGGTTTGGTTGACACCAAGGTTTACGCTGCCAGAGCGACAGACTCGATCATTGTAGCCTCGAATTGGATCGGGGTCATTCTCCCCAAACCTCTTTGCTTACGCTTGCGATGATACTTCCCCCCAGCCATCCAATAATGGCCAGACGAAGTTGTTGGCGGGAGGACCACCAGCGGCGGTCCAGCACATTCTTCTGCAGCAGGCTGAAGAACGACTCCATGGCCGCATTGTCGCCGGCTGCCCCGACCCTGCCCATCGAACCGACCAACCCGTGACGTTCGAGAGCCTGCGTGAATTTCTTAGACCGGAACTGGCTGCCACGGTCGCTGTGGACCTTGACCCCGCGTGGATGCCCACGGTGCGCCACAGCCATTTCCACGGCGTTGACGGCCAGGTGGGCCTTCATCCTCGAATCAATCGAGTACCCCACGATTCTGTTGCTGAACACGTCCTTAATCGCGCACAAATACAGCTTTCCTTCGCTCGTGTGGTGCTCTGTAATATCGGTCAGCCACAACTGGTTAGGCTGGTCAGCGGTGAAGTTCCGCTGCACCAAGTCGTCATGCACCGCAGGGCCCGCCGGAACGTGCTTGCGCTGGCGTTTGCTGATCACTGAGCGGATCCCTGCCTTGCGGCATAACCGCCAGACCCGGCGCTCGGAGACCTGGTATCCGGCGTCTTCCAGATCATCGGCCAACACCCGGTACCCTCCCTCGGGATCTTCCTCATGAAGCTCATGCAGTTTGCCGATCAACTCCCGCTCTTCGATTTCCCGGGCTGAGACAGGGCTCTTCAACCACTTGTAGTACGCCTGGGTGCTGAATCCCAAGACCCGACACGTCACCGCCACAGGAATATGTTTCCTACCTGTTCTGGCGGCTAATTCTTGGACGAGCCGGCCCATTATTTTGGGGAACGAATATGCGACTGGGAAAGGTAGGCTGCGGCCTTGCGCAGCACCTCGTTCTCCATTTCGAGCTCCCGGATGCGTTTGAGAGCTTGGGACATTTCCTTGCGTTCGTCAGCATCGGAGGACGGGGTCATTCCGTGGGATTGGTAGCGGGCATCGCGGACCCAGGTTTGCAGTGCGGTCTTTGAGACTCCCAGATCCGCGGAGACTTGCTTCTGGGATATCCCCGATTCGACGAGAGCGACGGCGTCTTTCTTGGATTCTTCGGTGAAGATTCTTGGCATGGTTTTTGTTCCTTCGTTTGAGCATAACCATAGCTGGGTTATGCGGTCGAAGTGTCAACCAAACCTTCAGCAGACCC
>NZ_SOBS01000027.1:0-1296 GCF_004365035.1 Arthrobacter sp. JUb115 | reverse complement strand
GAGTGCGGCTGCACGTTGGCGAACTTCGCCCCGAACAGGTCCTTGAGGCGCTCGATCGCCAGCGTCTCGATGACATCAACTTCCTCGCAACCGCCGTAATAGCGGCGGCCCGGGTAGCCCTCGGCATACTTGTTGGTCAGTACCGAACCCTGCGCCTGCATGATTGCTTGCGCAGTGTGGTTCTCCGAAGCGATCATTTCCAGGCCGCGCTGCTGGCGCGCCAGCTCAGCGTCAATACGCTGCGCGACCTCCGGATCGAGATGCGCGAGGTCTGCGGTCAGGGAATCTGCCGAGAGAGTTGAAGCTTGTGCCATTGCCCATTCCTAAATGTATGAATTGCCGACAACTGATATATCAATCTGCGATTCACTGTATGATGGAAGTCACAGCCCGGTCAATGGGTAGCCCGAAATTATTTCAGCGTGTAGCAATCACGCAGTATGGAACAGAGAAAACGGAGGCAAGATGACACTCGCCACACAGCTTCCCGTGGGCGGCGAGTCCCTGGCTGAACGCGCCTACCTGGTTCTGCGAGACCGGCTCATCATGATGGACATCGCCCCCGGCGACCCGATCAACGAAGCCCATCTGGTCAACGAACTTGGGGTCGGCCGCACGCCGTTGCGCGAGGCGCTCAAGCGCCTGGAGGTCGACCACCTGGTGCAGTCCTATCCGCGACGCGGCACCTTTGCCACCCGCGTGGACATCACGGAGCTGGCCGATATCACCGAAGTCCGCGAAGCCCTGGAACCCCTCGCCGCGGCCAAGGCAGCAGCCCTGCATGGCGGCAGTGCACGCAGTCGCATCGAGGCAACGCTCCAAGCCGTCAGCCAGCTGTCGGGCGCGAATCTCCGGCGCACGCTGATGGAGAACGACCTGGAAGTGCACCGACTGATCTACCAAGCGGCCGGCAATCACCACCTGGAGCAGACACTGATCCGCCTGGATAACCTTGCCACCCGCATCTGGTGCATGGCCCTGGATCGCCTGCCGAGCATCGACGAGCACATTGAAGAACACATCTCGCTGCTCCAAGCCATCCTCGACGGCGACGCGCAGCTGGCACAGGAGTTGGCCCTGGAGCATATCGTGCATTTCGAGACGTCGGTGCGATCCGTTCTCTAGCCGCGGCTTCACCGCTGGAGCGATGCCATGCACTGCGAAAAAATACTTATCCCCATTTCTCAGAATCGAAGACATGTTCGAACAAGCGAAGTATAATTAGAACATGTCCGAAGCAAAGGCGCACGGAAACAGCCTCACCCCACCAGCACCCCCCGAGGAATTCGACCTCCA
>NZ_SOBS01000026.1:0-1400 GCF_004365035.1 Arthrobacter sp. JUb115 | reverse complement strand
GACTCTTCTATGTCTGTCAAGCCGCAACCGGAACCTCTTCAATCATTTTTGAAGCACTGAAGATTCTGAAGATCCGACGGGCGAGATAGCGTTTGATGCATCGACGGATCTCCCGATCAGTCTTCCCCTCAGCCTGACGCTTCTCAACATAAACTCGAGTCTCTTCGTCATGGGCCATGCGTGTGACCGCGGCAATATGCAGAGCAGCATTTAATGACCTATCACCACCACGATTAAGCCGGTACCGGGTTGTGTTCCCGGACGACGCAGGAATCGGATTCACGCCAGCCAGGCAGGCAAACGCCGCTTCATTGCGCACTCGCCCATCATGGGACCACGCGACGAAGCACTTCGCAACTGTGATTGCTTTGAAGCCGACCTCATCTAATAGGGGTGCTGCTACGCTGACCTTCACCAGCTCGTCCAGTTGCTGCTCGTTGGCAGCCAGCTGCTGATCCAAGTCCAGGACATGTTTGGCCAGTCGTACCGCTTCCGACCGTGCAATCCTCAGCGACAGTTCTTCTTCCCGGTCCCGCCACCGGCTGATTTCAGCAATCTGGCTTCCGATCAGTTTCTTTCGGGCATCAATCCCCAGGCCGTTGCTGCGAATCAGGGCGTTCAAAGCATTCACGGACCTGGTACGGTCTTTCGCCATCGAGCTGCGTGCCGTGACAAGGATGCGCAATCCTTGGCGGATTCCCTCATTCAGCCGGGGATGGCGCAATTTGTCTACCGGAAGCGGCAGGGACGCCATTGCCATGCGATGCGCATCTAACACGTCAGTTTTTCCCACACCACGGTTCTGTTTCTTGCTCATGCGTGGTGCCTCGGATACGGGGAACCCATGGGCTGCAACAGTGCCGGCAAGGATCGCTCCATAGGTGGCGGCACCTTCAATGATCCAGAGGGTGTCAGCGTTGCCTTCGGTGCGTCGTGCGACCCAGCTAATGGCCCTGTTGATCCCACTGCTGGTCACTGGAAACGACTGGGTATCGAGTAGAGCGCCATTGCTGGAATCAATGATGGCGTAGACATGATTACGTGAGTGAGTGTCGACACCCACGACAAATGGGTGGCAATGAGCGACGATAGGTTGTGCGGTCACCGTACTTTCCTTTCCTGGATTTTCTTGGTCGGCCGTGAACGGCCGGTACCAGTCCGGGTAAGGGTCACTACGGAACAGCACTGTGATGGGTCACGCCCCTAGCTGGGGTGGACAATCTTCTGATCAAGTTACCGAGGTGGGCCGGATTGGTCCCGGCCGACCCACCCCATTTGGATGGACAGGTCAATGGAATGACACCTTTCGGGTCAGGCTTTTAATGAGTCACATCCAAGGGTGGGACGGCTGGTTCTTATCCTGCCAGCTAGTCCCAGACCAACCACCTCGATACTCACAG
>NZ_SOBS01000025.1:0-1533 GCF_004365035.1 Arthrobacter sp. JUb115 | reverse complement strand
AGGGCTATAGGCAATAAAGTGTGTCTGTGGAATGAACCCCGAAAGTTAGACAGACTTTACGCCACTTTGGACTGAGCATAGCGCACTGGGCTAGTTCCCAGACGCTGAACTATCCTGTCGTTGTTCCACCATCGAATATAGCTGTCCAGCGCATTCTTGAATGAGCTGATGGTTGAGTAAGTTTCTCCTCGGCCGAATTCCGTTTTCACTCGACTGAAGAAAGATTCCGCTGGCGAGTTATCGTGGCAATTTCCAACCCTGCTCATCGATTGGATAGCATCGTTTTCGTTCAAGATGCTTTTCCAGCTCTTGGCCGTGTACTGGCTTCCTTGGTCCGTGTGAACTATTGGAACCGCTCCGTCTGGCAACTTCGCCAGTCCTTCTCGCAACATGGCATCGGTCATCGCGCCGCTTGCGCTAGATTCGATTCTCCAAGCGATGACCTCGTTGTTGAATAGGTCGAGGAGTGGAGAAAAGAATGCACGATGTGCCCCTACATTGAACATGCTGATGTCGGTGACTAGTACCTTTCCAGGTTCGTCTGTGTGAAAATTACGAGCTAAGCGGTTGATGCTTTCAGGATCACGCCCTTTGAAAGAGTTGTAGTGTTTCTTGGTGGGCTTCGCGCCTTGTAAATGCATTTGCGCCATCAGCCTGGCAACCCTTTTATGGTTGACCTGCAGTGCAGGACGCTGGTCTAGGCCCTGTCGGAGGCATAGCGTCATTCTTCGATACCCGTAAGCGCGGTAGCTTCTTTCGAACGCGTCGTGAATTCGTGCAGATACCTCATGGTCGCGTCGCTCTTTGTCATCACTATGCCGGCAACGCCAGTAATACGAAGCTCTGGGAACTCCTACTGCCGCCGCCAGTGAGGTGATTGTGTATGTTGCCTTGAGGTCAGTCACTATTGTGTCCAGGACTCTCGTCGGGTCGCTCTCCAAGGACCTCAAGGCGAAACATTTTTCTAGGATGTCTGCTTGCATTTGAAGAAGACGAACACGCTCAGCGTCGGTGGCCGCTTCCTTTTGGGCCTGGTCAAAGTATTCGCGCATCTGATGAATCCATGACCGCCAGAATTGGTCGCCATGTTCCCACGCCGATAATGCTCTATTTGCAGCCTGATTAGCGAGCTGTTCTGGATTCATCTCTTTCTCCAGCCCTAAGCTTTTGACCCACATCTCTGGATAGTTACCGTACGGCAACCGATAGGTTCTGACCAGATCAGCTGCCGGAGTTCCATTTAGGAAAGCAGTTGCGACTTCACGTTTGATATTTTCAGACCACTTTTTTGGCGTGGTTTTTGGTTTGAGTGCTTCAGCAAAGCCGATCCGTTCGGCGCCTCTGACCCATTTTCTTGCTGTCTCGTATGAGCAGCCAGACAGTCGCGCCGCGTCTGAGATGGAGGCACCGCGATGGACTTTACCCAAGACCTTTCTGCGTTGTTTATCTTTGTCTACTAGACGTCTGCTTGCAGGGTTTCCCATTGCTAGATCTCTTTCTGCTGAGATGTCTAACTTTTGGGGGGCACTTCAC
>NZ_SOBS01000024.1:0-2870 GCF_004365035.1 Arthrobacter sp. JUb115 | reverse complement strand
TTGAGGCCCTGGTACCGTTTGGTGCCGGGGCCTCACCTGTTTAACGGGAAGGGGAGGGGGAATTGGGCAGCTGGTGCTGCTTGGTTCCTCCTCCCTCCTGCTTTAACGAGCTTGAGTGCTGGTCGCTAGCGCAGACCGCTCAAGGAACGACCAGGCAGGCATGGGGTTGTGAATGCAGCCATGGCTAAGCTGTGTCCCGATGTCGGACGCGCTTGAAGCGACTAAGCAGACGGCGTGGCCCTGGACCTCCGCGGCTCACTACGGGAGAGAACGCCCGCTCCGTTGCAGGTGCTTTATCCGATGGGTTCCGGTCCGCCAATCGGCAAGATCCTGCCTTTTGATGCCTCTGACAATCGATTGCTTGCACCTGGCTATCATTTCGGTAACTTGTTGCCGATTCTTGCTCCATGCTGAATGATAGTGAGCAGAATGTCGCCAATCGGCGAAATGCTGCCGGAAGAGGATCCTTCATGAATTCAGTGACTGAGCTAGGGGCCGAATTGCAGCGCGTTAGAAAACAGAATGGCCTGACGCAGGAACAGCTGGCTGAATTAGCTGGCATCTCCGAACGTACGCTGCGCTCCATAGAACGAGGGGCGGGAAACCCCTCCATTGAAGCGGTGCTCTCCGTCGCGAATGTACTCGGCCTTCGAATTCGCGTGGCCAAATGAAGCCGCAACTCCAAGAGCTCAAGCTTGTTACCAAGGCTGACGTCTACTGCAACGAAAACCTCGCCGGCACTCTAGCCAGACAGTCCGACGGAAGCGTGGCCTTCAGCTATAACAAGGACTACCTTGCACATGGTGGCGCGGGCATTGCGACATCTTTGCCAGCTTCCCCGGAGGCATACGTTGGGCCTGGGGGCGCGTTGCCATCGTTCTTCTCGGGACTATTGCCCGAAGGCCATCGCCTGACCGTTCTCAAGGACGCAACTAAGACCAGCATCTCTGACGAGTTGACTCTGCTGATGGCAGTGGGCGCCGACACTCCAGGCAATGTACGCGTTGTTCCGGAAGGATCAGCACTGGAGCAAACCCCCGTGGTTGCTGAATTCAGCAGCACGGCCGAACTCGACTTCTCGGTCCTCGCGCGCACCTTGGACCGCCACTCGATCCCCGGCGTGCAAGACAAGATCAGCGCAACCATGCTGACAACACCAGTGGAGTTCAAGAACAGCGCCTATCTGCTCAAGCTTGATCCCCGGGATCATCCGCATTTGGTCGTTAATGAGGCGCAGCACCTGAAAGCAGCGCGATTGCTCAAACTTCCGGTCGCAAACAATCGGCTAGTACTGGATTCCACTGGGAGTCCGGGGCTGCTGGTCGAGAGGTTCGATCGCGAGGGTGTCGAGGGGGCGGATAGTCCCACGCGTTTGGCGTTGGAAGATGCCATGCAGGTATTGAACCTTCCGCCGGCAAGCAAGTATGCAGTGAGCACGGAACAAGCTATTGAAGCCTTAGCGCTGCAGTGCCAGGCTCCGGTGCTCGCCAGGCGCAATCTATACATGCAGTTCGTCTTTGCGTGGCTAACTGGCAACGGCGACTTGCATGGAAAGAACGTCTCGATTCTGGCGGACTTGCATGGACGGTTTAATGTAGCGCCCATCTACGACATCCCATGCACCCTGGTCTACGGCGATGACACCATGGCTTTGACTGTTGCCGGCAAGGCTAAGAATCTGAAGAAGAAGCACTGGGCGGAGCTTGCAAGGGTGCTCGGCTTGGCTGACCGGGCCACGCAGTCAGCGAACCAGTTGGCATTGAAAGCCGCATTGACTGTGGATCTCAGCGAGTTGCCTTTTGAAGGTTCACCTTTGCGTGGTGCGCAACGAGAACTCAGGTTCCGGCGCATGGAGCTGCAGTAGGCGTCTGAGCGGGACAAGTTAGTCTGCGAGCAACGTGAACGCAGGCAGCTGACTATTCTGGCTTTTCTTCGCTTGCCCCTTAAGGCCAGCCGTCCATGATGGATAGACGCGGAAACCGCGCTTGCCTGGAGCCGATGCTGAGGCGAAGACGCCCAGCTCCTCGAGGTGCTGTTGAGTAAAGCGGAAGACGCCGAAACAGCCGGCTTCCTCGATAAAGACCATAACTCCGCGCAGTCCCTCTTCGGATTCGTAGGGGGCAGTAGTCCCAGTTTCGTCCCGATGCCATATGGCTACGAACCCACCTGGCTTTGTTGGCGTGATCCTTGCGGTCCTGATCCGCCACCGCTGTCCGTCAAGCTCAGTTACCCCGGCTTGATAATCGCTCTGCTGTTCTTCGGGAGTCACCTCGCCATACGATTGCCCAGTGAGGTGGCAATAGCGTTCCAACGCCGTGAACTTCATAGACTTCATCCTGTATTCGGTAGATCATCAAGTGGAGTGGCAGCGATCGAAATATCGCTGCTATTCACCGTAGCCGAGGGTGGTGCTTACGTAGCACTGCAAGACCTGTATTGGGCCGGCATCAATGCCGACTGCTCTAGGTAGTCATTGCGCTGATGCCGCCTTGGCCGTCACGCGCATGGAACCTCCAGATGCATCGTTTCGCCATGTGCGTTCTCTTCTTGTGCCTTGCTCAGACGCACGCATGCGCCCGCATCGTCTAATCGGCTGATGTGGGCACAATTCATTGGGTTCGCGTATATGCGTACGCTTCTCAAGGGTTCAATAAACTCGCTAGGTACAGGCGCTGATGCTCTGTGCAGCTGCGAAATAATGTTTACGCGCTCAGCCCTAGCTCGGTAATAATTGCCAGCGATTGGGCACATGGAAAGAGCCGAATCAGCAGTTCAGGAATTAAGTGTGCACGGTCACCGTCAAAAACCACCCACCCGATTTGCAGGACCCCCAAAACCTGTGTATAGTTTTTCCTTGTCGCCGAGAACAA
>NZ_SOBS01000023.1:0-5209 GCF_004365035.1 Arthrobacter sp. JUb115 | reverse complement strand
GGCTCACCTGGTGAGGGAATTCCTTCTTCGACCTGGCTCACGCCCAGGGCCCAGTGTTCTCCAGCGCGGACCAGGCGCGGTACCTTGTGCTCACCTCGTTGCATGGGCAGACAGCGGAGCTGTTTGCCTCTCGGCTAGAGGACCTGCCTTCTCGCCGTGGCGCGCTTGCCGTGCATCTCGTGTGTCAGCATTTGCTGAGATTCAACTAGTGGCCTATCGGTCCTGTTTCGGTCTTCTGGGCTGGGCGGGGTCGGGAGAGTGATTCCGGCGCGGCTCTGGTCTCAGGGTCCGGGCAGGGGTGCTGGATCCGTGTTTCTGTGGGGGGTGGCTGGTAGGTTTTGATCTCAAACCCTCTGAGAAGGGCACATGAAAGGAGCCTGTGATGCGCTGGGCCTTATTCGACGGTACCCAACAGATCGACGCAACGGAACTGCGCGAGCAAGACCGTGGGGACTACCGGGACCATTTGAGCTGCCTTGACCAGGAGTGCGCCGCACCGATGCACTGGCGTAAGCGCTCCAAGGACGGAAAAGCCGCGACGTTCTTCGGACATCACGCAACGGGTTGCGAGTATGGTTCGAAGATCGAAGAGCAGAGTGAACTGCAACGAGCTGTCGAAGAATTCAACGCTATCGCCAACACCGCGGACGAGCTGGTCATCCGTCTTGATCCTCTGCCCCAGAACCGGCCGGTCACCGATAACACTCCCGGCGCCACCGGAACACCGGGGCGGGCCCACCGGCATCAAGGCGCTGACAGGCAGCGGCGTGCAGGGTCGGTAGGCTACGGGCCTTTGCTGGGCAAGCTGATCACTGATCCGGATTTCCGCCGCAGCAGAAGGGCTTTGACGCTGAGCGATCGAACCCGCACGACGATCGCCGATGGTTGCGTTCACGTCGATGAATTCACCCTTAGAAGCACCACGATGATCCTCTGGGGACAGGTCCACCACGCACAAGGATACTTCCTAGATACCGGCTATACGAGCGAGAAAAAGCCTGCCGTCAGACTCCGCAAAGAGGTGCTCGCCGAGCTGCTGCAAGCCAAGAAGCTGTCCGGTATCAGCGACTTCAGCGGGTGGTATTTCATTGTAGAAGGCCGCTTCCAGGAAAGCTCCACTGGTGGGCCATATGTGTCGCTCGACAACGCCCAGAAGATCGCTTTTCTCCCGCCCCAGATCCCAACGAGCTAACCCGCAGGAGGCTGGGGGACATACCATCGCACGGCCTCCTGCAGCGAGGACCAGCCAGCCCCTTCCTGGACCAGGGACTCGGTCCAGAGCTCTGAGCATGCTCCTTGGACGCTGACTTCATGCCTTGCGCTCGCCGTGTACCCGTTACCAGGAACTAACGCAGTGAGGCCGTGGGGTCTTCACCGTGGACTGGACGATGAGGCACCACGGTTTTGAATCGCAGACGGCATGATGCGCTGCCAGGCACGGCGGGGACATACCATCACGCGGCCGCCGGCAGCGAGGGCCGGCCGGCGCATCTTATGGATGAGGTCCTAGCCTCCGGCGGTGCATTCTTTGGCTTCCTTCAACTGCAGAACCAGGCGACTGAGGACGACCCCTGCTTCCTGGGCGCCGACCCGCGGGCGGGGTACGTCCCTCCCGGACAGACAAGGCTATTACGCAGCAACCTGCACTACCAGCGCTATTTAGCCGTCATCTGGCCGCAGTGGGATCCAAATGTCCCACAGCTTGCGGGACATTCGTCGGGGGCTATATCCGAGTTCTGCACGAGGAGCATCTTGCCGCGGCCCTGGACTGGACCGAACCCGGAGAAGAATAACGCTCCATGCTCCTGGGCCACGGCTACTGCAGCGACCCAGGAGGGGGGACATACCACCAGCCAGGCCTGCAGCATATCCGACGAGCGCCTCCAGCACTGACCCAATCAGCGCACCTGCGCCCGCCGACGGTATACCCCAGGTCCCGCAGCTCCAAGAAGCAGACCCCACCCGAAGACGGTACGTCCCGCACTCAAACCGCCTCGTCTCATCTGCGCTCGCCGTAGGCTTGATGTGTAGCTCCAGAACACCGGGGAAGGGGAGTGCCTGTTGGGAAAGCCCGTGTACACGGTCGAAGCTGAGCCAGATGGCCGCTGGTGGTCCTTGCAGTGCGTGCAGGTCCCGGCCGCGATCAGTCAGGTCGCAGAGCTGAACCAGGCAGCCGAAACGATCCGGGAGGCCATCGCCTGGATCGAAGGCATCGACCCAGGGTCCTTCGATGTCGAGCTCATCGAGAAAGGCGCCGGCGGCAGCTAGCAGGACGGTATGTCCCCTTGAAGGAAGCCAGGCACGTCGCCTGCAGAAGATCACAGCCTCAGAAAACCCAAAGGGCCAGGACTTCAAAGGCCGGTATGTTTAAGCTGCTTCAGCTTGCGGAATGCCGGTTCACCGTACCGCCGTTGCTCATCGATCTCGATGCTCTCAGCGCCCAGTCTCAGGATGCATTCGCCTCCAGCCCCGCGGCACACCGCGGTACCCGGGACACCGACGTATTGGCCCGTGAGCAAAACCAGCACATCAGTGCTGCGCTCATTGCCTGGTTTACCGCCCAGCAACTGAAGCTCACCGACAGCAGAGCAACTCGCAGCCCTTGAAGACCCCCAGGGAGGGGACATACCGCCCCGCGGGATCCTGCAGCAGATCCGGCCGCGGGCGCCATCCCTCAACCAGGTCCACGGCCATCGACTGGTACCGCGGTACGTCCTGCGCCTCACCACCCAGGCCTACCAGGAAGACATCATCCTTCTCAGGCACGGCCCCACAGCGGTACGTCTCCCACCCCACCGACCTTCCACGCCGGCACCTCGACCACCTGGTACCCAAGACCTACCACTTCGACGGCGCTCGCCGAGGAAGCCAGCACCTTGGTACCTGGTCGCTGCACGCCGGCGCCTTCCCATCATGGACGGTATGTCCCAGGCCTCGGGCAGCCAGGCGCAACACCGAGCAAAAGATCCACCAGATAAACCACACCCAAGAAAATCACCAGATGATGAACCACGAAAACCCTGAAAAACCAATAAATTTACCCCAAGATTCTAGATTTAAAATCTAACAACCCAACACGCCAAACAACGCCCGACCCACCCCCACGAGCGACACCCCGCACACCAGGCAGAGGTACCCAAGACATACCGCCAAGGCACGCAGGCACCACACCTGCAGCAGATCCCCGACCTGGCCACCCTCTGGGGGACATACCGCCCAGCGACCTCGCTGCAGCAGACACCAAGAACCAAGACCCGACCCACCGCACACACCAGCAAGGCCACAGAACACCCACAGAGCTTCGCTCGCGCTCGCCGGTAGGTGTTTGGTGCTGTGGGTATGGCTAAGGCCGGGAAACGGTGGTTTCCCGGCCTTGTGTGGTGTGTTTAGGCGTTGGCGAGGGCGAATGCTTGGTGTTTGAGGTTGACGGAGTTCTTGCCGAGGCTGGAGAGTGCGCGGGCGGTGTTTTCGTTGTCGGCCCACTGGTTGCGTTGGGTTGGTGCGTAGTGGTCGATGTATTCGGTGACGGCTTGGTATCCAGCCCAGCGGGTGCCCCGGATAGGGGCGTTGGTGCTGGCCTCGGTGAAGAGGAAGTCGAAGGTGTTGCGCTTCTCGCGGTAGGTGTCGTGGACGCGGGTGGTGGCATCCTTTGAGGGGGCAGGGAAGAGCTTGTCGATGTACTTAAGGAAGTGGTCTTCTGCCATGGTCTGCTGGATCATTTGCTCGGCTGCCAGCTGGAACTGGTCTTGGAACTTGAACGCGAGGTTGAGGGCTTGGCGGGCTGCTTCGATGTTGCTCTTGGCGCTGCGCGTATGGCGGATGGAGAAGGTGCTGACCGCGTTATTCAGCGCTGCGCGTTGGGTGTTGGCGCAGACTACGCGGATTGGGGTGACAACGAAGCGGAATGGAGCGGAGCCATCGTGGCTGTTCATTGCTGCGATGTAGAGGTCGACGCGGTCGACGTCGCCGACGAGCATGTGCTCGGGCAGTTTCATGGTGACGAAGACTTCCCGGCCACCGCGTAGGGAACCGGCAGTTTCGAAGTGGGCGCCGGACTGGTCTACAAGCTGGTTGAGCAGCTCGGTGTGTTCCTCGTTTTGGATGGGCTGGTAGACCTTGCCGACGACGCCCAGGGGCTCGCGTTGGCCGTTGAAGGGATTGGTGCGCACAGTGGCGTATTTGCCGTTGACGGGCAAGTGGAGCTCGTTGCCGTCGGAGTCGGTGCTGGTGGCGGTCAGTGGGGCCTTGTGTACGTTCCAGCCGGAGAGGTAAGCCAGTTCGAGGGCTACCTCGGCTGTCTGGGCTTCTACAGTGGTGGTTCCCAGCGCGTGCCATGCGGATTTGCGGGCTGCGAAGAATGCTGCGCGGCCGTCTGCTGCGGTTTCGATTTCGTGTGCCATGAGCCTATCGATTCTCGGGTAAATGATCTGACATAAACCATCATATGCTGAGAACCATATTTAGATCAAGTAAGACTTTACTAAATTTAAATTCCGGCCTCTAAACACCCACAAGCAGTTCCACCAGAAAGCCCCTGAGGGCAGCAACGCAATATCGTTTTGAGCCTCGCCCAGGAATGCGCAAGCTCCTCCCTGATCGGGCGTGCATAGCTACCAGGACAGAGCCCCAGCGCTCCCGAAGTCAACCTCAGATCACGACAGGGCAGACCCGGATGAAGCATCTCGGGCGCGCGGGGCCTAAGGCTGCGCAGTAGGGGGAGCCTTAATGAGCCCCATATGGCACAACATATGTTTACAACTATGTAATATCATAGGTAAGATCATAGTGTGGTTTCACCAGCACCGATTGAAAATATCTTGTTTGACATGGTGAAACATGATAGAATTCTAGCATCTACAAAATCAACGGAGACATACTAGCCACGCAGGGGAGGGGATTCCAGTGAAGCAGAGCAACGCACAGGCCGAAGCAGTCAAGCCCAGCTGGCCAACCGCCGGCCCATCAGCAGGCATCGCGACCGAGGCGACCCCCACCTCGTCCAAAGCCCTCTTCGCAACCACCAGCGCACCCGCAACTGCCCGACGTGGCGACACCCCGGCCAGTGAAAAGCGGCGCGTCAGCGACCGCCCGAAGGCTAACAACGCGACGCAGGCACGACGAGACCAGGGCGCCCGACAGGGCGGCACCCAGTGCGCCAGCACTGGGAAGGAGCGGGGCCGCCAGGCCCCTAGCTCGCTGCCCCCCCCCC
>NZ_SOBS01000022.1:3059-5465 GCF_004365035.1 Arthrobacter sp. JUb115 | reverse complement strand
TAGAGGTTGTTGTCTCGTAACCGCATAGTGAACGCGAACAGCATTGAAATCATCAGTTCAAATATTGTTTTATTGTGTGTTGAAAGTCATCGGCCTATTAGTACAGGTCAGCTACACAAGTCTTTAGTCCTTGCTTCCACATCCTGCCTATCAACCCAGTGGTCTAGCTGGGGGCCTCTCACACTCAAGGTGCATGGAAATCTCATCTCGAAGCAGGCTTCCCGCTTAGATGCTTTCAGCGGTTATCCCTTCCAAACGTAGCTAATCAGCGATGCACTTGGCAGTACAACTGACACACCAGAGGTTCGTCCGTCCCGGTCCTCTCGTACTAAGGACAGCCCTTCTCAAATTTCCAACGCGCGCAGCGGATAGGGACCGAACTGTCTCACGACGTTCTAAACCCAGCTCGCGTACCGCTTTAATGGGCGAACAGCCCAACCCTTGGGACCTACTCCAGCCCCAGGATGCGACGAGCCGACATCGAGGTGCCAAACCATGCCGTCGATATGGACTCTTGGGCAAGATCAGCCTGTTATCCCCGAGGTACCTTTTATCCGTTGAGCGACGGCCCTTCCACGAGGTGCCGCCGGATCACTAGTCCCGACTTTCGTCCCTGCTCGAGCTGTCACTCTCACAGTCAAGCTCCCTTGTGCACTTACACTCGACACCTGATTGCCAACCAGGCTGAGGGAACCTTTGGGCGCCTCCGTTACATTTTAGGAGGCAACCGCCCCAGTTAAACTACCCATCAGGCACTGTCCCTGAACCAGATCATGGTCCGAAGTTAGGTGACCGGTACAGCCAGAGTGGTATTTCAACGATGACTCCACCTGAACTAGCGTCCAAGCTTCACAGTCTCCCACCTATCCTACACAAGCTGCACCGAACACCAATACCAAACTATAGTAAAGGTCTCGGGGTCTTTCCGTCCTGCTGCGCGTAACGAGCATCTTTACTCGTACTGCAATTTCGCCGAGTTCATGGTTGAGACAGCGGGGAAGTCGTTACTCCATTCGTGCAGGTCGGAACTTACCCGACAAGGAATTTCGCTACCTTAGGATGGTTATAGTTACCACCGCCGTTTACTGGGGCTTAAATTCTCAGCTTCGCATTACTGCTAACCAGTCCTCTTAACCTTCCAGCACCGGGCAGGAGTCAGTCCGTATACATCGTCTTGCGACTTCGCACGGACCTGTGTTTTTAGTAAACAGTCGCTTCCCCCTGGTCTCTGCGGCCCACACCCGCATCAGAGAAGCAAGTTCTCATCACGGGGCAGGCCCCCCTTCTTCCGAAGTTACGGGGGCATTTTGCCGAGTTCCTTAACCATGATTCTCTCGATCGCCTTAGTATTCTCTACCTGATCACCTGTGTCGGTTTGGGGTACGGGCGGACTTGGACCTCGCGCCGATGCTTTTCTAGGCAGCATAGGATCACCGAATCACCCCGAAAACGGGGCGCCTATCAGGTCTCAGAATATATGAGCGGCGGATTTGCCAACCACTCTTCCTACACCCTTGGACCAGGTCAATTCCATTGCCTGGCTCGGCTACCTTCCTGCGTCACACCTGTTAATACGCTGACCTCACTGCATCGGTTCCCACCACATCAACCAGCAAGATACCCGAAGGCACCAACAGCTAGCGTCAATCATGGTTAGCATCCACAGCTCAGTATGGGCGGTCCTTCGCCGGTACGGGAATATCAACCCGTTGTCCATCGACTACGCCTGTCGGCCTCGCCTTAGGTCCCGACTAACCCAGGGCAGATTAGCTTAACCCTGGAACCCTTGATCATTCGGCGGACGGGTTTCTCACCCGTCATTCGCTACTCATGCCTGCATTCTCACTCGTGTGGCCTCCACCGCTGGTTTACACCGCGACTTCACCGTCCACACGACGCTCCCCTACCCATCCAAACACCCAATCGAAACCAGGTTAATATTTGAATGACGCAACTTCGGCGGTGTGCTTGAGCCCCGCTACATTATCGGCGCGGAATCACTTGACCAGTGAGCTATTACGCACTCTTTCAAGGGTGGCTGCTTCTAAGCCAACCTCCTGGTTGTCACAGCAACTCCACATCCTTTTCCACTTAGCACACGCTTAGGGGCCTTAGTTGGCGTTCTGGGCTGTTTCCCTCTCGACTATGAAGCTTATCCCCCACAGTCTCACTGCTGCGCTCTCACTTGCCGGCATTCGGAGTTTGGCTAAGGTCAGTAACCTTGTAGGGCCCATCGCCTATCCAGTAGCTCTACCTCCAGCAAGAAACACGCAACGCTGCACCTAAATGCATTTCGGGGAGAACCAGCTATCACGAAGTTTGATTGGCCTTTCACCCCTACCCACAGCTCATCCCCTCCATTTTCAACTGAAGTGGGTTCGGTCCTCCACACGCTCTTACACGCGC
>NZ_SOBS01000022.1:0-2962 GCF_004365035.1 Arthrobacter sp. JUb115 | reverse complement strand
CACACGCTCTTACACGCGCTTCAACCTGGCCATGGGTAGATCACTTCGCTTCGGGTCTAGATCACGCCACTCAAACGCCCTATTCAGACTCGCTTTCGCTACGGCTTCCCCACACGGGTTAACCTCGCGACGTAACACTAACTCGCAGGCTCATTCTTCAAAAGGCACGCCATCACCAGGGAACAAGTCCCCAGCTCTAACGGATTGTAAGCGCACGGTTTCAGGTACTATTTCACTCCCCTCCCGGGGTACTTTTCACCATTCCCTCACGGTACTGATTCACTATCGGTCATCAAGTAGTATTCAGGCTTACCAGGTGGTCCTGGCAGATTCACACAAGGTTTCACGGGCCCCGTGCTACTCGGGTATCAACACTAGAACGGCAGACACGCATTACACCTACGGGACTATCACCCTCTATGGTCCGGCATTCCAACCGATTCACCTATACGCCTGCACCTCATCCCACCAGCAAGATAGCGCTGGTACATGCCGACCCCACAACCCCGGTGATGCAACGCCTATCCGCTATCACACACCAACCGGTTTAGCCCCATCCGCGTTCGCTCGCCACTACTAACGGAATCACTGTTGTTTTCTCTTCCTGCGGGTACTGAGATGTTTCACTTCCCCGCGTTCCCTCCACACAGCCTATACATTCAGCTGCAGGTCACACCACATAACATGGTGCGGGGTTCCCCCATTCGGAAATCCTGGTCTCAACGTCCGGTTATCGACTCCACCAGGCTTATCGCAGATTCCCACGTCCTTCATCGGCTCTTGATGCCAAGGCATCCACCGTGCGCCCTTAAAAACTTCAACACAACATCAAAGTCAAAAGATATGAGCAATAAAACAATCTAACAAAATCACGCAGACAAGACTCCAACACCAGGCAATCCAAGGAAAAGGACTACCCAGCTCATCTCATCTGCAAGATGCTCGCGTTCACTATACAGTTCCCAAACAACAACCCCGCACCCCCGCAACAACACCCCAAAACCAACACCAACCAAAGGCCAGCATCAATCCAACAGGACATCCTTGCAGCAAACACAGGACAAACACCGAAACACCAAGAACCCCTCACCCAAGCGAACACCACCAGGACCCTCCCCACAGGAAGAACCCCGGCAACCATTCACCAGGAAAGGAGGCTTGTTGCCTCAAAACCCAACAGCATGCCAAACCATACAAACCACGCAACACCCACACACCGCATTCCAGCACCGCAAGAAGAAAACCCCTCGCAATGCGTACTAGCAGATGCCCAAGCACCACGCGGCCACAGCCAATACCCCGCACCAGCATCAGCCAGCACGTTTTCCGGTATTGAGTCCATTGATATTCCACCCATGAGCAACCCACCCGGACAACACTCGTGTCCAGCATGGGCAACCAATAATGGTTAGCTCCTTAGAAAGGAGGTGATCCAGCCGCACCTTCCGGTACGGCTACCTTGTTACGACTTAGTCCCAATCGCCAGTCCCACCTTCGACGACTCCCCCCACACAAGGTGGTTAGGCCATCGGCTTCGGGTGTTACCAACTTTCGTGACTTGACGGGCGGTGTGTACAAGGCCCGGGAACGTATTCACCGCAGCGTTGCTGATCTGCGATTACTAGCGACTCCGACTTCATGGGGTCGAGTTGCAGACCCCAATCCGAACTGAGACCGGCTTTTAGGGATTAGCTCCACCTCACAGTATCGCAACCCATTGTACCGGCCATTGTAGCATGCGTGAAGCCCAAGACATAAGGGGCATGATGATTTGACGTCATCCCCACCTTCCTCCGAGTTGACCCCGGCAGTCTCCCATGAGTCCCCACCTTTACGTGCTGGCAACATGGAACGAGGGTTGCGCTCGTTGCGGGACTTAACCCAACATCTCACGACACGAGCTGACGACAACCATGCACCACCTGTGAACCAGCCCCGAAGGGAAACCCCATCTCTGAGGCGGTCTGGCACATGTCAAGCCTTGGTAAGGTTCTTCGCGTTGCATCGAATTAATCCGCATGCTCCGCCGCTTGTGCGGGCCCCCGTCAATTCCTTTGAGTTTTAGCCTTGCGGCCGTACTCCCCAGGCGGGGCACTTAATGCGTTAGCTACGGCGCGGAAAACGTGGAATGTCCCCCACACCTAGTGCCCAACGTTTACGGCATGGACTACCAGGGTATCTAATCCTGTTCGCTCCCCATGCTTTCGCTCCTCAGCGTCAGTAAATGCCCAGAGACCTGCCTTCGCCATCGGTGTTCCTCCTGATATCTGCGCATTTCACCGCTACACCAGGAATTCCAGTCTCCCCTACATCACTCTAGTCTGCCCGTACCCACCGCAGATCCGAGGTTGAGCCTCGGACTTTCACGGCAGACGCGACAAACCGCCTACGAGCTCTTTACGCCCAATAAATCCGGATAACGCTTGCGCCCTACGTATTACCGCGGCTGCTGGCACGTAGTTAGCCGGCGCTTCTTCTGCAGGTACCGTCACTTTCGCTTCTTCCCTACTGAAAGAGGTTTACAACCCGAAGGCCGTCATCCCTCACGCGGCGTCGCTGCATCAGGCTTTCGCCCATTGTGCAATATTCCCCACTGCTGCCTCCCGTAGGAGTCTGGGCCGTGTCTCAGTCCCAGTGTGGCCGGTCACCCTCTCAGGCCGGCTACCCGTCGTCGCCTTGGTGAGCCATTACCTCACCAACAAGCTGATAGGCCGCGAGTCCATCCCCCACCGATAAATCTTTCCACCAACAACCATGCGGTCAAAGGTAATATCCGGTATTAGACCCAGTTTCCCGGGCTTATCCCAGAGTCGGGGGCAGGTTACTCACGTGTTACTCACCCGTTCGCCACTAATCCACCCAGCAAGCTGGGCTTCATCGTTCGACTTGCATGTGTTAAGCACGCCGCCAGCGTTCATCCTGAGCCAGGATCAAACTCTCCATAAAAAAATAAAAAGCCACC
>NZ_SOBS01000021.1:0-5814 GCF_004365035.1 Arthrobacter sp. JUb115 | reverse complement strand
GGCTCCTGCGGGAGCCGGCGCCGTTATAAAGGCCGAAATGGTTCTCTTCACTATTTATGGGATGAATGACTGTCATAGGAAAACTCCGCTTCCCCGAACATGTGAGTTGCTTCAGAGTGGTTACAGGATCTGCAACACACCGAAGCAGCCAGAAACCAAAAGGAATTCAACGTGGAAACTCCCCTCTCCCATCTTGCCCACCTTGAGATCACCACCCCGGACGTTGAAGCCTCGGCACGGTTCTACGAGGAAAAGTTCGGCATGCGCATCATCGACCGTGTGGACGGCAACGTCTACCTGCGCTGCTGGGGCGACTACTACCGCTACAGCCTGGTTATCACGGAAGGACCGGAAGCGTCCCTGGGCCGGATGGCCTGGCGCAGCAACTCCCAGGCAGCCCTCGAAGCCGCCGCCCAGCGGATCGAAGCGACGGGGATCTTGGGCACCTGGACCCCCGGCGGCCACGGCTTCGGCAAGGCCTACGAATTCACCGGCCCCTATGGACACCCCATGCGCCTTTTCTATGAGGTGGAAAAATTCGTTGCCGAACCCGGCTTCGAGTCCACCTACCCGGACCGTCCGGAACGCCGCAGCAGCCACGCCGCCGCACCGCGCTTCCTGGACCACGTCACCGTGGCGGCTTCCGATGTCCGCGGCTTCGCCAAGTGGTACAACGAGGCCCTTGGCTTCCGCGTGATGGCATTTGTGGACCTGGACGAAGCACCCATCACGGTCTTCTCCGTCCTAACCACCAACGAAAAGTCCCACGACCTTGGCGTGGTCCTTGATACCTCCAGCCGAGCCGGCCGCGTCAACCACATCGCTTTCTGGGTGGACGCCACCGAGGACCTGCTCCGCACCGCCGACGTCATGATGGAAAACGGCACCCCGATGGAATACGGTCCCTCCATCCACGGCGTGGGCGAGCAAAACTTCCTCTACTTCCGGGACCCGTCGGGCCTGCGTGTAGAGCTCAATTCCGGCGGTTACCGCAACTATGTCCCGGACTGGGACGCCAACACCTGGAAGCCGTCCCTGGGCTCCAACAACTTCTACAAGAACGGCGCCATGCCGCACTCCATGACGGAATCCTTCCCGCCGGCCGAGGGCTTCACGGCCACCGAAGAAGGCGCATCCTTGGAAATGAAGGAAGCGCTTCTGAACCCGTACGCCAAGCAGGGACGGGGCTAGGAAACCATGACTGAAACTACATATTCCCTGATCCGGTTCCAGGAAGCCGGCGACGGCAAGGCCCGTGCGGGCCTGCTGGTCGACAGCCGGATCCTGCCGCTGGACGGGGACATCAACTCCCTGATCGAGCACTGGGACACCATCGAAGGCCAGTTGGACACCCTGGCCGCCTCTGCAGGCGCAGACATCGGCCTGGCCCTGGCCGACGTCGACATCCTCGCCCCGGTGGAGCCGGCCCAGGTGCTGCAGACCGGTGCGAACTACCGCAAACACGTCATCGACCTCGCTGCAGCCCATCGTGAACCGGGCGAGGACGAAGAGGAAGTGCGCGCCAAAACCGCCGCCATGATGGACAAACGGGCAGGCCAGGGCACGCCCTACTTCTTCATCGGGCTCCCGACGGCGATCGCCTCCGCCACCGACGACCTCACCCTGCCTGCCTACTCCAAGTCCCACGACTGGGAGCTGGAACTGGCGGCTGTCATCGGTAAAACGGCGTTCCGGGTCACCCCCGAGGAAGCCCTCGAGCATGTTTTCGGCTACACCATGGTCAATGACATCACCACCCGCGAATACGTCTTCCGCAAGGACATGCCCGCGATCGGTTCGGACTGGTATCGCGCCAAGAACGCCCCGGGTTTCCTGCCCACCGGTCCGCTGTTGGTCCCCGCTAAGTTCTTCGGTGATCCGCAGGACGTCCAGGTGACCCTGAAGCTCAACGGCAAGGCCATGCAGGACGAATCCACCTCCGACATGATTTTCGGAGTGGCCAAGCTCGTCAGCGAAGCCTCCCAGATCATGCCGCTGCGCCCCGGCGACCTTGTCCTCACTGGAAGCCCGGCCGGCAACGGCCAGCACTGGGGTCGGCTCCTTCAGGACGGCGACGTCATGGAAGGCACCATCACCGGCCTCGGCACGCAGCTTATCCACTGCAAGAACGAAGTGAGCGCTGAAGGCACCAATCCGTGACCGACAAGCAAACAGCTCCCGCCACTAACCGCACTACTGGGGAATCAGCTGATTCCCCAGTAGTGCGGCGTGCCGACCCTCTTGGCAGCATCCGTGTCATGGCCGCTGCCCACAACAACTGGGGTCGCTGGGGTGCGGATGATGTCCTGGGCACCTTGAATTTCATCGATGCGGCGAAGCGCATCGAAGCCGCGTCCCTGGTCACCACCGGGGAGGCATTTTCGCTGTCCCAGCCATTCGATACCAACGGTCCGCAAAAGGGCTGGCGCCGCCGCACCAACCCCGTGCACACCATGACTGATACCGGTGTGGACGCCGAACGCGGAAACCAGGGATTCCCGCACGGCTTCGGAGGCGCGGACGATGTCATCGCCATGCCACTGCAGTGCTCCACGCAATGGGACGGCCTGGGACACATCTTCGACCAAGGCAAGGCCTGGAACGGCAGGGCAGCCGGAGACGTGGTCACCTCAGAAGGTGATCTGGTCACCGGCATCGAAACCGCGGCGGCCAAGATCGTCACCCGCGGCGTGCTGCTCGACGTCGGCCGTGCGTTAGGTCCTGAACTGGGGAGGAACGACGGCGAACTGCCTGATGGCTTTGCCATCACCCCCGAGCATCTTCGGCGCACTATTGAATTGCAGGGACCGAGTTCAAAGGTGGGGCGCGGCGACATCGTGGTGATCCGCACTGGGCAGTACACGAGGACTCGCCGCGAAGGCTGGGGCGACTACGCCGGCGGCTCAGCCCCGGGGCTGTCCTTCACGACAGCCCCGTGGCTCCACCGCTCCGAAATTGCCGGGATCGCCACCGATACGTGGGGTTTTGAGGTTCGGCCCAACGAATTCAACGAAGCCTTCCAGCCCCTGCACCAGATCGCCATCCCTAACCTGGGCCTGTTCCTTGGTGAAATGTGGGACCCGGACAGCCTCGCTGAAGCGTGCTCAGCGGACGGCAGATACGACTTCTTGCTCACGGCAGCCCCGCTTCCCATTACGGGAGCAGTGGGCTCACCAGTTAACCCGATCGCGGTCCGCTGATTGCGAGCCCGCCGGCAGCACCATCATCAGCAGTAACGCCGTCTATACAAAGGAGTCAACGATGGCAGAAATTAGGGAATTCGTATGAGCGTCAGGAACAGCGCAGGACAAACCGCCATCGTCGATGTGCATGCGCACGTCCTGCTTCCTGCCCTTCAGCAGCTTGTGGCAGAAGCTGATCCTGAGGGTTTCGGAGCCCAACAAGCACTCGAGGTGAAGCGGAACGGACCCGACTCCATGGCTGCTTCGGGCCGGATGATTAAGGAGCGTTGGCCGCAGCTGACGGACTTGGACCGTCGGCTCGAGGACATGGATGCCCAGGGCGTGGACGTGCAGCTGGTCTCGCCGTCGCCGTCGCATTTCTACTACTTCGCAGGCGAAGAACTGGCACTGAAAGTGGCGAAAGCCGCCAACCAGGCGGTGCGGGAGTTCGTTGACCGCGCCCCGGAGCGGCTCAACGGCCTAGGCCTGGTCCCGCTGCAACACCCCGCCTTGATGGTGGAGGCCCTAGATCACGCGATGCTGGAGTGCGGGCTGCTTGGCGTCGAAATCGGCTCGTTTGCCGCCACTCCCGCCGACCCGGAGCGCAGCACCGTCGAACTTTCCGACGACAGGCTGGAAGCTTTCTGGAGTCGGGCCGAGGAACTAGACGCCCTGGTGTTCCTACACCCCTTTGGTTGCTCGCTGGACGAACGACTAGACCGCTTTTACCTCGCCAATACCGTCTCCCAGCCTGCTGAAAACGCGGTTGCACTGTCACACCTGATCTTCAGCGGGGTTCTGGACCGTCACCCTGACCTGAAAGTGTTAGCGGCCCACGGCGGCGGCTACCTCCCTAGCAGCTTGGGCCGTTCCGACCATGCTTGGAAGGTCCGACCCGAGGCACACGGCTGCGTCCAGCAGCCGTCGTCGTATTTGAAAAAGATCTACTTCGATTCTTTGGTCCACAGCGCGGCAGAATTATGCGCGCTCGTGGCGGCTGCCGGCTCCGAACGGGTGCTGCTCGGCTCCGATTATCCGTTTGACATGGGCTCCGTACGTCCCGTGGAAGGGGTGCACTCCGCCGGTCTCACCACCGAAGATGCCGCTAGTCTGCTGGCTGGCAATGCCTCTGCCCTTGGCATCAGCGCCTCCGCTCTCCGCCCCGACCGCCCTAAAGTTTAAGGAAGTCATCATGGTTAAGATTGCACGCTGGATCCATGACGGCGGGACGCAGTCCGGCTTTGTGGAGGGTGGAAACTGTTATGCGCTTCCGGCCAGTCACAGTGTCCAGACCCTGCTCGATGATGGGCTGGAGGCAGCACTGGGACGTGCCCGGGAAACTGTCGGGTCAACCTCACCGGTATCGCTGGCCGAGGTGCAGCTGCTGACGCCTCTAGTACCTGCCACGATCAGGGATTTTGTCGCGTTCGAGGAACACGTCGAAGGCGTGCGGAAAAGCATCGACGGCGTAGCCGGAGTGGTGCCCGAATGGTACGAGGCGCCCACCTTCTACTTCACGAACCCTCACACGGTGACCGGCACCGGCGAGGTAATAGACATTCCGGCGGGCTCGACGGATCTGGACTTTGAAACGGAAGTGGCTGTCGTCGTCGGACGTGTTCCAGGAAGCGACGGCCGCAACCTGTCAACGGAGGAAGCCCATCGGCACATATTCGGATACATGATCTTCAATGACTGGTCGGCCAGGGATCTGCAGCGCCGGGAGATGAAGGTCAACCTGGGGCCATGCAAGGGTAAGGATTTCGCCAACACCTTGGGGCCATGGATTGTCACTGCTGATGAGTTCGAGAATCGGCACGATGCTGCAGGGTTCCTACCGATCTCCATGGCCGTGGAGGTCAATGGGGAAGCGGTTGGACAGGACCTCTTGTCCAATATGGGATGGCCCTTCTCCGAGCTCGTAGCCTACGCTTCGCAGGATTCGGTGGTGAAGCCCGGTGATGTCTTGGGTTCAGGCACCTGCGGAAGTGGGTGTCTGGCTGAACTATGGGGCCGGAACGGCTCCAAGACGCCCCCGCCGCTGCAGACCGGCGACGTGGTGCGGATGACCGTGGAGGGTATCGGGACCATCGAGAACACGGTGGGTGTGCGGCGTGAGGCAGAGACCCGGGTGCCCGCGAGACCCCTTTCCCACGGCCGCTCCAACTGACTGTTTTGGTCTTCACGGGTCCGGATCTTAAGGGATGTTAGGTGCAGGCCGGTGCCGATGATGGCTATGGTCGTACTACTGCGCAGCGACAGCCACGAGACATCCGTGACCTCTCATCGTTATTCCTCCGAGCTGGCCGCACGCGTCCCACTTAGTAATGGCGGTGTTTTCTGCCAGGTCTCGAATTTACTCATTTATGTCCGCCCTGATCCACCAAGAACAACAAAATCAAGGAGATCACCATGACCAAGGTGCGCAGCAGCGCCCTACAAGCGCTGACAGGTATGTTGACGGACGGCATGACGTTGGCCGTGGGTGGGTTTGGCCTCAGCGGCATTCCGGCGGACTTAATCGAGGCCGTACGTGACTCCGGCGTGAAGGGCCTGACGGTGGTCTCGAACAATATGGGCGTGGATGGCTTGGGTTTGGGCGTGCTGATCGAGGCTGGCCAGGTAGCCAAGG
>NZ_SOBS01000020.1:0-6252 GCF_004365035.1 Arthrobacter sp. JUb115 | reverse complement strand
TGAGGGTGTGGGAGAGTAGGTCACCGCCGGACTTAACTTGAGTAGATGGTTTGAGGCCCTGGTACCGTTTGGTGCCGGGGCCTCACCTGTTTAACGGGAAGGGGAGGGGGAATTGGGCAGCTGGTGCTGCTTGGTTCCTCCTCCCCTCCTGCTTTAACGACCAGTGCGTCCAGGGTATTTGTGTTGGCCAAGGTTGCCGGCGAGCTCAGTTGCTTGCACCGGATGACGAGGGCCAGGTTACCCGAGAATTATTCACTGGAGTTCTTATCCAAATTGAAGATCAGGTTGTCGGCCCAGCCAGCCTTGCTGAGCCATATTTGTTCCCTGACGGGTATCGACTAAAAATGCCAGCTGGTCGACTGCGTAATTTGAGTTTCAGGCACCAAGGCGACAGCTCCGTTTCGGAAGACGATTCCCGCAGTTGCACCACATTCACCTGCCGGCGTGCAATGGTGAGAGCAACTGGCAACCATAGGTCTCGGCGTAAGGGGATTCGACCGACCAAGGGAACCAAGACTGCGAGAATTCACCGGGTCAGGCCAATGAACGTCATTGTGGACCTCGTCTTGGAAAGCCTTGAAAGCAATAGATACTGTCATCCACCGCCTGAAGGCACCGGTGTCATGTTTCTGAAGACGCGGACGCTTACGGACAGTAGATGCTTTGACTTCTGGTGGACAACATGACGGACACAGGCGGGCGTGGCTGCTGACCACTGACGTGCAGCACGTTGAAGCCAGCCGTATCGGAATCCTGCCTCGATATCGAGGGATTGCGCAAGCACATTTAAGCATTCTCAAGGTCGTTGGTGAGGATCGCGCAGCATGATCCTTCAATTGGATTCACGAGTATCTGACTGCGTTGCATGCCGGGATGTGTACTTCTATCGACAGCTCGCGAGTGGTCGAAATTCCAGAATGCCCATCACGCTGTCCCGAGATACCCGTTGGAAGAATTGCCGTCCGGTATCTCAGCTTCTTTTCACCAAGAGTCTGAGGTACCGGACTATCTTGTCTTTTTCCCCACTCCAAGATGCGTGTGACTGCGATTACATGGATGTCGGGGTTGAAGCACACCATGAAAAGTGAGCGGCAAACCTCTGATGCAGTTAGGAATATCGGAGGAGCAGCATGCGTACTAGCCAGACAAGTCAAAACTTGAAACGTGGTTTAAGCACACGGCACATCAGGTTTATCGCTCTAGGGTCTGCTATTGGCACAGGCTTGTTCTATGGTTCCGCAAGCGCCATTCAAATGGCTGGGCCAGCGGTGCTGTTGGCATACATACTCGGTGGGGCAGTGGTGTTCATGGTGATGCGTGCGTTGGGAGAAATGGCAGTCCGCAATCCGACCTCCGGCTCATTCGGAAGCTATGCCACTGAATTCGTTGGACGCTTTGCTGGCTTTGCAACCGGGTGGACCTACACGTTTGAAATGTTTGTGGTGGCCCTGGCTGACGTGACGGCTTTTGGCGTATATATGGGTTTCTGGTTTCCCAACGTCGAACGATGGATCTGGATCCTGGCAGTTGTTTTCTTCATTGCCGCCGTGAACCTGCTCTCGGTCAAAGTCTTCGGCGAACTGGAATTTTGGTTCTCCTTGATCAAGGTCGTCGCTATCATGGCAATGATCGCTGGTGGCGTTCTCGTAATCGTCTTCGGGTTGGGCAACCAAAGCGAAGGAGCTGCAGGTCTATCCAATCTCTTTGCTGGCGACGGCTTCATGCCGCATGGTGTCTGGGGCATTCTCGCTTCCCTGACCATTGTCATGTTTGCCTTCGGCGGCACCGAAGTGATCGGCATTACCGCTGGTGAAGCGCAAAACCCGCGTAAAGTCATTCCGCAGGCAATTAACTCTGTGCCAGTGCGCATCTTGCTGTTCTACGTACTCACGCTCGGTGTCATCATGTGCATTCAGCCGTGGAACACGATTGATGGTAGTGAAAGTCCATTCGTTTCGATCTTCTCCAGCATCGGCTTCTCGTCAGCAGCAAATGTCCTGAACTTCATCGTCATCACTGCGGCACTCTCAGCAATCAACGCAGACATCTTAGGCGCGGGACGCATGATTCACGGTATGGCCAAACAAGGCCAGGCACCACAGGTATTCACGAAGACCACGGCTAACGGGGTCCCATGGGTGACTTCACTATCGATGATCGGCGCATTGCTTATTGGTGTAGTGCTGAACATCTGGTTCGAAGATGAGATCTTCTTCCTCATTGCTGCATTGGCTACTTTCGCCACCGTCGTTGTTTGGTCGATGATCCTGATCTCTCATATTCGGATGAAGCACCGGATAGACAGAGATAATCTTGAACCTTCTGCATTCCCAGTTCCGCTTTGGCCAGTGGGTAGCTACTTGGCGCTGGCCTTCATGATCTTCGTGATCATCTTAATCGGCATTATTCCTGATACGCGTAGTGCACTCATTACCGGTCTAATCTGGGTGGCAATCCTGGGCGTCTGTTATCGACTATTCGTCAGGGGAAAAGCTCTTCCAGCAGAAATCCAAGCAGCGCAATCGAAAGAAAATGCAGCAGCTGAACGGTCTTAGCCCGATAAATAATAGGGCAATGACGTATGCCGGCCCCGGACTGGCTGGCCATGAGGGTGCAAACGCAGTGTTGAACCGAGCTACTAGTAAATTGCCAAGTCATCAAGTTCGGCAAAGACCTTCAAAAGCCGTAGTCTCAGGTAAATACTTGCACGCAACGATCCGTGGAGATAAAGATGGCCGCTTCCCATGCCGGATTTCTAGATGCCCTCAGCGCGGCATTACCAGAGAATGCCATTGAAACAGCGGGCCCGCTGCTTCGAGAAAACTCTAGAGACTTCGGGCAGTTGTCGGGGGATCCCATTGAACCGCTGGCCGTGGTTTTCGCCAGTTCCGTAGCGGATGTACAACACGTTCTACGCTTGGCTAGCGAATACAGGGTACCGGTCATTAGCCGCGGTGCCGGCACAGGTGTTTCTGGTGGTGTGCACGTACTAGGTGATGCCGTCGTCTTGAACTTGAGCAAGATGAATAGAATCCTAGAGATCCGCCCGGAAGATGAGGTCGCTGTGGTTGAACCTGGCGTCATCAATCATCAGCTGAACGAAGCCGTTTCCGAATTCGGCCTCATGTACGCCCCGGATCCTGCTAGCTACAAGATGTCTACGATTGGCGGCAACATCGCAACCAACGCGGGAGGCCTGCGGTGCGCGAAGTATGGCGTGACTCGAGAAGCAGTGCTCTCCCTAGACGTCGTATTGGCTGACGGCCGACTAATCCGCGTTGGCAAGAATACGTTTAAGGGTGTAGCAGGGTATGATCTCGCCGCACTTTTCACAGGGTCCGAGGGCACGCTGGGCGTTGTCGTTCGCGCAGTTCTCCGATTGCGCTATCTCCCGGTAGACGAGCGAGACATAGCTCTATTGTTCCCCAGCCTGGAGGAAGCAGTCGAGGGCGTTCAACTGATTGCCAAAGCCAGAATTCAGCCTGCCATTTTGGAACTCATTGATCATTCGACTCTGCTCATTCTTGATGAACAGTACTCGACGAATTACGCAGGTCTCGGCGGTGCCATGCTCTTGGCTCGACTGGATGGCTATGGCGCCGAGCGTGAAGAAGCCGCTCTCCGCAGTGTTTTCGCAGAACGCAATGCCCAGCTAAGCGATTCGGCAGATCCGAGTGCTACGCAACTGATCGAAATGCGCCGAACCAGCCGGGGTGATACTAAAGACGATGCTTACCGGACTGGAGAGGATGTCGCGATTCCGAAAAGCAAGATGCTTGAATACGTGCACCGCGTTCAACGGGCTGCGCGGGACGAAAACGTAAACATGCGGATGATTTCGCATGTAGGGGATGGCAATCTGCATCCGACGTTTTCTGTAGAACCGGAAGACGGCAACGAGCCACTAGCGAGGCTTGACCGTGCAGTTGAAAGCTCCGTACGTATTGCACTGGAACTGGGCGGCACAATTACTGGCGAACACGGTGTCGGGCTGATCAAAAAAGATTGGTTGCAATGGGAACAAGCAACAGAAGTGATCGAACTCCAACAGCAGATCAAGAACCTTTTGGACCCGTTGAATATCTTGAATCCTGGGAAAGCTATCTAATGGTCTTAAGCTGCGAGGCCCGGCTAAGGACTTGGCGGCAAAGAAAAGAGTAGCTATGCCGGGCATTGATGAGAATTCTGCAGGGTGTATAGTGAAATGGTTGTAACCACGGGATATAGCGCAGCTTGGTAGCGCGCGTCGTTCGGGACGACGAGGTCGCAGGTTCGAATCCTGTTATCCCGACACACAGCTAAGGGGGAACTTCGGTTCCCTCTTTTGCATTAAGCAGTCGTCTCAGCACGCAGTGACAGGTCAAGTGGACCTGCCTCCTTCGGCGGCAATTTATCGGCTGACGTGTAGCGAAGCTCAGGTCTGTTACAGGCATTTCAATAAACGAGCTGCAGATCACTCGAGGATATTGCCCCAGGATGTGCGATCCGTGAATTTTTTAGGTATAGTTATATCTCGTGCTAAGGCGTTCAGCGCAGATCAGCTTCGGCTGCTGAAGCAAATGAATACCAAGTCACATTGGGATATGGTGTAATTGGCAACACAACGGTTTCTGGTTCCGTCATTCTAGGTTCGAGTCCTGGTATCCCAGCGCTTCACCAAAGAGATTTGGTGAGCTGAAGATTAATCTTCAGCATACGGCCCCATCGTATAGCGGCCTAGTACTCCGCCCTCTCACGGCGGCAACACGGGTTCGAATCCCGTTGGGGTCACCAAAGCAAAAATCGCGAAACTTATGTTTCGCGATTTTTTTATGCCCAAAAACCGAGGATTCTACGGAACCGACAGCGGCTTCCGCTGATACCTCCTTAAGCAGGGTAATCCGTCAGTAATGTAACGGCGCAGAGTTGCAGGTCTAGCGCGGGTGAGGGGAAACTGCCCGTTGAGCCCGTTGAGCCCGTTGAGCCCGTTGAGCCCGTTGAGCCCGTTGAGCCCGTTGAGCCCGTTGAGCCCGTTGAGCCCGTTGAGCCCGTTGAGCCCGTTGAGCCCGTTGAGCCCGTTGAGCCCGTTGAGCCCGTTGAGCCCGTTGAGCCCGTTGAGCCCGTTGAGCCCGTTGAGCCCGTTGAGCCCGTTGAGCCGCAGGGCATAACAACTCATTGCCCCCATCCTGGCCATTGGACGCTGCCACGAAAATGTCCGACTCATACATCGCTGGAAGCTCATGAGCTTCAATCTGAGCATGCTGTGCAAGGTGACCCATATGGATAACTAAGAACCGCCCTGATTAAGTTTCAATTTTCTATTCGCCGATCCTGGGATGTCTATGCTTGATCCATGAGTGGCAGAGCCAAAGCATTTAGCGATGAAGGCGCACGGGATCCATCGCGCCCAAAACAGTATCGGGAACGAAAGAGAGCTCTGTACTTCCTGGGCATAGGAGGATTCTGCTTCCTCCTGACCTTGGCAGTGAATTACGGATTGAAGTTCACGATTCTGGGGGCGCATCCAACTTCAGCTTTTCTTATCGCTAATGCAGCGGCCACGGTAGTTTCCTACTACCTCTCGAGACGGTTTACCTTTGGGGATGTCGCCCACGGCCTCAAACGTATTCAGTTCATCAAATTCGTCGGCATGTCTACGGTAGCTATTGGAATTACTGCGGCGCCGGTTTATCTATCCCGTTGGATCTTTGGAATCACGGAACCACACGTTTCTTTTATCGTCCAGGAGATCGCCGACTTTATCGCCGGACCAATTATCGGGACGTTACTTGGGATGATCTTCCGATGGTGGGCAATGAAGAAGTTCGTCTTCCTGGATACGCTCCATAAACGTACAGAGATCCTGTAAACCGCAGGAGCAAAGCAGTCGCGATTCCGCTGCAGATTTGTTCAACTGTCAGGGCGTCAGAGTACGCCCGCGGATTATGCCACCACAGTGTAACCACGATCACTGTCAAAAGTGCCCTGCCGATTTGCGGAGCCCTGAAAACCTGTGTATAGTTTTTATCTGTTGCCGGAACGGAAACAACACGGAATCTACCGTTTGTTTACCCGGCAGCCAATCACTTTTCACTGAAGGTTTTCCGCCGATTTTGATCGGATCAGGAACTCTGGTAAGTTGGAAAAGTTGCTCCGGAGCGAAGCAGTCATCGATGGTTTGGTGGTTGTGGTGTCGAGAGTGTTTGTTGTTTGAGAACTCAATAGTGTGCCAAGTTTGTTGATACCGAATATTTTTATTTGGTGAATACATAA
>NZ_SOBS01000019.1:0-7922 GCF_004365035.1 Arthrobacter sp. JUb115 | reverse complement strand
ACGCTATCTCGCCCGTCGGATCTTCAGAATCTTCAGTGCTTCAAAAATGATTGAAGAGGTTCCGGTTGCGGCTTGACAGACATAGAAGAGTCGATGGGAAGGAAGCCAGCATTGGCTTCCTTCCCATCGGTCGGGGTGCGAGATCAATAAGGATACTACCGGATCCCGAACAATTGTCCAGAGGCTACCGGTTCGACCTACTTGTTGGCAGCGATTGCTTCCTTCACTGCGGTTGGGAAGTCTTCCTTTGCCAGATCGACTACCTTGCCCTGGACGAAGATCGATGGGGTGCCAGCCACGCCATCGTACTGGCCGGCAGTAGTGGTGTACTGGACGAATGGACGGAACTTGTCATCTGCGATGCAGCTTTCAACGGACTGCGCAGCGCCATTCTGGATCGCCAGATCGGCCAGCTCGGCGTTCTTCATCTCGCCCTCTGGGTAGTGGCCCCACAGTGCCTTGACGAAGCCCATGTAGGCTTCTGGGCTTTCGTCGGCGACGCAAGCCAATGCGTTGGCGCCGCGCGAGGAGAAGTTGGTTGCTGAACCACGGTCAAGGTAGCCGACGTTGCGGTATTCAACGGTGACGTCGCCGTTGGCCAGCCATTCCTCGATCTGGTCCCCGTAGGTAGCCTCGAAGTCTGCACAGTGAACGCAGTTGGCGTCAACGTACATGGCGATGTTGATCGGTTCGCCCTTTTCAGCCACCGTCAGGTCGCGTGGGGTAGCAGGCGATGGCGCCTCGGCAGGTGCTTCGAGCGTCTTGATATCCACATTCTCGATGGACTTCTCTGCGACAGTGTCCGGCGAGGTGACCATGATGCCACCGGCTGCGGTACCGCCCTGCGGCACGGCGCCGGAGTCTGCCACCTTTGCGTTGTTGTTCTGCACGATCAAGGTAACTACCAGTGCGATGACCACAATGACTGCGGCCAATACGCCCAGCTTCACGAAAAGCGACTTGCGCTTCTGAGCGGCATCTTGAGCGGCACGCATCTGCGCCGCCTTCTCTCGGGCACTCGCGGTTCGCTCTGCCTTCGATGGGCGCGGGTTATTTGTAGACATAAATTTGGCGGTTCCTTGGTCAGCGGACAACTATCATCTGGAGTCAAGCTTAGCCAACTCCCAGCGCCAATATCCTTGAAAAGTCAAGATTCCCCCACCTTCACAGGACTCACATATCTTTCGCATACAGCACCCAAAGTGCTTCGAAAACCTTAAGTTGAGCGTTAAACCAAGTCATCGGCGGATATCGTTTCTTTGCTGCCGGTCCTTAGCTGACCACGCGGCACATGCGCAGAAGTAGCCCATATGACGGAGAAATCCGTCCCTTCGTTCCCTTAGCAGTCAGTTTTCACTAGGCTAAATAGCAAGAGCGAGGAAATTTGACGAGAAGTCATTCACTCAGAACCGACGAATCTGCACCACGCCGGTGAACCAGATTGAACAAACCAGGAGGTTTGCAGTGGGTAACCCAGCGCCGAGTACAAAGACCGAAAATTCCTACGATTTTGTGGTAGTAGCCAACCGCCTTCCGGTGGATCGCATCACCAATCCTGACGGATCGCAAGGATTCCAGCGTTCGCCCGGTGGTTTGGTTACCGCCTTGGAACCGGTCATGGCTGCGTCCGAAGGTGCCTGGGTGGGTTGGCATGGCGGTATCGGCGAGAAACTGGAGAGCTTCGACAAGGATGACATCCATCTGGTTCCGGTCCCCCTGGATGAGGATGACCTGACCCTCTACTACGAGGGCTTCTCCAACTCGACGCTTTGGCCGCTCTACCACGACGTCATCGTGCCACCGGAGTACCACCGCACCTGGTGGGACCGCTATAAGAGGATCAACCAGCGATTCGCCGATGCCGTACTGGAAATCGCTGCTCCGCACGCTACCGTGTGGGTCCACGACTACCAGCTGCAGCTGGTTCCGCAGATGCTGCGGCTGGCGCGACCCGATCTGAAAATCGGCTTCTTCCTGCACATACCGTTCCCGGCGGCCAGCCTGTTTTCGCAGCTGCCCTGGCGCACCCAGATCTTGCAGGGACTGGTCGGCGCGGACTTGGTCGGGTTCCAGCGCGAAACCGATGCGAGCAATTTCCTGCGCTGCTTGCGCCGTTTCACCGACTACTCCACCAAGGGCGATGTGGCTTCGCCCCCAGCCGGTAACGACATGCAGAATCTCTGCCGTGCCAATGCGCATCCGATTTCCATCGATACCGAGCAAATCGCCAAGCTCGCACGCGATCCGCAAATCATTGCCCGTGCCGCCCAGATCCGCCATGAGCTGGGCAATCCGAAAACCATCATGCTGGGCGTGGACCGCTTGGACTACACCAAGGGCATTCGCCACCGCCTGAAGGCCTATGGCGAGCTGCTCTCCGACCAGACTCTGCGCGCCGGTGATGTCTGCCTGATCCAGGTAGCCAGCCCCAGCCGGGAAAACGTGGACAGCTACATCGAGCTGCGTGACCAGGTGGAGCTCATGGTCGGGCAGATCACCGGCCAGCATGACACCCTGAGCCACACCACCCTGCGCTACCTGCACCAGTCCTATCCGCTGCGCGAAATGATCGCCATGTATCTGGCAGCCGATGTCCTGCTGGTCACGGCCCTGCGCGATGGGATGAATCTGGTGGCCAAGGAGTTCGTCGCTGCGCACCAGGATGGTCGCGGTGTACTGGTGCTCTCGGAGTACACCGGCGCTGCCGATCAGCTGACCCAGGCTGTCCTGGTCAACCCGCACGACATCGACGGGATGAAGGCCAAGATCGTTGAAGCGGTTCAGATGAATGAGGCAGAGCAGGAACGCCGGATGAAACGCATGAACCGCCACTTGGCGCTCAACGACGTCTCGAAGTGGTCCGAGGATTTCCTAGCCGAGCTGGCCGAGATCAACGCGGCCACCTCCGTGCACGAAATCGTTCGCTAGAAGATTCCGACAGGAATCCTGATCTCCGATGAGGAATACCATTGCCTGACCTTGACCCTGCCCTGCAGGCCGCGCTGGCTGAATTTGCTGCCCATCAGCGGGTACTAGTTGCTTTGGACTTTGATGGAACGATGTCCCCGCTGGTTGACCGGCCCCAAGAGGCCCGGCCGCTGGAAGAGTCTGCCGCTGCCTTCGAGCAGCTGGCTTCCAGTCCCGGGGTATACACCGCGGTGGTGTCGGGGCGTAACCTGCAGTCCTTGAGCGAGGTCTATCCTGAACCTCGTCCAGAGATTCGCATTGGTTCGCACGGTGCCGAGCGCTTGGTTCCGCCACAGCTGGGCGCGATCTGGCACGATGAGCCGCTGACCGCTAGGCAGTCCGAGCTGCTCGGGCAAATTACCCAGCGCCTGGAACGCGTTGCTGCGATGCACGCGAACGCCAGCGTGGAGTACAAACCGTCGGCCACGGTCCTGCACGTCCGCCAGGCAACACCTGAAGTTGCCGCCAAGGCCCTGGCACAGGCGCGGCAGGCGCTACGTGATTTGGACGGCATCAAACTGCTTGAAGGCAAAGCGGTGCTAGAGGCCACCGTGCATCACGGCGATAAGGGCCAGAGCCTGCAGTGGTTGCGTGAAGTACTCGACGTCCAAGCGGTCCTTTTTGTCGGTGATGACGTGACCGACGAGAACGGATTCAAGGTTCTTGGCGCAGCGGATCTGGGCATCAAGGTGGGACCTGGACCAACTGCGGCCGCGCATAATATCCTTTCGCCAAGTGAATTACCACACCTTTTGAAAAGTCTGATTTCCATGCGACACTGAAGTGTCCCAACTCACTTTCACTACGGATCGTCGGGCACGTACCTGCCCGTGAAAGGATTGTCATCATGGCAACTGTGACCTTTGAAAAGGCCACCCGCATCTACCCGGGCGCACTTGTGCCTTCCGTCGACGCTATCGACTTGGAAATCCAAGATGGAGAATTCCTTGTCCTGGTCGGCCCCTCGGGTTGCGGCAAGTCCACCACCCTGCGCATGCTCGCGGGCTTGGAAGAAGTAAACTCCGGTCGTATTCTCATTGGCGATAAGGATGTGACCAACGTTCCGCCTAAGGACCGCGACATCGCCATGGTCTTCCAGAACTACGCGCTGTACCCCCACATGACCGTTGCCGAGAATATGGGCTTTGCCTTGAAGATCGCCGGCGTCGACAAGGAGGAACGCAAGAAGCGCGTGCTGGAAGCAGCCAAGCTTCTCGATCTGGAGAAGTACTTGGACCGCAAGCCCAAGGCCTTGTCTGGCGGCCAGCGTCAGCGTGTGGCCATGGGTCGCGCCATCGTTCGTTCACCCCAGGTGTTCTTGATGGACGAGCCGCTGTCCAACCTCGATGCAAAGCTGCGCGTGCAGACCCGTACCCAGATTGCGTCGCTGACCCGCCGACTCGGTGTCACGACCGTGTACGTGACCCACGACCAGGTGGAAGCCTTGACTATGGGTGACCGCGTTGCCGTACTCAAGGACGGCGAGTTGCAGCAGGTAGGCACTCCTCGTGAGCTCTACGATCGCCCACGCAATGTCTTCGTCGCAGGCTTCATCGGGTCCCCTGCCATGAACCTGGTGCAGTTGCAGTCTGCCAATGGACAGGTTGCTTTCGGTTCAGCTGTTATCGATGCGCCTGGGGCACAGGGTGGAGTCACCTTGGGCTTCCGTCCAGAGGACATCGAGATTGTCGGTGCCGGCGAAGGTGTGGAGATTGTTGTCGACGTTGTTGAAGAGCTCGGCGCAGATGCCTACATCTACGGTTCGGCAGAGCTAGGCGGCGAAACTCAGATAGTCGTGGTTCGTGTTGACGGCCGTACGCCTCCCGCACGTGGACAGCGCATCAATATTGCACCAAATCTGCAGCACGCGCACCTGTTTGATACGGAAAGCGGTCTGCGCTTGGACAACGCCTAATACTGGCTAGCGCCAATGGCGGCTTGGAAATTGAACTCCAAGCCGCCATTGGCTTTAAGTCTGTGATGTCTCAAGACACCGGTGACACTTCTGTCCCAGGACATCGGTAACACTCGGTGTCTCAGGACATCGGTAACAGATCAGACCGGATCAGGCATGTTTTGGAACTTCGCCGTGGCATGCTTCAAACTCAAATACTTCACGCCCTGCGGGAACGGGTAATCGAATTTCGCGACCAGTTCACCCTCCATGCTCAGCACCATCAAGTCCGTCGGGTCCCAAACCACATTCACCACAGTGGAGCGCAGTAGCTTGCCCAGATAAATTTCAACCCCGGCAACCCGCAGGCAGCGGTTCTTATTGGCCTGCAGCACGTGGCTTCCACTCTCACCCATGAGTTCAGAACGCAGCGTGGCGCTGAGCTTAGCCGGCTCTGGAGGGGTTCGTGCAGCAGCCATCTGCCAGGCCTCACGCTCACTTCCGGCTTGGACGCCAAGAACTACTTGAGCCTGGCTCGGTCCTGGTTTCGTGCTCAGTTTCCTCCACTGCCCAAGCTCCAGCGGCTCAGCTACGGGCGTGGCATCCCACGCTTCTTGCGGTGTCAACCGATCTTCCAGGGACTGGTGCCCACGTTGGGTGTTATAGGCATGGTCGAAGACATCCAGCTGCGCCTGCAACTGTGCTAGATCGGTGGCGAACGGCTGCTTTTTCAACCATTTGAACAAGGTTGAATGAAGCCGCTCGTTCTTGCCCTGGGTGGTGGGCTTGTGCGGTTTGCCAGTGATCGTCGCGATGCCCAGCCCATTGGCGTAAGCGACCAGCTCGCTCAGCACGCCACGGCGGATGGGGTTCAGCGCATCACCATTATCGGTGAGCAGTCTTTGCGGCACACCGCACGATTCGATGCCTTTGCGGAAGACCTTCACTGCATCTTGGCCGTTCTCGGTCTTGGCGGCCAATGAAGCGACCGCCAGCCGGGAATGGTCATCGATCAGCTGGAAGATCACGCATTTGCGTCCTCCTTCCAGCACGTATTCGGTGGCGTCCAGCTGCCAGCAGGAATTGGGCATCGGATAGCGGAAGGACCGAAAGGAGGAACGAGGACGCTTCTGCGGGGCTGGGGTAACCAGGCCTCGTTCGGAGAAGATCCGGGCCAGTGCCGAGATCGATACCGTGGGCATGTCCAGCTTCTTCATGTGATCGTGCACGCTGATCGGGCCGTGATCCCAGCCCGAGGCTTGCAACGCCTTGCGCATTGCGATCGCTTGGTCCTTGACGGCTTCGCTTGTTGCGGTAGGCGCTTTTTTCGGCCGTCGGGAGCGGGGTTCCAGGGCTGCTGCTTGGCCTTCGGTTTGGGCTCGTTTGCGGATTTGGTAGAAAGTCTTGCGGCTAATTTCGTGTTCCGTGCAGAAGGCGGTGACCGCGCCTCTGGGAGCGTCTTGTGGCAATCGGGCGATGGCTAAGCGTATTGTCGAGTTGACTGGATCATTTTTCACACTTTCCAGTTCATCAGCCCGTGTGCTGGCCGAGAGGCCGGTAGGCGGGCTGTGCACTTCGGGGCGTTAAATCCCGGGGAGAAGTGTCACCACTTTAAATGTTGAAGTGTTACCGATGTCCTGAGGCAGAACTGTTACCGATGTCCTGAGAGAAAACACATTGGCTTTAAGTCCGCTGCGCGAGAGTCCGGTTAAACATCGAAGGCCCCGAACAAAAGTTCGGGGCCTTCGGCAAATTATGCCCGGCGATGACCTACTCTCCCACACCCTCCCGAGTGCAGTACCATCGGCGCTGTGGGTCTTAGCTTCCAGGTTCGGTATGGATCTGGGCGTTTCCCCCACGCTATGATCGCCGTAACTCTATACCTCATGGCTAGCCATGGGAAAACTACGGTGTCATTCGCGATTGCGACAACTCCATAACTATATCAAGCACGCAGTGGATGCGCCACTTCAGAACGCGTTACCAATAGTGTCCTTCGCCATACCCGGCTAATTGGGCTAGCTCCAGATATCGTCCCCGCGGAGCGTAGCCTCGGCACCGCCATCGCAGTAAATCGTTTGCCCGGTGACGTGAGTATTTTCTGCACTCGTTAGCCACAGCAGTAGCTTGGCAATTACCACGGCTTCAGAGTGGTAGTTCAATGGCATCGGCACATTCTGGTCAACCATCGATTTGCCTTCTTCTGTCGCCAATAGGTCCCGAGTCATGTTGGTGATCACGGTGCCAGGAGCAACAGCGTTCAATGGGATCCCTGCGCCGGCCCACTTCTCCGAGATGCACTCGCGGCGAACCCAGCGGCTCAGCGCACGCTTGGAGGACGGGTAATTCAGGTAACCGGATCGCGGGCCAGCGGCTTCCAAGGCTGCACCAATGGCCAGGGCCGCTTCCTCGTCGCCTGCAAGCAACGCATCAACGAGTTCAGCGGAATTCTGCTGGATCGAGGCCATCGAGGAAACCACGGCCACGCGTGGTGACTGCGAGAGTCCCAATGCAGGCAGCAGGCCTTCCAGATACCTGGTTACGCCGAAGTAGTTTACCGAGACGGTAATCGCCTTAGGAGCCGAGATGCCTGCGGCCGCGATGACCGCGTCAATCTTGCCTTCGGAATGCTCTAGGGTCTGGCTGATGGCGCTTAGCCGGCCCGCCTGCGTCGATAGGTCAGCAGTGACCTCGGCATCGCGTAGATCAACTCCAATGACCTTGTGCCCACGTTCTCGAATCAATTCTGCAGTGGCCGCGCCAATACCGGAAGCAGCGCCAGTAACGACATAAGTTCTCACGTTCGGTTTCCCTCTTTCGCAATTGGAAGACGAGTCGAGTCACCGTCGATGAGTCAGTCGCAGCCTCGCTCATATCCCACACTATGCCCATTTCGAGTGGCCCCTTGAACAATGATGCCTAAGTCAAGTGTTTGGGGTTGCCTTAGTCGCTTAGCAGCTATCGAGGTTAAAGCAGGAGGGGAGGAGGAACCAAGCAGCACCAGCTGCCCAATTCCCCCTCCCCTTCCCGTTAAACAGGTGAGGCCCCGGCACCAAACGGT
>NZ_SOBS01000018.1:0-19102 GCF_004365035.1 Arthrobacter sp. JUb115 | reverse complement strand
AAGCCAATGAAGTCCTGGCGAATAATAAAACACTCAAGAACACTGCACGGGGGTGCAATGCCTCAAGCAAATGTTATGTATTCACCAAATAAAAAAATTCGGTATCAACAAACTTGGCACACTATTGAGTTCTCAAACAACAAACACTTACCGGTTCTTTACCCACCATTCCAGGCGGTAATTTCGTCCAGCGTTATATTCATATTCTATAACTTCGAATTCCTGAAAGTCAAATCCATTGTTTGTGATTTGAACCAGTATTCCCAGTTCCCATTCTTTTCAATTGTTGTCCACAAGACTGTGGAAAAACCTTGATTTTCTGGGGTTCTGCCGCCGTTTCACATCCGGTTATTTCTTCCGTTTTGTTCTCGGCGACAAGGAAAAACTATACACAGGTTTTGGGGGTCCTGCAAATCGGGTGGGTGGTTTTTGACGGTGACCGTGCACACTTAATTCCGGAGCGCCGATTAAAGCCCGGGTTCATGCGGTTCGGTGCTCGCAAAAATCTGTAAAACGCATAAAAATTCGTCTTAAAAGCCGGTAGCCGACCACCTCAGTGGCCGGCTACCGCGATTCAGCTAGTCCTCGACGATCTCTGCGTCAATGACTCTAGGATCATCCAGGGGCAGAGAGCTTGGCGCCACCGTGGGAATGCCGGCGAAGGCCACTGCCGCATTCTCGATCACGCGCTTGGCCATATATCGATTGCCTACGCCACCGATGGCCGCGCCGACCCCAAACGGAACCAAACGGCCGATGGTGCTAGCCGCTTGGGTGCCAATGATCTTGCGCAGGAACTTCTTCTGCATGGTGCGCTGCATTGCAGAGTAGATGCTCGTGGACTTGCTGGCACCGAAGGACTTGGCCCATCCCTGGATTGGACCCCCACCGCGACCTGCGGCCTGGGAAGTCAATCCGGCAATCATCGAGCTGCCCTCATCGCCCATCATGATGCCCATAACCAGGACTCGTGAACGATCCGGATCGTCGATGGCTATGCCGTGCAGCTCTGCCAGGCTTTGCGCATACAGCGCCGAGGCTTCCAGGAAGCCCAGGGTCGCAGCTATGGATAGGCCCAGGGCGATACCGGTACCAACAGCGGGAACGGCTGCGGTTCCACCCACGGCTGCACCGGAACCGGTAACTACGCGCAGGTAATCGCGCTCGACAATAGCTGCCAGCTGGGCAGTAGTAGCGTCAGGGTGCTTTTTGCGCAGCCGCTTGATGTAGGCAAGCACCAGCGGGCGCTGCACGCCGATGCCCTTCATGATGGCGTCCTGCACGCCGGAGCGCGGCTTTCCATCTTTGCCAATCAAAGTCATTGAAATCGGATCGTTTTTCATGATGGCTCCAGCTTAACCGCAAGACCCTGAGAGTTACCTTGGTCTTTGCGCTTTCAAGCAAGCGTCTTGAAAAATTCCTTGAAACTCCCCGACGCTGGTGCAAGAGTTGGCCTATGAAGAACGCTCAGGCCAAACGGTATAACCACGCCTTGAAAAGCGCCGGGATCTCGGAGCATCCGGTCGCGCTGCTCGATCTGGATGCCTTCGATTCCAACGTGATCGCCCTGCGCGAACGGGCCGGAGGTCTGCCGATTCGCATCGCGTCCAAATCCCTGCGTGTACGCAAGGCATTGGAACGGGTCCTGGATGAGCCCGGTTTCCGCGGCGTTCTCTGCTTCACCTTGGCCGAAGCATTATGGCTGGCCAGCCATGGCTTGAAGGACTTGGTGGTTGCCTACCCGCAAACCGATGCCGAAGCGATCAGCCGGTGGGCCGCCAGCGAACAGGCACGCGAAGAGGTAACGCTCATGGTGGATACCCAAGAGCAGTTGGATTTGATCGACAGGATCGCACCGGGGCACGGGCCGCTGAAGGTCGCCCTGGAACTGGATGCTGCCTATTACCCCAGCAGCAACCTCCGTATCGGCGCCGCGCGTTCCCCGCTGACCCGGCCGGAACAGGTCGCCGAACTGGCCGCCCAGGTGCACCGCCGGCGCAACTTCATCTTGGACGGGCTGATGGGCTACGAATCCCAAATCGCTTCGGTCCCCGATGGGGGTTTCAGCCCCAGGGCACTGATCGCCCGCAAGCTGCGCCAAGCCAGCGCCGCCGAACTGGCGGACCGCCGGGCCGAAACCGTGGAATTGGTACGGGAGCTCGGCGACCTGCGGTTTGTAAATGCCGGAGGTACCGGTTCGGTAGAAAGCACCATCCAAGAACCAGCGGTAACCGAAATCGCCGCGGGCTCAGGATTATTCGCGCCCGCGCTCTTCGATTCCTACCGCGCATTCCGCCCCACCCCTGCCCTGTACCTGGGATTCCCGGTAGTACGCCGTCCCGATGAGCGAACGGTCACCATCCTTGGTGGCGGATGGGCCGCATCGGGCCCAGCCGGCAAGGACCGCTTGCCCACCATCGAGCATCCCAAGAAGCTTCGCTACCTGGCCATGGAAGGCGCCGGCGAAGTGCAGACTCCGCTCACTGGCCCCTCGGCGCATCGCATTGCCATTGGCGATACCGTGTGGCTGCGCCATGCCAAGTCCGGTGAACCGGCCGAACGGGTTAATAAGGCGGCGGTGTACTCCAAGGGCAGGATCGTCGAACAATGGCCTACTTACCGTGGAGAAGGGAAAGCATTCCTGTGAGTACTTTCAGGAATTTCGCACGCACCGTGGTCTCCCACCCAGCAGCTGTCCATTCTCCGCGCAGCATCGCAGAATTAGCGCAGAGCCTGGAGCAGGCCGCCGACCAGCACCAGCCGGTGCGCACCGTCGGCGCAGGCCATTCCTTCACTCCGCTGGCAGATACCGACGGGATCTTGCTGAATCTGGATGGCTTTCGCGGCATCGAGGAAGTCGACGCTCGCACCCACGAGGTGACGTTCCGCGCCGGAACCCGGCTCTGGCAGATCCCCGCCCTGCTCAGGCCCTTCAACCTCGCGTTGGAGAATATGGGAGATATCGACAAGCAGTCGGTCGCTGGAGCAATCAGCACCGGCACCCACGGCACGGGCCTGGAATTCAGCGGATTCAGCGCAACGGTCACGGGAGTGCAGATCATGCTGGCCGATGGCACCCATCTGCGCGCCAGCGCGCAGGAGAATAGCGAATTATTCGAGGCGTCCCGGCTTGGCCTGGGAGTACTGGGGGTGCTCACCCACGTCCGGCTGCGGTGCGTTCCCTACTACATGATGCGTGCGGCTGAATCCATCGAACCCATCGGGCAGATCGCCGAAAGCTTTGTTGATCGTGCCCGGCAAGAAGACCACCTGGAATTCTTCTGGTTCCCGGGCACCAGCAAAGCCCAGGTGAAGATCAATACCCGGCTCGACGGCCAGGTCCCTGCCGATCAACCGCCTGCGGTGGCCCGCTGGCTGAACGATGAGCTGCTCTCCAATGGCGCGTTGCAGCTGCTCAGCTCGCTGAGCGCAGCGGTCCCCCGGACCACTGCCAAATTGAATGAGGTGGCTTGCGCCGCCCTGCCGGAGCGCAGCAGCATCGCGCCATGGAATGAAGCTTTCACCAGTGCGCGACGGGTGCGTTTCACCGAGATGGAGTATGCGCTGCCGCTAGCTGGCTTCGATGAAGCTTTCGCGAAGGTGCGAGCGTACTTCAGGCGTTCGGGAGTTGGAGTTTCCTTCCCTGTCGAGGTGCGTACCGCGGCCGAGGACTCCACCTGGTTGGGTACCGCCAGCGGCAGGCAGACAGCGTACATTGCCGTGCACCGCTACATTCGGGATAAGGCTCCGGGATACTTCCCGGCCATGGAAGAGATCTTCCGTTCTTTGGGCGGCCGGCCGCATTGGGGCAAGGAACATAGCCTGCAAGCAGCGGATTTGGCGCAGCTCTACCCGAAATTCAGCGATTTCACGAGGGTGCGCCAAACTGCCGATCCGGAGGGACGATTCCTCAATCCTTATCTGCGGGGTTTGCTCGGCATCTAGAACTGGACATCGGTCCAGATCAGCGGGCTTGATGCTTTCACCAAGTCCGGCACCGTTCCGGGCAGGGGCTGGGAACTGCTTGGCGGATGCTCCTGGATGCGGCCCTGGCCCAATACCTGCCAAGTTGCGCTGGGGACCAGGTAGCTTCCGGAATCATTCAAAGCGTTCGCGCGCTTGAGCCCCTGGAGGAATGGTTCAACGCGATCTGCCGCGTTCTCCTGCAAGCCAAGTGCGCCGGCGATGACATAGCGGTCTTCGCCGACTCCTTCTGCTTGCTCGCCCTCATCGGTGCGAACGTAGTCCTCTCCGGCCAGGTAGCCGGTGAGAACCTTCAACTCATCAGCCTGGCGTGCCTTGGCGAATTCCTGGTCCTGTGCATCTGGCTGGGTTTGGGTCGCAAGAATATGCACCGGCTCGCCACGGTATTGGATGGGAATGTCCCACAGCCCGGTGCTCATCACCGGAATGGAGGCGGCCAGCACACCAGAGAAGTCGGTGTGGTGCATCATGTCGTTGGCAACGTCCTGCCACTTGAGCTGGGAAACGCTGGTGACCTGGTCTTGTGCAATCGGGTACTTCGATAGCACGACAATCGAACCCTGCTCGGCGAATGCGGCCTGGCCCCACGCATCCTCGGCGCCGCCGATGACGCCATCAGCGTTCAGATCGGCACCGCTTTGCAGGCCCTTGGAGCCCACGGCCAGGTAGGAATACCCGTATTCCACATCGGCGCGGGCATCGTCGGGATTGTTCAGATACTGGTCGTTCAGTGCATCAACCGCGTCCTGGGTGGCGTCCATATCTGTCAGAACCACCACGTCCGCATTGGCGCTGCTGATCTTGTCTGCAACCTGCGCCGCCTGGCGGTCGGATCCGCGCATCAGGTTCGCGGGCAGCTCCTGGGGGGTTTCGCCGCTGAGATTTGCCTGGATGGTTGCCACGCGAAGCGAGGTCTCGGAAAGCTGCGCTGCGCTGGCACCCGCCGAGTCGCCAGGGCCAGTGGGTGCAGCAAAAGCGCCGGTTGCGGGGAACATCAAAAGTGCCCCTAGACCCAGACTTGCTGTTCCGACTAATAACTTGCGCACTCAACCACCCTACGACGTTCGGCTACCGCTTGCCACCACCTTTACCGGATTGTAATGCCGCAGCCGCGGCGGCCTTCTTGTTCGCGGAAAGGACCTCGTCCATATAAGGAGCACGCACATGCATCGAGACACGGGCATCCACCAGGCACACGCCCCGGGCTCCGGCATCCACCCACTGCTGGACCCCGGCGAGGTCTTCGAGCGTGTCAACGCGGATTCCGGTGGCTCCCATGGCCTTGGCGATACCGGCGAAATCCACGGTCGGGATCAGCATCGGGTCTTCGTGCAGGCCGACGGATCCGTACTGGTGGATTTCCGCTCCGTACGCGGAGTCGTTGTAGATGACGATTACGCCACTTTCCACGGTGCGAACGATCGATTCGAGGTCCGCCAGGCCCATCAGGAAGCCGCCATCGCCGGCGGCCAGCACGACCGTGCGCCCCTGCGCCGCTGGGCCTGCGCCCACCATGGAAGCGATGCCCAGGCCGATGGACTGGTACGCGGTGCCCACGCAGCTCAAGGAGCGTGCACCGGAGGTCGACCAGTACATGGGCCCCCAGCCGATGAAGTGGCCGCCGTCTTGCACCAGCACGCGATTGGCCGGCAGGATCTTCTCCAGTTCGCTGGCCACGCGGCGCGGATCAAGCTGCCCGTCGGCGGCCAGGTCGTCACCGGCCGGACGGGTGCGCAGATTGGACAGGTCCAGGCCTGAACGCCATCCGCCCTGCGCCTGCTCCACCGCACCGAGCAGGTCCGCGGCGGCCAAGGCCGCATCGGCGGTGGCGAAATAGTCCACGCGCGGGTTGGTGGCGGCGCACCCCAGGTCGATCTGGATCAAGCTGGCATCCTGCGCGACCAGATCGCCAAAACGCATGGTGAACTGGTTCAACGAGGCGCCGAGTACCAATACCGTATCGGCCTGCGCGATGATGCGGGCGTTGGCCTCGGTGGAGAAGCCTCCGGTGATGCCCAAATCGAACTCGTAGTCCAGCAGGTCGCGGGCCAGCAACGTACCCGAGGTGGTGGCGTCCAGCTTCTGCGCCAGCGACTGGACCTGCGCGGCGGCATCGATCGCGCCGCGGCCATAGAGGATGTGGGTGCGCTGCGAGGCGTTGAGCTTTCCAGCGATCTGCTCCAGCTGGGTGGAGTTCAGCTGCGGTGCCGGAGGGGTGCTGCGCAGGGAGGCGAAATCAGGCAGCTGCTCTTCGAGCGAATCCACCGCGGCCAAATCATAAGGGATCGCCAAAACAACCGGCATCTGTTCGCGCAACGCCCGGGCGGCCGCCTCCAGAGCAGTGGCACCCGGGTTGTCGCGGTCAACGACGTAGCGCGGCGCTCGCACTGCTGTGTCGATCGCGGCCTGGTCGACGTCCCAGCCACGCAGGCCGGAAGTTGGCGCGTCGCCGGTGACGAACAGCAGCGGGGTCCGGGCCGCGGCGGCTTCAGCCAGTGCGGTGATGGTGTTGGTGTAGCCGGCACCGTAAGTGGTGGAGGCGATGGCAAGCTTATTGGAGATGCGGAAGTAGGCGTCGGCGGCCGAAACGGCGGCCGATTCGTGGCGCACGGCGGTGTAGTCGAAGCCTGCACGCACTGCGGCGTCGAGGAAGTGGGCATTGCCGTTGCCCATCAATCCGAAGATCCGCGGGGCCAGCGGCTTGAGGGCGTGGGCAATGGCAGCTGAAACGCTAGACATTATGGACTCTTTTCAAGAAATCGTGCTGAAGAAATTCCATATATGTCTGCCGTTACCGGTTGCTGGACCGCAACGGGTATCGCCCCTTTTGAGAGCGCCGGAACCTGGCGGGGCCATGTTCCTGACTCACTGATGATAAGGCAGGAACCGCGCCTGGCGCTAGGCCGCTAGTGCGCCTTCCCATTAACACTTCCCCCGGGGGCGATCTCGCAGCGTTCCGAGCGATGCGTCCACGCACCTCGGTCCTGTCCCCGCGCTTGGCTGCACCGGACGCCGAATGGCGCCACGGCGCCGTGCACGGGGCCAAAAGTTTCACCCGGGCTCGGTGTTCGAGGTCGAAGTGTCATCCGAAAGTACCATGTACAGCAATTTTCAGATTCGATACTATCGAAATAACACTTAGTTGACTTGATCTTTATATGACAACTACCGGACATTATCGAGAAGGAACGCATGCTGAAGTTCTTGGGAATCACCTCTGAAGCACCTGCCGACGGATCAATCCCCGCGTGGCAGGGCGTCTCCAAGAAACACCGGGGCATCGCATTCGCCATTTCGCTTGCGCTGGGATTGGCCACGTTCCTGGTAACCCGCTGGCTGCTTTCCGACCTGCCGCCAGAAGGCTACTTGCCGCTCGTTCCCTGGAACGCGGCCGCCGCCATTCTGCTCATCAGCACGCTGGTGGCCGAGCGCGGATTGATCCGCAACGCGCCCGCCGAAACCTGCGAAATCTAGGCGCCAGAACTGGGGGCGGTACGGAGAGCCGCACTCGCCCCCAACTTCGCGGAACTTCGCTGCTGCTCATCAAGCGCGGCGAACGGCGAATTCAGCAGCGCGACGGGCATTAAGCGCCCGGTGCGATCCGCCAGCCATTCGTCATGGACGAGGCCAGCGACCTGCCCGGCTACGGCGAAACTGCCGATGGAGCGCTCTTCGACTACGGCTTCGGGCTCAGCTACTAGCCACAAACGTCCCATCAACGCAGGAGGGCTTTGGCTGGCAAATTTGCCATCCAAAGCCCTCCTGCTTATTTCATGGAACTCACGGCCAGCCCCGCTGCTGTCCTAAATTTCAGCTCCGCCCGTTCCGATCCACTGCTATTTAGCCTGGACTAATGGCAGGACAGCCTTGTAGTCCCCCTCCTGGCGAGTCCAGAATTCGTCATAGTCGGTCGCATTTTGGTAGCTAGTTGCCAATCCGAGGTTTTCCATCTTTTCAACTACTGCCTCGTCTTCAATCGCAGTTTGCAGGGCAGCTTCCAGCTTCTTGCCCACTTCCTCTGGCAGGCCTTCTGGTGCCGCATAACCACGGGCAGTCGTCGCGATCACGTCGTATCCTTCTTCAGCGAATGTCGGTACGTCCGGCAGCGCGTCGGTGCGTTCGGCATCCATCACCCCGAGCACTCTGGCTTTGCCCTGATTCGCCAAGTCAACTACCTCGCTGATATTCCCGACAAGCACTTCCACGTGCTTGCCCAGGAAGGCGGTAGATGCCTGGGAAGCTCCCTCAGAGAAGTGCACTGGGCTGAATGCAGAACCAGTGGCCTCGTTGATCTGGGCAATCGCGAAATGCTCACCGCCCATCTGCCCTGTGGTTGTTGCATTTAGCGCACCCGGGGTTGCCTTGCTTTCTTCGATCAGATCCTTGAGACTCGAATATTTGCTGTCCGGCTGAACCGCAATCACCATCGGATCCACAACCTGGCGGCCCAGGGGCTGCAGGTCGCTGCGGGTGAAGGCCGCACCGCGGGATTCGTCCATGGGAATGACGACAATTGAAGGCGACCCAACGGCACCAATGGTGTAGCCATCAGCCTTGGCATTGGCCAACGCCGTATAGCCAATCTGACCACCGGCACCTGGTTTGTTTACCACCTCAACGTTGGTCCCGAGCTCTTTTTCGAGTATGGGCTGGATCAGCCGGGCAGCTGTGTCCACAGGTCCACCCGGCGAGAACGCTACTACTAGTTCAACGGATTTGCCGTTTTTGGGGAACTCTTCCCCTCCGCCACCTGATGCTGCGTTGCTTGATCCGCAGCCTGCTGCAGCCAAGGTGAATGCTCCAACGGCAAGAATCGAGATCATGCGTTTCATTGTGTTTCCTTCGGGTTGAGTGAATAGATTTTGCGTTGTCTAGCTTTCGGGGTCTTCAGCTGCCAGCACAGCTGGCTTACGCAATTTCAAGAGCGGACTGCAGACGATTGCCAAGGCGACGAGCAGCAACACCATCGTGATAGGACGATCAAAGAAGATCGCGAAGCTGCCATGCGAAATATCCAATGATTCGCGAAGGGATCGCTCCATCAACGGACCCAGGACAAGTGTCAGGACCATTGGGGCAAGGGGAATATCCAGCCGGCGAAGACCGAGGCCCACCAGTCCGAAGATGATCATCACGAAGACATCGAAAACGGAAAAATTGATCGTGTACGCCCCCACGACCATGAACATCAAGATCAGGCCTGCCAGGATCGGGTATGGAACCTTCAAGATGGAAGTCCACAAGCCGACAAGTGGAACGTTGAGAATAAGCAGTAGTACGTTGCCGATGAAAAGGCTGGCGATAATTGTCCACGCCAATGTGCTATGTTCAGCGAACAACGTCGGCCCAGGAGTCAGGCCTTGCTGCAGGAAAGCTCCCATCAGTACCGCGATCGTAGGCGAGGCAGGAATGCCCAAAGTGAATAGCGGGATTAGTGCCCCGTTGGCGTGAGCGTTGTTGGCAGTCTCGGGACCGGCTACCCCTTCGATGGCTCCTTGCCCGAGCTGGTGGCGGTACTTCGAGAATTTCTTCTCAGCCCCATAGGAAAGCAGGGAAGAAACCGATCCGGTCATGCCTGGAATGAGCCCCATGGCAAAGCCAATGCCTGTACCTCGGGCAAAGGCCGGCGTGCTGCGTGCCCAGTCCGTGCGCGATGGGAGCAAAGCTCGCAAGCCCGGGGCCTGCGCAACGGATTGATTCTTTCCCGGGCGGTAAGACAAGATCTCAGACAAGCCGAAAATGCCTACGATCACGGCCACGAATGACACACCGTCGAGCAATCGATCCATGCCGAAGGTAAAACGCGGAGCGCCCATGACCGGGTCAATGCCCACCATCGAAATCAGCAGGCCCAACGCTCCAGAAATCAAGGCCCTGACCATCGACTTCCCCGCTAGCGCCACCAGCAGCGAGATCCCGACTACAACGAGTGCGAAGAATTCTGGCGGGCCGATGAGCAACCCCAAGCTTCCCAGCGGCTTGGCCGCAATGACCAAGCCGACGGTGGCGATTGTGCCACCGACGAATGATCCGACAGCAGCGATAGTCAGTGCTACACCAGCACGGCCAATCTTCGTCATCTGATAGCCATCGATGGCGGTGATCGCCGAGGCTGCTTCACCGGGCGTATTGAGCAGAACGCTGGTTATTGTTCCACCGTAGGTAGTGCCATAGAAGATAGCGCACAGCATGATGATGGAACCAGCAGGATCGAGGTTCAGAGTCAGCGGGATCAACAATGCGATTCCCGCGACCGGCCCGATACCGGGCAGAACTCCGATAACAGTGCCCAATAGGCAGCCGACAAATGCGAACAGCAGGTTTTGCCACGTCATCGCCTCGGCAAAACCCATCATGAGTTCGTTGAGAACATCCATCTCAAAGTCCAATCAAATTCAAGGGCGGAACAGATGCCAGAGGAAGCGAAACGTGCAGGACCTTTGTGAACAGGTAGAACACGCCTACACTCCCGCAAAGAGAAATCACTACTGCTCTAATCCACCCGATCCGAGCTCGGAAGTTCAGGTGGTACATCAGGAAAGCCAGCATGCTCAGCTGGAAACCGAGAAACGGCAACGCTGCCGCCAGTACAACCAGGCTGGCCACAACCGCAAATACTTGCGCCCGCTCGAAAGCCTCAGCCTCACCCGGCTCCTGTGGCGCGGAACGCTCCTGGATGAACCAGACAATGGCTAGAACAACGAGGAACGCGCCGAGCACCGCAGGAAAGAACCCGGCACCCGGCCCCATGCTGCTCCATAGTCCTAAACTCACCGAACCTATAAGCGCGTACAGACCGACAAGGCCGATGATTGCTTGGCCGGCCACTACCGGCCACACGCCAGGAGGGTTCTGCCTCTCCGTTAGATCGCTCGACACGACTTCCTCCGATTACATAGTTCGTTCAGAAATTTCATACAGTAAAATTGTTTAGCGCTCCATGAAATAGTGACATGACGCACAAGTGGCAGTCAAGGAAGTGTGCCAAATTACAAAATAATTGCGTAGAATGAAATCATGGCGGTAGAAAAAGATAAGTCTGAAGCTCCCAACGGCATGAGGTCACTCACCCGGGCCATTGCCGTATTCGAGCAGATCCAGCGCTACGAACACCCCCGGCGACTCAGCGCAATTGCCGCCGACATGGGGATGAGCTCGCCTACGACCCTGCGCATCCTCAGGGTGCTGCAGGAAGCCGGCCTGGTCAGCCAAACTGACAAGAGCTACCGATTGGGTCCAGCGGTATTGCCTGCTGCCCGAGTTTTCCTGGAGAACGACCCCCTGCCCCGGGTGGCCCAACCAATCCTCCAGCAGCTCTCGCAGGCAACCAAGCTGACAGCGTCGCTCTACACTCGCCTCGGCAGCGAGCGCGTACTGGTTGAACGCGTGGTAGGAGAGACTTCGCTTGGGTACAACTTGCCGCAAGGCCGCCGCCTGCCGCTTACTGCCGGTGCTGCAGGGCGCATCCTCCTTCGTGGTGCCGATGATGACGAACTAACCCGGATCGCCGAATCTTCAAGGCGCCTGCAGTACGAAGCGGAGAATTTCGATCTTGAGGCCATCAGGGTTCGGACACCCCGCCTCGATTCGAACTACGCTATTTCCGAGGATGAGCGCGCACTGGGAATTATTTCCATCGCCGTGGCCGTCCCAGCTCGCCAAGGCCTTCCCACCGAAGCCCTCTCGCTGACCGGACCCATAGCCACGATCCCCCGCGACACACTGGAAGCCAAGGCCCCCGAACTACTCCAGGCAGCTCGACGCCTGTCCGATTTGCTGGCAAGCAGCGTCTACTAGCCGCCCACCAGATAACATCGCGCAAATTCCGCCTTTCGCGTCCGTGCGCCGCCTCGATCCTGCGCGCCATTAAATACCGCGGCACAGGCGCTAGAACCCTCCCGGAATCGCTTTGCCTGGAGCCACGCGCAGCTTGCGCCCCGCTCCTGCAAGGCTGAACCTTCGAAACCTCCCCGCGAAATCCTCCTTGACACTGTGATGCAGAACATGTCATGATTCCATACATCATCAATTAATTGCGTAGTGTGAAATCTAAGAACATATAATGAAATGTTCTCTTGTGAAATTCTGCGCCACAGGCCTTGGAATAGGTGACCAGTGAACCAATCGACTGAATACATACAAGTCAGCCAATCTACGATCGACCGGCTCACCGAGCTTCCTGCTGCCAACATCGGCGATGCCATGCAACGACTTGGAATCGCTTCGGCGGAGATACAAGCCGTCTGGGAAGGAGCCAAGTTGGCGGGTCCCGCCTACACCGTCTGGGTAGCCCCCGGCGACAATGCCGGGATTCATGAGGCGCTCAAGCACGTTCAACCAGGTGAAGTCATCATGGTCAATGGCGGCGGCTACACAGACCGCGCGCTGCTCGGTGAGCTGATCGGCGAACGCGCTGTTTCAAAGGGGGTCGCCGGCTTTGCCATTGATGGAGCGGTGCGAGACGCAGTGGATCTCGGAGAAATCCGCCTGCCAGTGTTTGCCCGTGCTACTAGCCCTGCCGGCCCATACAAGAATGGCCCTTTCGAAATTAACGGCACCATCGCGTTCGGTGGCGTTGCAGTGAGCCCTGGCGATATTGTCATCGGCGATTCGGATGGTCTGGTAATCGTTCCAGCCAGCCGTGCCGAGGAAATCGCCACTGCCGCGGAAGCCGTGCATCTCGACGAGAGCCAGCGCCGCGCGGCCATTCTTGCTGACCGAAATATCTCCCATTCCTAATTATCTAAGGCCCTAACACTATGAAATGTGCACTCATCGGACTAGGTGAAGTCGGGCAGATTTACGCTGCCGCGCTACTCGAAGCTGGACATGAAATCACCGGCTATGATCCTTTCATCAGCGACGCTCCGCAACGCGTGGAACTGGCCCGGTCAGCCGCGGAAGCAGTCAAGGATGCGGACGTCGTTTTAGTTCTGACCGCCGCTGGCGCTGCATCGGAGGTAGCCCAAGAATGCTTGCCCGCAATGAAAGCGGGCTCTGGTTATGCGGATCTGACCAGTTCTTCCCCCAAGATCATGGAAAAACTGGGCTCCACGTCGGGCCAGGTCAACTTCATTGACGTCGCGATCCTCGGACCCGTCATTGCACAGGGGGCAAAAACACCGTTGATGGCCAGCGGCCAAGGAGCGGAGGACTTTGCTGATCTTCTTAAATCTGTGGGAGCACCGGTTGAAGTCGTGGAGGGTGGACCGGGCAGCGCCATGGCTCATAAGCTGCTGCGAAGCGTCTTTACCAAGGGCCTTGCGTCCGTGGTGATCGAGGCAGTTCGCGCTGGCGCCGCTGCGGGACTTGAACCATGGGTCCGAGCAGAGATCTCCAAAATGCTGGCCGGCGACGGCCAGGCAACTATCGACCGCTTCTTGACCGGTACGGCCAAGCACGCAGTACGCCGTGCAGCAGAAATGCGTTCCACCGGCGGATATTTGGAAGACTTGGGCGTCCCCCGTGAAATGACCGATGCCTCTGCCAGTGCAATGGAGCGTATGGCAATCGATAATAGGATGACAGCTGGCTAGCGGCGACGCGGGCGAGCATCGGAAGGAACCATCATGATTGGCATCTGGGCGCTGGGCGTCTACCTCGCGGTCATCATCATTTGGACGGTCTTGCTACGCCGTAACGTCGGTGAAGCAATGATTCTTGGCTTCATCGTCGCCGCAGCATTCAGTGGCAAGCAGATGATGTCCGTTGGCTGGGTTGCGCTCTATGAAGCGCTCACCGATGAAATTGTCTATGCAACAGTGATCTTTGTGTTCATGGGTTACCTGCTCGAACGCGCAGGGGTCATGGAACGCATGATCAACCTGCTGGACTCGTTGATCGGCGGCAGCAAAGGCGGCGCCGCCTACGTGTCCACGGTGTCCTCGGCCGGGTTGGGCAGCATCGTGCATAACCAAGCAGCCATCGCCGCAACTGTCGGTTCAATTACCATCCCATGGATGGAACGATCAAAGATCGACCGTCCTACGGCGGCGACCATCGTGGCTGGCAACGCGGGCATGGGAATCACTTTCCCATTCAGTGCCTCGATGTTCGTCCTGGTGGGTTCCTCAACCGTCGGCCCATTGCTATCAGCAAACGAGCTCATCGTTCCGCTGATTTTTGGCGGGCTCTGGTGCGTTGCGCACCGCCTGGTCGTTACCTATATCTTGGTCCGCCGGAGCGGCGCACAATCAACACCGAAGGAACAACGGCAGCAGCTATCGGTCGCATTCAAGCAAGGATGGACCACGCTGCTATTGTTCGTCGGTGTCGCTTTTCCAATGATCATCACCAGCGGATTCATGGCCGAAGTACTGAGCGAGCATACGGAAACTGATGTGTCCAAAGCTGTCAGCCCGATTTTCTGGATTCCTATCGTATTGATCATTATGGGTTTGCTGCTCGGATTCAGTAAGCTGCCGCGAACGGCCAAAGAATGGTCGCAGATGATCGAGGCTTCCATCCCCCGTTTCGGCATCGTAGGAATTACCGTGCTATTCGCTTTCGCCGGAGCTAATGCCCTGGCAAGCACCGGCTTGCCGGAGCAGTTGACTGCAGTGCTGAACCAGCTTGACTTGCCGGTATGGCTGCTTGCCCTGGTGATTGGATTGATCGTGGTTGCAGTGGCTGCTCCGCTGTCATCAACGGCGACGATGGCCGCCGTGGGAACCGTGGGTGTTGCAGCGCTGGTTGCCGCCGGTGTTCCAGCACCAACTGCGGCGGTCGCAGTGCTGGTGTTCTCCTCTTGTGAAGCAGCCGTACCGCCGGGAGGAGCCCCGTTATACGTCGCGTGCGGCATCGCCGGCGTCAACCCGTATAACACCTTCCGCCGCATGATGCTGTTCTATGCTCTTCCATTGTTGGCAATCGGCGTGCTGATTGCTTCCGGAATCTTGCCGGTCTAAACCCACAGGGGGCCAAAATGTACCGATCTATACTTCGAAAAACCTTCGTCGCTTCCTTGGCCGTGGCGTTGTGTGGCGGAATCGTCTTCGTCCTATTGCAGCTGGTGGGGATTATTGCAGGCAATGCAATGCTTCTGGCCGCACCCAACACGGTATTCAAAACGATACTTTGCATCAGCGCGTCCGTCTCTTCGATTGCCGCGTATCTGATGCTCCATGTGGGCTCCACCCCGCTGGAATACGCGCAGGAGAACTCGTCAAAGTGAGCGATCAGAAAAAGTATCCTACTCGTGCCGAACTGAAACAACGTCCGGGCGCCCTTGCAGGTACTTCATGGGACCTGTTCAGCCCTCCTTCTGCTGGCGTTCCCCAAAAAATCGATGCGGCCAAACGAATTCAGGCGGCTGCTTCAGTTCGCCTGGGTGAAACCTTCGGGCTTGATTATCCGATCGATGCCTTTTCACCTGGGATGTCCAAAACACGTAGCGCGCCAAAGCACCATATTTTCGGCAACCATGTGGCCCATCGCGATGACTATCTGGACAGCTTTTACCTTCAGGGCTCGTCGCAGATCGATGGGCTGCGCCACCGGCGTTCTGATGAAGTGGGATTTTACAACGGTGTGCCCGATGAGAAGATCATCCCCGGAACCACCGAACTGGGCATCCAGTACTGGTCGGATCAACCCATTGTTACTCGTGGCCTCTTGGTGGACGTTGACGGTTTCACTAGAGCTCAGGGCCAAGACCTGGACCATGCAAATGGTGTGCCGATCCCGCTATCCCTGCTCCTTGCTGCCATGGAGCACCAAGGCATTGAGCTGGAACAGGGCGATGCGCTGCTGATTCACACCGGCTGGAGCGAATGGTTCTTGGGTCTGTCCCCCGAAGAAAAATCCAGGCAACGTGATTCCGGCAAGGCGACCGGGTTGGCGCAGTCCGAAGAACTGCTGGACATGGCGTGGGACTCGGGGCTGAGCATCCTGGCGGCAGATAACTTTGCCGTTGAATGCCTCCCGCCTGTAGCCGATTCCCCCTTCATCACCACAGCTCCGAATGATCGCGGGATGATGCACCAAGAGTTCTTGGCAAAACTCGGGCTTCCGCTCGGAGAGTTGTGGCGCCTGGGGCCTTTGGCCCGCCGGATGAACCAGTTGCAACGTTGGGATTGTTTTCTCGCCATCAAGCCGCTCAACGTCATTGGCGGAACGGGATCTCCAGCAAATGCCACCGCGATGATCTAGCGGTAGAATCGCTATCCTTCCGCCGTTGCCAAGAAGCGCAGGCGGCCATCTCCAGATGGAGCTCAGGTCTGGAGCAGCTGTTCAATGTCTTCCGCCGGCCGATCTTGGCAATACTAGCTAGGATCCAGCCCAGCCCCGTGTAGATCTGCCCCAAGAAGTGCACGTCATTTCCATGCGGTGCCCGGCAGACAGCGACAGCCATTAGGAGGCATTGTCGTTTCCGTCGCAACTGCGCGGGATGACCGCCGACCAGCGCGCCATACCTTCAGGGTAGCGTCGCCAGAAGCGGAACTCACTTGGCCCAAGGCCTCGCGCCGCTCGTGCCCGGCTGCTTTAATGGGCTCCGGAGTAGCGATTTAACCGCAGAGGCTATGTCCTCGTGTTCTTCGAGCATCGAGTGTTACAGATACTTGAACGTTTCGCTCACGCGATCCCCGATGGCCTGTTGCACCTGCTTAAAATGCGCGTCCTCACGTTGAAACTGAGGAAAATCTGCCCCGTTCTCCCCCTCGATCTTCTGTCACACGAGCTCCGCCAACGGGGTTCCCGCGGGTCGGGGAAGTCCGAATTGAGCTACCTGATGCTGTTCAGGCGCGCAGCTACTTTTCGTTTCCGTGGCTGGCCGCGTAGTCCTGCGCGCTCATCTGGCCCAGGCGCGAACGGCGCCGGCCGTAGCCAAGGTAGAGCGCTGCGCCGACGATCATCCAGATGATGAACACCAGCCAGGTATGCCAACCGAGCTGGCTCATCAGGAACAGGCAAGCGAAGATGCCCAGGATCGGGGTGAGCGGGTACAGCGGCACGCGGAAGGTGCGCTCGGCCTTGGGCTGGGTTCTGCGCAGGTAGATCACCGAGGCGCCCACCAGCGCGAAGGCGAACAGCGTGCCGATGCTGGTGGCGTCGGCCAGTGCGCCCAGCGGGATGAACCCGGCCGTGACCGCCACCAGGATGCCGGTGATCCAGGTGCCGGCGACCGGGGTGCCGGTGCGGGCCGAGACCTTGCCGAACACCGCGGGCACCAGCCCGTCGCGCGACATGGCCAGCAGGATGCGGGTCTGGCCGTAGAGCACGGTGAGCACTACCGAGGCGATGGCCAGCACGGCGGCGACCGCGAAGACCAGCACGAAGATCGGCTGCCCGGTCAGTTCGCCGATGATCTGCACCAGCGGCGCCTGTGCGCCTTCGAACCAGTTCCATTCGCGCGCGCCGATCGCCGAAACGGCCACCAGCACGTAGCTGATGGTCACGATCAGCATGGAGAGCATGATCGCCCGGGGCAGGTCGCGCTTCGGGTTCTTGGCTTCCTCGCCGGCCGTCGAGGCGGCGTCGAAGCCGATATAGGAGAAGAACACGCTCGATGCCGCCGCGGTCACGCCGGCGGCGCCCATTGGCAGCAGCGGCTCGAAGTTGCCCGCATTGAAGGCGCTGAAGGCGACGGCCGAGAAGAAGAGCAGGATGCCGGCCTTGATGGCCACGACGATCGAGTTCACGATGGCCGACTCGCGCGCCCCGCGCACCAGCAGCAAGGTGGCCAGTGCGACGACGATCAGCGCCGGCAGGTTCACCACTCCGCCGTCGGCCGGGCCGCCAGCCAGCAGCTCGGGCAGCTCCATGCCGAAGGTGCGCAACGTTTCGTTCACGTACTGGCCCGAACCCACGGCCACCGCAGCCACCGACACCGCGTATTCGAGCACCAGGCACCAGCCGCAGATCCAGGCGATGCCTTCGCCCATGGTGGCATAGGAATAGGAATAGCTGGAGCCGGAAACCGGAACCATGCCGGCCATTTCGGCATAGGACACCGCCGAAAGCAGCGCGGTAATGCCCGCGATCACGAACGAGATCCAGATGGCCGGACCGGCGATCGGCACGGTATCGCCGAGGATCACCAGGATGCCGGTGCCCATGGTGGCGCCGACGCTGATCATGGTCAGCTGCCACATGCCCAAGGTGCGGCGCAGCTGGCCTGCCCCTGCATTGGTTTCCGCTTCGGCGATCATATTCGTGATCGACTTGCGGCGGCGCAGCTGCGCGCCCAGCAGGGTGGCCGGACTGGAGCTCACGGACGGTTTGCGGTTCATCGCGGATCCTCAAGGGAAATGGTGGTGCTGCCTCGCCCCTGCCTAGGATGCGGCCGGGCGCTGCGCGTGGAAGTTCTGAACTGGAATATCATGTCATAATCCAGCTGGTCCCGACTTTTCAGGAATCCGGCGGGTTCACACTAATTCCCGCTTCTTCTTGGCATTAGCCGTATTTGCGCATCGCTCGGCAGCCAGCTTTTGAGATGGATTTCATGATCGGGAATGCATATTTATGCATTTTATTCCGCTTCGCGCACTCTCGCCTATCGAAAACCCCTGAAGTTTTCCATACCATTAGAAGACATATTCGAACAAGCGAAGTATAATTAGAACATGTCCGAAGCAAAGGCGCACGGAAACAGCCTCACCCCACCAGCACCCCCCGAGGAATTCGACCTCCACGTCCAAACCGTGCAAAACGACCTCTCCGCCCTCGAAGAACACGGCAGCAAAGCCGACTGCGCCCACGGCATCGAACTGCTGGAAGCCCTCATCTCCGCAGCACGCTGCAAACAAGCCGGCCTCGCCCACCAAATCGAAAAAGAATACGTCCGCGACCACGAAGAACGCGGCGTCCACCTCGATGACCAAACCCGCGGCGCAGCCGCCTGCGTCGCCCTGGCCCGCAAGCAATCACCCCACGGCATGCGCAACTACCTGGTCAATTGCCGCATCCTCTTCGAAGACACCCCGAACCTCGCCGCAGCCTGCTCCCGCGGAGAATTCACCGAAGCCCAAACCCAAGCCATCCTCACCCCGCTCCAAAACCTCAAACCCCAGCGCCGCACCGAATTCGACCAGCTCTACGCCCAGAACCCGCACATGTTCGAATCCATGGGCACCACCCAAATCAAGGAAACAGTCCGAAAATTCGCCCTGGCCTACAT
>NZ_SOBS01000017.1:0-34756 GCF_004365035.1 Arthrobacter sp. JUb115 | reverse complement strand
TGCCAAACATTTTGTGAGCGCTCTCACAAATCTTCTCCAACAATTCTCCACGATGGAAGTTTTCTGTCAAGCCTTTTCCCCAAAGAATTCTCCGCCCCGCAGCCAGCACCCCTTTGGGTTCCCCAAAGCGGGTTAAAAGAAGGTGGCCAGGCGCTCTTCAGGGAAGAAGAGCGCCCGGCCACCGCGCAGGCGGGAAAAGTCAGTTTTTCTTATCCAGCTGCAGTCCGACGAGCACCGGGTCGTGATCCGAGGAACGGTACTGGTCAGCCGCGAACAGGTTAGTGATGTTGTTGTTGTAGCGGCTGTATTCGTAGCCCACGGATTCAAGGGCGTTGATGTTCCAGATGTCTTCTCCAGTCACCTTGCCCGCCAGCTTCTCCGAAGCGAAGATGTGGTCCAGCGAGCCCACCAAGCCGTCGTAGAGGTAGCTCTGGGAATCGGCTGCGGCGCCCAGGTCCACGTAACCGGCTTCAACCAGAACCTGCATCGGATCTTCAGCCGAATAGGAGTTGAAGTCCCCCGCCAGCAGCACCTGGTCGGTATTGCGCGATTTCTTCAGCTCGTCCGCGAAGCCAACCAGCGCTTCCGCTTGGCCGACACGGGCTTCGTTCCAAGCGCCCTGGCCATCGCCGCTGTCGGCATTGCCCGATCCATCAGCAGGATCCGAGCCCTTGGACTTGAAGTGGTTGGCAACGACCAGGAAGCGGGTGTTCTGGTTTCCGCCAACACGCTGGAAAGCCTGGGCCAATGGATCCCGGGCGTTCACGAATGCTGGATCGTCGAGGATGACCGACTCGTCGATGGGCTTCACTGACTTGTCGCGGTAGATGATCGCGGTGCGGATCACATCTTCGTCAGCGGGCACAACCGATGGGGTCGGGACATAGCTCCAAACCTTCTGGCCAGCTTCCTGATTCAACTCGTTGACCAAGTGAGCCAGGGCGGCATCGCGGTTCTGTCCGAAGCGTGCCGAGTTCTCGATTTCTTCCAGGACCACCACGTCTGCGGTGAACTTGCCCAGTGCGGCAACGATCTTGGACTGCTGGCGCTCAAAGCTTTCAGCGGTCGCCGCGCCGCGCGCATCGCAACCACCGCGGACATTGATTGGATTGCCCTCGCGGTCGGTGTAGTACGAGCACCCATCGAGCATGTCGCCGGTAGTGGTGAAGTAGTTCAGCACGTTGAAGCTGCCAACGCTGACATTGCCGCCCACCTCTTGCGGAGCGTCGTTGTCGACCTGCTCGAAGTTCACGGCGATATCGGCATCATCGGCGCCGACCACCTGGCCCTGCGGCTGCAAACGCCACATATCGTAGCGGTAGTCCAAGATGACCGGTGCGATGAAGGATGCGTCAGCGCCTACGGTGACGCGCTGCTGCGCGTCGATGTACGGCAGGGCGATCTGCTTGTTCTTGCTGGTGGAGAAGTTCAGCGTGGCCCCGTCATCGACCACGATCGAGCGCTGCTCGTTTTCCGCCGCGAGAGCCTTGGCCTGGGCACTGCCCGGCTTGAAGACATCGGTTGGCTGGCGCAGCAGCCGTTCGCCGGGCAGGATCTCGCTGGTGCCCATGGCCAGGCTCAGCTCGCCGTACTGGTTCAGCGAGTAATTGTCCGAGACGGTGAACTCGCCCTGCGGCTCGATCAGCATGGATTCAAAGCGCTCGCGCTCGGCATCGCTGCTCGGCAGCGAAATCGCCAGCGGCTTGACGCCCTGTGCCGGTTCATCGAGCACCTCGACGCTGCCGGCCTTGAGCTGGGTCAAGCCATAGTATTCGGACACTTCGCCAGAAACCTGGACATGGTCGCCGACGCTCACCGAGGAAACCTCGTCCGGCGCGTACACGAAGATCGCCGAGCTCGCCTGGCCCGAGGCATCTACGCCGCTGCCAGCGCTCTGCAGATAGAAACCGCGGAATCCGCCGTCGGCGTAGGCTCCGGTGACAACACCGCGCACAGTTGCGTCCTGGCCAGCCATGGGTGAGCTGTCGCCGGTCCCCTGGATCTGTTCGATGGGGGTGATTTCGGCAGTATCGGCGTGCGCCGCCGAGAAGCTCGAAACCGCAAGCGCGGTTCCCAGCACCGCGGCAGCGATGCGAGTGGGACGTCTATTGATCATGTTTTTCCCTAGGTAGATATTCAAGCAGCGGCGGCCCTGCCGCGTGCATGGGCCTGGTTCCAAGGTAAGCAAAGCCCGATTAACTGCACCTGAACTCTGCCCCGCTTTTTCGTGACGTACCCAACAACCATCAAAGGTCATCAAACGCTTTACGTCCAGTAGTGATTAAAGGAACCTTTTCACTAATTGAACTGACTGGTCAGTTCAATTAGTCTTTAACTGTGCTTACCGCAGATTCCATTACCGTCAAGGGACGCCACGACCAGCTCGTGGGGCCCACCTCCGTGCAACTGCAAAGAGGTGAACTGCAGCTGCTGGTATCCGAGCCGCAGATTTCCCGGACCGCGCTGGCCCTTGTACTGAGCGGACGCATGGCACCCAGCTCCGGGACGGTGGTGTGGAATGCGGATCCGAAGCTGCGAACCCTGCGCAAGCACAGCGCTCTGGTCGATTCGCCGGGGATCAATGAACCCGAATCCCACTTGAAGGTTTGCGATCTTGTCGCAGAAGATCTGGGGCTGATCCCGGGGCCAAGCTGGCGCAAGCCCGGCGCCAGGAAGTGGATGGCGCAGCATGGATTCGACGATATCGCCAGCTGCTGGAGCGATGCCATCGATCCGGGCCGCCTCTTCGAGCTCCAGCTCCTGCTGGCTGCCGAGAATCCCCGTCTTGAATTGCTCATCGTCGATTCACCGGACCGGCACGATCTGGAAGACGAGCATTGGCTCGAGACCCTGGAGAACTTCGCTTCCTCGCATCGGGAATTCGCAGTCCTGGCTATCGTCAGCCGGCTGCCCCAGTGCTGGCAGCCGCAAACCGGGCAGGCCGCCGACCCGGAACCAGCAGTGCTCCCACTGCCCGATCCATCCACCGGGTTCATCCAAGGCGAACTCGATCTGGGCCTGGATCACCTGGCCATGGCCGAGGGCATCGCGGCCAACCACGATTTCTTCCTCCCAGCCGACGAACTTGCTGACGCTGTTCAGTGCGAAGCAAAGGAATAGCCCATGACAACTTTGCGACTTGCCCTCTCCGAGCTCAAGCGGATGAGCCGCGGCACCTTGCCCAAACTGGCGCTCATCGCGGTCACCTGCGTTCCGCTGCTCTATGGCGCGCTCTACCTCTACGCCAACTGGGACCCCCAGGGAAACCTCGACAAGGTCACGGCCGCCGTGGTCAATCTGGATGAAGGCGCCGAACAGGACGGCGAGAAAACCCGAGTCGGCGACGACGTCGTCGAGGAATTGGAAGACGACGGCACCTTCAGCTGGGCGCACGTGGATTCCAAGGCGGAAGCCGAGCAGGCCGTGGCCACCGGCCAGTACGCCTTTGCGCTGATCCTGCCCGAGGACTTTTCCTCGGCCCTGGTCTCGCCGGGCGATTTCGATGATGCCGAACAGGCCAATATCGAGCTGCTGACCAACGATGCCAATAACTTCATGGTTTCCAACTTCGCCAAAACGCTGGCTACCACGGTGCGCACCTCGGTCGCCCAGGAAGTGGGAACCGAAACGGCTTCGGCGATGATCGCCGGATTCGTGGACATCCACGATTCGATGGGCGAAGCCGCAGACGGCGCCGGGAAGCTCTACGATGGCACCCTGCGACTGGGCGATGGCGTGGTCACCTTGGCCGATGGCACCACCAAGCTCGTCGATGGCAGCACCGAGCTGAACTCGGGCACCAAGACCCTGAAGAATGGCACCGCCGACCTGTCGGGAGGGTTGGGCCAACTGGTCGACGGTCAAACCCGGCTGCGCGACGGCAGCGCCGAACTGGCCGACGGCACCGCGCAGCTGGCCGACGGCAGCAAAGAGCTGAGCGACGGTCTGCACACCTTGAAGACGCAGACCAAAGCGCTGCCCGGTTCCGTCTCGAAGCTGGATCAAGGCGCCGCCAGCGCGAAAGAAGCCGCCGACCAGCTTGCTGCCGGTTCACAGCAGGTCGCAGACGGCAACCAGCAGCTGGCCAGCACGGCAGATGAGGCCATCGCGGTAATCGACCAGCTGCAGGCCAACACGAAAACGCAGCTGGATAGCGTCAAGGAAGATACGCAGCAGCGCCTGGACGAGTTGGTCAGCAGTGGCGTGCTCACCCAGGACCAGGCTGATTCCATCCAGAGCACGGTCAGCCAAAGCGTGCAGAATTCTACGCTCGGCAATGCCTTGGATACCAAAGTGACCCAGGTCAATACCGAGTTATCTACCCTGCAAACGCAGCTGCACACCCTCGCCGACGGATCGGCGCAGGTAGCCGAAGGAAACCAGCAGCTGGCCACCGGCCTGGGCACCCTCGCGGATGGCACCAAGGCGTTGGATGACGCCATGCCTGCACTCGCGAAGGGCATCGGCTCGGCAGCCCAAGGCTCGGCGAAGCTCGCCTCCGGCGCCGCCGAAGCCCACACCGGGGCAAAGACCCTGGCCGAGGGCCAGCAGTCCGCATTGAATGGCGCCACCGACGCGGCTGACGGCGCAAGCCAACTGGATCAGGGTGCCGGCACGCTGCTCGCCGGCACCGGAGCCCTGCACAACGGACTGGTGCAGCTCTCCGATGGAGTCGGCGAGCTCTCGGACGGCACCGAAGAACTGCAAGACGGTTCAGATGAATTGGCCACCGGCCTGGAGGACGGCACCGGGAAGGTGCCGAACCCCGATGAGTCCACCAGCGGGCAACTGGCCGAAGTCATGGGCAATCCGGTAGCTGTCTCCAATAGCAAGCAGGCCGAAGCGCAGGCTTATGGCGAAGGCCTTGCCCCCTTCTTCATGACCCTGGCGACCTTTATCGGCGTGCTGATCCTGACCCAGGTGATGCGCCCGATGACCAAGCGCGCGCTGGCTTCCAACGGCAGCAACTGGAAAATTTCCATCGGCGGCTGGTTGCCCTTCGCCGCCATCGCGTTACTGCAAACCAGCCTGCTCTACGCGGTGGTGCGATTCGGGCTGGGACTGCATGCCGCCCACCCGTGGCTGATCTGGGCTTTGCTGGCCGGTTCTGCCTTATGCTTCAGTGCGCTGATCCAGGGGTGCTTCGCGCTGCTGGGCACCGCTGGAAAGTTCGTGGTGCTGGTACTGATGGTCCTGCAGCTGGTCACCTCAGGCGGCACCTTCCCCTGGGAGACCTTGCCTGATTCGCTGCACCTGCTGCACCGGATCCTGCCCATGAGCAATGTGGTGATCGGCATGCGCCACCTGATGTACGGCGCGGATCTGGCAGTGCTGCCATCGGTTGCCGGTTCTTTGCTGCTCTACACCGCCATTGGACTAGTCTTGAGTATGCTTGCGGTACGCAAGAACAAGACCTGGAGCTTGAAAACACTGCAACCGGAGCTGAAAGAATGACAACGCCAACGGGCCAACGCCGCCGTGTGCGGGCCACGGATTCGAAGGAGAAGCTCTTCGAAGCGGCCATGCAGCTGCTCGGTTCGCGCTCCCCCGAGTCCGTCTCGGTGGACGAGATCGCGGCCGCGGCCGGCGTTTCCAAGGGCACGGTCTACTACAATTTCGGTTCCAAAGACGAGCTGGTCAGCCAGATCCTCAGCTACGGCGCGCACAAGCTCATGGGCGAACTGGCACGTGCGGCCTCCGGGGAAGACCCCTACCTTGCGCTGAGGCAGATGGTGGAATTCTCCATGGACTTCGTCGCCAGCTACCCCTCCTTTGCCCATCTGTGGATGCAGGAGCAGCTGAGCGCGGACACCGCCACTGCGTTCGCCAGCACCCCGCTGCACACGCAGGTGACCGGGCTGATCATCGAGGTGCTCGAACGCCTGGTCGTGCTCGAGCCCGACCAGAAGCTCTCGGTAGCCACCAGTATTTTCGGTGCCGCCTTGTTTACCGCCCGGATGCGCGCCTCGGGGCAGACCGGCCTGGATCGCGGGCAAACGGTGCGCGCCGTGCTGCTCACCGTGGATGGGCTTCGCGCTACCCGTCCGGCGGCCGGCTCCTAGGCCTGCGCGTCCCAGCTGGCGGTTTCCCTGATGCCAGGCAGTCCGGCGCTGAAGAGCAGCACCCCGGGATAGCCGTTGAGCAGTTCGGCCACGTCGCCGTAGGCTCCATCGGGCAAGCGGGTCAGCAGCGAATCGACCACCAGCAAGGGCGGTTCGCGCAACAGCGCCCGTGCCACCAGCAACGATGCTTGCTGCCCGGAACTAAGCGGTTCGCCGCCCCGGCGCAAGCGGGCTTCCGCTCCACCGGGCAAATCGGCCATCTTCAAACCGCAGGTTTCAGCCAGCGCCACGGCCTTGCGCAGCGAAGCGCCCGGATGGCGATACCGCAGCGCACGGGCGACGCTTCCGCGCTCGGGAACCATGGATTCCAACGCGGAGCCCACGAGCTTGCGGCGGCCGGCAGCAGGCAGATCCTCGCTGCGCCCCTCGGCGATCCACACCCCGGCCTGCGGGTCGGCGCCGTGCACCAGGGCGCCGGTAGCAATGGCCGAAAGCAGCGCCGCGCATTGGCCCTGGCTTCCACGCAGCGCAATTCGCTCCCCGGGCTGTGCCCGCAGGGTGGAAAACTGGTCGGCCATCCCTGCGGGCACCTGGATGCGCACCGAGGAAGGCTGGAGCATCAGCTCCTTGGCATCGCGGGTGCTTGCTGAAAATTCTTCGCGGGCCCGCCAGCGTTCCTGCTCGGCCAGCAGCGGCGCGATGATTCGCCGGCCCGCCTTGTAATTCTGCCGGTACTCCACCACGCGGCCCCACTCGCCCAGGGTTCCTGCGCAAATTCCCATCAGCGTCAGGGCGGTCGCCACGGCAGCTGGCGGAAGCTGCGCCATCGAGGCCGCCGCCACAACCAGCGCGGTACCCAGCAGCGGAATGGCCAGCGCCCCGCCACGCAGGGCGGCGGCGAAACGGGCGCGATGCACCGAAGCATCGATCACCTTCTGCGAGGAGTCCTGCACCCTTTGCACTTCACGTTCCACGCCGCCGCCGGCCGCAATAGCTGTCCGCGCCGCGACGGTATCGGCAATGCGCGAGGCCAGGCTCCCACGGTGCCGGCGCAAGGTCCTGGCGCTCAGGAAAGTACCCCCGGCCAAGGCCGCCAGCAGGACGCCCTCGAGCACCAGGGTCGCGGCCAAGCTCAGGGCCAGGAGCGGATGCAGGAACCACAGGCCCGCACCGCTGACAATCAGCAATGGCAAACCGGCGACCAGCGGGACCATGCCCTGCACAATCCAGTTGCGGATCGAGGACAGGTCGTTGGTGGAACGGGCGATGGTGATGCCCATGGACGGACCGCGTGCACTGCGCAAAGCGTGCGTGACCAGCCCGCGGCGAAGCTGGGCCACATAATGCTGGCCGAGCTTCTCGGCCAGCACCCGTTCAGCGTACTTGGCCAGGAAGAAGCATCCCACCAAGCCCAGGACCGCGCCAAGAGCTGCCCAGCTGATGCGGGCCGAAAGCTGTCCGATCAGCCAGCCGATGGCAATCGAGAGCAAGCCGGCGAGAATGCCCAGGCTGAGCAATCCGGCCAGCAGCATCCGCCGCCCCGGCGCTACCAGCGCCGGCAGGCGCCCAGGCTGCGCCGGCTGCTCAACGGCGATCTTCTGGTCCAGCATCTTGGCTCCTAGCGGGTTGGCAGCAGGGCGGCGGCAACCTCTGCCTGGCACAGGTCGAAGGTCCCGATGACCGGGGTGGACAGCTGCGCCTGGGCTTCCATCGCGGCCAGCGGGGAGGCCGTGAGCACCCCGGAAACCGCGGCAACATCCAGGCCTGCTTCGCGCAGGATCCGCTCTCCGGCCTGGGCACCCAAAGCGTCCTGGGCGCTGAACAGCACGCGGTCTACATGCTCGGCGAAAATCGGGTCGCGCAGCAAGCGGGAAGTTTCGCCCTGGAACAGCCCGTCGGCGATCTCGATGACCACTGCGTCTGCGCCGGTGGCGCTTTGCTCGCGGATCATCGCCACCAGCAGGTCGCGCACGGTTTCGTAGTCCAAGCGGTAGGTGGTTGGGAAGCCGAAGTCGGTGAAGTCGCAGACGCTGAAGGCGCCGGCATCGGTGAACAGGTTCGGATCATTGCCGGCACCCGTGCCGGTGGCCTTGCCTGCGGCAACTTCCATGCCGGAGTTGACCAGTCCGTTGACCAGGCATCCCAGGGTGGTGGACTTGCCGGAGTTCATCGAGGTGCCCAGCACTGCGATCACCGGCGGGCGCGGCGCGGCAACCTGCGCTGCGCGCGGCGATGCGTTCTCGATGCCCAGTGGAGCGAAGTCCACCAGGTTCACGACCTTGCCGTGGCGCATCAGCAGGCCTGCGGGCTGCAGCTGTGTCGCCATATCGATCGAGGCGTGCTGTTCGATGACTTCGCTGGCGACACCGCCGCCTGCAACCAGCTGGCATGGACCCAGGTTATCCGGCACATGGGCCAGGAACTGGTCTGGTGCGTAGCGGTGGCCGTAGGCGACCATGATTTCCTGTCCGACGAATATCAGCTGGCGTCGGGAAACCGGGGACTGCAGGCGCGTGTGCTTGCCTAGCTCGGTCACAGCCGCGATGACGACGTCACCGGCACGCGGCACCATGTTTGCGCGGCGCACGATCTCGAAATCCTGCGGATTGCGCTGCAGCTCGGCTGCAACGAAGCGGGTGGTGTAGGCAGCGCGGATGGTGCGGGCGCGCTGTGCATCGATCTGCTGCTGCACTTCATTGCGCGCTGCGGGGGTCTGCGTTGGAAGTGATTCTGCGATGATGGCCATCTGCCTATTCCTCTTTCAGTGTTTCCGGCCCGCCGTTGCGGTTTGCCGGTGCTGGCCGTGCTGCCAACGATTCCCAGTGAAACGAGCAATGGTTAACTGAAAGTGAACGGTTCATGAGGCGGCGAGGTGTATTCGATGAGAGGCCTATCATCTGCTTCTCATAAAGGCAGATCACCGCTTATTTACAGGCTGACTAGTGCATTAGAAAAAACTTGATGAGACTTCTCTCATGCGGGCCGCGGTGCGGTGAAATGCGTGACGCGCGCATCACGGGCATCCAGGTGCGAGTACGGATGCTTGGTTTCCAGCACCGTGGTTCCCAGGGTCGGATAGTTCATCGCCAGCTCGTAAACGGCTTCTTCATCCGAGTCCATTGCCGCCAAGCGCAGCGCCAATTCCTGGAGCACCGGCTGGTGCCCGATCACCAGCAGGTTGCTGACCGTATCGGGAACTTCATTGATGATGGAGCACAGCTGCGAGACTCCTGCGGTGAAAATGCGCGAATCGACATAGGGGGTCGGGCCCTTCTCGCCGAGTTCGGAAAGCACCCAGGCGCAGGTGGAGCGCGCACGCAGCGCGTCGGAGCAGATGATGTAGTCCGGTATCAGGCCATTCTCCACAAGCCAGGCTCCGGCGGCCGGGGCTTCGCGGTGCCCGCGGGCCGCCAGCGGCCGGTCGTGATCCGCGACGCCCAGCGGGTAGTCGGCTTTGGCGTGGCGCATCAGCATGAGCTTGCGGGAATGCATGGTGTTCATTGTTCCAGCTTAAGACAGCAGTGGCGGGCAAACCGAACCCGGTTTGCCCGCCACTGCTGCCAGCTGATGCTAGATGGAGTATTCCGGAGCTGCCCAGACAACAACTTCTGGGTGCTCGTAGAAGCGGTAGCCCTGGCCACGTACGGTGCGCACGGTATTGGCCAGGCGTCCCAGCTTGGAACGCAGACGACGGATATGCACGTCGATGGTGCGTTCGTTAGGGACTTCTTCGGCATTGCGCCACAGGTTTTCCAGCAGCTCTTCGCGGCCTACGGTGCGGGTGCCGTTTTCCACGAGGAAGTTCAGCAGCTCGAATTCCTTGAAGGTCAGGTTCAGGGTTTCGCCATCCAGGTAGACTTCGCGGCGCGAGAGGTCGATCAGCACGCCAGATGGGCGCGGGGTGGAAGGACGGGCTTCAGCGCGTGGCCGGCGGGAAATCGTCGGATCGCCCAAAGCCTGGCGAACTACATCGATGGGCTCACCCTGGGCGCTAGTTGGAGCCAGTGCCACGGCGGCATGGGTCTGCGCTTGCGGCGACAAGGTGGCCAGGAAGGCGCGGACCTGGGTGGCCAGCTTGCCCAGCGAGGTGCCCTGCGCCTGGGCGGCAGTTTCATCCAGGCCCACGTAGAGCACGAAGCCGCGTGCGGAGGTGTCGGCGCTTGGCTGGCCTGTTGACTGCACTGGAGTGCTAGCCGGCTGATGCGATGCATCACGTGTTTCATGAACATTGGAAACCGCGCGCAGCGGACGGTAACCCGCTGGTGCATAGCTGCCAGAAGCTGAACGCTGCGCAGCTGCTGCGCGGTTCTGCGCATTGCGAATAGAAACGTGGACGTATCCGGAACCAGCCGACATAATCTTTTCCTCTTTTAGTGCGAAGGCCAAGTGGTTTGGCGCTCATGCTTCGGGTTTTGCTTGCGCTGTTCGCGGCCTTCGTCCACGTTCAGCAGTTGGGTTTCCCGTCAATAACTCCCAAAATCGGATTACAAATCACTCATAATTCGGCTTGGAGGCCATGGACGCCGAGCATTCGTTGAGGACGATCTTGGGCAACTCGATGTTGGAATCCGAGGTGCTTTTACCGTCCTGCGCCGTACTCACACCTCTAGTTTCCTCGTAACATTGGCAACTTGCAAGTAACAATGAACACCTGCGTCCACATAGTGAGACGAATGTTTCCAAACGTGACGCACAACACTTTAGACAATTCTAGGCCACCTAAGCGCTTAACTAAACAATATGGTCAACATATCAATAGAACCTCGTCATTATGTCCGGTCCATTCACAGTCCTGAATATTCATTCATCACTATGGTCCGTCCACGCTTCAATCATTCGTCGTTCGTGGGGGTTGACCAAATTAACCACTATCGGTTCGGGTTTTCCCCGCATAAAATCGACTTATAGTCATAGCTGGCACACAGCAAAAACATATTCTCGGCCCATGGCAATAGGACAAGCTGATTAACATGAATGAATCACGATTCTCCCCTTCGCAATTGCCCCGGCTGACTCACCCTGATGGCACGGCAATCAAAGTTCTCGTGGTCGATGATGAACCTTCATTGGCGGAATTGGTCGCCATGGGAACCCGCATGCTCGGCTGGGAAGCCACGATGGCCCACGATGGGCCCGAAGCAGTAGCCACCGCTCGCTCCCTGGCGCCGGACGTACTGGTTCTCGACTGGATGCTGCCTGGGTTCGACGGCCCCGAGGTGCTGCGCAAGGTGCGCACCCACTTCCCTGAAATCCCCGTACTTTTCCTCACTGCCAAGGACGCGGTTGAAGACCGTATCGAGGGCCTGGGGGCCGGTGCAGACGACTACGTCGCCAAGCCCTTCAGCCTCGAAGAAGTCCTGATCCGATTGCACCGACTCGTGGAACGTTCCGGCGCGGCCACTGCGGATTCCGCTGAATTGGTGGTCGGCGATCTGGTGCTGAACATGGACTCGCACGACGTATCCCGCGCAGGCCGCGAAATTTCGCTGACCGCCACCGAATTCGACCTGCTCAGCTACCTGATGAACAACGCCCGCCGCGTGGTATCCAAGTCGCAGATCCTGGACAACGTCTGGCACTACGATTTCGACGGCCAGGCGAACATCGTCGAACTGTACATCTCGTACCTGCGCAAGAAGATTGACGTTGACGCAGAGCCGATGATCCACACCGTGCGTGGCGTTGGCTACGTGCTGAAGCCGGCTGCATGAGTTTCTTTTCCCCGAATACCAGGGTGAGCTCGCCGCACGCGCTGCAGCGCAAACTGCTGCTCATCCTGCTGACCTCGGTCACCGCCGTATCTGTCTTGCTCGGCCTGCTCTATAACGCGGGCATGCGCCAGACCTTGATGGACCAGCTCAACAGCCAGCTGCGGCTCACCACCGAACGCGCGCTGAATTATTCGCAGGGTGCACCAGCGGTGAACTCCCGGCTTGATGCCCCCGGCCAGTCCGCCGGCACGCTGACCGCGCGGTTCGTCGACAAATACGTCTTCAACGGCGGGGTGCTGGACGAACGCACCGGCGTGCTGAAGCAGCTGAGCCAGGAAGATGCCATCCCGATGGTGGATCTGGAGCTGAGCACGTTGCGTGCCGGCGGGCAGTTCAAGCCGGTACGTGCCCACCTGACTGTGGGCGACTATTACCTCGTCGCAGTCAAGGACTCTGGATCCAACGGCATCCTGATTGTCGGTTTGCCCCTGCACAGCACCGATCTGGCGTTGCGCGGCATGGCCTGGCTGACGCTGTTCATCGCCTTGATCCTGATCGCCGGTGCGGGCCTGGCCGGTTCGTGGCTGATTTCCCGCTCGCTTGCCTCGCTGAAGCGCGTGGCCACCGTGGCTGCTTCGGTTGCCGCCGAAGAGCTTGATTCAGGAAAGGTGGACCTGACCCAGCGCGTCCCGGCGCAAGATGCAGTCCCCGGCACCGAGGTGGGCAATGTCGGCAATGCGCTGAACGCGATGATCAGCAACGTCTCCACCGCACTGACCGCCCGCGAGAAGTCCCAGGCCCAGATGCGCCAATTTGTCGCCGATGCCTCGCACGAACTGCGCACTCCGCTCTCGGCGATCCGCGGCTACACCGAGCTGCTCTCGGCCACTGAGCATTTCTCCCCGGACGGGCAGCGCTCGGTGGACCGCGTTCTGCAGCAAAGCAGCCGAATGAGCTCACTGGTTGAGAATCTGCTGCTCCTGGCTCGGCTGGATGAGGAGAATGCGTTCAAGCGCAGCGAAATTGACCTGTGCTCGCTGACATCGGATATCACCGAGGACTTCAAGCTCACCGCGAGCGACCACCATTGGGAGTTCGACTGCCAGGCGCCGCAGACCATTGTCAATGGCGACTCGGCCTCGCTTCGCCGGGTGATCACCAACCTCTTGGCCAACGCCCGCAAGCACACGACGGCCGGAAACACCGTCACCGTTTCGGTGGACCAAGACGAAGACACCGATGAAGCCATCATCCGGGTTCACGACACCGGTGAGGGCATTGCCCCGGAATTCCTGCCTCGGGTCTTCGAACGTTTCACCCGCGCCGACAAGGCGCGTTCTGGCTCCGATGGCACGACCGGGCTGGGCCTGCCGATCGCCAAGAGCATCGTCGAAGCCCACGGGGGCACCGTCACGGTCACCTCCCAGCCAGGAGATACCGTCTTCGAGGTCCGGCTTCCGCTGGACACGCCCGAAACCGGTGAAGAAACGCCGAAGGCTGCGGTGTAGTCACCGCAGCCTTCGGGCACATCGCTTAGCTGGAACTAGGCAATGGGCGGGGTCACGCCATACAGGCGGTCGCCGGCATCGCCCAGGCCTGGGATGATGTAGGACTTCTCGTCCAGCTTTTCGTCCATCGCTGCCAGCACGATGTGCACGCGATGATCGCCACCGTGGATTTCCTTCAGACGCTCGATGCCCTCAGGGGCAGCGATCAGGCAAATGCAGGTAACGGATTCTGCGCCGCGTTCGAAGATGAACTTGATGGCCTCGGCCAGGGTGCCGCCGGTGGCCAGCATCGGATCCAGCACGAACACTTGGCGGCCGGCCAAGTCATTTGGCACGCGGTCAGCGTAGGTGATGATGTCCAGGGTTGCCTCGTTGCGGGCCATGCCCAGGAAGCCGACCTCAGCGGTCGGAACCAGGCGGGTCATGCCTTCGAGCATGCCCAGGCCGGCGCGCAGGATGGGGACAACCAGCGGGGTCGGCTTGGCAATGGAGGTACCGGTGGTGGTGGCGACCGGGGTCTGCACCTCAACGTTTTCGGTTTTCACCTCGCGGGTTGCCTCATAAGCCAGCAGGGTGACCAGTTCGTCGGTCAGCTGGCGGAAAATCGAGGATGGGGTGTTCTTATCACGAAGAACCGAAACCTTGTGTGCCACCAGTGGGTGGTCGACTACCTGTACGCGCATAAGTAGAAATCTATCAGCACCGACTCAGGCAAATCGAGAGATATCCCCGATTTCCCGCCGTTAAAGCACTTTGGTGTGCCCAAGGAAACAGCAAACTTCAGTGCAGTGCGCAGTGCACCACACTCCGAGCGCCCGGCTACCGTCCCAAAACACGTAAAGTGAAAGCACTATGGTGCACGAATTTGATGCTTGGATGGACCTCGCCTTGGCTGAAGCGCGCGAAGCGCTGGCCACTGATGACGTACCTATCGGCGCCGTCATCCTCTCCCCCGAAGGCGAAGTCCTGGCCACCGGACGCAACGAGCGCGAGGCCATCAAGGACCCCACGGCGCATGCCGAGGTGGTCGCCATTCGCAATGCGGTCAAGGCCTTGGAAGCCAAGGGACAAGATGATGGCTGGCGCTTATCCGACTGCACCCTGGTGGTGACCCTTGAGCCCTGCGCCATGTGCGCCGGGGCAATAGTCCTTTCGCGCATTCCCAAATTGGTCTTCGGGGCCTGGGATGAGAAGGCCGGCGCGTGCGGCTCGGTCTTCGATATCGTCCGTGAACCGCGATTGAACCACTGGGTCGAGGTGTACTCGCGGGTCAAGGAAGAAGAATGCGGTGACCTGTTGCGTGAATTCTTCCGGAGCAAGCGCGGCTAGAACCCGACGTTGATGTGTTTCGGAACACTTCAGGCCAAAAACAGCGCTCTCGTTTTTGTTTTCGCCTGATGTTCGTTATAGAGTTATCAGGTCTGGTGACGTGTCCGAGCGGCCGAAGGTGCAACACTCGAAATGTTGTGTACGGTAACCCCGTACCGTGGGTTCAAATCCCACCGTCACCGCCAATGAAAACCCCTGGTCAGCCAGGGGTTTTCTTCTTTTAAAGAACTGGCGTGGTGCACATGTGGTGCATATTTCAGCGGAGGGTAGTTACGACATGCCCATCCTTCGTTGTGAACACGGCTACCACCACCATGCAGGCCCGCACTCCTGCGACTGGGTGAACCACAACGAAGAATGACCATACTGGGCATCGCGCAAGCAGGACGAAAAAGATCTCTAGCCTCCCGCCGGCTGCCGCACCTGCTGCGCGCGCTTGCCCTCAGGAAGCCGGGCACAGAGAAAGGTCCCCCTGCTGCTGTATGCGGCAAGGGGATCTCTTCGGGTTAGGCTCAGCGGATCTGGACATTGCTCGTCTCGGCTCATTCGACGAACGAGCCGGCGTTACCTACTATCGTGAAGTGCTGGTCTTCGAGTGGTGGCGGTAGTTGGTGAATGCCAGGATCAGTGCTGCGAGCAGCAGCACTCCGCCGACAGCCCATCCAACCACGGCGTAGTCAGTAAGCTGAGGGACGCGAGGCAGATTGATCGCGGCTACCGCAAGGAACAGAAGCACCACCACGGTACTCTTCCTGGCGGCAGACGAATTGCTAGGTTGCTTTGTCATTTGCCGTTTCCTTTCTCGTGCCTAGCTGGCACCGCTCAGGCACTGTCCTACGGATGCGCCAGCGACAGCGGTGAACCCAGCCACGCAGATGATGCAGCCTGTTCCAACGGTAACAGCACAGAATGCCGCACAGGTGGAGATGATCACGAGCGCCGCCATGGTGGAGATGCCCAGCGCGTTGAGGCACTTGATCACACCCTCGTTACCAGCGGCCGCAACGCCCACCGACGAGTCTGCAGGAGACATGGCGCTCAAAGCCTTCGCAGCCTGAGCTTCAGCTTCGGGAGTGGCTTCAACAGTCCACTGCTTAAGGAGACTCCCATCGACCCACTGCTTCACATCGGCAGTGCTGTCGCTGGTGTACGTAGCTTGAACCTGCGCAAAGCTCTGGACAACGTCTCCCGCGGCGTCGACGACGGCAACGGCGAACGAACCCTCGTCGTGGCCGTCGCCAGACGTAGCCACTGCCACCATCAACGAACTGGAGCCATTGATCCGGGCGACGTTTGCCTGCTTGATATCGACTTCTGCGCCGTTTCGCAGCTGAGCGTCGAAACTCGGCTCAGCTATTGCGATCGCTCGCTCAACAGTTGAATCCGAAAGCGGCCGGTTGGTTGAGAACGAGCTTTCGGAAGCGTTGACCGGACTAGCAACCGCGAAGAGCATCGCCCAGCCTGCAACCATCGCGATGATTGCTTTCGAAATCTTTTTCATGTTGACCACTTCCTATTTCTGGGCCTGGTCGATGCAATAGCCGACCTGGCCGCCCCAGACGCCCGCAGCTGCCGCGATGCAGCCCACGCAGCCGAGCCCAACGGTTCCTACGCAGACCGCCGCGCAGGCGATAGTGATGGCGGTAATAACCCAGCCAGGGATGCCCGCGTTGGCAAGGCAGTTGTTGAGCTTGTCCCAGAAACCGGCATATGTGGTGACGTTGTTTGCCGCGTCAGCAGTGGTCAATTGCTTGTCCATGGTCAGATTTCCGTCAACCCACATGCGGGCATGACCAGATGCATCGTCGCCAACGAAAGCCATCTCTGTGCGCTGCGCAACGTTGCCTGAGTTGTCCAGGAGTGCACCGACTGTGGCGAGCTGGACGCCGTCGCCGACGAGCGGGTAGCTCACATACGATGTCCCGTCTGACATCGACCATGCTTGGACGCCGGAACGGTCAACTTTCAGACCTGAGAGCGACTCTGTTGGAAGATCGGCATTCTTGGCCAACTGTAGGGCCTCCGACTTCGACAGAATCTCTGCGTTCTCGCCGAAGCTGGCGATGCTGGTCACAGCCGGAGACGAAGCGGCCGCCGCTGGCTTAGTCAAAGCCGTACTCAGGCTCAGGACCAGGGAAGCGATTGCCACGAACGCGATCGCGAGGTACGTGACCCCGGAGCTGGATTGTTGTCTTGATGTTGGGATTGGAATGCAGTGGTCTTCATTTGACCTGACCGCAATCGAGTGAAGTTTGAGCTTCACGACTATCACCTTTTGAATGAATCGAAATCTACATCTTCGTAAAGATCGGCGCATCATCTGCCGTGCCAAGCGGGGGTCGACCGAAATCGAGCCTCCGCAACAAAAGTCCTCGGTCTGGATCGAATTGCCTCAGATACGAGCACGTTTAATAATCACCATTAAATAAGAACGGCGTAAATACTACTTAAGTAGGAGGGGCGAACCCGGGCAACGCCAAGACCGGATGGTTCACCGGAGCCGTGAAGCGAGCCCAGGCGTCCGACAAGTCGTTCCGCAGGGTCACGCCCCACGACCTGCGGCACACGGCGGCATCGCTGGCAATCAGCGCCGGGGCCAACGTCAAGGTGGTACAGCGCATGCTCGGCCACAAGTCGGCCAAGGTCACGTTGGACACCTACGCGGCACTGTTCCCCGACGACCTCGACAACGTGGTCGAAGCCCTCAGCAAGCAGCGCGCCGAACAGCTCTAACGGTGGTGCACTGTGGTGCATTTTGGTGCAGGAATACCTGTGGGACGTGGTGCGCACCTGTGAGCCAATGAGCCCAGATGCCAGTAAACACAAGGGATATTCGGGAGCTAGCAGTAATGGCGCGGATAGGATAATGGGTTCAAATCCCACCGTCACCGCGTTGAATAGCCCCGGAATCCTTGTGATTCCGGGGTTTTTCTTATCTCAAATCGGCTTGTTGCCTTAAACTCCGGATCTGTTGCATTAAAGATAGAACAACCGGGTTAAAGGTAGAAGTGGCGACGGTACAACGACGAGAGCTAAAGCACGGTTACAGTTATCGAGTCGTTTGGCGGGAACCGGATGGAACTCTCCAACAACGTACATACAACAATGACGAAGACAAGGCGAAAGATCGCAGTCGCAGTTTCGCTTGCACTTACGGATCACCAAACTGACGGCATCCATGACCGTCGTTCTCATACTAGCTGAATCCAAACAGCTAGTGTCCGCGTTCCAAGCTGGCGGTGGTCCCGGAGCCTACTACAACACCGGAACCACCGATAGGGGTTCCCAGCTACAGTTGCTGCCAACAAACGGTAAGCAAGAAGGCAAACAAACGGTGCAACCGATCACAGCGGACCCTTCCCGGTGCATTGGGTCAGGCCGCCTATCAATCACCCTAGCGTCGAGCGAGGTGTAGGCAAAGAGGCTGGTCTGATTCATTGGGAATCCACAACAGATTCAAATCCCGACCCGTACTGGGGAGTGCGGCCTTGTTGCTCGTGAGAATCCACCCGCGTGTTGTCACTTAAACTAATCCAGCCCTCGCTGATTCGATCATCAACGAGGGCTGGTTGCGAGTTTTGCGCTGGGCGATGGATCCCCATCCATCTCCCCAAAGACTTCCGATTCCCCAAAAAACGTTAGTCCGGCGTGAAACCTATGCACAGAATACTTCGTCAAGCCCATAACGCCTAGAGAATTTTTGGAATTGGGAAAAGTTTTTATTTTATCCCCGCCCACTTCACCTTTCACTCTCCTGCAACTACAGTAGCTATTGGCCTAGGCCAATTACGAAAAGTCACCAGTCAGGCATTGAGTTCGTTTCCCCAAGAGCGGCCTCACGCTGGTGAAACCCGTCAGCGTCCCCCAAGTGCTGGCGGGTTGCCTGCCTTAATGCGGAAAACCGCCCCATTTTTGTAGACTGCTCCCCGGAAGTAGTACTGGTTTCCCTATCCAAATTCTGGGGAGCAGTCCACAATGGTTCCCGGGGGTTCGCTCTACCTAGAGCTAGTTCGCGAAGGTATCGGTGAGCTTGCCCTTGGCATCCCACAGCGCCAGCGAGTCGCCACCGTTGTTCAGGATTCCCGGTCCGTCCACGTAGTAGGCTTCTTCGCTGTTGGTACCCGGACCCGAGTACACGCGCAGCTGATCTCCTGTCTCCAGCTCGTATCCTTCTCCAATTTCCAGGATGTTGTTAGCGGCATCGCGAATGATGTAGCCGCTGACATCGATGGTGCGCTTTCCGGTGTTCTCCAGGATAACGTGCTCGCCATTTTCCGGGGCGATGTCATCTCCCGGCACGTCATTGATCGCGTTGGCAATCACCACGCCATTGTTGGCAGGGAAATCTTTCTGGCCAGCGATGTGGCGGTTCACCTGTGCTGGGAAGTCGCCGGTGATTCGCTCAACACCCAGGGCCAGTGCAGCATCGGCTGCTTCGACGGCGTTGACGGTGTAGACGCCCAGGCCCAAGCCTGCGTCCTTCACGCGCTGCGCACCGGCGGCGTCAAGGGTGCGGTAGCTAGTGCCGAAAGAATCCGCGTAGGTCGCGTAGGTTGCCAGTTCCGCGGCAGAAGGCACGGTTCCGGTCAGCTGCTGCAGTGGTACTTCAGGTGCCAGTTGGGCAAAGATCTGGTTGGATGCTGCGTCGAAGCTAAGGACCTCGATCTTGTTGGCCTCTGCCAGTGCCTTCCATTCAGGATCCTCAGCCAGCGCGTCGGCTACCAGCTTCTCCACGCCAGGGGACTTGGCTGGATCCTTGATTTCGATGAATACTCCCGTGCCACCGGTCAGTGCACCTGGAACCTCATCGAAATGGGGAATTTTCGTTCCCTCGAACTCGTCTGAGAAGTAGGAACCGGCATCGAGCTGCTGCAGTTCTTCCCAGGTAAATGACGTGATGGGGTCATTGACGCGGTCAGGGAAGACCTCTGCCACGTTCGTGGTGCGGGAGGGCGTACCGTCGTGGAAGATGAACGGTACTCCGTCCTTGGACAGCTGCACATCAATTTCGATGAATTCGGCGCCGGACTGGCTGCCTGCCTTGATGGCAGCCAAGGTGTTCTCCGGTGCCACGCCTGCTGCTCCGCGGTGGCCGATGATCAGTGGATCAGATCCAGTCGGTTCGATCTGAGCAGCCACGGCGGGAGCTGCCAGGGTGACGGCCAAAGCCAGAGTTGCCGTGCCAAGGGTGATATTGCGCAGTTTCATGGAGCACTTCCGTCGGTGTCATTGGTGTACACCGGCCATGTTTCCGCGCGCTGATGACTGCGACCCCACACTGAGCTGAATCAGAGATTAAGCTTTTCTACTCAATCTCATGCGTGCTGAACTGGGTTTCCAGATTCGTCCCGTTCAATTCAAGGTAGATTTGCCCCTCGGTCACCGAGACGGACATGGTGTTGCGGCGGGTCAATGCTTGGGCCGCTGCATCAATGAATTTGGGGTCGAAGGAGCGCACCATGATCTCCTGCGACTGGTGGATCGTTTTGCCGCGCCAAGAAGCCAGAAGCTTGGCAGGATCGCGGTGCGTGTAGACGGCGGTGCGGTCTGCCCGCTTGCTGCCCAAATGCAGGCGTTGGGCATCGGGGGCGCCCACTTCAATCCACGCGGTGATGAGTCCGGTCAGATCCTTGACCAAAATGGCTGGCTCTTCCCCGGTGGAAACGCCTCCGGCCGAGAAGGCGATGCCTTCTTCATATTCGAGGCAGTAGGCCAGCACACGGGTGACCATGTAGGAATCGGTTTCTGACGGATGCTGCGCAACACGGAGCGAAAGATCCTCGTAAACCCCGCGATCTACATCAGCAAGTTGAACTTCAAAGGTGTGTATAGTCGCGCCGATAGCCATAGTTCTCGAGTTTACCGTGAACGCCACGGCTCCATCGACGAGAGGTACGTGGGCTAAGCCTTCGCCTCGCGATTTCGAACCACGAAGAATCCCGCCAGCGATGACAAGCTGGCCACGGCCGCAAAGATGCCAACCATCGGATTTCCGCTAAAGGAAAGCACCGAACAAACAGCAAAAAGAATGGTAGAAACAACGAACAGGGTCTTCATAAATAAATCCTATTTGATACAGCTCGCGGATAAAAGACATATCCAGACGGTGGCAGTTTTTCCACTCAGCCCTTGAGCCACTGGCAAAAGCGCTCAACAGTATCGGGCATGCAGCTACCGGGACTCCGTTCATTATCATCTGGCAGCCAGCGTCGCGCTATCCACCGGCTGATACCGAAAAACCAGTACGAGGTGCACGCGCACCTCGTGGTGCGCCCGACCCAAGCACACGGAACCGCTACCGACGCCACGATTCTTCTTGGGCTTCACATCCTGCCAGCATGGTCTACACTGAGGCCCACTGGCCACCTGCTGGGGATCCGATGAGCTTCCGGGATATCTGGAGCGCCGGCCTGCCATCGACGGGCCTTTAACCAGCGCAGCGCAAGAAGCTGGTCCATAGCCATACATCTGCCTGAACATCCCCGCGCCGCGAACTGCCCGTCCGGTGGGCCCTCTGGCCTCCGCTCACGCTGGTTGCAAAGTCCCAGATAACAGGTGGGTCTGGTGAGTAATCCGGAATCCGCTTCCGTCGACCACCCGGTGCAGCTGGCCTTCCATGACGGCCGGTCCCTGCTGAGGCGAAGGGAACACGGTGCTACTTATGCAACGCCCTCCGGATGCTCGTCGGCCCATCGATGCGCCCGGGAAACCAGCTGCTCCGACAGCCCGGACAAGTCTCCCTTGACGCTGCCCAGCGCAAGTCCGAGCAGGAAGGTACTCAGGGGTGCTGCTGGTCGGGCCACCTCGTGAGCTACATGCTTGGCAACATCAAGCACGGTAGCGATATCCACTTCGCCGGAGTCCAGACCCAATTCCTTGGCGGCTGCTTCCAGCCAATCGTTCAGTGCTTCGGGTGGCAGATGCTGTGCCATGGCTTTCCTTTCATTCTGGCGGGCGCTTTCCAGTGCCTGCGGGGTATCAATGTCGCTGCTGGTTTCATCATCCACCGGTACCCGCGCCAGCTGCAGCTGATTCAAGGCTCGGCGCACCGGGGCATTGACCAGGTTCCCGCCCAGCTCTGCGCAGACCGAAGCCAGTGCCGAGGTGCGATAGATTCCAGCCAGCCATTGGGTGTGGCCTTGCGCGTCAACCAGCAGCAAGCCATCGGCTGCGCGTTGCCCAAAGTCGTTGATCAACGCAGTGGCCACCGCGACCGGCCGTTGCAGGTCGCAGGCCAGAACCATGGTCCATTCACTGCCTGCGCTGGCAGCTAGTTCTGCAAGCCCGGCAGCGATGCCTGCCAAGGGACCAGCGAATGGCGGATCCTCCCGGAGAACGGAATCGGCCTTGGCACCAGCGGAATCCGGGCCGACCACAACGACGCGTAGTGCGCCGGTTGTGCGGGCCGCGGCGACCACGCGGTCAACCAGGCGCTGTCCGTGCAGCTCTATTTCGGCTTTGCCTTCGCCGCCCAGCCGAGAGCCCCTGCCGCCGGCGAGCACCAGGGCATTGAAGTTGGCGAGCTGCCGCGTGCTCATGGGATCATCCCCAGTACCTCGACTTCATCGCCGGGGTGGATCTGGTTGACGCCAGCCGGGACCAGCGCGTAGCCCTGGGCAGCGCCGAACCCGCCCACCGAGTGGGAAATGCTGCTGGCGTGAACCGCCGGGGCGCACCGCAGTTGCTCCCCAGGCTCGAAGACTACCGGGATGACCTGCATGCGTCCGGCCGCGGCTTTCCATCCCACCGCGGCGATGGCGCGCAAAGTCGGGCGCAGCACCTCGCGGTGGCCTTGCATGGCCCGCAGGCACGGGCGCACGAACAGCTCGAAGCTGACTGCTGCGCTGACCGGGTTGCCGGGCAAGGCGAAGACCATCGCACCGGCCTCCAAACGGCCCGCGCATTGCGGCTGGCCGGGGCGGATCTTCACCCGGGCCGCCTGCACTGCCGGTTCGGCTTCCAGCACCTGGCGCATCACATCGTAGGCGCCGGGGCCTACTCCCCCAGTGCTCAGGATGGCATCATGCGTGGAGCCGAGCACCTCCAGCTGTTCGCGGACCGCTTGAGTGTCATCCACGCAGTGCACCACGGTAGCTGCCTGTATGCCGGATTCAGCCAGGAGCCCTGCCATGAGCAGCGAATTGGTTTCCGGGATTTGCCCGCGCGAGAGCCGTTCACCGGGCGCAAGCAATTCCGCCCCGGTGACCAGCACGGCCACCTTGGGCCGTGTGCGCACCGACAGCTTGCTGGCACCGGCTGCCGCCAAGGCGGAAAGACGGGCCGCGGTGAGCTGCTCGCCGGCATAGGCCACCAGGTCACCGGCGGCCTTGTCCTCGCCGCTGCGGCGGATGTCCTTGCCTGCTGGCACCGGCCCATGGATCTGCACGGTGGCGGCATCCCAGCCATCTGCAGCGGCTGAAGTGTCCTCGATGCGCACCACGGCATCGGCATCCGTCGGGATCGGAGCACCGGTCATGATCTTCACGCACTGGCCCGGTTCCAGCTTCGGGTCCCAGCCGCTGCCCGCGGGCACTTCGCCGACGACTTCCAGGGCAATTGGCGCCTCAGCGGTATCCTCGGAGCGCACCGCATAGCCGTCCATCGCCGAGTTGTCCCACAGCGGCAACGGGTGCGTGGAGGTGGCATCCTCGGCCAGCACCGCGCCGTGCAGGAGGGCGAAACCGCCTGCCACCTCGATCTGCTGCGGGGCCAACGGCACGACCTGCGACAGCAGCCGCGCGCGGTGCACTTCAAGTTCCACGGGTTCATTGACGGTGCTCATGGCTGCTCTCCCTGGATGCTCCTGGGGTGCTGCGCTGGCAAGGTAGCCACCACCGCGCGCACAAAACGGTTGGCCGGATCGGCGAAGACCTGCTCGACGGTTCCCTGCGCAATGATGCTTCCCCGTTCCAGCACCAGCAGGTCATCGGCGAGCGCCAAGGTGTCGGCGGCCGAATGCGAGACGACGATGGCGCTGGTCGCGGTGCGTTCCAGCTCTTCGCGCACCAATGCGCGCATGTCCATGGCGGCTTCGACATCCAGCGAGGCGAAGGGCTCGTCGATCAGCAGGATCTTGGGCTGGGCGGCCAAGGCCCGGGCCAGCGCAATGCGTTGGCGCTGCCCGCCGGAGAGGGCCTCGGGCCGGTGGGTGGCGATTTCTTCCAGTCCCAGCCGCCCGATCCATTCGGCGGCCACGGCCTTGGCGGCAGCCTTGTCCAGTCCCCCGGCCCGGGCGCCAAAGGCGATATTCTTCAGCGCATCCAGGTGCGGGAACAGGTGCGGGTCTTGGCCCAGCAGGCCCACCTCGCGCAGGTGCGGCGGGCGGTGCTGCTTCGCGTCAGCCAGCAGGGAACCGGAAAGCTCGATGCGCCCCTCGGCAATCTTCTGGATCCCGGCAATCGCATGCACAATGGTCGACTTGCCCGAGCCGCTAGGGCCCATCATCGCCAGCGTGGTGCCGGCAGGCACTTCGAATTCAACGGCCACGTCGAATCCGGTGCGCGGCACGCGCAGCGCAACCTTCAATGTCATTTCAAGGCCCCCGGACGCCAGGCGCGCACCAGCAGCAGCACCGCTACCGCGGTGGCCAGGAGCAGGATCGACAGGGCAACGGCCGAGTCGCGTCCAGTTCCAGCCCCGTTGAACGCGGTGTAGATGGCCAGCGGCATGGTCTGGGTAACCCCCGGCGCGTTGCCGGCGAATAGCGCGGTGGCCCCGAATTCGCCGATGGCCCGCGCGAAGCACAGGATCACGCCGGCCACCAGTCCGGGGGCGGCCAGCGGCAAGGTGATGCGGGTGAGCACCATCCAGCGCCCGGCGCCCAGGGTGGCGGCGGCTTGTTCGTACCCGGCGCCGGCGGCCCGCAGCGATCCTTCCACGGAGAGCACCAGGAAGGGCAGGGCCACGAAGCTCTGGGCAATGACCACCGCGGCGGTGGAAAAGGGCAGGGTAATCCCCCACAGGGAATCGATGAACTGGCCGATGGGGCTGGTGCGCCCGAAGAGGAAGAGCAGGGCCACGCCGCCGACCATGGGCGGCAGCACCAGCGGCACGGCGATCAAGGCCCGCAACAGCTGGGCAACCCGGGCCGAACTGCGGGCCATCAGCACCGCCAGCGGCACGCCGAGCAGCACGCACAGGGCGGTGGCAGCCACCCCGGTGCGCAAGCTCAGCCAGAGCGCCGAGAGGGCTTGGGGGCTGGTGGCATCGGCCACCAGCGTGGACCAGCTGGCACGGGTGAGAAGCGCCAGCAGCGGCAGCACCAGCAATCCCACGCCCAGCAAGGCCGGGGCAATGGCGAAGCCTGGAACCCGTACCCCGGTATCGCTAGCCATTGGCCTGCGCAGCCCCGGTGCCGAAACCGTGCTCTGCCAGGATTTCCTGGCCGCGCTCGCTGATCACGAAGTCCACGAACGCCTGCGCGCCGGGGTTCTGGCCCAGCGTGGCGATCGGATAGGTGTTCACGACCTCGTCGGCTCCTTCCGGAACGATCGCGGCGACGTTTTCGTCACCCAGCACATCGGTGGCGTAGACCAGTCCGGCATCCGCTTCGCCGGCGGCCACCTTCTGCAGCACCGCGGTGACATTCTGCTCCTCGCTGGCCGGGACCACTTCGACGCCCTGGGCCTGGAGCAGCTGGCGTGAGGCCGAGCCGCACGGCACCTGCTGCGCGCACAGCACCGTGGTGGCCCCGGCAAGGTCTTCCAGCGAATCGATATCCGCCGGGTTCTCCTGCGGCACCGCGATCACCATGGTGTTGCTGGCGAAGATCACCGGCTCGTGGCCGAACCCGGCCTCGGTCACCTCCAGCATGTTGCGTTCATCTGCCGAGGCGAAGACATCCACGTTTGAGCCTTCAAGGATCTGCGTGGCCAGGGTCGAAGAGCCGTCATAGGAGATGCCGGCAATCTGCACCTCCGGATGTTCTGCGGTAAACTCCTCGGAGATCTGTTCGAAGGCGCTCTGCAAGGAGGCTGCCGCGGAGATGGTGATGGGTTCGGACGCGGCCTGATCGGAAGAGCCGCTGGCCGAACAGCCCGCCAAAGCCAGCACGGTCGCCGCGAGCCCGGCAAGGGCTCGGAACCGTGGAAACGGGCGGTGCTGCATGGGATCTCCTTGAAATCGGGGGCTGGTGCCAATGCTACCGTCGAGCCAACCGGGGCCGATCCATTTTGCGTACTTGATTTGTTACTTTCAGGTTAACCGTCTTCCACGCAACGGTGCCGGGGGCTACTGTGGAGTGTATGAAAGCACAAGCGGCCGGCACCCTGGGCGATGCCCGTGGACGGCCCCTGCATGACCTGCGGATTTCGGTGACAGACCGCTGCAATTTCCGCTGCGTCTACTGCATGCCCAAGGAGATCTTCGGCCGCGACTTCGTTTTCCGCGAGCGCTCCGAGCTGCTCAGCTTCGAGGAGATCGAGCGGCTGGCCCGCGTCAGCGTTTCGCTGGGGGTCACCAAGCTGCGGTTGACCGGCGGCGAGCCGCTGCTGCGCCGTGGCATCGTGGACCTGGTGGGCATGCTCGCCAAGCTGCGCACCCCCGAGGGCCAGCCGGTGGATCTGGCAATGACCACCAACGGGTCGGCGCTGCCGGTGCTCGCACCTGCGTTGAAGGAAGCCGGGCTGAACCGCGTGACCATATCCCTGGATTCCTTGGATGACGAGAAGTTCAAGGCCATCAACGACGTGGACTTCCCGGTCTCCCGGGTACTGCACGCCATCGACGTGGCCCGTGAAGTGGGCCTGGGCCCGGTGAAGATCAATACCGTGGTCAAGCGCGGGGTCAATGACTCGGAGATCCTGTCGCTGGCCGAGCACTTCCGCGGCACTGGGGCGATCCTGCGCTTCATCGAATACATGGATGTGGGCACCACCAACGGCTGGAAGCTGGATGAGGTGCTGCCCTCCTCCGAGGTCGTGGCCATGGTCAATAAGTGCTGGGCGCTGGAACCGGTGACTAAAACCGAACCGGGTGAAACGGCCAACCGCTGGCGCTACAAGGACGGCGCCGGAGAGATCGGTGTGATATCCAGCGTCACCAACGCCTTCTGCGGCAACTGCTCGCGCGCCCGGGTCTCGGCCGAAGGCCAGCTCTACACCTGCCTGTTCGCCGGCTCCGGCTACGACCTGCGCCAGCTCATGCGCGACGGGATCAGCGATGAGGATCTTGCCAAGGCACTGACCGGGCACTGGCGCAAGCGCGATGACAACTACTCGGAGCTGCGTGCGGCGCTGACCCCGGGCAACCGCAAGCGCATCGAAATGTCCTACATCGGGGGCTAGGGGTTCTTGTTGCTTCTTAGACGCCGTGCGACGGTTATGGCCTCTTCTGCGACAATCTCATAATTTTGCCGACTCCCAGACAAAGGAATTGAGTCTTCTCCATACTTGTCATAAGCGAGTTCAAGTAATTCGCTGGTGTCGCTGAGTCTTAAAGCGTTGACCAGGTGCCCTAAATCAAGAATGTCTTTGTCGCGCTCCGCCGCCAGCTTCATGGCGGTCAAAGTCGGCAAATCAGCAACTTCGACTGCGGAAAGAATAGAGTCCGGCGCGGGAGCCCAAGAGGCATTGTCGGGGATGAAAGCGGCTGCACTAGAGTTCAACCACTTTTTAGGCAAACCGTGTTCGGCCGCCATCGCCTCTATGATTTTTTCGACTTCTGTCCGATGCGAGTAGTAAGCATCGATATCTTCCGTAGCACGATCAATCAGGCCGTGAAGAAGCATAGCCGAGCCCCCGACGACTCTAATTCTCACGTTGAGTCCCTGTTCGTTCAGGCGCCGTTCGAGTTCTGCGAGCAGGTCAACGACTCTGTTTCTTCCCAAGCCCGTTCTACTCATGCTGTTCCCAAGCTCCGTTGTCGAATCCACACATTCAGTTCTTGAAGTGCTGGAGGCGTCTCAGCGCGAATTAGCTCCTTCATCTTCTCCCCTACCGGATACAACTTTTCCGAGAGGAACACGGGTTCCGTTGGTCGCACAATGTCCGAGGTCCACTGCGGGACTGGCGTATTGGTCTGGCCCGCAATCCACTTAGTTATGGCCGCCAGAGCCACTTGGTATTGCGAGTCCTCCAATTCAGGCGACTGTGCCAAGAGTGGACGCCCGGCTTCAAGAGATTCAGTCGAATATTCACTGATGAGACGCAGTGCGAACTCGAAATTTTTGGCTTCCAGGGTCTGTCGGAAGTCCTCAGCTATTTCAGCGCCCCTGTCATTAATAATGCGTAGCCCAGGCTCCTCAAACCCAAGTCTCTTCAGAACCCTAAGCACTAATCCCAGAGCCACCGTTTCTTTCCCTGCTTCCAAGTCAACGATGAACTTACGCGAAACCCCTACCGAATTTGCCAAGGCAGCTTGGGTCAGCCCTAGGAAACCACGTTGGGTCCGGATCTTATCCGCCAGGCTTCCGACAGTGAACGATGGGGTTTTCATATTCAAATGATGTCACCGTACGGTGACTTTGTCTAGAAGTTTGATTGCCGCCTGTTGTTATCCCATGGTCTTCTGCCCATCCAGGGATTCGCGGATGATGTCCGCATGCCCTGAATGCTGGGTGGTCTCGGCGATGATGTGCAGCAAGGTGCGGCGCACCGACCAGTGGATATCGACAAACCATGGGGCCGAAGGCAACTCGTGCACGGTGTCCAGATCCAGCTCAGCCAGCAGCGCATCGGTGCGGTCGGCAATCAAAGCGTAGTTTTCCAGCACCGCGTCGAGAGTATCTCCTGGCTGCATATGGAATTCGTTATGGAATGCTTCGATCGCTTCGGGTGGCATCTGGCTGAAATCCGCACCGTCCCACGCCATGGCTGCCCGGCCTTTGACCATGAATTCCTGCCACTGTTTTTCGACTGCGCTGACATGTTTGATCAACCCGCCGAGGGTCAGCTCGCTCACGGTGGTTCGCTGCTCCGCCTGCTCATCGCTCAAGCCTTGGACCGTAAAACGCAAAAAATGCCTCGCGTTGGCCAGGGTCTGGAACAGGTCGGCGCGTTCTCCGGTGAGCTTGGTGTTGGTGATGGCCATGGTGCTCATGATTGCCTCCTGGCATAAGCTGCAGCCGGTATTTCCAGCTGGTAGTAACCAGAATAGAAGTGAAAAGTGCCAGTTTTTGTCCTAAATCAAGGCAGACTTATCGTATGAGTACCAGTACCAGATTCTTGCGCTTACTCTCGCTACTGCAGACCCATCGCTATTGGTCCGGAGACGAGCTCGCAGAACGCCTTGACGTCAGCCTGCGCACCGTTCGCCGGGACATCGACCGGTTGCGTGACTTGGGCTACCCAGTGCAGGCCGATCGCGGTGTGGGAGGTGGTTATCAGTTAGCCTCCGGCACCGCGTTGCCTCCCCTGGTGCTCGACGATGAGGAAGCGGTGGCACTGGTGGCGTCGCTGCAATCCACCGTGCATGGCGGGTCCTCCGCTCTGGCTGAAGCGGCGCTGCGAGCATTGGGGAAAGTGGTACCCGTGCTGCCGGCCAGGCTGCGTAAACGGGCACAGGCCTTGACCGCGAGCACCATCCCGCTCAATTCCCAGTCTTCCGCCTCGGATCCCGTGGATCCGGCAGTATTAGTGGCCTTCGCCCAAGCCTGCCGTGATCATGAACGAATCGCTTTCGACTACAAGGATGCCAAGGGAGCAGCAACTTCACGCCGGGTAGAACCGGTCCAGTTGGTGAATGTTGGCAACCGCTACTATCTCGTGGCTTTTGATCTGGACCGCGATGATTGGCGCAGCTTCCGCGTGGACCGCGCACAGAACCCAACACCCAGGGCCTTGCGCTACACACCCCGACAGGTGCCAGGTGGCGATGCATCAAGCTTCGTTCGTGCTGGACTGCGTGGCAGCGGACAACCAGATGTGAGTGCGCGGGTGCATGCCAGCGCAGAACAACTGGAGCCGCTGATCGGCCGCTGGTTCCAGATCGAAGAAATCGACGACGGCAACAGCCTGGTGAGCACCGAGAATATGAACCTTGACTGGGCCGCGTTCGGGCTGGCGATGAGTCAGGCCAAAGTCAGCGCTGTTCAGCCGACAGAACTGCGAGAGCTACTCGATTCGTGGATAGCGAACCTTTCGTCAGAGCCCTGTCGCTAAAACCAAGCTCCGGAGGATCTCTGTACAACGCACGCAGGCCGTTAGCCCTTACGCTCATGAAATCGTAGTTATATCCCCTCCCGAACTATGACATTCGCGTGGATGATGCACCCGGTCAGTGTTCGAACGTGGAAGAAAACCCAATGAATCCGAAAGCAAGTCTCCAGATATCTTATTGATCCACTGGACACGCAATCCGGCGGAACTTGCGCGCTCTCTCTCGAATTCCAACGAGACGAGCGCCGATAATAGACGGTCACAAACACGTCACTCAAAAAATCAACACCGGCTGCAATGATTTCCGGGGGCTTCAAATGACTACACAGCTAATCTGCACGAACGGTCACAATCGTTCAACATCCACTACGTTGGCCAATCCGAGCTAAATCGAATGGAGCCTTTGAAACTTGATACCGATCAACGGCAAAACTGGGACTAGTAACTCCTCCGGGTCATCTCCCCCGCAAACAGGTCCGACCATAGATACTCATTATTTGACAAAGCTCGCAACGGGCACCTTCTTGAAACGTATCCAAAGACCATCGGCCCGTTTGACCAAATTATGGGTGATCGCTCGTCAAAAATTTCATCCTCTAGTTTCAATTGTGCATAATGACTCCAAGACAGGAGATAAATTGACAGAGATTATCACGACAACAGTTGCTCTTGTTGGTCTATTCGTAACAGCAGCACAGTTCACGGCGGCCGCCAGGGCACGGAAAGCGGCCGATTTCTGGGGAGACCAGATCGAAAAAACCGCCTCCTTGCGATCCGAGGAAGATGAGACGATATCCGATCACTACCAGAATGCCTTGTCGCTGGTTTACGCCGTTGAGCGAGTCCCTGGATGGAAGTTCGCTCTACCAGTTGGTTCTCTTTGCTTTCTAACTCTATGGCTATTCGCAACAAGCGTTCTTTTCAAAGGATTCATACTTAGTCCAGTGTCAGCGGAGGGGCAGTTGGTGGCATTTACAGGCGTCTACGCTCTTGCGGCCACATTTGGAATTTTTGCTACATTGCAAAAACTATTGACCCTTCAGGTTCACCGCACAAAGACCAAGATCGGATTCAAAGTCGAAGAATTTTACGACCCGGCACTCTTCGAAGTAAGACTATTTAAACATGTAAAGAAGTGTCTTGCCCTTGCCACTGCTGGGATCTTGTTGGCTTCTTTCGCGGTTGCTTGTTTCTCCGGCTTTCCGGTTCTCACTCAAAATAATGATGAAATCCTCGCCGCGGGCTTCCTTAGCAGCATTATTGCAGCCATAACCTTATGGTTTTCCATTCACAAGTTCACCTCAATCTACAGGAACCCGCTTGACGAAAATAACCTGGTAGTCACTCTTAAAGCCCATTGATCTACGAATAAAGGATCGCCGCCTTACCCGAATCTAGTCAGCATCCGAAGACGAAATCCCCTCCCAGTACGACCCCAAGGGAACGCCTAAGTAGATTCACTGATGGCTGGAAATGCTATTGCATTCCGCATCAGCCCGCGAGCGGTCCGCATGAAGCCATGCCCCGTTATCTTTTTGATAGTCCCTAAAAAGAGGATCATAGGGACTGTCGGCCGACCAATCTCGGCATGGTGTCTTGCCTCTATCTAACCAATGATCATAGGGGGTGTTGCCACCGAGATTGGGATGGCAGCGTGGTGATTGCTGATTAGGGGCGCGGCGCCAAGACACTGGACGCCTGTCATAACGTGGATGTAAGACTTCGCTACCGACGGTTGGTCGACCTTGAACAAGAACTAGTTCAAAGGAGCACTAGTCATGATCACCGCGGATATCGATATTTTCCTCGGCCTGGACGTAGGGAAAACCGACCACTGGGCCTGCGCCGTCACCAAGGACGGCACCAAAATATGGAACAAGACCCTGCCCAACGACGAAGCCAAACTCGTCTCGGTCTACCAGAATCTCAGTGCCAAAGGCACCGTCCTGGTCGTCGTGGATCAGCCAGCTACCATCGGAGCCCTCGCTGTTGCCGTCGCCCAGCACCTCGGTATTCCGGTGGCCTATCTGCCCGGATTATCGATGCGGCGTATCGCAGATAGGTATCCTGGCACGGCGAAAACCGACGAAAAAGACTCGTTCATCATCGCGGACGCGGCCCGCACCATGACGCACACGCTGCGCAGCATCCAGGTCTCTGATGAGGATGAAGCCACCCTGGGCATGCTCACCGAATTTGATCTGGATCTAGCCAGGCAGATCACCCAAACCAGCAACAGGATCCGCGGGCTATTCACCCAAATCCACCCGCCACTCGAACGTATCCTCGGCCCGTGGCTGGAACACGACGCCGTCCTTGAAGTCCTCGCTATCTGGCCCACTCCAGCGCAACTGAAGCATGCTGGCAAAGTGCGGATCGATGCGAAGTTGAAGAAATATAGTGCTCGCCGGCACACCGCCTGGGCTTCAACCATCATTGACGCTTTGGAGGAGCAGAGCGTCATCGTGGTCGGCACTGAGGCCGCGGGGCTGGCGATCCCTCACCTCGCCCGGCAGCTGGTCTCGTTGCATGCCCAACACGTAGACGTGGCCACGCACTTGGAAACCATGGTGGAGGCCCACACTCTTTACCCGGTCCTGACATCCATGCCAGGGGTTGCCGTCAGGACCGCTGCGATCATCATCGCCGAGACCTCCGGCAAGACCTTCACCAGCGCCGCCGCACTGTCCTCCTACACCGGATTGGCTCCGACCACGCGCCAGTCGGGAACGTCTATCAAGTCTAAGCGCGTCAGCCATTCAGGGAACAAGCGCTTGAAACGAGCACTGTTCCTCTCGGCGTTCGCGTCCATCCGCTTTGATCCGACCAGCCGGAACTATTATGACCGGAAACGAGCTCAAGGTAAACGCCATAACCAAGCGCTCATCGCTTTGGCCCACCGACGGCTCACGGTCCTGTTTGCGATGCTCCGGGATGGCTCACTCTATGATGTTCCGGAGTTGAAAATAGCTTGACACAGAACATAGGGGCACCCCCAGGTCTCGGTATCCATAACCAATGCATCAACCTGATCGACACTACCCGTTACCGAACGAGAAGATTAGGTTACCGGTCCGTTTCCATCTTTAACTCCCTATGCGCACTACTCAGTAATGCAAAGAGCCTTTTTGGACATTGACACCTCTAATTTGCAATAAGAAGTTAACTGCAAAACGTGGACGAGCAGGCATGCCGGCGGCGCTAATTCTTCGTTGAGCCTGCCCCGCCCCCGACACCATTCAAATTGAATCTCAAGTACTGTCTTGGCTCTACACTCAACGAACATCATCGAGAAATACGAATAATGATTCTTTAACGCAGTGTTCTTCGTGCGGCTCACCGAGCCTTATGCCCCCGTAACCGCCCCATAATTGAATGCGGCATCACAGAAGTAAACAGCGATAGTTTTCGCGACGTTCACGCTGATCAAGCGAGAGGTTCCACTAAAAGTACCGCATTGGCTTCTAGAAAAACTTCACATCATTTCACCCTTGGCCAAAGTCAGCGACGTCCACCCGGCAGAACTGCGAGACCTACTCGATTCTTGGACGGAGAATCTCGGCTCCTGATTGCGAAAGTTGTGAGATGCAACAAAAAGCGTCTTGAGAGCTTGACGGCGACACAACCGCGAGGCGTATAGTCACTCGCGTGCTAACAACATTCAAATCGTTCGGAGTAAATGCTTTGATTAGTAATTACTTAAAGTTTGAATCATCGGCATAGTCATCTCTACGTACCCTGAGGCTCTCCGCCCGTCTGTCGACGACGCCTACGAAAGGCTGATTCATGTCCATTGCCGACTTTACCGCTGATGCACAAACCATACTTCCCGATCTGATTAAACTGCGCCGTGAGTTGCATGCGGACCCCGAGCTCGGACTTAATCTGCCCCGCACTCAGCAGAAGGTGCTCGACGCGCTTGAGGGGTTGCCGCTGGAAATCACTACCGGCACCCGCACCAGTTCGGTCACTGCAGTGCTTCGCGGAGAACTGCCCGGCCCGACAGTCCTGCTCCGCGGCGATATGGACGCTTTGCCGATTCTCGAAGCGACCAATCTGGACTTCGCCTCTGCCAACGGCAATATGCACGCCTGCGGCCACGACCTGCATACCGCGGGACTGGTGGGCGCAGCCAAGGTGCTGTCGGCTCATCAAAGTGAACTACATGGCTCGGTCATCTTCATGTTCCAGCCAGGCGAAGAAGGCCACGGCGGAGCGAAGATCATGCTTGAAGAGGGACTACTCGCCGCAGCCGGAGACCCTCCAGTTGCTGCCTACGCGATCCATGTGGGACCCGGCCCACGAGGAGTCTTCGCAACACGAGGTGGTCCAGTAGCTGCTGGCTCGAACCAGCTGACAGTGAAGCTGAAAGGGCGCGGTGGACACGGTTCGCAGCCTCACCAGACCCTGGATCCAGTTCCTGCCGCGGCCGAACTCGTCCTGGCCTTGCAAAGCTTCGTGACTCGACGATTCAATGCCTTCGACCCGGTGGTACTCTCGATCACCCGGCTGTCCACCGGAGACGGTGCAATCAACGTCATCCCGGAGAGCGTCGAGCTGGCGGCCACTATCCGCACCATGTCTCATGAATCGCTGGCTGTCCTGGAAGAAGGACTGCCACGAGTCATCAACGGTGTGGCGGCAGCCCATGAACTCACTGCTGATGTGAGCTTTGAAACGCTCTACCCGGTGACCGTGAACGATCCCGCCGAGACGGAGGCGGCGCTGACAACGATGCGCGAAATCTATGGTGAACAGCGCGTGGCTGTAATGCCTTCGCCAATGATGGGCTCGGAGGATTTCGCGTTTGTGCTCGACGAAGTACCCGGCACGTTCATCGCATTGCTGACCACTCCACCGGAAATGACCGCCGAGGAGGCCGAGTGGAATCACTCACCACGGGTGGTCTTTGATGAGTCGGTGCTCTCAGATCAAGCTGTAGCCCTGGCAGCGATCGACTCTTCTATGTCTGTCAAGCCGCAACCGGAACCTCTTCAATCATTTTTGAAGCACTGAAGATTCTGAAGATCCGACGGGCGAGATAGCGTTTG
>NZ_SOBS01000016.1:0-44489 GCF_004365035.1 Arthrobacter sp. JUb115 | reverse complement strand
AGAGCGCTCACAAAATGTTTGGCAGAGTCGCTTTCATCGTTTCAGGCATCCAGGAAATCGCAGGAATTTTCTTTTTTGCCGTATTTTGAGAGCGCTCTCAAACTTGTTGGCGCTCGCCCGCTCGCACGATTCATATCCGAAATGGAGTCACCGTGAAACCCTCACGCAAATCCCCACTGGCACTGGCCACGGCCGTTGCCGGAAGCATCGCCCTGGTAGCAACCGGCTGCGCAGCCGACGCAAGCAAGGATGCCCAGCCGGCCTCGGCTGATAACCCGGTCACGCTGACCGTGACGACCTTCGGCACCCAGGGACTGGACCCGCTGTACGAGAAGTACCAGAAGGAAAACCCTGGAATCACCATCGAAGCCACCAACATCGACACCGGTGGCAACGCGTTGACCGATTGGAAGACCAAGCAGGCTGCGGGTGCTGGCCTGCCAGATGTCCAAGCAGTGGAAGAAGGCTGGCTGGGCCAGGTGATGTCGGTTGCAGATTCCTTCACCGATCTGCGCGAGTTCGGTGCCAATGAGGTAGCGGGGGATTGGGTTGACTGGAAGGTCAAGCAGGCCACCGACCCAGAAGGCCGCGTCATTGGCTACGGTACGGACATTGGGCCGATGGGCATCTGCTTCAATGCCAAGCTGTTCAAGGATGCTGGCATGCCCAGCGAGCGCGAAGAAGTTGCCGAGCTGCTTGGTGGCGACGACGCAACCTGGGAAGACTTCTTCAAGGCAGGCAACGAGTATGTGAAGAAGACCGACAAGGCCTTCTACGACCAGTCCGGTTTCGTCTGGAATTCCATGGTCAATCAGCTCGACGAGGGCTACTACAAAGCTGACGGATCACTGAATATCGAGGGCAACGCCGAACTGCGCGAGCGCTGGGACCTGCTCTCCGATGCTGCGTCCAAGGGGCTGTCGGCCAACCAGACCCAGTGGGACTGGGGCAAGGGCCAGGCCTTCGTTGACGGTTCCTTCGCCGTCATGCCTTGCCCGGGCTGGATGCTTGGCACGGTCAAGGGCCAGGTTGAGGGTGCCGGCGGAGACTCCAGCGCAGGCTGGGACTTCGCAGATGTCTTCCCGGGCGGCGCGGCCAACTGGGGCGGCTCGTTCCTGACCGTGCCGACCACCTCCGAGCACCCGGCCGAGGCTGCGAAGCTCGCCCAGTACCTGACCAGCGCATCGTCGCAGGCGACCTCATTCGAGGAAGCCGGCACGTTCCCTTCGAACCTGGAAGCGCAGAAGTCCGATGCAGTGACCGGCACGAATGAGATGAGCGAATTCTTCAATAACGCACCGGTGGGCGAAATCCTGGGCAACCGCGCCAACGGCGTCCAGGCCCAGTACAAGGGCCCTCAGGATTCGGTGATCCAGGAGCAGGTCTTCGGCCCGGCTATCAAGGCGATCGATGCTGGCAGCGACAGCGAGACCGCCTGGAACAAGGCCCTCTCCACCCTGCAGGAACTGGAAATCAAGTAATCCCGTAGCCCGCTTCGAATCCAGGCAAGGGCCGCGGCACGCAACGAGGTTGCGGCCCATGCCTGGACAGCTACTGCAGCAGGAAAGATGCCACTGATGAGCACCACAACACACGATGCCCCGGAACAAGACCGGGACGCCAGCGCGCCCAGTCCGCAGCCCCAGCGTTGGAACAAGGGGAACAATGCTCCGGCCGGGGCTAAGCCGGCCGAGACCAGGGACGAGCGCATTACGCGCCGCCGGCACCTTCGCGGGCGGTGGGATTTCAAGTACTCCCCATATCTCTACATCTCGCCTTTCTTCATCCTCTTCGGCCTGGTGGGCCTGTTCCCCCTGATCTACACGTTCGTCGTCTCGATCAATGACTGGGATCTGCTCGGCGGAGCAGGAGCCTGGATCGGCCTGGAAAACTACAAAGCCGAACTGACCTCTCCGCTGTTCTGGAATTCCCTGTTCAACACCTTCAGCATCTTCCTGCTTTCGGCCATCCCGCAATTGGTGATCGCGACGTTCATCGCGGCCATGCTGGACCAGAACATCCGCGCCAAGACCTTCTGGCGCATGAGCGTGCTGGTTCCCTACGTGGTCACGCCGGTGGCCGTCACACTGATTTTCTCCTCGGCATTCGACGAGCAGTATGGCGTGCTGAACAACCTGCTGGCCGCCGTGAATATCGACCCGATCGCGTGGAAGACCGAGGTCTTCCCGTCGCATATGGCTATTGCGACCATGGTGAACTGGCGCTGGACCGGCTACAACGCGCTGATCCTGCTGGCAGCCATGCAGGCGGTGCCACGCGAACTGCATGAATCAGCGGCCATCGACGGCGCCGGCGTGATCCGCCGCTTCTTCTCGATTACCTTGCCCAGCATCCGCCCCACGATGATCTTCGTGATCATCACTGCCACCATCGGCGGCCTGCAGATCTTCACCGAACCCAAGCTGTTCAACCCCAGCAGCTCGGTTCCAGGCGGCCCGGACCGCCAGTACCAGACCACGGTGCTCTACCTCTGGGACCTGGCATTCAATCGCGGGGACTTCGGACGCGCTTCGGCCGTGGCCTGGATCCTCTTCCTGATCATCATCGTGATCGGCGTGATCAATTTCCTGATCTCCGGATCCATCGCTTCCTCGGCCGACAAGAAGGGCGCCGGCAGCACTGGCAGAACCCGAGCGGCACGTCGGGCAGCTGCCCGAGCCGAAGCCAAAGCAGCAAAGCCGGCCAACGGAACGCAGAGCGGAAGTGCAGCAAATGAGTAATGCAACAGTGGAACGCCCCGCGCGCCAGGTCCGTGCGCCCCAGCGCCGCGGCAAGAACTTCTCCATGGACCGCCGTCCTGGCTTCCTCACCTACGGAATCCTGCTGGCCTTCCTCATCGGCAGCACCTACCCGCTGTGGTACTCGTTCGTCATCGGTTCCTCCACCGGTGCGGTATTCGCCTCGGCGTACCCGCCGCTGCTGCCAGGCGGCCAGTTCTGGACCAATGTCGCCGAGGTCCTGGACTCCGTCGATTTCTGGGCGGCCCTGGGCAACAGCATCATCGTCTCCTCGGTGATCACCTTCTCGGTGGTTTCCTTCTCCACCCTGGCAGGCTACGCGTTCGCCAAATTGCGCTTCCGCGGGCGCCAGGGGCTGCTGGTCTTCGTGATCGCGACCTTGGCCGTGCCCACCCAGCTGGGCATCATCCCGATGTTCATGATGATGAAGCAATTCGGCTGGACCGGCTCGCTGGGAGCCATCATCATCCCGACCCTGGTCACTGCCTTCGGCGTATTCTTCATGCGCCAGTACCTGGTGGAGAACATCCCCGATGAACTGATTGAGGCCGCCCGCGTGGATGGCGCCTCCATGATCGGCACCTTCTGGCATGTCGGGGTTCCAGCGGCTCGCCCGGCGATGGCGATCCTGTCGCTGTTCACCTTCATGACCGCCTGGACCGACTACCTGTGGCCCATGCTGGTGGCACCGCAGAACCCAACCTTGCAGGTGGCGTTGAGCCAACTGCAGTCTGCCCGATACGTTGACTACACCATCGTGATGACCGGGGCCCTGCTGGCCACGATCCCGCTGCTGGTGCTCTTCATACTTGCAGGCAAACAACTTGTATCCGGAATTATGGCAGGAGCTGTAAAGGGCTAATGATGAACCACCTATCCCAAAAATTCGCGTGGCCTAAGGAATTCCTGTGGGGCTCGGCTACGGCAGCAGCCCAGATCGAAGGCGCTGGCCATTCCTACGGCAAGGAAGATTCGGTCTGGGACGCCTTCGCCCGCAAGCATGGGGCCATCGCAGGAGGTGAGAACCTCGAAGTCGCAGTGGACCACTACCACCGCTACCGCGAAGATGTGCAGCTCATGCGCGAACTGGGCCTGGACTCCTACCGGTTCTCCACCAGCTGGGCTCGCGTGGTCCCCGGGGGCCGAACCGTGAACCCCGAAGGCCTGGATTTCTACTCCCGGCTGGTCGACGAGCTGCTGGAGAATGGCATCCTGCCGTGGCTGACGCTCTACCACTGGGATCTGCCGCAGGCATTGGAAGAGCGCGGTGGCTGGACCAACCGCGAGACCTCCTACAAATTCCTCGAATACGCGGAGGCTGTGCATGAAAAGCTCGGCGACCGCGTGAAGCACTGGACGACATTCAACGAACCGCTGTGCTCTTCGCTGATTGGCTACGCCGCCGGCGAGCATGCCCCGGGACGCCAGGAACCGGAAGCGGCGCTGGCAGCGGTGCACCACCAGCATCTGGCCCACGGGTTGGCCACCGCCCGGCTGCGCGAACTGGGCGCGGAGCATATCGGCATCACGCTGAACCTGACCAATGCGGTTCCGAATAATCCCGGCGATCCGGTGGATCTGGAAGCAGCGCGCCGCGTCGACGCATTGTGGAACCGCATGTACCTGGACCCTGTCCTGCGCGGTTCCTACCCCGAAGACCTGCTTGAAGACGTCCGGGGTTTGGGGCTGGCTGAAGTCATTGAAGCAGGGGACCTGGAGATCATCTCGCAGCCAATCGACTTCTTGGGCGTGAACCACTACCACGATGACAACGTTTCAGGCCATCCGCTGCCCGCCGGCCAGCCGCAGCCCGTGGTGCCTACCGATTCGCCGAAGTCTTCGCCTTTTGTCGGCAGCGAGTATGTGACCTTCCCGGCACGCGACCTGCCGCGCACGGCCATGGGCTGGGAAGTGAATCCCGAAGGGCTGCGCGTGCTGTTGAACCGGTTGAACCAGGACTACGCTAACCTTCCGTCGCTGTACATCACGGAGAACGGCGCTTCCTACACCGATACGGTGACGGAGGCCGGAACCGTTGAAGATCCCGAACGCGAGGAATACATCCTCAACCACCTTGATGCTGTGGCCCGCGCGATAGAAGACGGCGTGGATGTCCGCGGCTACTTTGTCTGGTCTTTGCTGGACAATTTCGAATGGGCTTGGGGCTACGCGAAGCGCTTTGGCATTATCCACGTCGATTACCAGACCCAGGTGCGAACGATTAAGAATAGTGGCAAGGCCTACGCGGGGTTGATTGCCGCAAACCGTACAATGGCATAACACCTGAGCATGATGGTCCGCAGCCTGCCGATGGTGCTGCGGACCATCATCGTGTTTCACCGACGGACTACTGCAAGGCACCTGGATAAAGATCATGATCATGCACGAAGCGCGGAGCCCGAAACCGACCCTCGAGTTGGTGGCAGAACGCGCAGGTGTCTCACGGGCCACGGTCTCCCGTGTAGTGAATGGCTCGGATCGGGTGAAGCCAGGGGCTCGCAAGGCTGTTGAATTGGCTATCCGCGAATTGAACTACGTGCCTAACCGTGCCGCCCGTTCGCTGGCGCAGGGCCGGACCAATTCCATCGCCTTGGTGGTTCCCGAGAACACCGCGAAGTTCTTCGCAGACCCGTACTTCGCCAAGGTCGTCCAGGGCGCTGCCCAGTACTTGGCCGATACCGAATTCATGCTCACCTTGCTGCTGTCCACCGAAGCGGATCCGGTGAAAACCACCCGTTACCTGCAAGGCAGCAATGTGGATGGCGCGCTGGTGCTTTCGCACCACGCGGATGACCGTTCCTATGCGGATCTCGGAACTGTGTTGCCCATGGTTTATGGCGGACGCACCATGAGCACCGATCAAAAGGACATCTATGTTGTCGATATCGACAACATCGCCGCCGCCAGGCAAGCGACTGAGGTCATCCTTGGCCAGGGACGCACCAAGCTGGCAATTATTGCCGGGCCACAGGACATGGGCGCGGGACTGGACCGTTTGGTGGGATTCAAGCAGGCAGTTGAACGCGCGGGCCTGGAGCCTGCGGCTATTGAGATCGGCGACTTCACCCCGGCTAGCGGACGGCGCATCATGCAGCAGCTGCTGGACGCGGATGTTGCGGTAGACGGCCTGTTTGCCGCCAGTGCCCAGATGGGCTTCGGAGCTTTGCAAGCCCTAGGGGAAGCCGGTGTGAAAGTGCCGGAGGACATTTCGGTAACGTCCGTTGATGATGACTCTTTCGCGCGAAGCTCGACACCGCCGTTGACGACCATTGCGCAGAACCCGGAGCGCCAGGGCGAAATCATGGCGGAACTGTTGATCAAACGCATCAACGGAGAACAGGTACCCGAGTGGAGCATCATGGACACGAAATTGGTGTTGCGCGCTTCGCACTAGTCTGTTGCGGCACCGCTGCCGTTCACCGCCGGGATTTAACAAAGAAATTCCCACTCGATCGAGTGGGAATTTTCAGTTGGTGCGCCCAAAGGGATTCGAACCCCTGACCTTCTGTTCCGTAGACAGACGCTCTATCCAGCTGAGCTATGGGCGCATATTCATTTATTAGCCGTCTTGACGACTTGAATAACTTTACACGAGATTTCCGGGGAGCAAGAACCAAAACAGCAAAAAGTGCCGTGATTCACAAAATAACTAGTCGACTACGAAATCACTGGGATTGGAAGCCGAATGATCGTGCAAGATCGCTTGGTAGAGGTTGTGGTCCTGCCAGCGTCCTTCGATCTCCAGATAGTTCGGCGCCATGCCAATTCGGACGAAGCCGTTCTTTTCAAGAACGCGCTGCGAGCCGTAATTGTGGGGGAGCGTACTGGCTTCCAGCCGGTGCAAGCCCAGATCGTTGAGCGCCACCGTGCGCAAGGTGGCCACGGCTCGGGAAGCCAAGCCCCGCCCGGTGTATTCATGATCGATCCAGTAGCCCAGGCTGGCGCTTTGGAATGCGCCACGGGCCACTCCGCTGATATTGAAGCGTCCGATGAGCGCATCCCGTTCGAAGAGCCCGAAGGGAAAGGCCAATCCGCTTCGGCGAGCTTCTGAGGCGGCTGCGAGGTGTGCCGCTTGCCGCGTCTCGGTGAAGAATTCTGCGGGGCGAGCCGGCTCCCAGGGCTCCAGGTGCTGTCGATTGCGCTGGTAGGACTCAGCGATTTGCTTTGCGTCGGCGACTTCCAGCAGGCGCAGGCTGAGCTGGCCGCCTAGAGCAAGCTGTGTCATCGGGCAATCCTTTGGGGGAAACAAAAAATTCCCACTCGAGCGAGTGGGAATTTTTCAGTTGGTGCGCCCAAAGGGATTCGAACCCCTGACCTTCTGTTCCGTAGACAGACGCTCTATCCAGCTGAGCTATGGGCGCATATTCTTTTGTCTGGCTCGTTCTCACGAACCTCGAATAACTATACAGGTCGATTTCGCGCTGTACAAATCGACGGGCAAAGCTAGTGGGTCCAGATGAACATAAGGTTATGTGAAGACGTTGAAAGGGTACCGGTCTACGTGACCTTCGTCACATAATCGAGTCAATTCGTTTAGACCAACCCCCGGAATTTCGGGAATTTTTTCCTTCTGGTCCTCCGGGTTTCACTTTCATGAGGTTTCGATCACACGGCGCTGGAGTTGAGCACCTAATAGCCTTGATTTATTGCAAGTTCAGCCCAATGGAGGGAATGGATAATGAGCACGAGCTCGGATCAGAACGTTATCAGCGCAGCACCTACTTCGCACGAGAAGTTGGCATCCTGGGTTGAGGAAGTTGCCGCACTGACGAAGCCGGATCGTGTTTATTGGGTTGATGGGTCAGCTGAAGAAAATGATCGCCTGACTGCCGAGCTGGTTGAAGCCGGCACCTTAGTCAAGCTGACCGATCCGAACTTCCCTAACTCTTACGCTGGTTTCTCGGACCCCAAGGATGTGGCCCGAGTCGAAGAGCGCACCTTCATCTGCTCCGAAAAGGAAGCAGATGCAGGCTTCACCAATAATTGGGAAGACCCAACCAAGATGAAGTCCATGCTCAGCGGCCTGTTCGATGGCTCGATGCGCGGACGCACCATGTACGTCATCCCATTCGTCATGGGCCCGCTGAACGCGGAAGTGCCTGCCTACGGCGTGGAGATCACCGATTCCGCCTACGTCGTTGCCTCGATGCGCATCATGGCCAAGATCGGCAATGAAGTACTGCGCAAGATGGAAGCCGAGGACGCATTCTTCGTTCCAGCGCTGCACTCGGTAGGTGCACCCCTGGAGCCGGGCCAGGAAGATGTTGCCTGGCCATGCAACGAAGACAAGTGGATCGTGCACTTCCCCGAAGAGCGCGCCATCATGTCCTACGGTTCGGGCTACGGCGGCAACGCGCTGCTGGGCAAGAAGTGCTACTCGCTGCGCATCGCCTCGGCGATGGCCCGCGATGAAGGCTGGCTCGCAGAGCACATGCTCATCCTGAAGCTGACCAGCCCACAGAACAAGTCGTACCATATTGCCGCGGCATTCCCGTCGGCCTGCGGCAAGACCAACCTGGCGCTGCTGGATCCAACCATTGAAGGCTGGAAGACTGAGACCCTGGGCGATGACATCAACTGGATGCGCATCGGCAAGGACGGCGAGCTGCGCGGCGTTAACCCCGAATACGGCCTGTTCGGCGTGGCGCCAGGCACCGGCTGGTCCACCAACCCGAACGCGATGCGCGCCATCTCCAAGGGCAACAACATCTTCACCAATGTTGCGCTGACCGATGACGGCGGCGTCTGGTGGGAGGGCATGACCGACGAGGCTCCTGCGCACCTGACCGACTGGTTGGGCAACGACTGGACTCCTGAATCCGGTCGTCCGGCAGCGCACCCTAATTCGCGCTTCTGCACCCCGATCGACCAGGTCGACATGCTTTCCGAGGACTACTACTCGCCTAACGGCGTGAAGATCGATGCGATCCTCTTCGGCGGCCGCCGCAAGACCACCATTCCGCTGGTGACCGAAGCCCGCAGCTGGACCAACGGCATCTTCATGGGTTCGACCCTTTCCTCCGAGACCACCGCAGCCGCTGCAGGTGCGACCGGAGTGATTCGCCGTGACCCGATGGCGATGCTGCCATTCATCGGCTACAACGCAGGCGACTACCTGAACCACTGGGACAAGATCTCGAACAAGCTCAACCCAGAGCAGGTGCCGAAGATCTTCTTGGTGAACTGGTTCCGCCGCACGGCTGACGGTGGCTTCGCGTGGCCAGGGTTCGGCGACAATTCGCGTGTGCTCAAGTGGGCTGTCGAGCGTATCGAAGGCACCGCGGACGCCCGGGAAACCATCATCGGAAACGTCCCGACCGGCGAGTCCCTGGATTTGGCCGGCCTTGAAGGGTTCACCCCAGCCGACGTCGAAGCGGCAGTAGCTGTCAACAAGGATGAATGGGCTACCGAAGTCGAGGCCATCGAAGAGTGGTACGCCAAGTTCGGCGACGCGCTGCCGGCTTCGCTGCGTGCAGAGCTCGACGGCTTGAAGGATCGCCTGAACGCGTAGTTGACTAGGATCTCCAGCAGATCCGCACAGTGAACGCCCCGGTGACTGGAATTCCAGTCACCGGGGCGTTCTCGTGCGCCACGGAGGAATTGTCACAATCCGGGTACAGTTTCCACACGCCGGGGCAAAGTGGGTGCAAAATCAACTATTTATGAAAAGATTGCTCTATGGTTTTGGCACGATTGATTCTCGGGCTGCTGTGCTTGTCGCCCATGACTGGCTACGAGCTCAAGAAGCACTTTGACTCCTCTATTAACCACTTCTGGAACGCAGACAAGGCGCAGATCTATCGCACTTTGGCGCAGCTGGTGGACAAGGGGTATGCCACCGTGCGCACCGTCGCGCAGTCGAATTACCCTGACCGCCAGGAACACCACATCACGGAAACGGGACGTGCGGCACTGGCCCAGTGGCTTTCTGCTGGTGCGGTGCAGTCTCCCGAGCGTGATCCCTTCATGGGGCAGGTGTTCTTCGCCGCCGAACTCGAACGCGATGATATCCAGAGCTTGCTGGAGGAGCGCCGCCAAGCCACGCAGTTCATCCTCGATGACTACCTCTCCCAGCGCGAAGGCATTGACATGCGAGCCGCTGCGGACCGTCGCAGCTTCCTGATGGCTGCCACACTTGACCATGCAATCCGACAACAAGCCGCGGAGCTGGAATGGCTCGACGCGGTATTGGAGTACTTGCCATGACTGCAGCCAAAGACCAGAACAAGACCCCTGCAAGCGGTGCCGGGCGCGATGCCACCGATTATCCGGAAGTGCATCCCGGGCGGCATCATGATGGGCAACGGTCGATGAAGACCCTGGTCTTCCTCCACGGCGGAAACGTCGGCAACTGGAGCTGGGACCCGCAGGTTCTGGCCTTTGGCGACTGCAACATCCTGACTCTGCACCTGCCGGCCTTTGGTGCCCGGTTCGAGGAAACCTGGGATGGCCTGGAATCCGCCGCCGATGATGTCGCCGCCTTGATCGCCGACGAGGTTTCCGAAGGCGGCGTGCATCTGGTTGGCATTTCCCTGGGTGGAGTGATTGCTTTGCACGTGGCCGCACGGCATCCGGAGCTCGTTGACTCCGTGCTGATTACCGGCACTCCGGTGACCGGTGTGGGGCAGGCGGCCCGGGCTTTCCAGCGGATGCAGCTCAAGCTCATTGGCAGCGAGTGGTTCTGGCGTTTCCAGGCTGGTGCCTACGGAATGGTGGATGATGAGCGCGAGCTGTTCACCGAGCACGGCGTGAAGCTCAAAGCCGAGAACATGCGGGCCATCATGGACGAGATGGACCCAGGGGGATTGCCGCAGAAGCTCGGCTCCTACCGGGGCCCGGTACTGGCCCTCGCTGGAGCCAAGGAGCCGAAAGTTGTGCAGAAATCCTTTGACGCGCTGCGCGCAAGGCTCCCGCAGGTGATCACGCGCGTGGTTCCGGGCATGCACCACCAATGGAATATCGAGAACCCGATCCTGTTCAACTCGGTGCTGCGCAAGTGGATTTCCGATGCGGGTCTGCACCAGATCCTAGTTGATCCGCAGGCTGCGAAGCCGGCACCCGGCGCGAAAGCAACACCGGTGGAACAAGCCGCTGAAGCGCCGGCGAATCAGGACCTGGAAGCCGGGGAGCCCGCGCCGCCAGCTCAAGAAGCCGGGCAGAAGAAGTCTGGCAGGTTCGCCGGGAAAATCGATCCTCGAAAGCTGGACCCGAAAAAGTTCGATTTGAAGAAGAAGGCACCGAAACAGGGTGGCAAGCCGGATTCTCCCGCGGATACCGGAAAATAAAGGCAAAAAGTGCTGCAGGCGGATTCCCCATGGATCCACCTGCAGCACGGCTCTGTCACCAGGAAGCTAGGCGGCGAGCCATACATCCGGGCCGAAGACTTCATAGTGGATACGCTCGGCCGGGATGCCGGCTTCCAGCGCCTGGTTGCGCATTGCATGCATGAATGGCAGCGGGCCGCATAAGTAGACCTGGGCATTGCCAGTCAGTGCGCCGGCGAGATCCATGTAGCCGGACGTGGCGTTCAGCCCCTCCGGCAATTCCCCGCGTTCGAACCAGGTGCTGATGGTGGCTTCTGGCAGCTTGCCGATGGATTCGAGCATCTGCTCGCGCAATGGCCAGGCGGTGGCCGTCTGGTCTGCGTGCAGCACGGTGACCTTGCGGGTGGAGCCGCGTGCGGCCAGGGTCTGCAACGCGGCCGCACTCGGGGTGCAGCCGATTCCGGCGGTGGCGATCACCAGCGGCGAGCCATCGTCATCGATGACCAGGTCGCCATACGGATTCGATAGCTCCACCACGTCGCCGAGTTTCAGGCCATGGTGGATCACCGGGGAGAATTCGCCGTTCACATCCAGTTTGACCGTGACGGTGCGGCGGTCGGTTCGCTCGATGTCGCCGCTCAAGGTGTACTGGCGGACCTGGCGCAGGCCGTCGGCCATCGGCATGCGGACCGAAACGAATTGGCCCGGCTTGGCGACGGTGGCAGGGGTCCGGTCAGCTGGCTCGAAGCTGAAGCAGACCGAATCAACGCCGGTTTCGATGCGCTCGACAAGCTTCCACGGGGTGTAGATCTCGGCGTTGGCCTGCTGCGCGTACAGGCCTTTCTCGATCTTGACCAGCGCGTGGGCCATCAGCCAGTAGACCTCGGTCCAGGCCTCGGCGATCTGCGGAGTCAGCGCCTCGCCCAGGTCTTCGGCGATGGCGTCGAACAGGTGCTTGTAGACGATGGGGTACTGCTCCTCGGCGACACCGAGGGAAGCGTGCTTGTGGGCTACGCGCGCGAGCATGGTTTCCGGAGTGGTGCCCGGGTACTTGACCAAGTAGGTTGCGAAGACTGCGATGGATCCCGCCAAGGCCTGCTGCTGGGTGCCGTTCTTCTGGTTCGAACGGGAGAAGATTCCGTCGAGCAGTTCCGGGTGCGCGGTGAACAGGCGGTTGTAGAAGTTCGGGGTAATGCTGGAAATGCGCTCTGCGATGATTGGCAACGTGGCTTCAACGACCGGGAAGGACTTCGTGGACAGCATCGGGTCTCCTTGGAGTAGGCAATAACTTGTATTACAGATACAAGATTTATGATTCATTTCTACGCCTAGTAGAAAAGGATTGCAAATCCACCGGCCGGTATTCGTAACAGAAATCGGCGATGCGACCCCCCGGGGGGGCAGGGGAATCAGGAAAGGGCGCGCACCGTCGGGAAGGGGAGCCCCGTGAAGGGCATCGCGGATGATGCCGGGCAGATGTCCTGGATGGTCAGCGGGTCCAGTGAAGCGTAGAAAGCTTCGCGGGCCTGCCGGAAGACTGCCCGCAAGCGGCAGTTGCCCGAAAGCGGGCAGTTGGATTGCGCGTCATGATCGGAGCAATCCACAATATCGGTGCGCTTGTCCAACTTGCGCAGCAGTGAGCCGAGGGAAAAATCCAGTGCTCCATCGCTCAGCTGCGCGCCGCCATTGCGGCCGCGGGTGACCTGCAGGATTCCCAGCGTGCGCAGTTCCAGGACGGCTTTGGCAACGTGGTTGTAGGGAACCCCCACGGACTCGGCGATCTGGCGGCTGGTCAGTTGCCCGGTGCCGGGCGTTGCAAGGACCATGACGGTTCGCAAGCATACGTCGGTGAAGGCACTGAGTTTCATGATTCCTACTTTACGTGGGAAAAGCATTCCGGGGTCAGCATAGTGACTATGCCGACCCCGGAATCACCAACTGCGGTCTAGAGCGCGTTGGCCCAAATGGCTTCCGCCGACTCTGCCGCTGGCTCGTCGAAGATCCATTCGCCGCCTGGCTCTGCAGGCATGGTGTACGGCTGCACGATGGCCAACGCCGCACCGACACGGTGCTCGGCCACAATGTGGATGGCGTCCTGGTCGTTTTCCTGGAGCAGCACATCCGAGGCGACGGCGATCGCCTGGAAGTGGGTGCCCTGCTGGTTCAGCACCTGCATCAGGTCCGCAACCATGGCTTCGGTGTCGATGTCGGCTTCCGGATCCTCAGGATCATCCGTTGGCGGAACAGCGATCAAGCGCAGCTCCGGCTCGTCTTCCTCTTCCTTCGGCTCCAGCGCGATCGCGAAAGGCAGGAACACACCCTGCTCTTCGAGCTGTTCGCGGGCCACGCCCAGGGCGGTGCCCAAGACCTTGTTCAGCGCGTCCTTGACGCCCTCATCCAGTTCTTCGAGGTTCATGTCTTCCCTTTGCTAGTTGGTGACGTTCTTTTCACGCACGATAGCCAGAACGGCATCGCGGATGGGCTCAATGATTTCTGCGGTCCGGCCTTCGCCGTTGAAACGCAGGAATGGTTCGGTGTTCGATGGGCGCAGATTGATCCACCAGCTGCCATCGGCCGCTGAAATGGTCGTGCCGTCCATGGTGATCACTTCTACTGGCTGGTCTTGGAAATGCGACACGACCCGGGCAGTGGCACCTGCCTTGTCCTCGACCTCTGAATTGATTTCACCGGTGGCAGCGTAGGGTTCGTATTCGGCACCCAGCTCGGAGAGCGGCAGTTCCTGCTCGCCCAAGGCGGCCAGCACATGCATGGCAGCGAGCATGCCGGTATCGGCATTGTAGAAGTCGCGGAAGTAGTAGTGGGCGGAATGCTCGCCTCCGAAGACCGCGCCCTGGGAAGCCATTTCAGCCTTGATGAAGGAGTGGCCTACGCGGGTCATCACCGGAACGCCACCGGACTTGGCGACGAATTCAGGCACCGCCTTGGAAGTGATCAAGTTGTGGATGATCACCGGGGACTCTTCGCCAGCTGCCTGCACACGGGCGATTTCGCGCACCGCGACCAGTGCGGTGATAGCCGAAGGGGACAGCGGCAGCCCGCGCTCGTCGATCACGAAGCAGCGGTCGGCATCGCCGTCGAAAGCCAGGCCGAGATCGGCCCCGTGCTCCAATACTGCGGATTGCAGGTCCTTGAGGTTTTCCGGTTCCAGCGGATTGGCCGGGTGGTTGGGGAAAGTGCCATCCAGCTCGAAATACAGCGGAACAATTTCGAGCGGCAGCTCAGCGAGCACCGTGCCCCCAAGAACTGCAGGGGTAGTCATGCCGCCCATGCCGTTACCGGCATCCACCACGATCTTCAGCGGACGAATGCCCGACAAGTCCACCAATTCTCGCAGGTATGCTGCATAGTCGGCCAGCACGTCGCGCTCGCTGATGCTGCCCTGCGGGGCGTCACCGGAGACCGGCAGTCCCTCGTCAAGGTACTGCTGGGCCAGGTCGCGAATGTCGAAAAGACCGGTAGCCGAAGAAATCGGGCGGGCGCCAGACTTGGACATCTTAATGCCGTTGTACTGGGCGGGATTGTGGCTGGCGGTGAAGACAACACCGGCGGCATTGAGCTTGCCCGATGCGAAGTACAGCTCATCGGTGGAGATCAATCCGAGCATGATCACGTTGGCGCCGCGGTAGGTGGCGCCACGAGCGAAGGCTTGGGCGAATTCTGCGGAAGACGGGCGCATGTCACCGCCAACCAGTACTTCCTTGCCGGACAGGGACAGGACGTCGACAAAGGCCGCGCCGATGGCTTCAATTGCTTCGGCATCCAGGTTCTCGCCGACTACGCCGCGTACGTCGTAGGCCTTAAAGCTCTGATTAAGATCAATTTCTTCACTCACGCCTTTCAGCCTACCGGTTTGACTGATTCAAATCATTGAGAACTAGGCGATTGCGGATGGGAAATGCCTAACATTTCAGCTATTTTCCCCTGTCGGCACCGCAGCTCGTGAGAGCTCATCCACAATTAGCGGACGCCACGGGCTAAATCGTGGGCAGGAACTGAAATACTGGAGGCATGGATGGCTCAACGCAAGTGGATCTGAAAACGCTGGCACTGCAGAAACTGCGCGCACTGGTGCAAAACCCGGACGCGCAGTTCCATGATGGCCAGTATGAAGCGATCAGCGCACTGGTGGCCGAGCGGCGCCGCGCACTGGTCGTCCAGCGTACCGGCTGGGGCAAGTCCGCCGTGTACTTCATCGCTTCCCTGCTGCTGCGAGAACAGGGCTATGGGCCAACACTGATCGTTTCCCCGCTGCTGGCATTGATGCGCGACCAGGTTGCGGCCGCGGAGCGTGCTGGGGTCCGCGCTGCGGCCATCAATTCGGCCAATGTGCTCGAATGGCGTGAAATCCTCGAAAAGCTGCAACGCAATGAGCTCGATGTGCTGCTGGTGTCCCCGGAGCGTTTGAACAATCCATCCTTCCGCGAGCAGCAGCTGCCGATGCTGATGCAGCGCTTGGGCCTGCTGGTCATCGACGAGGCGCACTGCATTTCGGACTGGGGCCACGATTTCCGCCCGGATTACCGCCGCATCCGGGACCTGATCGCTCGATTGCCTCAGGGACTCCCGGTTTTGGCGACCACTGCAACAGCGAACAGCCGAGTAGTCCAGGACGTTGCCGAACAGCTGGCCGGCGGCACCGAGGAGGTCTTCACGCTGCGCGGCACCCTGGCTCGCGACTCGCTGCGCCTAGGTGTCCTGCGTCTGGCTTCGCCGCGCATGCAGTTGGCCTGGTTGCTCAGCCACATCGAGGACTTCAAGGGCTCGGGCATTATCTATACCTTGACGGTGTCTGCGGCCGAGGATATTGCTCGCCTGCTCAAGGATGCCGGGCACGAAGTTGCTGCCTACACCGGGCGCACCGATTTGGAAGAACGCGAACGCCTTGAACAAGCGTTGAAGAATAACGAAGTGAAAGCGCTGATCGCCACGAGCGCCTTGGGAATGGGCTTTGACAAGCCAGACCTCGGTTTCGTCTTGCACATCGGTGCCCCCAGCTCGCCCGTGGCCTACTACCAGCAGGTGGGCCGTGCCGGGCGTGGGAGCATCAACGCAGATGTCCTGCTGCTGCCCGGGCCTGACGACTCGGAAATTTGGGAATACTTCGCCACCAGCTCCATGCCGGACCAGGTGCGCGCCACCCAGGTGCTCGAGGCCTTGGCCAAGACCGACGGTGCGATGAGTGTCCCGGCGCTGGAAAGCGCCGTGAACCTTCGCCGCTCGCCACTTGAGCTGTTGCTGAAGGTGCTGGCCGTGGATGGTGCGGTGGAGCGTGTTGCCGGCGGCTGGATGCGCACCGACATGCCATGGACCTATGATGCCGATCGGTACAAGCGAGTGGCGCAGAGCCGAATCCATGAACAAAACCTCATGGTCAGTTACGAGAACACTCGCGGATGCCGCATGCAGTTTCTGACCGACGCCTTGGATGATCCCCAGTCTGCTCCCTGCGGCCGGTGCGACAACTGCGCTGGCGTTTGGTTTGACGACCATATTCCTGACGATTCGAAGGACAGCGCGCAGGCGGCACTTGGACGGGTGGGAGTTCCTATTGAACCGCGCAAGCTGTACCCTTCGGGACTGGACCGGCTGGGGTACACGCTCAAGGGCAAAATCGCTATTGACGAGCAGGTGGCCACGGGCCGGGCGCTGGCTCGCCTGACCGACCTGGGGTGGGGCAACCGATTGCGCCAGCTCTTTGCTGACCCCACCGATTCCTCTATCGACAAGGCGATGTTCGATGCGTGCATCAAGGTGCTTGCCGAATGGAATTGGGAGGAACGTCCAGTGGGCGTTGTAGCCATGCCATCGAATAAGCGTCCCCAGCTGATCACCTCCCTTGCTCAGGGCCTAGCTGAGGTGGGACGGTTGCGCTACCTGGGGCAGCTCGAATATCGCGGTGCTGGACCACAGAATGGCCCGGGCGGGAATTCCGCTTTCCGTGTGGCTGCGGTTGCCGATGCTTTTGAACTTCCAACGCAGCTCGAACAGCTCATTGCCGACGCTCCAGGGCCGGTGCTGCTAGTTGATGATCTGGTTGATTCCCGGTGGTCCATGGCGATGGCTGGGCGGGCCCTGCGCATCGCCGGCGCACCGGGTGTCATGCCTTTCACTTTGGGCGTAGCCGGGTAATCGCACAGTTAAACAAAGTAGTCTGGAAGTATGGAATTTCTCATCTGGCTCGTTGTCCTCATCGCAGTGATTGCCCTGGGCTACTTCGGTCTGCAAGCGCTGCGCAAGAAGAACACTGCGCAAATCGCGCAGGCGATTTCCCGTGAAGCAGCGCAGGCGGCAAACGCGAGGCTGGATGATGCTTCACGCAATTCGGTGTACCGCAATCTGGCCAAGGGCGACGTCATGGGCGCGGTCAAGGATTTCCGCGCTGCTACTGGCGACTCGGTCAAGGATTGCGTGATTGCCGTACGCAGCCTCGACAAGTACCCGCAGACAGCCCCTGCCAAGGAATTGCCGAATGATGATGCCGAGATCAAGGCTTTGAGCGACAAACTCGAAGCTCAAGTTGAGCGCGAAGATCGTGAAGCGGCCGCCACTGCCGCAGAGGATGCCACACCAGCACCTGCCGATGACACTTGGGTTGTACCCCAGGAATGGAGCGAGCAGTTCAGTTCCCTTCAGGAACCAAGTGCTACGCACTTCAAGATGGCGTTCGAACTTGATGGCGAGAACCGCGAATTTTCCAGCGAACAACTGCCGGCAAATGAATACGACCAGCTATTCTCCATGCTGCGGGATTCCAATTTTGAAGAAGCGGCAAAGATCCTGCACGGCTATACGGATCTGCCGGTCGAAGACCTGGAGCGCATGATCGCGACGTCTCCCATGTCTGGCGCGAGCGCCAACGGCAATATTGCAGACTTCCGCTTTGAAGGCCAGGGCCCGGATGGTCCAGTGCATTTCGATGCTGCCGAACTTCCAGAAGCTGACCGCGAAGCGCTCTTCGACGCAATCGCCGATACCGATCTGGACCGGATGTCGGAAATCATTGTTCGCCACACCTCGTTGCCAGAGGATATCGTGCAGAACATGCTGCGGACCTTCGTTAAGCGCGACGACCAGTAGCGGAGAAACTGCTGTCCTGGAGTTTTGAAAATCCCCCGGATTCACCGAAAAATCGGTGAATCCGGGGGATTTTCCGTATTCGGAACGTTCTCGTCGAAAAAGTGCCATATGAACGAAAAACCCCCTACCTGAGTAGGGGGTTCTTGGCGGACACGGGGGGATTTGAACCCCCGGTCGAGTTTTAGCCCGACCCTTCATTAGCAGTGAAGTCCATTCGGCCGCTCTGGCACGTGTCCATCCGCTGTTTCCAGCAGAATCTAGCCTACCCGAAGATGGGCGCGTGTTCCAAAACGAGAGAGCTAACGCACCTGTCGCCACAGGAATTCGTAGCTGGTCGCCAGCATTTTGGCGGTTGACTCGTTATCCGTTGACCCGGCATGGCCACCGCCCTGTGGCTCGTGGTACCGCACATTGGCAATGCCCAGATCCATCATTTTGGCTGCCATGATGCGTGCCTGCGAAGGGCCGACACGGTCATCAGAAGTCGTGGTCCAAATCAACGAGGCCGGATAGTCATTGGCTGGATGAGGCTGGTCGGTGAGTCGATGCACGGGGGAGAAAGTCCGCAGGAAGTCCCAGTCCCCGGGAACCTGCGGGTCGCCGTACTCGGCAATCCAGGAATGGCCGGCAGCTAGCTGCGTGTAGCGCTGCATGTCCAATAGCGGGACGCCGCAGGAAATTGCTCCGAACAAGTGCGGATAGCCAGAGATCATATTGCCCATGAGCAACCCGCCGTTAGAACGCCCTGTCGCGGCCAAATGCGCGCGGGACGTCACCCGGCGAGCCACCAGGTCCTGGGCGATGGCCGCGAAATCCTCGTAGGCACGATGGCGCTTTTCACGCAGGGCAGCACGATGCCAATCTGGCCCGTACTCGCCACCACCGCGAATGTTGGCCATGACGTATACCGGTTTGCGGCCCTCAACGGTACGCCGCGATAACCAACCGGTGCCCATGGCGGCTGCATAGCCAGGAGTCATGCTGTGCTGGAAACCGCCGTATCCGTCCATCAGCACCGGGTTCTTCCCATCGTGGACCAGGTCGGATGCCGCGACCTGGAAATATGGAACCCTGGTGCCGTCCGCAGAGGACGCAAAATGCTGGGTGACTTCAAAACCACCGGCATCAAAGCGATCTGGCGATTTCTTCACGACCTTTGCTGCCGAACCAACTGTGCCGCGCAACAAGGTAGTAGGGGTAATGAATCCGGTGATGGTCATCCAATAGTCATCGCCATGCTCCGGGTCCTCATCATCAACGGCTCCCACCGAGACGCTGAGCATTGGATCCATCAGCGGCATGTCCGACTGGCTGAAATGATCTGCGAGATCAATAATGCGCACTTGCGAAGCCACATCATGCAATACGGTGAGCAGCAGATAATTGGCCGTAAAGCTCAGTGATTCCAGCGCAGTGTGCGCATCCGGGACGAAGAGAACCTTCTCGATGCTGCCGGACTCGAGGAATTCATCCAGCCGGGCGATAGCCAATGAACCCGCAGCGATCTTCTGGCCCTGGTGTTCCCAATTGGTTTGGGGAGCAAAGAGGACCCACTGCCGGTGCAGGCTGACCTGCACATCGGTTGGAACATCGATCAGATGGTGTTCCCCGTCGATGAGGACACCGGCAGTTGAATTGTAGAAGTCGATGGCATCAGTGGTGACCACGCGTTCGAATCCCGGAGTCGAATCGAAGTAGCCGAAGGCTGCGACATGTTCTCTATCGACTTGGAAGAGAATTGGCGCTTCTTCGATCTCCATGCCGCGGCTGAGCCTTCTCAAGGTATTCGCGTAGGTCGAACGGGTTGTGAACTGCTCGCTGCTGGCGGAACCGACAAGCAAGGTATCGTGGTCAATCCACGAGGCTTGGGTCTTCGCAACGGGAACGTCGAAACCGCCGGCAACGAAGCTCTTGGAGGCCAGATCGAATTCGCGAATGCGCACCTGGTCGCCGCCGTCAGGACTCAAGCGAAGCAGCGCCCGCTGGTAGGCGCCACCGGCCGCTGGACGCAGGAATGCTGAACCAGCGAAATGCCATTCGCGGCCTTCCAGCTGCGCATGCAGGTCAAGATCCAATAGGATTTCCCACTGCGGGTCGTCGCTGAGGTAGGAATTCCAAGTGGTGCGACGCCAAAGTCCGAGACGATGGGCTGAATCGCGCCAGAAGTTGTAGTAGTGATCGCCACGCTTGGTCACCATGGGAATGCGGTCTTGGGCATCCAGGACCGTTTTGATCCGCTCCGCAGTGGCATGGAACGAGTCGTCGTACAGCTCGGACTCGGTACGCTGGGTCTGATCCCGCACCCATTCGAGTGCCATTTCGTCGTGAATTCCTTCAAGCCAGGAATACGGATCAGCGCTTGCAACCTCAGAATCATGCTCAGTCATGGCCATAGTCTATGCGTCTGGCCCATGCCCTGTTCCAAAGGTAATAACCTAGAGGAGTGAACAGCGAGATAGCAAAACCAAAGAACGAGTTCAGCCTGGCCCTTGTCGGGGCAGGCCCACGCGGCACGAGCGTGGTTGAAAGACTCGCTAACTTGGCGTTGAAACTCCCGGCCCAAGGCACCGTTCTGAAAGTTACGGTCTTTGATCCGTTCCCTCCGGGCTCCGGCCACGTGTGGAACCCGAAACAGTCGGAGCATTTCCTGATGAACACCCCGTCATCATTTCCGACAGTGGCCCCCGAACGGTTGGGCGATGAACCGGGGTTGAGCTTTCGCCAGTTCGTCGCACTGCGCGGCGATGGACGCAAGCTCACCGATGAGCATGCCAAGCTGATCGGGCAAATTGAACCTGGCTCCTATCCGTCACGCGCAATCTATGGCGAGTACCTCGAGCACGTGTATGAGCGCAGCGCAGCGATACTTGCCACCCACGAGAATTTCAGCATCGAACATGTAGCCGCAGAAGTCGTTGCGGTCCGCCCCGTCGGCAACGCCTATCAGATCGATTTCCGCAGTAACCTGGAGGGTGCCGAAACCCGTCAGCTGGCCGCTGACGCTGTGGTGCTGGCCTTGGGCCACCAGCCGGCAGAACTGAACCCATGGCAGAAGCAGCTCAAGGAAGCTGCCTCCCAAGCCGGGGCCACCTACCTGCCACCGAATGTTCCAGCGGACCTCGACTACTCCCAGTTCAAGGAGGGCCAGCCTGCGTTGATCCGCGGGTTGGGCTTGAATTTCTTTGACGGCATGGCCGAGCTGACGGCAGGCCGCGGCGGGATTTTCCGTGAAGCCGGCACCGAGCCGGGGCATCGCCTGCAGTACATCGGCTCAGGCCGGGAGCCGGCACTGATCGTAGCTTCGCGCCGAGGTACCCCCTACTGGGGCAAGCCAGTAGTGGAGCAGTTCATTCCTGATGAAATTGAACTACGCTACTTCGACGCTCCGGAACTCATCGGGAGCCTTGCCGAAGCACGCGCCACCAACCCTGCCTCCTCCTTGGTGTTCTCACGCCATATTTGGCCCAAACTGCACCGGGACATCTTGTTCGCCTACTACAGCACCTGCGCTCGCGCGCATGGTGCCCCGGAAGGCCTCGATGAGCGAGAATTCGTTGATCAGCTCGAAGCGATCCTCTCTGCGGAGCACCATGAAGGAAGCCAAGTGTGGCTTAGCGAACTGCGCAAGTTCGTCGGGCAGTTCCCGCAATTGCAGTGGCTCGATGTGCCAAAGCTGGCAAGGCCATTTGAAGAACTCGGGTTCAGCTCCGATGAGCAATACCAGCAGGCAGTACGCGACTACCTCGTGGGCAATGCCCGGCACAGCACCGGCGGGCTAGAAGACCCGTTGTCATGCGCCATCATGACGATGAATGCCGGACGCATGCTGGTCAAGGAGCTGATTGCTTCCGGCGTGATCGACGAGCAGTCGCGCATTGAAGAAATCCAAGCGCACTTCGAGCCACTGGTCGAAGGACTGTCCTCAGGCCCGCCGCTGGAACGCATTGAACAGCTGCTGGCGCTTTCGCGCGCCGGGATAGTAACCTTCCTTGGTCCGGACCCGGAGTTCGGCTTCGACGAGGTTTCCGAGCAATTCACCGCATCCTCGCCCTGGGTAGATGCGGAGGTGCACACTGCGAAGACCATGTGCGAAGCGATGATGCCCAGTAACCGCGTGCTGCAAAATAACGCGGCGCTGATAAAGCAGCTCTTGGGAGATCACGTAGCGCGCGTGCACACTTGGAAGAACACGGAAGGCGAAAGCCTGCCTGGATCCGGTTTCGACGTGGTCGGTGAACCATACCGTCTGGTCAACAGCGATGGGCTGGCGCACCGCGGGCTATTCGTGCTGGGATTGCAATTGTCATCAGCGCAGTGGGGGACCGCTATTGCCGCGCAAGCGGGCGACCTGCGCCACCCCGCGGCCCGAACCTTGCAAGACGCAGCCAACGTAGTGAACGAAGTGGCTCGCCTGGCGGGGCTGATCGCCAACGAAAGATTAAGCGCGGAGCAGCACTAAGCAGTTTGGCGGGCTGATCCATGGATCAGCCCGCCAAACTCGAAAAGCGCGGATGGTATGGGATTTGAACCCATGAGACGGGGTTGCCGCCTACTGGTTTTCAAGACCAGCTCCTTCGGCCGCTCGGACAACCATCCAACCCGAAAAAGTATACGGCATGAACCCCTGTTGAAAGGAATTGAAGGCTATGAACGACGTTATGAACGCCTATATCTACAACCGTGCCGGTGGGCCAGAAGTCCTTGAACTGGTCCAACGGCCAATGCCGGTCCCCGCAGCTGGGGAAGTGCTGGTCAAGGTCGAGGCCTTCGGACTGAACCGCGCGGATGTGCAGCAGCGCAAGGGAGTGTATCCGCCACCTCCCGGAGCCAGCGATATCCCCGGGCTGGAAGTCTCGGGCAGCATCGTGGAGATCGGCGATGGCGTCAGCGGATGGAAACCCGGAGCGCGAGTTGCCGCCCTGCTCGCTGCTGGCGGGTATGCGCAGTACGTCAATGTTCCGGCAGAACTGCTCATCGAAATCCCTGGAACGGTTTCGAGCATCGAAGCCGCCGGGTTGCCGGAAGTCGCCGCCACCGTGGTCTCCAACCTCTTCATCGAAGGCGGACTGGGCCAAGACCAGACGCTGTTGATCCATGGCGGAGCCGGCGGCATCGGCTCCATGGCCATACAGCTCGCCAAGGCCGCTGGCGCCCGCGTCATCGTCACCGCCTCCTCGGCAGAGAAATTGGACTACTGCCGTGCCCTCGGCGCCGACGAGGGGATCAACTACCGGGAAGAGGACTTTTCTGCATGCGTCAAGGAACTGACCGACGCCAGGGGCGTGGATCTGATCCTGGATGTCGTGGGCGCCAAATACCTGGGGGAGAACGTCAAGGCGCTCGCCGTCGGCGGACGGATGGTAGTCATCGGACTGCAAGGCGGAGCCAAGGGAGAACTGAACTTGGGCCTGCTGATGAGCAAGCGGGCGCGGATCATCGGCACAACTTTGCGTTCCCGCCCGCTGCATGAGAAGGCGGAGATCGTTCGCCAGACCATCACCCGCGTGATGCCGCTGCTGGAACAGGGGAAACTGGCACTGAACGTCACCAAGGCCTTTGGATTCCCGGAGCTGGCCGCTGCCCACGAATACTTCGATTCCGGTGAACATACGGGAAAAGTTGTCATAGAGGTTTAAAGCAGCGGGAAACCAGTTGTAAGGTGACTCAGTAGTCATTAATGCGTGACTAGCCTAATAACCGCTGGTCGCGCACATCACTTGCACTGTTCCTAGGAGGTTGCTCGATTTGAGTACCCAAAATACCTTGCCACCAGCGGGTGTCGATCCTGAGGTTGCCGAACGCGAAGAAAAGCGTTGGACCCCCGCCAAGATCGCCATCTGGGTTGCCATCGCGCTGGTTGGCGGAATCGCATGGTCGATTCTCGCCTTCTCGCGCGGGGAAACCATCAATGCCATCTGGTTCGTCTTCGCCGCTGTTGCGACCTACCTGATTGCCTACCGCTTCTATTCGAAGTTCATCGAGCGCAAGATCGCCAAACCCGATGATTTCCGGGCCACCCCGGCCGAATCGGTCAATAACGGCCGTGACTTCGTTCCCACCGATCGCCGCGTGCTCTTCGGCCACCACTTCGCCGCCATCGCAGGCGCCGGTCCGCTGGTTGGACCGATCCTCGCAGCGCAGATGGGCTATTTGCCTGGCACCATCTGGATTATCGTGGGCGTGGTGCTGGCCGGAGCGGTCCAGGACTATCTCGTCATGTTCTTCTCCATGCGCCGTGGCGGACGCTCGCTGGGCCAGATGGCCCGCGAAGAGCTGGGCCTGATCGGCGGCACCGCTGCCCTGATCGCCACCCTGGCTATCATGATCATCATTACCGCCATCTTGGCGCTGGTGGTCGTCAATGCACTGGGCGAATCCGCGTGGGGTGTCTACTCGGTGGGCCTGACCATCCCTATCGCCTTGTTCATGGGCATCTACCTGCGGTTCATCCGCCCGGGCAAGGTCCTGGAAATCTCCATCATCGGCTTCGTGCTGCTGATGTTCGCGATCATTTCCGGCCGCTGGATTGCCGAGTCTGCGTGGGGTGCCGAGTTCTTCCACCTGGATCGCACCACCATCGCCTGGGCCATCATCATCTACGGCATCATCGCCGCGGTGCTCCCGGTATGGCTGCTGCTGGCTCCTCGCGACTATCTGTCGACGTTCATGAAGATCGGCGTCATCGGCCTGCTGGCCGTGGCGATCATCGTCGTCCGCCCGGAAATCGATGTTCCGGCCTTCTCCGAGTTCGCTGGCCGTGCCGATGGCCCGGTCGTTGCCGGGCACATCTTCCCATTCCTGTTCGTGACCATTGCCTGCGGTGCGCTGTCGGGCTTCCACGCACTGATCGCCTCGGGCACCACGCCGAAGCTGGTCGAGAAGGAAAAGCAAACCCGCTTCCTGGGCTACGGCGGCATGCTCATGGAATCCATGGTGGCCATCATGGCGCTGGTTGCAGCGATTTCCATCGACCGCGGCATCTACTTCGCGATGAACTCTTCGGCTGCCGCTACCGGTGGCACGGTGGAAACCGCGGCGGCATTCGTGAACTCGCTGGGTTTGGCCGGCGTTAGCCTGGATCCAAACCAGCTGACCGAACTTGCCAATAACGTGGGCGAGAGCTCGGTTGTCTCGCGTACCGGTGGCGCTCCGACCCTGGCTGTGGGCATTGCGCACATCATGCACCAGTGGTTCGGCGGCACCGCGATGATGGGCTTCTGGTACCACTTCGCGATCATGTTCGAAGCACTGTTCATCCTGACCGCGGTTGACGCCGGTACCCGTGTTGCACGCTTCATGCTGCAGGACACCATCGGCAACTTCTTCCCGAAGTTCAAGGACACCTCGTGGCGTCCGGGCGTGTGGCTGTGCACGTTGATCATGGTTGCCGGCTGGGGCTACATCCTGATCCTCGGCGTGACAGATCCACTGGGCGGCATCAACACCTTCTTCCCGCTGTTCGGCATCGCCAATCAGCTGCTGGCTGCGATAGCGCTGGCCGTGGTGATGACCATCATCGCCAAGCAGAACAACTTCAAGTACCTGTGGGTCGTGGCTCTGCCGCTGGCCTTCACCGTGGTGATCACCTTCGTCGCGAGCTGGCAGAAGATCTTCTCCGCAGATACCAAGGTGGGCTACTTCGCCAACCATAACGCCTACAAGGAAGCTCTGGCCAATGGCGAGACTTCCCTCGGCTCGGCGGGCAGCGTCGAAGCCATGGAGGCCGTGGTCCGCAACACCGGTGTCCAGGGCTGGCTGTCCGTGGTCTTCCTGGTACTGACCGCCATCGTGCTGGTTTCGGCGGTTGTCGCAACCGCCAAGGCCAAGCAGAGCGGTGGTGGCAACAGCACCGAGGATCCTGCCGTGCCATCGAAGATGTACGCACCCGCCGGCTTGATCTCGTCGCCTGCCGAAAAGGAACTTGAAAAGGCTTGGAAGCAAATCCCTGCCGAAGCCCAAGTCCAGCGAGGCGGCCACTAGCCATGGCGACGCTTTTGGAACGCCTTGGGCAAGCCAAGAAGTTTGTCGACGGGGTGCTCGGTGCCGACAAGTACCAACACTACCTGGAACACCATGAACGCAATCATCCTGGCGCCAAGCCAATGACCGAGCGCGAATTCTGGAAGGACTACACCGACTGGCAGGAAAAGAATCCTGAAGGGCGTTGCTGCTGAACGCGACTGGTACCGGCCGTGAGAACCATTGGCGAAAGCGGATGGGGCTCGCGGCCGGTTTCGTTTTATGTCGACCCCGCTGCCGGGAACACTGCGGTGATCCCGGTAGGCTAGAACCAGTAATTCATCGGAATCCACCGGCAGAGAAGTGTAATGGCGTTCTTTTCACGACTGCGCGCTGAGCGTGCTGCTGCTCGCGAACTTGGCGAGGGCGTCTGGCGTCGCGCCCATGACCGTTTCCAGCGGTCATTGGACCGGGTCTTCCAGGTGGTAGAGGGCATCAACGATGACCAGGTTTACAACCAGCTGGTCCGAGAAGCCAATGAGATGGCTGTGCTGTTGCCGACCGTGCGCCAGCTTTGCTGTGCGGCGCATCGGATCACCCCGAGCAATGACGACACGATCCCGCAGCTGACCTCTGCGGCGCATCGTTCGCTGACTAAGGCCGCCAACGATTTGGCGACGACCGCACAGGTCGTAGCGATGATGCGCATGCAGGCCGAAGCCGGCAAGCCGATCGATATCGAAGCCGTGCGCCATCGTGCCATGCTGGTGAAAGAAGACGTCAGCCGGGCCGTGCAATTGCTCGCTTCCAGCGAATAATTGGGTTTTCCCGATCGCTCGCGTGGTGTTCCACCGCGCAGGGCGCATCAGTGGACTAAATTAGTTGCATGACCCAAACAATTCCTGAACTGAAGTTCCTTGACGGAAACACCATCGACCAGCTTGGCTATGGCGTCTGGAAGGTCGCCGACGAGGACGCGGAAGCAGTCGTTGGCCAGGCCATCGACGCCGGCTACCGCCACATCGACACCGCACGCATCTATGGCAACGAAGCTGGCGTCGGCCGCGCAGTTGCAGCCAGCACCGTGCCACGCGAAGACCTCTTCATCACCACCAAGGTCTGGAACTCGGACCAGGGTTTCGAGAAGACCCTCGCCGCAGCGGATGCCTCGCTGGAACGGCTCGGCCTGGAATACGTCGACCTGTACCTGATCCACTGGCTGCAGCCCAAGCGCGGCACCTACGTGGATACGTGGAAGGCACTGATCCAGCTGCAGAAGGACGGCAAGGCCAAGTCCATCGGCGTTTGCAACTTCACCAAGGAAGCACTGGAAGAGCTCTACACCGAAACCGGCGTCCGCCCGGTGATCAACCAGGTCGAAACCCATCCGTACTTCCCGCAGGGCGAGCTGCGCGCCTACGAGGCCGAGCACGGCATCCTGCACCAGTCCTGGTCCCCGCTGGGCCACGGCGGCGAACTGCTCAGCGACCCAGTGCTGGTGGGGATCGCCAAGAAGCATGAAGCATCGGTGGCGCAGGTAGTCATCGCGTGGCATCTGGCGGTAGGCAACGTGGTCATCCCGAAGTCGACCACCGAATCGCGCATCGTCGAGAACTTCGAATCGCTGAACGTGAAGCTGGACGAAGAAGATCTGGCTGCCATCGCTACCCTGGACCGCGGAGCGGAAGGCCGTATCTCGGCTGACCCGGCAACCGCCGACTTCGAGTAAAGAACCTAGGCAGAACAGAAGGCTGCCGGTTTCTTCCGAAACCGGGAGCCTTCTGCCGCAACTGCCTTGTGCCTGGCCTCTAGCAGTCCAGTACGGTTGGTCCAGCGAACAGCGTATCGACGCCTTCGGCGTACAGAACCGAGTCAGGAGCTCGATCAGCGAGAGTGGCGAAACCGGCGGCACGCAGCAGGCCATCGTCGAATTCAACGAGTTGTGCAGGTTGCAGCGGCCACGGTTCATGGTGGTTCCGGCAGTGCAAGGTGCGCCCAAGATGCCGCTGGTGGAACGCCCACTGTGCCGATAGCGCGATGGCGGTCTGCGAACCCGGGGTAATTGGATCGGCACTGGCAGAAGCTTCTACCGGACGCACGACGATGCGGGAACGTGCGCTCGGATTTCCGATGCGCCGTGTTGCATAGCTGATCGTGCCGGCCTTCTTCAGGATCTTCATGGACGACCACTGGTACTTCAACCCGAAGACTGCCCGCGCCATGAGCACAGGTAGCAGGCGTGATGCTTCAAGGTTCAGGAATACCACTGCGCGGCGTCCTTGATTGTCAACGGAATAGAGGCGCACATTGATCTCCGGGAAGTCACCCAACCACGGAATCGCAGGACCGGAGAAGAACGCACTGCGCGACATCTGGAAAGCGACGAGGCCCACCCAAGCGCTGCCGTCGACAATATCTGGCCGGCATCCTTCGGGCATGTACGGCGCCACCTCATCCGGGCTAACCCGCCAATGCAGGAACGCTACTTCGCTCCACCGTTGGCGCATGATCGCGTTGCCGCCTAGCGATGGCGGTTCAGGGGAGTACTGCAAGGATTGCATCAGTTTGGAATTCCTTGGAAATTGCTGTCGAAGGCTTATACCGCTATTGCCGGTCGCGAACCGGGATCGATGATCTGCTGATCGCGGAGTGAAGAATCGTTTGCCGGCTCTGGCCTAATTGAATATCCAAAAGCGCCGTTGGGCAAGATGCGGGATAAGAATGGACTGCGTGGGAATCGAAGACCCCGGGACCAGTCATGAAAATCCATTGAAAATTGCGAAAACCCCGGAATCATGCGGCAAGCGCGATTCCGGGGTTTTCTTCACAACGAGCCCCCTGCCGGATTTGAACCGGCGACCTGCTCTTTACGAGGGAGCTGCTCTACCCCTGAGCTAAGGAGGCCTGTACCTGCAAACAGGCACCACGTCACTTTATCCGAGGAATTGTCTGAACGTCAAAACGGCGACGACATCATCAAGCCCAATCAGCACCGGGTGCCGACTTCGGGGACTTTGCCGTCAATCAGGTACTCATCCACCGCTTTGGTAATGCATTCATTGGAGCGTCCATATGCGGTGTGGCCATGGCCTTCATAGGTCAGCAGGGTCGCGTTATCCAGCTGCTGCGCCAATGCCTCAGACCATGCGTAGGGGGTAGCTGGATCGCCGACGGTGCCAATGACGAGGATCTCATTCGAGCCTTCCGCGTCGAGGACCTCAGGCTTGCCAGTGGCGTCGTGGTCCCAGGCCTCGCAGGTGATGCCGCCGTAGGCGAGATACTTGCCCAAGGTCGGGGCCGCACGCATCAACTCTGTTGCTTCGGCCTGCATCGCTTCTGGACTGGCGTCCATTGGACGGTCCAGGCAATTGATGGCGGTGAAAGCATCGGTGGAATTCGATGCATACGTGCCGTCGCCCTCGCGGTCCGCCGAGAGATCCGCGAAGCCGAGGATCATATCCACATCCGCGTCGTTGACGGCAGCGTTCGTCGCATCGGTCAAAATGGGCCAGCTGGAATCGTCATACAGCGGCAAGATGAAGCCGTTGATGAAGTCGATGATCGGCACTGCACGCCCGTCGCTGGCAGTCATTGGTTCGTTCTCCACCTGCGCAAAGAACTGCTGCAGCTGCACCTTGGCCTCTTCAACGGTTCCAGTGAACGGGCACTCACCGCTTTCAAGGCAATTGGCGAGCCACGCGTCGATCTCCTTCTCGAAGCCAACGGCCTGGGCCAAGGTGAGGTCCGAAGCTGTGCTGGTTGGATCCATGGCGCCATCGAGTACGAAGCGACCCACATTCCGAGGGAACAAATCAGCGTAGGTTGCTCCGAGGAAGGTTCCATAGGAGAAACCGAGGTAGTCCAGCTGTGCATCACCGAGCACAGCACGGATCACGTCCATGTCCTTCGCTGCCGAAACGGTATCGACGTGGCCTAGGAGATTGCCGGTATTGGACGCGCAGTCAGCTGCGTAGTCCTCGGTATCCTCGACAATTTCGTCCTGGTCTTCAGGAACCCAAGCCCGCAGGTTTTCCTGGCGTCCCTCATCGGTCTCGGCACCGCTTTGGCAGGTGACCGGGGAGCTTTCTCCCACGCCTCGCGGATCGAATCCGATGACGTTGTAGGCGCGCTGCAGGTCAGCGCTGAACATGCCTGGTACCGAGGACGCCACCAGATCCAGGCCGGATCCGCCTGGGCCGCCGGGGTTTACCAGCAGATTGCCTGTCGCTCCGTCCACTGCGCGGCGGTTCAACGCCAGATCAATGCTCTCGCCTTCGGGATCGGCATAGTCCAGCGGAACCTCTATGGTGGCGCATTCGATGATGCTGCCGCATTCTTCCCAATCGAGGTCTTGGCTGTAGAAGGATTCCAATCCTTGCGGCGTACTGGCGTTGGGCGCGGACTGCGACGCATCCGATGCGCCGGACTGCGAATCCGCTGTAGTGGAAGAGCAGCCGGCCAGGGTCAAAGCCAGAGCGGTCCCCACTGCGGCCAAGCGCATCATCGGTGAGCGTGCAGGCACTTTTAGTGTCTCCTTGTGATGGGTTAACGGCGTCCCGGCTGCGGCAGCAAACGGGTCATGAGTGCTTCCAGGGCCATGAGCTGGTTGACGTTGGCAGCCAAGCGGCTGCGCGTTTCATTGATGGCATCAAGCTGGGCCAAGGACTTCTCGCTGGACTGTTCCGCTGCGAAACGTTCGAGCTTCTCGCGCAGGTGCTCGTTGATCAGCTCAATTCCGGTATTCAGCTGGATGCTCAAAACATCGCGGAAGAATGTGGTCAGGTCTGTCAGGGTACGGTCCAAGGCATCGAAAGCCGCACGCCGAGCGAATCGCTTGGCATCATCCTCCAGCGCCTTGAACTGTCCACGCAATCCAGCGGGGATGTTCTCCTCTGGGCCCAAGCCGTTGGCGTGGCGCAGCTGGGCAATCTTGTTCTGCAGATCGGTGCCGGTAATGTTCTCGGCACGCTCGCTGGCCAGTTTGGAAATTTCTGCGGCAGCGGCCATCGCCTGCGGCAAGGTGGTGGTGCGCAACGGCAGGGTAACGACTTTTTCACGCTGGATGCGTGCTTGCTCGTCACGGGCCAGCAAACGGGCTACGCCAATGTGGGACTGCGAGACACGGGCAGCGAACAGCGCCTGTTCCGGTTCCAGCCCGTCACGGCGCACCAGAAGATCCGCAACATCCTGGGTGGACGGCACGGAGAGATTTATCGCGCGGCACCGTGATCGAATGGTCACCAGAACATCTGCAGGAGACGGGGCGCTCAGGATCCAGATCATCTTGGCGGGCGGTTCTTCAATGGCCTTGAGCAGCACGTTGGTGCTGCGCTCGGACATGCGGTCGGCATCTTCGATGATGATGATGCGCCAGCGGCCGGTGCCAGCACTTTCCTGTGCACGGGTAATCAGATGGCGGACGTCAGCAATCTGGTACTCGAATTTGTCGGTGGATACGAAAGACACATCCGGGTGCTCCGAATTCATGACCATTTTGCAGTTGGCGCACTGCCCGCAGCCGGCCGGGGCCTGGGTGCACTGCAAAGCCGCCGCGAAAGCCCGCGCCGCGGTGGTACGGCCCGAACCCGGGGGACCGGTGACCAGCCAGGCATGGGTCGGGTTGCCGCGATCAACCTCAGCGGTCAACGTGGCAATGACACGTTCCTGCCCGGCAAGTTCTGCGAAGACTGGCCGGGTCACAGCAAGCCTGCCAAATGCTGCGCAACCGACTGGTGCAGCTGCTCCACGCTGGCGGTGGCATCCAGGACCAGATAGCGCTGCGGATCACGGGCCGCCAAGTCGAGGAAGGCGTTGCGGATGCGTTCATGGAAATCATCCGGCTCGGATTCCAAGCGATCCGAATCCTCCACGCCGCCGCTGGCCGCAATGCGCCGGGCACGTCCCTGCGCGGCGGAGATATCAAGAATGATGGTGGCATCCGGCTTCAGTCCGCCGGTGGCGAAGTCGTTGATCGATGCGACGGCATCAAAGCCGAGGGCGCGGCCCATGCCCTGGTAAGCCAGCGAGGAATCAACGAATCGGTCGCAGATGATGTGGGTGCCGGCTTCCAGCGCGGGGGAGATGACCTGCTGGACATGGGCGGCACGCGCCGCCGAGTAAATCAGGGCCTCGGTACGGGCATCGATCTCGCCGTGGCCGTGTTCGAGCACCAAGGAACGCAGCTCTTCGCTGATCTGGGTTCCGCCTGGCTCACGGGTAGTGGTGACCTTGGCGCCACGGGACTCCAGCCACTGCTGGGCCAGGGCGACCTGCGTGGACTTCCCAGCGCCGTCACCGCCTTCAAAAACGATGAACAAGCCACGGGTTGGGGTACTCGATTCGATACTCACCCCACTAGCCTATCCAAGGACATTTAAAGATGTGCGTTGCAACGGCAGGATGTGCAACGAAAATGCACCCAGTGTGGTGGATCAGTCAGATGAAATGTAGTGAAATCCACCGGCTGGCAGCGTCAAAGGAAGCGTAGAGTTTTTTCCATGAACCCCCGCACCGCAGAATCAGGCGCCAATCCGGCCTGGGATCCGAAAACTTTGCTCGTTGCCGGTGGGCGTCCGGCCCATGGCTACGATGCTCCAGTCAACCACCCGGTGACCTTCACCTCGACCTACCACTCCAAAGGCCAGGCGGTGCCGGGTGAACGCGTATATGCGCGCTTCTCCAATCCGACCTGGGATCCGTTTGAAGAAGTACTGGGCCAGCTCGAAGCGGCAACGCTGCCTGCCCTGGTGTTCTCCTCGGGCATGGCAGCTATTGCCGCCGCACTGAGCATCGTGCCAGAGGCCGGCGTGCTGGTGATGCCGCAGCATTCCTATAACGGTTCGCTGGCGTTGAGCGCAGAGCTGCAAGAGGCGGGACGGCTGCGCATTCGCCCGGTGGATATTGCCAACACCGAAGAAGTGCTCGCTGCCTTGGAGGGGGCCGATGTGCTCTGGGTGGAATCGCCAACCAACCCGATGCTGGAAGTCGCCGACCTGCCGACCCTGCTGGCTGCCGCCAAAGCGAAGAACGTCGTGAGCATCGTGGATAACACCTTTGCCACCCCACTGCTCCAGCAGCCGCTGGTCCACGGTGCCGACCTTGTAGTGCACTCGGTGACCAAGTACCTGTCGGGCCACTCGGACGTGATCATGGGCGCGCTGGTCACCAGCGACGAGCAGCTCCACAGCCGCCTGCACGGGTACCGGACCTTGCACGGCGCGATCGCCGGCCCGATGGATACCTTCCTCGCATTACGCGGGGTGCGCACCATGGCCGTGCGCCTTCAGCGTTCGCAGTCAAACAGCCAGGTGCTGGCAGAACGCCTCGCGGCACATCCCAAGGTGCAGGCCGTACGCTACCCGGGACTGCCCAACGACCCGGGCCACGCACGCGCTGCGGAACTCATGGGCGGGTTCGGGTCGGTGATCGCCTTTGAAGCGGGAAGCGCCGCCGAAGAAGCGGACCGGGTACTGGAAGCCTTCAAGCTCATCACCGGCGCCACCTCGCTTGGAGGCGTGGAGTCCCTGGCCGAGCGCCGGGCCCGCCACGCTTCGGAGCCGGCCAGCGTCCCGGCCAGCCTGATCCGACTATCAGTAGGCATTGAAGAGGTGGAAGACCTCTGGGCCGATCTGCAGCAAGCGCTGGACCGGCTTTGATGCCCGCGGGCGCTGATTTCCGCGCGTGGCACAGCGCCCATCATTTGCGCCAAAAAGGTAGAGTACAAGCATGAACATGTTGCGCATGGCCCAAATAATCGAGTACTACATGATGATCGCTTTGAGCATTGTCATCGTTGCGCTCGCCGTCTGGGCTTTGGTTGATTGCCTGCGTCATGGCGCAGATCGTTTCGCCCAGGAAGGCAAGCGCACCAAGGGGTTCTGGCTTGGACTGACCGTCGCCAGCACCGCCGTGGCACTGCTCGGCATCTTCAGCCAGGGCGGAATCGGCTTCCTGCAGCTGATCGGCGCCTGCATCGCCTGCGTGTACCTCGCGGACGTCAAGCCTGCCGTCAGCGGCAAAGGCGGCGGCTGGTACAACTACTAGGCGTGCCAAGGCACCAAGTTTTCCCGAAGACCTGCATCCGCATCTTGGCGGACTGCAGGTCTTCGCACTTTAATCACGGGCCTTAACTTTCGCACGAGCAGGCTTGCGCATTGGTTAGGATGGATTACATGAGCCACACTTTGATTTTGCTTCGCCACGGACAGAGCGAATGGAACGAAAAGAACCTGTTCACCGGTTGGTACGACGTATCGCTGACCGAGAAGGGCCGTGCTGAAGCTGCCCGCGGCGGCCAGCTGCTGACCGAAGCTGGCTACAAGCCGGAGGTGCTTCACACCTCCTTGCTGACCCGCGCCATTGTTACCGCGAACCTGGCCCTGGAAGCCGCTGGCCGTTCGTGGATCCCGGTGAACCGCGACTGGCGCCTGAACGAGCGCCACTACGGTGCGCTGCAGGGCAAGGACAAGGCGCAGACCTTGGCCGAGTTCGGCGAAGAGCAGTTCATGGAATGGCGTCGCAGCTACGACACCCCGCCACCAGCACTGGATGATTCCTCGGAGTTCAGCCAGATCAACGACGAGCGCTATGCGGCATTGGGCGACTCCGCCCCACGCACCGAGTGCCTCAAGGACGTGCTGGATCGCATGCTTCCCTACTGGGAGAACAACATCAAGGCCGACCTGTCGGCAGGCAAGACCGTCATGGTCACCGCCCACGGCAACTCGCTGCGTGCGCTGGTCAAGCACCTGGATGGCATCAGCGATGAAGACATTGCTGGCCTGAACATCCCAACCGGCATCCCGCTGGTCTATGAGCTGGATGACAACTTCCAGCCAATCACCAAGGGCGGAACCTACCTGGATCCAGCAGCCGCTGCGGACGCCATCAAGGCCGTTGCCAACCAAGGCCGCAAGTAGGACACGCTTTTCGGCGGCATCGGGGCTGCTGGCTACTCGCCAGTAGTTCGCGATGCCGCCGTCCGCTTGTTAACGCCGAGGTAACGCCAAGCATCCGGCTGTGAGCGAAACAACTGCGCACGATTGTATTTTTGGCATTAGTATGCTGTAATCTCCTATTTCGAATAGGCTCAATGGCTCACGTTAGGAATGCAATTCGTGGCAACTGATTACGATGAAGTCCGCCCAGACGTTGCTGAGGCACGTAAGGCTTCTCTGGATGCGGTGAAGTCCGCAAACGCACCGGACGCCAAGTCGGTGGTGCGCGAGCTCGACGAGACCGACCACACCGATGGCATGGATCTGCCAGGTGCGGATCTATCCAACGAGGAATTGACCGTTACGGTCATTCCGCAGAAAGACGACGAGTTCATTTGCGGCTCGTGCTTCTTGATTCGCCACCGTTCGCAGCTGGTGCGCGAAGAGGGCAATGTAGGCTTCTGCGTCGAGTGCGAAGGCTAGAAGCCCGCTAGACGCTGGCGCCACTTGCGCGCCAACAACCTGCGAGGGCAGTCCACCGATCGGTGGACTGCCCTCTGCTGGTTTAACGGGCTGGATTCCCCGGATGGGACCGGACTCCAACGGCGGTCCCTGGGGTGCCCAGCGCTGCGTCGTGCGTCCGCTGGCATCCTGCCGGGGCAATGGCTGGATGTGCGCTCACCGGGAGCGCGTGGAGCTGCATGGCCGGACGAGGCGCAGCACTGCCATGCCAACGGGGTCGCGGGCCACGGCACGGTACCCAGTTCGCGCCGCGATGCGAAGGCTTCCCGGACCCCGGACACCCAGTTTCAGTGCTGAATGAGCTGGAGAGCAAAAATGGCGCCTGCCATCCGGTGGTACCGGATGGCAGGCGCCAAGGCGCAGCCTTATAGCTTAGGTCCGCGGACCTAGATCTCGGTGGGGTCCCATTCGCCGGTCACCAGATAGGTGACCTTGCGAGCTACGGACACACCATGATCGCCGAAGCGCTCAAGGTAGCGGCTGGTCAGCGATACGTCCACGGTGGTGGGTGCATTGGCATCCCAGTCGTCGGCCGCGACCAGGGTGAAGACGCTGGAGTGCAAGCGATCCAGCTGGTGGTTCAGCTCGATAATTTCGGTAGCGATCTGCAGATCGCGGGTGTCGAGCAAACGCGCAACGGCCTTGGCGATGTCAATATCGATCTTTGCCATCTGGGCAAAGGTGTCGGAAATCCTGGCTGGGATTGCCGGGTTGGGGAAGCGCAGGCGGGCCAGCTGCGCCAAGTGGCGTGCCAAGTCGCCCATGCGCTCCAGCGAAGCACTCATGCGCAGCGAACCGACGATCATGCGCAGATCGCTGGCTACCGGTCCCTGCAAAGCCAAAGTATCGATAGCGCGCTCATCGAGCTGGTTCTGCAGGAAGTCGATCTTCGCGTCCGCTGCGATGACTTCCTGGGCCAGGTCGACGTCGACGTTGGCTAGCGAATCCCAAGCTCGATCCATTGCGGTTGCGACCTGGTTGGCCATCTCAATGAGTTCTTCGCCAATTTGCTGCAGGTCTGCTTGAAATACCTTACGCACAGCAGTTCCTTTCGAGTGTCGGTATCCATGCCGGATGGTGGACTGCCGTGGCAGCCAACCGCCCCGAAACAGTTTTGTGGCATGGTGGAGGGTCTTGCTCCAGCTTGTCAGCGGGTGATTAACGAATATGCCACGAAAGGTGAACGTTTGGTGAACAGCGCGCCGAAATCGACTAAATCACGTCATTTAGGGCCGGTGCCACCCAAAGGTGAAGCTAGTCTAAAGATGTGAACGAAGTGATCTCGACTCTTATAGCCGGCGTCCTCGGCCTGGCTCTGGGGATCGTTGGCGTCATCGCCTTCCGGCTTTCCCAGAACCGCTCCTCGAAGCTGCCACAGGTCGACGAACCCGTGCTCCCCGAGGGAGCCGCCGCCGTCCTGTCGGTCATTGGACGCGCCTTCGTGATCCTTGATGACGTCGACGGGGTGGTCCGGGCCAACCCCGCTTCCTATGCCTACGGACTGGTGCGAGGACACACGCTCGTCCACAACGAACTGCTCTCGCTGGTGCGGCAGGTTCGCGCCGACGGCGTGATTGCCGAAAGCCAGTACGAGCTGCAACGCTCCACGCTGGGTGCCGGGCAGCTGATTGTCCATGTGCGCGTGGCACCGCTGGGCGACGAGTACATTCTCCTGCTGGCCGACGACCGTACCGAAATCACCCGTACCGAAGCGATGCGCAACGACTTCGTGGCCAACGTTTCCCACGAGCTGAAGACTCCGGTCGGCGCGATCGGCCTGCTGGCCGAGGCCATTACCGAGGCTGCCGATGACCCCAAGGCGGTACGCCGCTTCTCCACCCGGATGGACAAGGAATCGCGGCGCCTGGCCGCCCTGGTCCAGGACATTATCGAGCTCTCCCGCCTGCAGGCATCCGATGCCATCGTGCAGGGCCAGGAAGTGAATATCGACAGCGTCGTGGCCGAGGCAGTTGACCGCAGCCACCTGATTGCCGAGGAAAAGGGTATCGCCATTACCGTAGGCGGACATCTCGAGGAGCCGATCCTGGGCGATGCGGACCTGCTGATGACTGCGATCCGCAACCTGATCGATAATGCCATCCGCTACTCCCCGGAGAACACCACGGTAGGCGTGGGCATCCGGCAGCGTGATGGCTATGCGCAGATCTCGGTCACCGACCAGGGACCCGGGATTTCGGCCGAAGAGCAGGAACGCGTTTTCGAGCGCTTCTACCGCGTGGACTCCGCACGTTCGAGGCAGACCGGGGGCACGGGCCTGGGGCTGAGCATCGTCAAGCACGTGCTGGCCAACCACGGCGGCGAAGTGTCGCTGTGGTCGCAGCCGGGCCACGGATCCACATTTACCCTAAGACTTCCCCTAGCGGACGAAGAACCGGCGACCAGCAATGTGCTTGCCGGCCAGACGATGAAGGAACGAACGATCGAGACGAATGCGTCCGATCGTGAAGGAGGACGCCGATGACCCGCATATTGATCGTTGAGGACGAGGAATCGCTCTCTGACCCGCTGTCCTACCTGCTGGAACGCGAAGGTTTCGAAGTCCGGATCGCCGACGACGGCCTGAAGGCCGTGACCGAGTTCGAACGCCATGGCGCAGACCTGGTGCTGCTGGATCTGATGCTCCCGGGCCAGCCCGGAACCGAGGTGATCCGCCAGATCCGCCTGAACAGCCAGGTACCGGTCATCATGCTCACCGCAAAGGACTCGGAGATCGATAAGGTCGTCGGCCTGGAGCTCGGCGCCGACGACTACGTCACCAAGCCGTACTCCTCCCGCGAATTGCTGGCCCGCATCCGTGCTGTGCTGCGCCGCCAGGGCGAAGGCGAAGAACTGATCAGCAATGTGGTCACCGCCGGTCCGGTGCGAATGGACGTGGAACGCCACGTGGTCTCGGTCGACAACACCGAGGTATCCATGCCGCTGAAGGAATTCGAGCTGCTGGAAATGCTGTTGCGCAACGCCGGTCGAGTGCTCACCCGAGGCCAGCTGATTGACCGCGTCTGGGGCAGCGACTACGTGGGGGACACCAAGACTTTGGATGTGCACGTCAAGCGCCTGCGCTCCAAGATCGAGGTCGACCCGGCGGTGCCCGAACGCCTGGTGACCGTGCGCGGGCTGGGCTACAAGTTCGTGGTCTAAAGCCAAAGAGCCCGGATACGGCAAGAGCCTCGAGCAGAATCTTTCGATTCTGCCAGAGGCTCTTGTTTTGTCTTGCGCGAAGCTTAGTGGCCCGAAGTGGAGTGGGTCTCTTCTGGAATCAGGTGCTCGGTAACCGACTGGTCAGCACCGCCTGGTACGAAGTCGCGGTATTCAGCCAGGGTGCCATCGACAACTGGAACGCTGAATTCCACGTTCTCACCGGCAACGGTGAAGACCGAGTCGGCGTGTTCGCCAGCTGCGATGCCCATGTTCTTGATGATCTGCTGGTTCTTGTCTTCTTCAAGCTTGATGGTGCCGTCTGCAGGAACCTGGATGGAGACAGGTGCTGCGTTGTCAGCCTTGACCGACAGGGTCAGCGCGGAATCGCCGGCGTTGACTACGGAGCCGATCAGGCGGGCTTCAGTGTCGTCGCTGTTGGTGACGAACATCAGGTTGCGGACCTTTGCGTCTGCGACATCGACGTTGACGCCATCGCTGGCGGCGTAGTCGGTGTTGGTGGCCTGCTCGTTGATGGCGCCACAGCTGGTGACACCGAATGCCAGGGCAGCCACAGCGAGGGACGCGGCAATGCGACGTCCAGCGGTCATGCGTGCGGTGATCACGACACTAACTCCTCGGTGAGAAAAATGAGTTGCTTCGGTTCGTGGTCTGCTTAATCGAATGCACCTAGGGCAGGCGCAATCGAAAATTGGACCACGATTACCTCTAAGCCTAGCTGTTTTTCACGCAAAGACGCGATTTAGCGACGTGCAACACACGCATTTCGACAAGTTGTAGACAACCGATGCGGGGAAGGGGGTTGGTGCGCAGTCGACTGCCCTACCTTCTTCATAGCATGTTTCTCTTGCAAGTGGAAGAGGCATTTCCGCGTGAATTCGCGGTTATATGGGGCACAGTCGCAGGATCCGGAATAGCAAACATGGTAGACTAGGGCGTGGGAAAGGGGTTTATCCACATGGTTTTTGAGGTTGGCGAGACTGTTGTCTACCCGCACCACGGTGCCGCGATGATCGAAGAGATCAAGATGCGCAAGATCAAGGGCGAAGAGAAAATGTATCTCAAGCTCAAGGTGGCTCAGGGCGACCTGACCATCGAGGTTCCTGCTGAGAACGTTGATCTTGTTGGCGTACGTGACGTGGTAGGTCAGGAAGGCTTGGACCATGTGTTCGATGTCCTTCGTGCTGAATTTACCGAAGAGCCGACCAACTGGTCGCGCCGCTACAAGGCAAATGTCGAGAAGCTCGCTTCCGGCGATGTCATCAAGGTTGCAGAAGTAGTCCGCGACTTGTGGCGCCGAGAAAATGACCGTGGTCTGTCGGCAGGCGAAAAGCGCATGCTGGCAAAAGCTCGCCAGGTATTGATCAGTGAATTGGCCTTGGCCAAGGATCTGGACGAGGCCAAGGCAGAAGGCCTCTTGGACGAGGTTCTGGCTTCGGCCTAGCCCCGTTCCGGTAACGCATCGCCGTGAAACGCTCCCAAGCGTTTCACGGCTTTTGGCGTTAAAGCGGCCAAGGCCGAACCGCGCGGCACGATAAGCTGGGCGCTGTGAAGCAAAACGAAGTGCATAACTCAAGCCTGATCCTCGTGGCTGCTGGAATGGGAACCCGCCTCGGCGCTGGCCTTCCCAAAGCGATGGTCCAGGTGGCCGGAAAATCCCTGGCTGAACATGCCGTGGACCGGGCGCTGGGAATTCCGCAGATCACCGAAATCATCGTGGTTACCCCGCCGCAGGACGAACGCCTGGCCGCGGCCATGGCGCAGTACGGGGACAAGGTGCGCACCGTGCCCGGTGGCGCCAGCCGCGCCGCGTCGGTCCGTGCCGGCTTGGCTGTAGCCAGTTCCGCCGCCACCAACATTCTGGTCCATGACGCCGCCCGTGCTTTTGCCCCGGCGAAGCTGCATGAACAAGTGCTTGGCGCTCTGGCCGACGAGCAGTGCAACGCCGTCATCCCGGCGTTGAACGTCACCGACACCATCTGCGTGGTGGAGCTCGATGCCGCCGGCGAGCACGAAATCATTAAGGAAACCCCGGCACGTTCCATCCTGCGCGCGGTGCAAACCCCGCAGGGCTTTGACGCGCAGCTGTTGCGCGATGCCCATGCCCAACTGGATGGCTGCACCGAGGCAGAACTGGAGAAGGTTACCGACGACGCGTCGATCGTGCGGGCTTTCGGAGCCGAAGTCCATGTGGTGCCGGGATCGCAGCAAGCCATGAAGGTCACCTATCCCGGAGATCTCGACGCGGCAGGCAAGCTCGCGGCGAACCAGCCCGCGGCCACCCCAAGCGCAAAGGAAGAAACCATGATCCTGCCACGAGTCGGCAACGGCATCGATGTTCACGCGGTCAGCGAAGACCCGACTCGCGAAATGTGGCTGGCAGGACTGCACTTCCCGGAAGACACCGGGCTTTCGGGCCACTCCGATGGCGACGCGGTAGCGCACGCGGCCTGCGATGCGCTGTTCTCCGCGGCGGGCATTGGCGATCTGGGCACGCACTTCGGGGTGGACCGACCGGAATTCGCCGGGGCCAGCGGTGTGAGCCTGATTGCAGAAGCCGCGCGCCTGGTGCGGGAGGCGGGATTCGAAATCGGCAATGTCGCGGTGCAGTTCGTTGGCCGCCGCCCGCGCTTTGCCGCGCGCCGCGAAGAAGCCAGCAAAGTGCTGAGCGAGGCTATCGGCGCCCCAGTCAGCGTCATTGCGACCACCAGCGACGGGCTGGGCTACGAGGGGGAAGGCAAGGGCGTGACAGCCTATGCCACCGCACTGGTCTACCCGGTATCGGGCTAGGCCCCTTGGCGCAACCGCGGGGCTTCGATCATCGAGAGTGTCACAAGTGAAGTACAAAGGGTGCATCCATCGGATAACCTTAAAGGCGTGAGCCTGCGATTCTATGACACCAAAACAGCATCCGTACGCGACTTCCAGCCATTGGCGGAAGGCGAAGTCAAGCTGTACTACTGTGGCGCCACCGTGCAGGGCATGCCGCACGTGGGCCACGTCCGCAGCGCCATTGTCTTCGACCTGTTGGTGCGCTGGCTCGAATACCGCGGCTTTGCCGTCACCACCGTCCGCAACGTGACCGACATCGATGACAAGATCCTGGAGAAGTCGGCGAAATCCTTCGCCGAGGACTTCGAGGCGGATGCCCATTACAAGCCGCGCGAAGAATGGTTCGCCCTGGCGTACCGCTTCGAGCAGGAATTCGCACGGGCCTACGAGGCTCTGGGTGTCCAACGCCCGACTTACGAGCCCCGCGCGACCGGCCACATCACCGAAATGCATGAGCTGGTTGCACAGCTGATCGAACGCGGTCATGCCTACCCGGCGGCCGACAGCTCCGGAGATGTCTATTTCGACGTGCGCTCCTATGAGCAGTACGGCGCACTGACCCGCCAGAAGATCGAAGATATGCAGGACGCGCCGGATTCGGATCCGCGCGGCAAGAAGGATCCACGCGACTTCGCGCTGTGGAAGGGCTACAAGGGCACCGATCCGTTGACCGCTTCCTGGCCAAGCCCCTGGGGACGCGGCCGCCCGGGCTGGCACCTTGAGTGCTCGGCGATGGCTGGCAAGTACCTGGGCAGCGAATTCGACATCCATGGCGGCGGACTGGATCTGCGCTTCCCGCACCACGAGAACGAAATGGCCCAGTCCAACGCGGCTGGCCACGGCTTTGCAAACTTCTGGATGCACAACGGCATGGTCACCTATGAGGGTGAGAAGATGTCCAAGTCCATTGGGAACACCATTTCCCCGGAAGAAATGCTCGCGCTGGCCGACGCCCGCGTGGTGCGCTACTTCCTGGGCCAGGCGCAGTACCGTTCGATGCTCGACTACCGCCCGGACTCGCTGACCGAAGCGGGGGCAGCGGTCGAACGCATCGACACCTTCATCTCCAACGCGCGCTACCGCCTGGGTGCCGTCGCCGAGTCGATCGTGGCCACCGGGGTTCCGGAAGCTTTCGGCACCGCGATGGATGATGACCTGAACGTTCCAATGGCGCTGGCCGCGCTGCATGAAACCGTGCGGCTGGGCAATGCATCCTTGGATAGCCGTGACGACGCTGCCACTGCCAAGGCCTTGGGCCAGGTCTTGGCCATGACCCAGGTATTGGGCCTGGATGATGCCGGCAGCAATGAAAGCTCGAAATCTTCTGCAGAGCACGCAGCCCTGGATCAGCTGATCCAGGCCCAGTTGGCTGAACGCGCCGAAGCACGCGCTGCCAAGGACTGGGCACGCTCCGACGCCATCCGCGATGCGCTGGCATCCGCTGGCATTACCGTGGCGGACTCGGCCGATGGCGCTCGCTGGACTCTGGACAACTAGTCGCGAACACGCGCGGCACCAACGAACTCAAAACTAAAGGACATGAACCAATGAACAAAAAGGGCCCAACCAAGGGTAGTGGTGGCAAGGGACGTCGTTCCCTCGAGGGCAAGGGCCCGACCCCCAAAGCGGAGGACCGCCCGTACCACAAGGCTTACCGTGCCAAGCAGCTCTCTGAGCGCTCGGCCGCCAAGCGCAGCACCGGCCGCCGAACCGACCGCATCAAGGTTAACGCCGAATTCGTCACCGGCCGCAACTCCGTCGTTGAGGCGCTGCGCGCCGGCATCCCTGCCAAGGCGCTGCACGTTGCCATCCGCATCGACGTCGATGACCGCGTCCGCGAATCCCTGAAGCTGGCTGCCGAGCTGGGCATCCCGCTGATGGAAGCATCCAAGCCCGAGCTCGACCGCATGACCGATGACGCGATCCACCAGGGCATGGCCCTGCAGATCCCGCCATACGAATACAAGGATGCAGTCCAGCTGGCTACCAAGGCCATCAAGGACTTCGACAAGGGATACACCCGGACCCAGCCGCTGTTCCTGGCACTGGATGGCATCACCGACCCGCGTAACCTGGGTGCGATTGTCCGTTCGGCTTCGGCCTTCGGCGCAGACGGCGTGATCATTCCAGAGCGCCGCAGCGTCGGCATGACCGCTTCGGCATGGAAGACCAGCGCCGGTGCAGCTGTACGCGTACCAGTAGCCAAGTGCAGCAACCTGACCAGCGCACTGAAAGAAATCAAGGCTGCTGGCATTTTCGTGATCGGCCTCGACGCCGGTGGCGACATGGAGCTTCCGAACTTCGAATTGGCTACCGGCCCGCTGTGCATCGTGGTTGGTTCCGAAGGCAAGGGCCTGTCCCGGCTGGTCCGCGAAAACTGCGACGCCATCGTTTCGATTCCAATCGACTCGGCAATGGAATCGCTGAATGCTTCGATGGCTGTTGGCATCTCGCTCTACGAGGTATCGCGTTTGCGCGCTGGACAGTCCAAGTAGTCTCCAAGCACCGTGAAGGGGCCATAACTTGCCAAGGCAAGTTATGGCCCCTTTTCATTGGGGTGACCTGCTTCATAACAACAATTTTCCGTTGTTTTTAGCCGATATTCACCTTGGACCGCAGGGAATCCGCATGATTCCGGGGATTCTGCGCAGAAAAGCATGGAAACTGGCCGATTTTGCGTCGTGGCTGAACCCGTGTAGAGTTTTATCTCGCGCCGCTGATCCGGACAGCCTGAAAGGGCGAAACGGAAACGGCGGGGTGAACAAGACTGAAATGTCGAGTTGACAACGGTCAACTTGGTGGTAAGCTTGTAAAGTTGCTCCGGAGCGAAGCAGTCATCGAAGGATCGGTGGTTGTGGTGTCGAGAGTGTTTGTTGTTTGAGAACTCAATAGTGTGCCAAGTTTGTTGATACCGAATATTTTTATTTGGTGAATACATAACA
>NZ_SOBS01000015.1:0-50360 GCF_004365035.1 Arthrobacter sp. JUb115 | reverse complement strand
CGCACCCCGTTCTGCGACGGCATCGTGGAGGAAATAGACCACGTCAAGCAATACGCCCGCGGAGGCAAGAGCACCGTCTTCAACGGCGATGGCCGATGCGCTAGTTGCAACAAGGCCAAGGAAGCCGCCGGCTGGTACGAATACACGACCTACGGCAACGGCCACACCATCATGATCTGTCCCGGCTCGGCGATGTCCTACAAGTCCACCGCGCCACCAGCCACGGGCTACGCGCACAAGCCGTTCCCGCAATTGAGACGCGACTCGCAATGGATACAGCAACTCAAGGAACGGCTGAAGCCCAAGGACGGCCCCGAAGACCTCGCAGCCTGACTCCCGGCAAGCAACCATTGCGCGTACCCATGGCTTAATGCCGCTCGACGCCGCCGGCTTTGCTCCGACCTCTACTTGCTGGCGGCGTCTGCCAGCAGTTCAACGATGTGGCGGTATTCCTTGCCCGTCGCACGGGTCATGCCCAGTTCACAGGTGCGGTTGCACGAAGCGTGTTCCTGCGCATCCAGTTCACGAACCTCGGCAGCTTCGCGAGCGGTAGCCGACTCGGTCAGCTCCGGATGCAGCATGCCGCGGTCACCGGCAAAACCACAGCAGCCCCAGTTCACCGGGGTGTTCACGGTATCTGCCACAGCCTCTGCGATCTTCTGCATGTCCGGGTTCAGGCCCATCTGCGTGGACGAGCAGGTTGGGTGCAAGGTGACCGAGGAGATCTTCTCGAGCGCTGGCAGCTTCTCCAGCAGGTGCTGCGAAGTGAACGCCAGCAGGTCAACCACTTCGTAGCCATGCTCGGCCAGGGTATGCGCAAAGCCTTCGGTGCAGCTGGAGGCATCGGAGATGATCGGCAGGTCCTTGCCCGGCATGGCCGCACGGACTTCTTCCAGCACGCGCTGGCCCATGACCTCATGGCCCTGTTCGTAGCCCTTGGAAGTCCACGGGGTACCGCAGCAGGTGGATTCAATGCCCTCGGGAACGTAAACCGAGACGCCAGCAGCGTGCAGCAGCTTGGTGAACGCCGGGGCGACTCCTTCCCCGTCTCCTGCAGGGCCGAACATCGAATTCACGCAGGCTGGCAGGTAGATGGCCAGCGGCTCGGTGCCAGCTGCACCCAAGTTGCCGGCCATGGGCTTGCGCGCCTTGCCTCCACCAGGCAGGTCGGCATCGTAACGTGGCATGGTGTCGGTGCTGACCACCTTGCGCGCAGCATCGGTGGCACCGCGGACCAGCGAAGCAGGGAATTTATCGGCGATGCTCAGGGCCAGCGACCCAGCGCGCGTGGCAGGTCCCCATCCCTTGGCCGCGGCCTTGAAGCCGGCTTCCAGGACCGGGTGCGCGTCTTCGCGGCGCAGGCGCTTGACCAGCAGGCCCGTGTTGATGCCCACCGGGCAGGCGGTGACGCACATGCCGTCCACGGCACAGGTCTGCACGCCGTTGTATTCGTAGTCGCGCTCCAGTTCGGCCGCCAGCTCGGCGTTGCCCTCGGCTTCGGCCTTGGCGATGGCCCGGCGCACGACGATGCGCTGGCGCGGGGTCAGGGTCAGGTCCTTGGACGGGCAGACCGGCTCGCAATAGCCGCATTCCACGCAGTGGTCGGCCTCGATCTCGATGGTCTCGTTGAGCTTGATGTTGCGGATGTGCGCGGCGTGGTCTTCGTCGATGATCACCCCGGGGTTCATCATCAGGCGCGGGTCGCAGGCGGCTTTCAGCTCCAGGTGCACCTCGTAGAGCTCATCGCCGTACTGCGCGCGCACGAACGGCGCCATGGCGCGGCCGGTGCCGTGCTCCGCCTTGAGGTTGCCGTCCTTGTCCAGAATCAGCTGGACCATCTTGTCGTTGAAGGAGTTGTAGCGGTTCAACGCCACATCGCCTTCGAAACGGTCGGTGAGCATGAAGTGGATGTTGCCGTCCTTGGCGTGGCCGAAGATCACCGAATCAGCGTAGCCGTACTCGGTGAACAGCTCCTGCAGGCTGTCGCAGGTTTCGGCCAAGGACTCTACCGGGACCACGACGTCCTCGAGCAGCGCGGTGGTGCCTGTGGCGCGGGCACCGGCCACCGAAGCATACAGGCCCTTTCGGAACTTCCACGCGGCCTGACGGTTCTTCGCATCTGGGGACAGCACCGCTGGGGCGCGCAATGCCGATGCGTCGAGCAGCGACTGGCCAGCGGAGCGCAGCCCGGCCAGTTCCTCTTCGGTGTCCGCATGGTATTCGACCAGCAAGGCGGCCTGCTGGTCGACGTCGAAGCCCATGATGGCATCCGGCACGCCGGGCAGCGACTGGCCCACGCGCAGCGACGTGGAATCCATCAGCTCCAGGGTGGCGGCGCCGGAATCCACGAGTTCAGGCAGCGCCCGGGTGGCCAGATCCAGGTTATCGAAGACGGCCAAGGTGGCGATGGCCAGCTTGCGGATCGGCACGGTGCGGAAGACGGCCTCGGCGACGAAAGCCAGGGTGCCCTCGGAGCCGATGATCAGGTGTGCCATCAGCTCTGCCGGGGTGTCGTAGTCCAGGAAGGCATTGATGCCGTAGCCCATGGTGTTCTTCAGCGCGAAGTGCTTCTCGATCTTGGCGACCGAGGCCGGGTTGCTGCGCACGCGCTGGCCCAGCTTGTCCAGCGTGGCGACCAGTTGCGGTTCAGCGGCGGCCAGCTTGCGGTCGGCCTGCGGATCCGCGGTGTCGATCATGGTACCCGAGGGGAGCACGAAAGTCATGGATTCCAGGGTGCGGTAGGTGTTGAATTCGGTGCCGCAGGCCATCCCCGAGGAGTTGTTCGCGATCACGCCTCCGATGGTGCAGGCCGCCTCGCTGGCCGGATCCGGCCCCAGCTTGCTGCCATAGACGGCCAGGCGCGCGTTGACCTGGCGGACGGTGGCACCGGGCTGCACACGCACGCGCGCTCCGTTATCGAGCACGGTGATGCCGCGGAAGTTGCGGCGCACATCAATCATCAGTCCGTCGCCGCTGGCTTGCCCGGCCAGCGAGGTGCCGCCCGAGCGCAGGGTGACCGGCTGGTTGCCGCGCGCGGCCGCAGCCAGCAGGGCGGAGACTTCCGCGGCGTCCTTGGCCAGCACGACAGCTTGCGGCGTGTACAGGTAGTGCGAGGCATCCGAGGCGTAGGCAACGCGGTCGATGGATCGGGTCTTGACGCGATCCTGGTCGCCGACCAGATCGAGGATGCCGGATGAAACCGTCGTTTCTCCGAGTGCTGGCGTGCTCAATGCCATGGTGCGCTCCTGTGCAGTTGGCAAGCGGCGCTTGCCGAATACGAAAATTGTCTTACAAGTATACAAGCGATAGTAGTACTATTCATGGGATACTTGTTAGGTAAATTTTCCGCGGCTCGAAAGGACCCTGATGGCGGCCCGTTTAGGTGTGGTTTCCGTGGTTCAGGCCGTCGTCAAGTCACTGCGTGCCCGGATTTTCAGCGGGGAACTGTCCCCCGGCACCCCGCTGGGCGAAGTGGACGTCGCCGCGCACTATGAAGTGGCCCGGCCAACCGCCAAGGCCGCGCTGGAGAACCTCGTTGCCAGCGGCCTGCTGACGCGCAACGCGCATCAGAGCGCGAAAGTCACGCTGCTCTCATCCGCCGACGCCCGCGACATCTACCGCACCCGCGCCATCATCGAAGCAGAGGCCGTGCGGCTGCTGGCCAGCACCGGACAGGTCCCGGAAGCTGCACGCGAGGCCAATGCCGAAATCACCGCACCGCGCGATGCTTCCCCGATCCAGATCGTCGATCCGGATGTCCGCTTCCACTCCGCACTGGTCCAGGCCCTGGATTCGACCCGTACCAGCGCAATCTACGGCCAGCTCAGCGATGAGATCCGCCTGTGCATGACCCACGTCCAGGATGCAACGCTGCTGAACACCGCGGACATCGCCAGCGAACATGAACGCCTGCTCGAATGCATCGCCGCCGGCGATGCCCAGGGCGCGGCAGAGGTTTTGGCCCAGCACCTCTCCCGCGCCAGCACCCGATTGGCCGAGCACCTCGACAGCCTTTCCCAAGGTAGGCGAAGATAGGAGCATGGGCATTTTCGCAAGCAGGAAAAGCATTGAGCAGGACTTCGCGCGCATGACACAGCGCCTGGATGCGGTAGCCGCCTTCCAGGCCGAGGGGCTCAGCGCGAAAGCGCGCGTCCTGGCCACGGGCCTGCGCAAGATTGTTCCCGAAGCCGGGTTCGAGCTGGCTGCCAAGGATGCCACCGCATGGATCCACGCGCACGAGGCCCTGCGCCTGCTGGAAGGCACCATCTCGATCCTCGAGGGTTGGAACGGTTCACCCGACGAGGTCTTCATCTCCAGGGCGGCGAGCGCATCGCCCGATTCCCCGGCTGGCGAGGCGATGTCCGATGTTCCAGCCGATCACCTGGGTATTCTGCGCCCCGCAGACGACGGCACCCTGCAGCTATTGGCAACCTTGGACCCCGCGGAGCAGCTGCGGCTAACCGGCTGGCTGCGCACTTTCACCCGGGCATAAAAACACCTTTCCCACCTAGCGGCATTGCGGGCCTCCGCACATACCCCCACCCGTATTTTTGACATACCCCCGGGGGTATAGTTTAGTCTGGTTCCAATCCACCTTGAAAGGAACCAACCATGCTGCTTGAACGCCTCTACGACGAAGATCTCGCGCAGGCCAGCTACTTCATCGGCTGCCAGGCCAAAGGCGAAGCTCTCGTGGTCGACGCGCGCCGCGACATCGCCGACTACCTTGCCCTGGCTGCCAAGCACGGCATGCGCATCACGGCCGTCGCTGAAACCCACATCCACGCCGACTACCTTTCCGGAACCCGCGAACTAGCCGCCGCCACCGGCGCCACCAGCTACGTTTCGGGCGAGGGCGGCAAAGATTGGCAGTACGGATTCGAGGCAGAACGTTTGATGGATGGCGATATCATCACGCTGGGCAACCTGCGCATCGCCGCCCGCCACACCCCGGGCCACACCCCGGAGCACCTGGCTTACGCCATCACCGACGGAGCCTTCAGCCAAGACCCTGGCTACCTGCTCTCCGGCGACTTCATCTTCGCCGGCGACCTAGGCCGTCCGGATTTGCTGGACGAGGCCGCCGGCGGTGTCGATACCCGCTTCGAAGGCGCCCGCGATCTCTTTGCTTCGCTGAAGAAAACCCTGGCAGAATTGCCCGATTACATCCAGGTGCATCCAGGCCACGGCTCGGGCAGCGCCTGCGGCAAAGCGCTGGGCGCGGTCCCTTCCACCACGTTGGGCTACGAACGCGAGTTCGCCTGGTGGAGCACCTACCTGGCCAACGACGACCAGGACGGCTTCATCGCCGAACTGCTCAACGGCCAGCCTGACGCCCACGCCTACTTCGGCCGCATGAAGCGGCAGAACCGCCTGGGCCCAGCCATCCTGGGCCAGCTCGACCCCCTAGCTGAAATACCCGTCCAGCAGCTCCTCCAGCAGCTGGAGGCGGGGGTCTCGGTGTTCGTCGATACCCGTGGGCACACCCAGATCGCCGCAGGCACCGTTCCCGGCGCGCTGTCCATCCCGGGTACGGCGAAGACCGCCAGCTTCGGCGCCTGGGCCTACGATCCGGAAAAGGACCAACGCGCCCTGATCGTGCTGGCCGAGACCGGCGAACACGCCGCGACGATCCGCGCCCACCTAATGCGCGTGGGCATCGACGCGGTCAAGGGTTTCACCACCAGCTTGGAAGGCCTGCCAACGGTGAAGCCGAAGTCGATCACCCCGGCACAGCTGGACGATTTCGAGTACGAGATGCTGCTGGATGTCCGCAACAAGACCGAGTTCGCCGCCGGGCATATCCCGGGCGCCAAGCAGCTGTCCGGCGGACGGGTGTTGTGGAATCTCGATCAGCTGCCCGCCGGCGGCACCATCGTCACCTACTGCCAAAGCGGCATGCGCAATGCCGTGGCCGCCAGCGCACTGCGCGATGCCGGCTACAACGTCGTCGAGCTTGAGGGCAGCTACCTCGGCTGGTCCTCCTTCGCCAACTAGCCACCCCCGCCACGAAAGCTGAACTGCATTCAATGACTACCCCTTTGACCACCATGGACGCCGAAGCACTTAAATGCCTGGTAGAAGCCCCCGACACGGACCTCGCCTTGATTGACGTGCGCACCGCGGGCGAATTCGAAACCCTCCACATTCCCGGCTCGTACAACGTGCCGCTCGAAGAATTCACCGCCAACGCCACCGAGGTGCTCGCCAAGATTCCAGGCAAGCCGGTGCTGATCTGCCACAGCGGCAACCGTGCTTCCAAGGCGCAGCGTGCCCTGCAGGAGCAACAGATCGAGCACAGCACGGTACTGCTTGGCGGCGTCACCGCCTACGAAAATGCCGGCGGCACCATGGTGCGCGGCGTGCAGCGTTGGGCGCTGGACCGCCAGATGCGCATGACCGCAGGTTCCGTGGTGCTCGCCGGGTTGCTCGGAGCGAAGTTCATCTCCCCGAAGTTCGCCTATCTTTCGGCGGCCATCGGTGGCGGACTGGTGTTCTCAGCCCTGCGGGATTCTTGCCCGATGATCAGCTTCTTGGGCAAGATGCCCTGGAACAAAGTAAAGAAGTAGGCCATGGAGTTCGGACCGCTGCTGGTTCTGGCCCTTGCACTAGCGAGCATCGTCGGGCTGTCCCTGGGACTGTTCGGCGGCGGCGGTTCAATCCTGATGGTTCCCCTGCTCAGCTATGTAGCCGGGTTGCCCGCCAAGGAAGCGATCGCCACCTCCCTGCTGGTGGTCGGTGCGACCTCGGCAACGAGCCTGATCCCGCATGCCCGCAAGGCCAATGTGCGTTGGAAACAGGGGATGGTCTTCGCGGCCACCAGCATGCTTGGCGCCTTTGGCGGCGGGCTGCTGGCCAGCGGGATCCCTGCCCAGCTGCTGATGCTCGGTTTCGCGATCATCATGCTGGCCGGTGCCCGCGGGATGATCCGCGGACGGAAAAACACTGGCAGCGCAACACAGTCGTTGTGGCTGTCCGCCCCGGTCGGCTTGGGCATTGGCATGGTCACCGGCCTGGTCGGTGCCGGAGGCGGTTTCCTGCTCGTCCCTGCACTGGCTTTGCTGGCCGGGCTGTCCATGCAACAGGCGGTGGGCACCTCCCTGCTGGTGATCACCCTGAATTCGATCACTGGCCTGGCCGGGCAGTTGAATTCAGTTGCACTGGATTGGCCGCTGGCCGCAGGGCTGGCGACCACCGCGATCCTCGGTTCGTTGATCGGCGCACGGCTTTCGCGCAGGATCGACGAACGCGCTTTGCGCAAGGGTTTTGGCTACTTCGTCTTGGCCATGGGCGTGTTCGTGCTCAGCCAGGAACTGCCGGCTCCCGGCGGGCTGGTCGTAGTTGCGGTTGCAGCCCTCGCGGGCGCATTGGTGCTGCTGTGCAACAAAATTCCGGCGATGGGGGCGCGCTGCCCGCTCGTTCTGAAAGGAGAAACCCGATGAAGCCGCTTGAATTGTCAGCTTCGAACTTCGCTGGGTTCATCGCAAGGAACCGGCTGGTGCTCGTGGATTTCTGGGCGCCTTGGTGCGGTCCTTGCCGCGGCTTTGCCCCGATTTTCGACGAAGCATCCGCGGCGCATCCTGAAATCGCCTTCGCCAAGGTGAATACCGAAACCCAGCCGGATTTGGCGCAGGCAGCCCGGATTGCATCCATACCGACGCTCATGGCGTTCAAGGATGGGATACTTGTACATTCAAAACCCGGAGCGTTGAGCTCTGGCGCTATGGAGCAGTTGCTCGTCCAACTCAAACACCTGGATGCCGAAATTGCAGAAGACGACTAACCCGCTACCCGTACCAAGGAGAAATTGATGCGTACTGCTGACGAAGCGACCCGCAAGCGGATCCTCAACCGCCTTAAGCGTGCCCGAGGCCAGCTTGATGCGGTGATCAACGCCGTGGAAACCGATGGTTCGTGCAAAGAGGTAGTCACTCAGCTGGCCGCCGTCTCCACCGCGTTGGACCGCGCCGGATTCGCCATTGTCTCCACCGCGATGCAGTACTGCATCGCCGATCCCGAGAAGGCTTCCGAGGAAGAAGACGGCCTGAGCGTCGAAGAACTCGAAAAGCTCTTCCTCTCCCTGTCCTAACCACTACCCCAAGGAAAAAATTATGTGCCGCCAGGTTCAATGCAAGATCTGCCAGAAGACCACGTGGGCTGGCTGCGGCCAGCACGTTGAAGCAACTATGCGCAATGTCCCCAATAAGGACCGCTGCCAGGGCCACGAAGCCGAACCGAAGAAGGGCTTCTTCAAGCGCCTGTTCGGCTAGACCGGGGTCATAGAGGGTCAAGGGTTTCACTGCCCCGGGATTCGTTGGCATAATCCGAAGTATTTAGCCCATCCGCGGCTGAGCAAACTTCACTCCCCCAAGGAAACGGCAGGCATGACTTCAAAGATCCGCATCGGTATTGCTGGCTATGGGAATCTGGGACGCGGCGTCCAAGCCGCGATCGCCAAGAATCCGGATATGGAGCTGGTGGGCGTCTACACCCGCCGTGACCCGCAGGCCCTCCAACTGGCTCAACCAGCACGGCGGTTCGGCATCGATGAGCTGGAAAAGCACGCCGCACAGATCGACGTATTGATCCTTTGCGGCGGCTCGAAATCGGACTTGCCGCAGCAGGGCCCGAAGTTCGCGGCGCTGTTCAACACCGTGGACAGCTTCGATACCCACGCCCGCATCCCCGAGTACTACGCGTCCATCGACGGCCCAGCGAAGGCAGCTGGCAAGACCGCGTTGCTCTCCGTGGGCTGGGATCCGGGCATGTTCTCGATCAACCGCGTCTTCGGCGAAGCATTGCTGCCCGACGGCGAAACCTACACCTTCTGGGGCCGCGGGCTGAGCCAGGGGCATTCGGATGCGATCCGCCGCGTCCCGGGCGTCGCCGCCGGCGTGCAGTACACCATCCCGAGCCAGGAGGCTATCGACCGGGTCCGGGCCGGCGAGCGCCCTTCCTTGAGCACCCGCGAGAAGCACCAGCGCGAATGCTTCGTGGTGCTCGAAGACGGTGCCGATGCGCAGGCGGTGCGCGAAGCTATCGTGGGCATGGAGCATTACTTCGACCAGTACGACACCACCGTCGAGTTCATCGACGAGCAGACCTTGGCCGCCGAGCATTCGAATATGCCCCACGGCGGGTTCGTAATCCGTTCGGGCAATACCAGCGACGAGCAGAAGCAGGTCATCGAGTATTCGCTGGCCCTTGGCTCCAACCCGGAATTCACTTCCAGCGTGCTGGTGGCTTACGCCCGGGCCGCCTTCCGGATGAACCAGCGCGGCATCACCGGTGCGCAGACCGTTTACGATGTGGCCCCGGGGCTGCTCTCGCCCAAGTCCCCCGCACAGTTGCGCGCGGAGCTGCTCTAGGCTTTTGCCGGGCCAGCAGCTCATCCGCTGGCGAGCGCATCCTTCTCCCAGGCCTCCACTGGCCCCGGGACCTGCACGAACAGCGGATGCAGGGCCACCTGCCCTGCCGGTTCCAAGCGGGCGATGCGCGCGGGATCCCGGACGGAGAGCTTGCGCAGCAGGTGCTCGCGCTCGAAGTGCACCTGCCCCTGGGTGACCGGGATCTTTTCCAGCTGCGCGGCGGCTGCCGGATGCAGGATCTTCGCGGCGTCGAAGCGATAGCCCCGGACAGACGCTTCGTCCCACAAGCCCTGCAGGTAGCCGCCCATATGCACCAGCGGGGCGGGCTGCGCCTTGAACCGGAGAAGCTGCGGGTGCCCGGTATAGCCCTTGGTCTGGCCTGCGAGCACCTTCTGGGCCAGCAGTGTTTCACGCCAGCAGGCAACGAGCCCTTTGGCGTCGAGCAATGAGGGGTGCAGGGACCACAGTCGCATGGGCCAAGCCTAGTCGGGGTTCGGGCCAGCCGGGAACTCGATGATCTCGCTGCGGATCAAGAAGCGCTTGCCCTCCGGGGCTTCGACGGAGAAACCGGATCCCCGCCCGTTGACCACGTCCACGGTGAGCTTGGTGTGCTTCCAGTATTCGAATTGCTCCTTGGACATCCAGAAATCGATGTCGCCCAGAGCGGTGCCATCAGCGCCGTCCAGGGAAAGCACGCCGAGCCGGATGTCCGATCCCCCGGTGCGGAACTCGCCGGCCGGGTAGCACATCGGCGAGGACCCGTCGCAGCACCCTCCGGACTGGTGGAACATCAGCGGGCCGTGGATCCCCCACAGCTTGCGCAGCAGGTCCAGGGCTTCGGAGGTGAAGGCCACCCGCGAGAACTCTTCGCCCTCGATTGCGGCGCGTGTTTCGGTTACGGTGCTCATGTCCTGCTCCTGCCTCGTTGTCCACGTCCGGATTTATCTCGTTGTGGCCAGTGTCCTCTTTTTGGGCCGCACCGTCCATCGCTCGGCCAGGGCGGCCAGGACACCGGTACCGGATGCCGCTTCGAAAAGCCGCATCCGGTACCGTGCCATCAACCGTTGCGGATCCGGCTACGCCCTGCTGGCGTAGTCGATGACAACGCGCCCATCGATCTTGCCATGGCGCATTTCGTCGAATACGGCGTTGATGTCTTCCAGCGGGCGGGTATGGAAGGTCGGCTTGATCTTCCCTGCCGCATAGAATTCCAGCGCCTCGATCATGTCCTGCCGTGTTCCCACGATCGATCCGCGGATGGTCAGGCCCTTGAGCACGATGTCGAAAATGGGTGCGGGGAAATCACCGGCGGGCAGCCCGTTGAACACGATCGTTCCGCCGCGCCGGGTCATGCCGATCGCTTGCCCGAACGCCTTTGGATGCACCGCCGTAACCAGCACGCCGTGCGTTCCGCCAACCTTCTGCTGGATGATCTCGGCCGGGTCCTGGGCGAAGGCATTGACGGTGATTTCCGCTCCATGCTTCGAGGCCAGCGCCAGCTTGTCATCGGCCACGTCAATGGCGATCACCCGCATGCCCATGGCCACCGCGTACTGCACCGCGATATGGCCCAGTCCGCCGATACCCGAAATAGCCACCCACTGGCCGGGCTTGACCTCAGTCATCTTCAGGCCCTTGTAGACAGTCACTCCCGCGCACAGCACCGGCGCGATTTCATGGGGATCCGAGCCCTCCGGGATGTGCGCGGCATAGCGGGAATCCACCAGCATGTACTGGCCGAAGGAACCGTCCACGGAGTATCCGCCATTGGACTGGGCTTCGCACAGCGTCTCCCAGCCGGTGCGGCAGTACTGGCAGTGCCCGCAGGCGCTGGCCAGCCACGCGTTGCCGATCATGTCCCCGAGCGCGACCTCGGTGACTCCTTCGCCGAGCTTTTCCACGATGCCCACGCCTTCATGCCCGGGAATCAGCGGAAGCTTCGGCTTGACCGGCCAATCGCCCTCGGCGGCGTGCAGGTCGGTGTGGCAGACGCCCGAGGCGATCAGCTTCACCAGCACCTGGCCGGGGCCGGGCTCGGGGATCTCGGCGTCCTTCACCTGGAACTCTTCGCCGAAGCCTTCGACTATTGCAGCTTTCATCTTGCTCATGTACTTTGTCCTTTGCATGGCATTCGAAGGTGCGGGGTGCCGGCTGGCGTGCGGGGGATGAGGCCAATCGATCCCCGGACGCTGTCCCGGCTGGCCCCGCACCTTCGAGGTCTGTTGTCATCTCATGCTGCTCGTGGCAGCTACTGCTCCTAGAAGAAGCCCAGCTTGTCTTCCGAGTAGGAAACCAGCAGGTTCTTGGTCTGCTGGTAGTGGTCCAGCATCATCAGGTGGTTTTCGCGACCGATACCCGAGGACTTGTATCCGCCGAAGGCCGAGTGCGCCGGGTAGGCGTGGTACTGGTTGACCCAGACACGTCCGGCCTGGATGGCACGGCCCGCACGGTAGGCGACGTTGCCATTGCGGCTCCACACGCCCGAACCCAGTCCGTACAGGGTGTCGTTGGCGATGGAGATCGCGTCGTCATAGTCCTTGAACTTGGTCACCGCGACCACCGGACCGAAGATCTCCTCCTGGAAGATGCGCATGTCATTAGTGCCCTCGAAGATGGTCGGCTGCACGTAGAAGCCGCCGGACAGTTCCCCGCCCAGATCCGCCCGTCCCCCGCCAAGCAGCACCTTGGCACCCTCGGCCTTGCCGATGTCCATGTAGGACAGGATCTTCTCCAGCTGGTCATTGGAGGCCTGGGCACCCATCATGGTCTCGGTATCCAGCGGGTGGCCCTGCTTGATGGCCTTGGTGCGGGCCACGACATCGCCCATGAACTTCTCGTAGATGCTTTCCTGGATCAGTGCACGCGATGGGCAAGTGCAGACCTCGCCCTGGTTCAGCGCGAACAGGGTGAAACCTTCCTGGGCCTTGTCGTAGAAGGCATCGTCCTTGGAGGCAATGTCCTCGAAGAAGATGTTAGGGGACTTGCCGCCCAGCTCCAGGGTGACCGGGATCAGGTTTTCCGACGCGTACTGCATGATCAGCCGGCCGGTAGTGGTTTCGCCGGTGAAGGCGATCTTGCGGATGCGCTTGTTGGAGGCCAGCGGCTTGCCCGCTTCCACGCCGAAGCCGTTGACCACGTTCAGCACGCCGGCTGGCAGCAGGTCGCCGATCAGCTCCATGAGCACCAGGATCGAGACCGGGGTCTGCTCGGCGGGCTTGAGCACGATCGCGTTGCCGGCTGCCAGCGCCGGGGCGAGCTTCCAGACGGCCATGAGGATCGGGAAGTTCCACGGGATGATCTGCCCGACCACGCCCAGCGGCTCGTGGTAGTGGTATGCGGTGGTGTCGTCGTCGAGCTGGGAGAGGCTGCCTTCCTGGGCGCGGATAGCACCGGCGAAGTAGCGGAAGTGGTCCACCGCCAGCGGGAGGTCGGCGTTCAGGCACTCGCGGATCGCCTTGCCGTTATCCCAGGTCTCGGCCACGGAGAGCATTTCGAGGTTTTCCTCGATGCGGTCCGCGATCTTGTTCAGGATGACTGCGCGTTCGGCCGGGCTGGTCTTGCCCCAGGCGCCAGCCGCCGCATGCGCCGCGTCCAGTGCTACTTCGACGTCCTCTGCGGTGGAACGGGCCACCTCGCAGAAGACCTTGCCGGTGACCGGGGTGATGTTCTCGAAGTACATGCCCTTGACCGGGGCTACCCATTCACCGCCGATGTAGTTCTCGTAGCGCGGCTTGAAATTGACCAGTGCTCCATCGGTATTCGGGTTTGCGTAAACCGCCATTGCTCCACGTCTCCTTAATCGGATGTCCTGGCCGCGACGGCATCATCGCGGAACCATGCTTGTGACTCTAGTCACATAAAGGTTGCAGGCAGGTTGCAACGGGTCCCAGATGACCGCAATGGCATGTTCGTGCCTGGCGGGAGGAACGGCAATGGCAAGGAACCTAGTTCTCGAGGGCCTGGACCTCGGCGACGACAAGTGAGCGCGCTGGCGATTGCGCAGGCAATTCGCGCAAGGCAGCTCGCAAGAGGCCAGGGTCAGCCAACTGGCGGCCCAGGTTCAGCAGCTGATGCGCAGTTCCTCGATCCAGCACCATTTCACGCAGCGCGGCCTCGGTCCGGTACAGCAGCGAGACGATGCCTGGCGCCTGGGAGCGGGCCAGCAGGCCCGGGGAGTACAGCGGCAGGGCGGAATCGAGATCGCCCTGCTCCAGTGCACGCCATAGGCGGCCAAGGGTCGTATGCAGGTCCCACTGAAGGCGGTACGGGCGTGAAGTCAAGGCACGCCCGCCTGGGCCCGCGAGTACCTTGCGCAGCCTGACGATTTCGGCGCGGACCGTGCCCTCGGCCGCGGAATCGGGACGCTCGAACAGCTCTTCCACCAGCTGGGCAGTGCTCAGGCCTTCCCGGTAGTGCGCCAGAAGGGTCAATATTTCTGCATGGCGAAGGGAAATCGGCACTGATCCCAGATGGGCCCCATCAGAGCGCCCCAAGTCCAGGTAGTCGGGATCGGCCACGACTCCGGCACCCGGCAAGAGCAGCTGCGTTTCCGCAGCCATGACCGCCGCTTGCAGCAGCGGCAAGGAGTGCGTGGCAACGGCTTCCGGGCCACCGGTCAGGTCGATTGCGCCAATTACCTGACCAGTGCGCGGATCGCGGATCGGTACCGCCGAGCAGCTGTACTGCTGGGCTTGCTCATAGAGATGCTCAGCCCCCGAGACCTGCGAACCGGCCCCGGTTGCCAGCGCCATTCCCGGCGCGGATGTGCCAACACTCTTTTCTGCCCAGTCGGCACCTGCCATGAAGCCCACGTGCTCGGCTTGGCTCATCGAACTGGTGCTTCCCGCAACCCACAACAAGGTTCCGCCGGCATCCGCAAGGGCGACCAAGAGATTGGCGTCGGTTGCGGCGGGAACAAGGAGCTTTTCGAAAACAGGCCAAATCCGCTGGAGCTCGCTGCGCTCGCGGGCAAGGCGCAACCGGTCGTTGCTCAGAACCGGCGGTTCTTGAACCGAGCCTGTTTGGGCCAGCGACCGTTTCCAGGATTCGCGCACGTCATTGCGCAATGGGAGGTCGCCCAGTCCGGTTTCCTGCGAGGAGAGCAGCTCGCGGGCTTTTTGTGCGCGGCGAGTTGCGTTGGACCAGTCGATGGCAGATGTGCTCACGCTCCCCCTTCACCCCGTCGGAAAGATGGTTCTGTGCAGTTCCAACCAGACTAGGCGAAGAGGGGATGCTTGAGAAGAGGCGTGCTCCAACCCCTACTTCAACAGTTCAATCAGGGCATCCTCGTGGGTCAGCTGCGGGTGGTGCCCCGCGGAGGGAATGGAGTGCAGTCCAGCCTCGGGCCGGGACTCCAGCTGCCGGATTGCGGCGGGGTCCAATGGGTCTTCGGCTCCCCAGATAATTCGGAGCGGACCGTCATAGCGATCGAGCATCTCCCGCAACTGCCGGCGCCACTGCTTGGAACTCGCCAGGGCGAGATGGCCAGCTACCGCGGCGGCGGTACTTCGCTTCAGATCGCTGACGCTGGAGACCAAGGCAGTTGAGCTCGCCTCGTTGCCGGTCAATTGACGTGAGAGTTGCTCCGCGGTCGCATGGCGCAAATAGCCGCGGACCAGCGGCTGGAACCTTGGCGCCTTCCCTGCGTGCCCTTGCAAGAAAAACGGCGCAACCAAGGTCAGCGAGCGGACCTTGCCCGGCAGTCGACCCGCGGCGAGCGTGGCGGCGGCTGCCCCGATGGAGTGCCCGATCAGATCCACCGGGCCGCCTGCCAGGAGAGCGGGAAGCCACCGGTCCCAATCCGGGACGCCCCGTCCGCCGCTGAGCCCAAGCCCTGGCAGGTCAACGGCCCGTCCGCCAATGCCCTGAGCTACTGCGGCCCAGGTATCGGCATTTACCGGAAGGCCAGGGAAGATCAACCGGCGTTCCTCGCGGTCGCCCAGCTCAAAAGTTCTCACTCCCCCGACATCTACATAGCGGCGTGCCCCAGATGCCGCGGCCCCGAATCGGTGGGCGGCCAGATAGTCGGCCCAGCGCTCCAGAGAGGAACCAACATCAGGCATCTGGATTCCGTGCCGGTTGGCGAATTCGATCGCGGGCCCGGTCGGATAGCGGTCCGCGGACATGAAGTGGAGCGTTTCCGGATCGGCTTTGGTGACCCACGAAGGAAGAGCCTTGATTAGACCCACGGGCAAGCGCAGCTTGGGGACTTTCGCGCCAAGATGCCGGCCAGTTTCGGCCAGCAAGCGCCCCAGTGGCGCAGTGGCATCATCCAGCAGCCAGTAGGATTTGCCTATCGCCTCCGGCGCAATGGCCACGGCCGCCATGAACGCAGCCATATAGTCGACCGTGAGCACCGGCAAGAAAGTCGAGTCACCTGCGGGAAGAGCTGCGGTTTTCCCTTCCCAGAGCTGCTCAATGGTGCCGGCCAGCCCGATGTGCTGGTCGGATTCCCCGGTAATGCTGTGGCCGATGACGCTGGCCGGATTGACGATGGTCCAAGGGATTCCGTGTTCTTTGCCGAGGGCTTGGAAGACCGCGTCGGACTCCACTTTCGAGGCTTCGTAAGCGCCTAGTTTCCGGTAGAGATGATCGCGGCAGTCCTGCGGCCACGGAACCTTCGAGGGATCCTGCCCGCCGACTCGGTAGCCGGAAATATGCACAATGCGCTGCAGCTCTGGCAGTGCTGCAGCAAAATCCACCAGCTTCTCGACAATGCCAACATTAGCGCTGCGGGCTTCCTGCGCACTCATGCCGAATCGGTAGGTTCCGGCGCAATTGTGAATTTCGGTGACGCTGGTGAAGGCCGCAGGTCCGCCAGCCAGGATTTCAGGGGCGTCGAAGTCGACGATCGCGGTATTGATCTCTTGTTCCAGTCCGTGCTGGCTCAGCCAATTCTTGACCTTCGCTGCGGATTCAGCATTCCGGACAGCTGCTGTTACCTGCGTTCGGGCGTCGAGGAGGGCAAGGATCAGATGCCTGCCGATTAGTCCCGATGCCCCGAAAACCAGCGCATGGCGAAGGTTGGCTCCGTGCATCAATTCTGGTCCCCTTCGCCCTGTTGGCGCAGGCCAATGAGGTCGGCTACCGCGTCGGCGGCGGCGAGAAGCGGCCGGGTGCTTTTCATCGCCCGGGAAACGATGGCGGCCCCTTCGATGGTCGAGACGATAACAGTTGCCAGGGACTTCGCTTGGGCATTGCCCACGCCATCGGCTTCGAGCAGGGCAGTGGTCGGAGTGATCCATGACTCGAATGCGGTGGCGCAGGCTTGCCGCAGGCGTTCACTTGAGTCTCCCATTTCCAAGGTCACCACTGACACGGGGCAGCCTAAGCGGAAGCCGCTATCGCTGATGATGGCGGCCAACGCTTGGATAGCAAGCTTGGCGGCTTCGGCAGCACCTCCTGCGCTCTGGGCGACCTGGATAATCATGGTCTCGAATTGCTTGGCGGCCAGTTCTACTGCGGCCACGCCCAGCCCCTCTTTCCCATCGGGGAAGTGGAAATAGACCGACCCCTTTGGTGCTGCAGCGTGCTCGATCACTGCATTGAGGCCGGTGCCGCTGTATCCGCTGGTCTGGATGAGTTCAAGCATGGACTCTGCGAGCCGTGCCTTGGTGAGGTCTCCTTTGGAAGTCATACAATTAAAAATAGACCAGTCTATATATTTTTACAATCCGGCCTCTCGAACGCCCCGGGCAGCGCATCCACTTGCCACGCGCGCCCAAGCAATCCTGGGCGCGACGCTGCAGAAGCGCTGAATCATGATCACCGGAGCCATGGATGATGCTTGCCCCGTCCAGGCTTTGCGCAAGCAGTCGCCTCAGGGCGCACTGGGGAATTCGCTCCGCTCATGCCCGACGCCTCGCCGAGGCAAGGGATGCGATCGCATCGGCCACCGCCTCGGGTTCGGCAAATCGGAAATCCGCGCACGATGCGCATCAGCACCCTGTTCCCGACATGGGAACGGCTGCTCGCGAGTGGCATGGGGGCGGCCCCGCGGCGCGCAATCCCAAGGCTAAAATTCGCAGGTGACATATCACCTATACAATGTCGATTATATAGGGGATAAGTACACTACCTCCAAAAGTTTTGATCCACCTCTTTACTTCCAGCCCATTCCGGGCGTAACATACAACCAAATGGTTGTATATGAGTTGAGCGAAGAACAGGCAAACAAGGTCTTCCGCGCCTTGGCAGATGCCACACGACGAGACATCGTGCGGCGGACGCTAAACGCCGAGGTGAGCGTTTCGGAAATTGCTGCAAGCTATGACATGTCTTTTGCGGCAGTTCAGAAGCACGTCGCGGCATTGGAATCCGCTGGTCTGGTCACAAAAATCGCACGTGGTCGCGAACGCATAGTTCGCGGGCAGCCGGATACCATCCGGCACGCGCAAGAGCTACTCTCTTCCCTCGAAGACATCTGGCGCCAACGCATCAGCCGGCTCGATGATTTCCTCGCCGATGGGGACAAATAAGGAGCATTCCCATGCCTGTCACATCCGTTGTCAAAGATTCCGAAGCACTCTCACTGACTGTCCACGCAGAATTTCCGGTCAAGGTTTCCCGCCTGTGGGATGCTTACCTGGACGCCCGGCAACTTGAAAAATTCTGGGGGCCGGTGGAATACCCGGCAACTTTCACCCGGCACGATGCCGCCCCTGGTGGCCGTTCGAATTACCACATGACTTCTCCCGAAGGCGAAGAATTCCACGGATACTGGATCTGGAACGAAGTCGTCGAGCACAAATTCTTCGAGGTCAGTGACGGCTTTGCGCACGCCGACGGCACGCCCAATACCGACTTGCCGTCCAATCGCATAGTCTTCACCTTCGATCCGACATCCGAGGGAACGAAATTGGCCATCACCTCCACCTTCGACTCCGCCGAGGACCTGGAGCAGGTCGTAGCAATGGGCATGATCGACGGCACCCGTTCGGCCATGAGCCAGATCGAGCAAGTCCTCATCGACCTGCGCAATTATGCCGAAGATTTCATCACCGACGCACAGATCCTGTCGGACACCCAGGTGCGCATTACCCGCTTGGTTCGCGGGTCAGTGGCGCAAGTCTGGCAGGCCCACCATGACCAGCGGCTCATGAAGCGTTGGATGCTCGGCCCCGACGGATGGCAGTTGGCTGAATGCGTGACGGCGCAAGAGGCCGGCGAGACCTACCGGTACTGGTGGGAACCGCTATCTGCCGATGACGGCTCCGGTTTCGGTTTCACTGGAACCGTGCTTGAAACGTTGCCCCAGTCCTACGAGCGGACCACGGAGCAAATGATTGGCACCGAGTACCCGGCCACGGTGAATGAATTAACGCTGACATCGAACCAGGGCGGCACCCTGCTGACGATCCTGATCACCTACCCAGACGCGCAAACCCGCGACATGGTGCTCTCCACCGGAATGACCGACGGAATGGAGGCCAGCTACGCCCGGCTCGAATCGATTCTCTAAGGGCGATTCGCCCCACATCCGGCGCCTTCGCGCGCGCAAATATGAAAGACTTAGACCCATGAGTTCTCAGAATGCGCGCGCAGGCCTGGATAAGAAGGCCGATCAGGTTCAGGAAATGTTTGACAAGCTGGCTCCTCGCTACGACTTGCTCAATACCTTGATGACCGGCGGCATCGTGAACTACTGGCGCAAGATCACCACCGAAGCGATCGCGCCAAAGCCCGGCGAGCGCATTCTCGACCTCGCCGCAGGCACCGGCACCTCCTCGGTCCCGCTCGCGGAAGCCGGCGCTGACGTCACCGCCTGCGATATGTCCCACGGCATGCTGGATGAAGGGCGCAAGCGCTACCCGCAGCTGAACTTCGTCTACGGAGACGGAACCGACCTGCCATTCGAGGACAACACCTTCGATGCAGTGACCATCTCCTACGGGCTGCGCAATATCGCAGACACCGAGAAGGCCCTGTCCGAAATGCGCCGCGTGATAAAGCCCGGCGGACGCATCGTCGTCGCCGAGTTCTCCACCCCGACGGTCGCCCCGATCAAGGTGGCCTACAAGCAGTTCCTGCCGCGCGCCATTCCCGCGCTGGGCTACCTGGTTTCCCCTAACCCGACCGCCTACGCCTACTTGGCTGAATCCATTGCGGCTTGGCCAGACCAGGACGAGCTGGGTGCCAAGTTCGTCAACGTTGGCTGGAAGAACGTGGAATACCGCAACCTGACCGGTGGCATCGTCGCCGTCCACCGCGCCTGGAAGTAGCACTTCTCCAGAATTTTCCTTCTGGCCCGCAGCCGAAATGACGGATGCGGGCCAGAAGCTTTAAAGCACCGGTTCCGCGGCGGCGGGCTGTGTCTTTCTGCCGGCCCAGCTGGCATGCTTGTGTCCGTGAGCCAGATACCAACCGAATCGCACCGCCCCGCGATGAGCTGGAAGCTGCTGCCGGCTTCCCTGCTCTCGGGTTCCGCAGTGCTGCTTTTCGGCGTCGGCAACGACCCGGCGGGCTACGGCCTGCTGGCGCTGAGCCTGCTGTGCGCGGGGTTCATCGACCGCAGGCTTGCGCGGCATCTGGGACTCATCGCAACCGGTTTGGTGGTCATCAGCCTGGTTCCATTGAATGCCGACCTGAGCCTGGGGCATATGGCATTAATGGGTGGCGCGCTGGCCGCGGCAGTCCTGCTGCCCTGGCTGATCTCGCGCTTCGCCTTGCGCGAGCAGATCATCAAGTTCCCGGTGAATACCGGCCGCAAGTGGCCGCTGGCGGCGAAGCTGTACTTGCTGGGGGTGGTGGCCCTGGGCTTCTTCATCCTCCCGGTGTACCTGATCAGCACCGGTGCCTACCAGAACTGGCCGGACGCCTCGGACCCAGCCATCTTCTGGCGGCTCTTCCTCGGAGTTAATTCGGTGGGCATCTGGGACGAGCTGTTCTTCATCTGCACGGCATTCGCATTGCTGCGCCAGCACTTCCCGGACTGGCAGGCCAACATCCTGCAAGCGGTGATCTTCTCGTCATTCCTTTGGGAGATCGGCTACCAATCCTGGGGGCCATTGCTGACCTTCCCCTTCGCCCTGCTGCAGGGGTATACCTTCAAGCTGACGAAGTCCCTGTCCTATGTAGTTAGCGTGCACCTGATCTTCGACCTTGTCCTGTTCCTCGCGCTGGTCCACGCGCACAACCGGGAATGGCTCCCGGTCTTCTTGTACTGAGGGGGTTAACACCCCAATTCCCCCCTGCTACACTCGTTGGCATGGATACCTACTGAGCCAGCCAATGACCCCGCACCGATTCCGGCCGGTGCATCTTGTTCATTTCGGCTACCGGCTTCGGTATCCATTTCTTTGCGGCTCCCCTTGCGTGGTTGAGCCAACTCCGCGATTACCCCAGTCGGCAGCCTCTTCACCTTCGTGAGAGGACCCCGCATGCCTTTGACACCACCAGTTACCCTCAATCACCTCAGTTTCGCCTGGCCCTCGGGAGAAAACGCCCTAGCGGATGTGGACGGCACGTTCCCCTCCGGGCTCACCGGCTTGATCGGCGCCAACGGCAGCGGCAAATCGACGTTGCTGAAATTGATCGCCGGACAGTTGCGCCCCACCAGCGGAACGGTAGAAGCCAGTGCGCCGCTGAGCTATCTTCCGCAGACCATCGCTTTGGAAAAGGACACCACCGTCGCCCAGCTGCTGGGGATACATGAGGTCCTGGCAGCTCTGGAAGCCATCGAGTTAGGCAGCATCGACCCGGCAGATTTCGATGCGGTCGGCGCGAACTGGGACGTGGAAGCCCGGGCTCGCGCCGAGCTGGCACCATTGGGCTTCGGCGGCCTGGATCTGGGCCGCAAAATCACCACCTTATCGGGCGGGGAGGTCATGCTGCTGGCGGTACTGGGCCTGCGTCTGGCCGATTCGCCGATCACGCTGCTCGACGAGCCCACGAATAACCTCGATCACCCAACCCGTGAGCTGCTCTACGACCTTGTACGTGCCTGGAAGGGCACGCTGGTCGTGGTCAGCCACGATATCGAGTTGCTCGAGCTCATGGAGCATACGGTGGAGCTTTACGACGGGAAGCTCAGCGTTTTCGGAGGGCCCTACAGCGCTTACCGGGAGCAGCTCGAAACCGAACAGCAGGCAGCCGAGCAGGCAGCCAGAACCGCCCAGGCGTCCCTGAAAGTGGAAAAGCGCCAACGGGTAGAAGCCGAAACGAAATTGGCGCGTGCCAAACGCAAGGGGCGGGCCACCCAGCTTTCCGGAGGCATGCCGAAGATCCTGGCCAACCACCTTCGCCAGAAATCCGAGGCAAACGCCGGGAAGATGCGTTCCAACCTGGATGGCAAGGTCGATTCGGCACAGGCCCGGCTCGATGATGCCGATCAGCGGGTTCGGCAGGCCGAGCACATCAACATCGAGTTGCCCGATCCGCGGCTGCCCTCGGGCAAGCAGGTCGCGGCGCTGGGTCCAGCGGATCACCAGTTCATCATCCAGGGACCCGAACGCGTGGGCCTTGTCGGCCCCAACGGTTCCGGGAAAACCACTCTGCTCAAGCAGATGCTCGCGGGCGAAGCTCCCGGCCCCGGACTGGGCGGACAGCTCTTCCTTGACCGGGTTGGGTATCTGCCCCAGCGACTGGACGGCCTGGATGGGGAACTGAGCGCCATGCAGAACGTGGCATCGGTGGCGCCAGCGGCAACCGCGAACGACGTGCGCAAGATGCTTGCCCGGTTGCTGCTGCGCGGTGACAGCGCCGACCGGCCATTGGCGGTGCTTTCCGGCGGCGAGTGTTTCCGGGTCTATCTGGCGACGCTGCTGCTGGCAGAACCAACTGCGCAGCTGCTCATCCTCGATGAGCCGACGAATAATCTGGATATGGACAGCGTGCGCCAGCTCAGTGAAGCACTGGGCGCCTATAAGGGCGCGTTGCTGGTAGTCAGCCACGATCAGCATTTCCTGTCGCAGCTGGATCTGGACTATTTGCTGGAAGTCGGCCCTCAGGGAACCTTGACGAAGACCTACCCGAATCCGGTTTGATTGCCTTCAGGCAGTGTGCTGGCGGTCTAGACTTGTTCAAAGCACACCGCCGAGGACCGAGAAAGCAAGTTGAATATGTCCTATCCCCAGCGTACCGTCGAAGTCGTTAAGACCGGTCTGGTCATCGACCAGTCCGCAACCCTGCTCTGGCAAGACATCAAACGTGCCTTCATCTATGAAACCGGTTCCGGCCAGGAAGCACTGACCTGCGCTGAATTCATGCTCGTTGAGGGGTACAGCGTGGAGATCAACAGCCAGATGCCCGGCTGGGATTTGGCCATTGAACACCTGACGCAGCGCATTGAAAACCTTGTCGACGAGCGCTAGACACCACTAGGAGCACCCATGGCTACGATCGTTCTCTTCCACCACGTCCAGGGCCTGACACCCGGGGTGCAGGAGATGGCCGCAGAATTGCGCGCCGCTGGCCACACCGTGCACGCACTGGATCTGTACGCCGGCAAGCTGCCCAAGGATTTCGATGCCGGGATGCGCATGGCAGGCAAGCTGACCGCGGACAAGATCCAGGACCGCGTGGACAAGCTATTTGGCAAACTGCCCGAAGAGCTGGTCTACATCGGCACTTCCTGGGGCGCGGCCCTGGCCCAGCAGTGCGCGCAGCAACGTCCCGGCGCCATCGCCGCGATCCTGCTCGAATCCTTCGTGGATCTGGACGCCGACTGGAGCTTCGGGCCGTGGCCGGAAAATGTCCCGGTGCAGATCCATGGTATGGACCAGGACCCGTTCTTCGCGAAGGAAGGCGACCTGGAGGCAGCTCAGCGCTTCGTTGAAGCAGAGGGCGACGATATCGCCCAGCTCTTCACCTACCCTGGCAAGCAGCACCTGTTCACCGACAGCTCGCTTCGCTCGCATGATCCAGAAGCTCGCGCGTTGGTGATGGAACGCATGGTCAAGTTCCTTCAGCCCTACGTCTAGCACGAGGGCAGTCCGCTGGTTCCATGCCGGACAATAAATCGAAAAACCGGACCCGGCTTGCGCTAGCAAGCCGGGTCCGGTTTCATTTCGTGCGCCCTGCGGGGATCGAACCCGCGACCAATGGATTAAAAGTCCAGTGCTCTACCAGCTGAGCTAAAGGCGCACGGCACAAGGCCAGAATCCATACTACCTGATTGATCGGCATGAGTATTAATCGGCGTATTCCGCAATTCGGCAGCCCGTAATTTCCGCTGGATCTTGGGGATTGCAAGCTAAATCACTTGTTAGCGGAGAACTCAGGATCAGCGAGTATTCTGGAGCGCATGAGAGGTGCACGCGCAGGATCAAGAGTTGCCCAGGATGCGGGATTCCGCCATCACAAACCACGCCCCTTCGCCCCGGCAGAATTCGAGCCATACGAGGGTGGCGCGGATCCGGCGCGGGTATCGGAGGCAGCCCACTTATCCGCACAGGCTTTCGTGCGGCGCGGCATCGCCAATAACGATCCCGAAGTATCCCACCGGCTGATCGCGGTGGCTGAAGACGAGGGACTGGAGGTGCTCGCACAGCTGTGGAGCGAAGCCCCGGCCCATTCCCTGCCAGGTGCCCTGTGGCGCTTGTATGCGGTTCGTGCGGCCACCATGAGCAAGCCCGAGGTGCATTCGGCGCGATTCATGGCCGGAGCCCATCGCGCCGAAGTGGAACGCGTCGTTGCCGGAGTAGCTGAACCGCCGACCGCCGAGGAAATGAAGAAGATGACCGGGTCAATCCTCTCCGGCGCCTTCAACGGCGACTTCGCCCATGCCTTGGAACGCACCGCCGCCTATTGCCGGGTATTGGCCTTGGGCATGACCGAGCATGCCGATGCGGCAGATTTCTCCAACAGCGATCGCGGCACCAAACTGACCCAGCAAGCGCGGGCACTGGACGGCACCGCAGCGGACTTGGAAGTCTGCGCCCGCCTTTGGCGCCAAGACGCATTGGACTGAAAACCGGCCCCGCCCCTCTAGGATGGACTGGGGAAGTTACCCCTCAATCTTAGGCAGGTGGGTGTGGGCGCAGCATCGAGGACCAACTCTTCAGGACTCGTGCGCTGGTTGCTGATCTTGATCGCAACGGCGCTGCTTTCGCAAACGGCGCTGAACCTCATCCGCCCGGTGACCACCTATAAGCTCATCTCTTTTGGCTCCGGCGAGTTCACCGTCGGCGTGGTAACCGCGGCCTATGCCATCCTCCCGCTGTTCACCGCGATGATGCTGGGCCGCATCAGTTCGCGGATCCGCAGGGTGCGGTTCTTGATGGTCGCCGGCGTGGCCTTGCTGGCCGCGGGCGGCATCGGCATCAACTTCTCGCCCAACGCATTGACCGTGGCCCTGGCCAGTGCCGTGCTGGGACTTGGGCATCTGATGTTCACCATTGGCGGGCAATCTTCCATAGCCCGGTTCTTCCCCGACAGCGATCTGGACAAGGGATTCGGCTGGTTCACCGCAGCCTATGCGGCCGGGCAATTCGCCGGACCGCTGATCGGCGGCTTGGTGCTCGGCTCCGGCACCGATGCCACTTCCCCGGAACGCATTGCCGATATCAGCCTGTCCTTGTGGATTGCCGCCGGATGCTCATTGCTGGCCATCCCCTTCTTGCTTCCGAGCTGGCAGCCGCGGATCTCCAAAACCAAGTCGAATACTCGCCCGCAGAAGTCCATGGCTTCCCTTGCCTCTGTTTTGCGCGTCAATCGCATGGCTTCGCACATGTTCGCCTCGATGACCCTGCTGGCCATGCTGGACATCCTCACGGCGTTCTTGCCGCTGGTCGCGGAGAAACATGGTGTCACACCGGAAGATGTTGGTGTGCTTTTGGCCATTAGAGGCCTCGCCTCGGTGATATCACGGCTGTTCATCCCCAAGCTCTCGGCCCACTTTGAACGCAACCACCTGCTGGTTACCAGCTTGTACATTTCGGGCATTGCCATTGCGCTGGCACCGGTATTCATCGACAACTTATGGGCCTCGGGAGCCGCGCTGCTGATTGGCGGATTCTTCCTGGGCCTGGGCCAGCCGATGACCATGACCATGATTTCCACGTCGGTTCCGGCGGTGGATCGCGGTGCCGCATTGGCGGTGAGACTCATGGGAAACCGGGTCGGACAAGTAGCTTTGCCGATTATTTCAAGTACCGTGGCTGCCGGTTTGGGGCCGGCGGGCGCGATCTGGTTCTGCTGCGCCCTGCTCTGCCTGAGCGGAGCCGAGAAGAGCGTGCGCCGCTAGCGTGAGAAAACGCACGGGTGGCGGTCTGCGGTTGACAGCACCGGTGCCGGGCGAGAACACTAGGTATCGGTGCCGGGCCGCTGGTAACCCCGGGCTCCAAAATTCTGCCGCTTCGAGCGGCCTTCCGCCGAGAGGCGTTCCCGGTCCGGCACCTTCAAATACGATTCGTTAACTTCCACGTCGTAAACTGTTCTGCGTTGGTACCAATTAGCTGTCGAATCGAATGGTGCGCCGTAAAGTGAAGTTCCAGATCTTTCCCTCCACCTCGCGTGGCATCGAGTTGCTGTGCGGGTTGACGACGACCATTCGCACCTCCGTTGCCAATGTGTCCGAGATGATCGGCTCCCCCGACACCCGTGCGGATCAGCTGCGCGATTTGGCCTCAGCAGAAGCCGAGGCCTCCGATCTGGTGCACGCAGTGCTCACCCACCTGCGAACCAGCTATATCAGCCCGCTTCCCCGCGAAGACATGTACACGCTTTCGCGCTTGCTGCACGAAACCATGGAGCATCTGCGCGGCACCGGCGAACTGATCATGAATGTCGGCTCCACTCCGCTGTCCGAACGTTCCTCGGAGCAGCTCGAGCTCATTTCGCAGCTGGCCGAGCTGGCTTCCGATTCGGTACAGCGCCTGCATAACCTCGATGATCTGGAAGACAACTGGCTGCAGATGCTGCAGTTCTCCAAGCGCGCGGCCCGAACCCACCTGGTGTGGGTCAATGAGATTTCCAAATTCGCCAAGCCGGGAACCATCCACCGCCACCAGCGGGTGGCCGATCACCTGATGCTCACCGCCAACACCCTGCGCCAGTTCGCCGACCACCTCGGTCGCGTGCTGGTGAAGGAGTCCTAGGTAAATGGCCATCCTTTCGGTCCTCACCGGAATCGCGATCGTCCTCACCCTGGGCTATGGCGTGCTCAACGGCTTCAGGGATGCCTCCACCGCCGTCGCGGCCTCGATCCGCACCAGGGCGCTGCGTCCTGCTGTTGCGGTCTCAGTGGCCGCCCTATTCGCCTTCCTGGGCACCTTGGCGACCACGGGACTGAGCGTGGCCCTGGTGGACAAGCTGAACTTCAACGTTCCCGATGGCGTGGTCGGCCTGAAGCTGCTGATCTGCGGTCTGCTGACCGCCGGGGCCTGGGGCCTTTACTGCTGGTGGCGCGGACTGCCGGTCAGTTCCACCCACGCGCTGTTCTCCGGCCTGGTAGGCGCCAGCGGCGCCTCGGCCTTCATGGGCGATATGTCGATGTCCGGCGCCTGGGGCCTGTTGCTGGGCTCGGTGCTCCTGCCCTTGCTGGTCACTCCGGCAGTTGCCTACATTTTGTCGTATGCGCTGGTGATTCCAGCAACCTGGCTGATGCGCCACAACACCTCGCGGTCGGTCAACAACGGGTCGCGCGCAGGCCAGGCCATCGCCGCTTGCGCCGTGGCCCTGGGATTGGGACTGCAAGACGGCCAGCGTACCGGTGCGATGATCGCCCTGGTGCTGATCACCGGGCATGCGATGGATCCGGGGCCGATGACCTGGGCGATCCAGCTGGCCGCAGGTGCGGCGCTGAGCCTGGGAGTGCTGCTGGGCGGATGGCGCATCACCTACACGCTCAGTCGACGGCTGGTGAACTTCGATCCGCTGCGCGGAATGATCGCCCAGGGCGTGGCCGCAACCATGCTGTTCCTCGGCTCGCTGGTCTTGCATTTGCCGCTGTCCACCACGCAGGCGGTCACCAGCGGCATCGTCGGTGCCGGCAATAACCAGGCCTTTGAATCGGTGGTCTGGCGCAATGTCAGCAAGGTGCTGGTGCATTGGGTCCTGACCCCGGCCATCTGCGTTGCCGGTGGCGCGATCCTGACCTTGGCGGTGCACCCGCTGCTGGGCAACGCCTAGTCTTCACCTGGAATGAAGAGGTCTTCGATCTTGCACCCGAAGACCGCTGAAAGCTTGAAGGCCAGCGGCAAGGACGGGTCGTAACGGCCCTTTTCCAGTGAGATAATCGTCTGCCGCGAGACGCCAAGCAGGTCCGCCAACGCCTGTTGGGAGAACCCGTGTTCCTTGCGGTATTCGCTGAGGTTGTTCTCCACTAGCTTTCGGCTCGCTTAACCAATTGGTACCTGATCATGTAATCGAGCAGGGCGGCCAAGATCAGCCCCGCAAAAACCAATGGTACCGGCCAGGCAGGCATCTGGCCTGCGATTAGTGACACCAGCGAGACCGTCACGCAGCCAAGTCCCAGAATTGTGATCAGGTCCCGGTAAACGCCTGCCTGAGCGCGGGTATGCCAGTTCTGCTCGACAGTTTGTTCAGGATTCTTCGCGAGCTTGGGTAGGGAGCTGCGGTCAACGAAGAAGAACCATGCAATCGCGCTGGCCACCAGCCAGAAGGTGAATGCCAAGTTGATCCACGCTGGCCAGAACCCTTCATCGAAGTCCACCAGCAGGCTGATCAGGGTGCTCAGCACGACGGCGGCAAGCAGGCCGCTTCCCAGGACCAGTGTGATCATCAACGCCTTACCCCCGCCGAAACGGGAGCGGCCCAGCGCCAGGGTGCGCGGTTCGATTCCTCGGTTGCCCATCAGCCTTCCACCTTCTTGATCACCAAGTAGCGCACGAGCACGTCCACGGCAGCCAGCAGCACGACCCCGACAAGCAGCATCACCGGATCTACGTCAATGCGCAGCAAGCCCAGCGCCATGGCGCCTAGCCCGCACAGGGCGATCAGATCATTGAATGCACCGAAAACCGCCTTTTCGTACCACTTTCCCTCGATAGAGGAATCGGGATCTTTCACGGCTCCGGCAAGAGTGTCCCGGTCGAGCATTATTACCCAGCACAGGGCGAAAGTTGCCGGCAGCATCAGCAGTGCAAAGACCAGCCCGGCCAGCATCTTGCGCTGCTGATCGGCCTCGGGGCCGAATGTCCACCAGATCAGCGCCATGGCAGCGCAGAGCACCAGGCCCCCGAGCAGCGACAGGAGCATCAGCAAGGCCGTCGATCCGCCAAATCGCGAACGGCCCCATTTGCTTTGGCCAACTGACTCTTTTGAATCCACCGTTATCCCCTTTCCGATAAATGTAAACCTCACTTTACTGACAAGCTTGCTTTACAGTCAAGGGTGCTTTACATCAGTAGTTAAAGTGCAGCGGCGCACCGTAATCGGTGCGCCGCTGGCGGTGATCCCCTCCAGGATCCCCGGAAGACCCCCCTTCCGGTCCGTCTACCGCCAGCTCAAGGAGCGGCGGCATACGAAATCTTTATCCGAAGCGCCCGGAGACGTAATCTTCTGTGGCCTTCTGCTCCGGGTTGGAGAAGATGGCTGCGGTGTCGTTGAACTCGATGAGCTTGCCCGGCTTGCCGGTGCCCGCAATGTTGAAGAAGGCGGTGCGGTCGCTGACGCGTGCGGCCTGCTGCATATTGTGGGTCACGATCACCACGGTGTAGTCGTTCTTCAGTTCGTTGATCAGGTCCTCGATTGCCAGCGTGGAAATCGGGTCCAGTGCCGAGCAAGGCTCGTCCATCAAGATCACGTCCGGCTTGACCGCAATGGTGCGGGCGATGCACAGGCGCTGCTGCTGGCCGCCAGAAAGGCCCGAGCCTGGCTTGTCCAGACGGTCCTTGACTTCGTTCCACAGGTTCGCGCCGCGCAGCGACTTCTCAACCAGGGAGTCGGCATCGGACTTGGAGATCTTCTGGCCGTTCAGCTTCACGCCGGCGAGTACGTTGTCCTTGATGGACATGGTCGGGAACGGGTTCGGACGCTGGAAGACCATGCCGATCTGGCTGCGTACGGTCACCGGGTCAACGCCGGCACCATACAGGTCATCGCCGTCCAGCAGCACCTGGCCCTCGACGCGGCCGCCGGGGATGACTTCGTGCATGCGGTTCAGGGTGCGCAGGAAGGTGGACTTGCCGCAGCCCGATGGGCCGATGAAAGCGGTGACGGACTTCGGCTCGATGTTGATCGAGACGCCTTCAACGGCGAGGAACTTGGAGTAGTAGACGTTCAGATCGTTGACGTCAATGCGTTTTGCCATGATGTAATCCTTGGAAAGTTTGGGTTGTCCGGACCGGAGCCTTAGCTCAACGGCCCTTCTTTGGGGCGAAGATCGAGGCGACCAGGCGGGCGAGGAGGTTCAACGCCATCACCATGAAGATCAGCAGCAGGGCCGCGGCCCAGGCTCGCTGTACCGACGGGTCGATGTTCGTCGGGCTGGTCGGGGTCAGGATCTGGTAGTAGATGAAGGTCGGCAGCGTGGACATCCAGTTTGCGAAGACGTTCATGTTGATCTGGCTTGCGATGCCTGCGGTGACCAGGATTGGCGCGGTCTCTCCGATCACGCGGGCGATGGCCAGGGTGACGCCCGAGGCGATGCCGGAGATCGCGGTCGGGATGACGACCTTCAAGATGGTGCGCCAGCGGCGCACGCCCAGCGCGAAGGAAGCTTCACGCAGTTCGTTGGGAACGATCTTGAGCATTTCCTCGGTGGAGCGGACCACCGTTGGGATCATCAGCACGCTCAACGCGACCGCCGCGACGATGCCCATGCGGGCGTTCGGACCCAGGATCATGCCGAAGAAGGCCGCTGCGAACAGGCCGGCAACGATCGAAGGAATGCCGGTCATCACGTCGACGAAGAAGGTGATCGCCTTGGACAGCGCCTTGCCCTGCCCGTATTCCACCAGGTAGACAGCGGTCAGCATGCCCACTGGAACGGAGATCAAGGTGGCCCACAGGGTGATCAGCAAGGTGCCCATCACCGCGTGGTACGCGCCGCCGACTACCGGGGTGCCATTGGCGACGGATTCATTGTCCACCGCGCCGGTCACGCCGTTCATGGAGCTGAACAGGAAGTGGCTGTTCAGGCCCGGCATGCCCTTTTCCAGCACCGTATAGAGCACGGATACCAGCGGGATCACGGCGACGATGAACGCCGCGTAGATCAGGTAGGTCCACATCGCGTTCTTGCCGCGGCGCTTGCCTTCAGCTGCGGTGGTGATCACGGAGGCGGCCACCAGGAAGATGAGCGCCGAGTAGATGGCGAAGGAGGCAACGTTGAAGCCGGTCAGCGTGGACGCTGCCGCGCCGACAATGATGGCGCCTGCGGCGATCGCCCAGATGGCCCACTTCGGCAGCTTGCCCTTGGCCAAGGAGTTGCGCTTGCGCACCGGTGGAGTCGGGGCCCCGGGCCTGTTGCTCTGGTTAGTAGTCATGGTGCTCATCAGTTAGCTCCCGAGAATTCCTTGTGGCGGGCGATGATTCCACGAGCGATCATGTTCACGACCAGGGTGATCAGGAACAGGACCAGGCCGGCGGCGATCAGCTCCGCCAGGCGCAGGCCGAAGGCCTCAGGGAAGTTCAAGGCGATTTCCGCGGCGATCGTCTGGTTGCCGGTCTTGATCAGCGATGGGATCAGGTTGCCGGTGGAGAGCACCAGCGCAACGGCCATGGTCTCGCCCAAGGCGCGGCCCAGACCCAGCATGACGGCGGAAATGATGCCCGGACGGGCGAACGGGATCACCGCGGTGGTGATCATTTCCCAGCGGGTTGCGCCCAGTGCCAGCGCGGCTTCCTCGTGCAGCTTGGGAGTCTGCAAGAAGATCTCGCGGCTCAGCGAGGTGATGATCGGCAGCACCATCACGGCCAGCACGATGCCGGCGGTGAGCATGGTCTTGCCGGTCTGGCTGGCGGGGCCTTCGAAGATGGGGATGAAGCCCAGATTCTTGGCCAGCCATTCGTAGCCTGGAACCAGAGCCGGAGCGAGCACCATGTAGCCCCACGCGCCGTAGATCACCGAGGGGATCGCGGCGAGCAGATCGATCAGGTAGCCCAGCGGGCCTGCGACCTTGCGTGGAGCGAAGTGCGAGATGAACAGCGCCACGCCGATGCCGATCGGGGTGGCGATCAGCAGCGCGATAGCCGCTGCGATCACGGTGCCGATAACAATCGGCCAGATGTAAGCGAAGAATCCTGCGCCGCCGGAAATCTCCGCCGGATCGGCGAAGAACGTCGGCAGGGCTTGGATCAGCAAGAAGACCGCGACCGCGAAGAGCGTGATCAGGATCAGGACACCGGCGCCCAGGGCGGCACCGGAGAAGATCTTGTCACCAGCGCGGCCGGAAGTCGATGACTTGCTTGTCAAAGCATTGGTAGTCATGGCTAGAGCCTTTACGAAACGGGGGTGGTGCAGTTTTCACTGCGGGGGTGGAGGGGTACTGCTGGTGCGGGTGGGTGAGTTCGTCCACCCGCACCTGGTGCCGGTTGCCCGGCGGGGTACTACTCGGCGACGGTGATGCCGTCGATCGACTTCTTTGCCTTCTCGGCAATGGCTGCCGAGATCGGGGCGTTGCCTGCCGAAGCCTGCGCGGTCTTCTGGCCATCTTCGGAGATGACGTAGTTGCCGAAGGCCTTGACCAGATCGGCTGTTGCCTGGTCCTTGTAGCTGCTGCAGAAGATGTGGTACGAAACCAGGACGATTGGGTAGGTGCCCGCTTCGGTGGTGTCGCGCTCCAGGTCCAGAGCCAGGTCGTTCTCGGCTGCGCCTTCAACTGGGGTTGCGGTCTCCAGGGCCTTGGCAGCTGCTTCAGCAGAAATCTTGGTGTATTCCTCGCCGACCTTCACGTTCACGGTGGACAGGCCGCCCACTGCGGAGAAGTCGGCGTAGGTGATTGCGCCGTTGGTGGAGGTGGTGGTCGAAACCACGCCAGAGGTGCCCTTGGCATTCTCCGACTGGATGTCGCTTGGCCAGTCGCCGGAAACATCGTAGCTCCAAACGTCAGCCGCTGCGGCCTTCAGGTACTCGACGAAGTTCTCGGTGGTACCGGACTCATCATTGCGGTGCACCACGGTGATTGCGGTGTCCGGGAGTTCAACGCCTTCGTTCTGCTTGGCGATAGCCTCATCGTTCCACTTGGTGATTTCCTTCTTGAACACCTTGGCGATGGTGGCTGCGTCCATGTTGATCTCTTCAACGCCTTCGAGGTTGAAAGCGATCGCGATCGGCGAAACGTAGGCCGGGATGTTGAATGCGCCTTCTGGGCCGCAAACTTCCTTGGCCTTTTCGGCTTCGTCTTCCTTCAGGTATGCATCCGAGCCGGCGAACTGCGCGCCACCTGCCAGGAATGCTTCGCGGCCTGCGCCGGAGCCATCTGGCGAGTACTGCACGTTGGCTTCCGGGTTGGCGGTCTTGAAGCCGGTGGTCCATGCTTCCATGGCCGAGTTCTGGCTGGATGCGCCGATGCCGGTCAGGGTTCCGGTGACACCGGATGCTGCCGACGCCTCGGCACCTTCAGAACCTGCTGCGGCGGTTGGGTTATCCGAGCCGCAAGCGGTCAGCGCGAGTGCCGCTACGGAAAGAACAGCAGCTGCGCTGCCAAAGCGATTGAGCTTCACGAGATTTACTCCCCATGTTGGTAGATCGATGTAAAACCTTCAGCGGCGTCTTCCCGCTTCATCTACGACGTTAAAGATCGAAAGTAACCAGCTCCCCCGGCAAAGGTGAACATAAGGTTAACAACATACCCGAAGCCAAGTGATCCTGCTCACCAGCGCAATATCCCGGCAGCTTCTGCCACCTGCCGCCGAACACGTGGAAGACTGAAGCCATGGCAACTGGGCGGAAAGTGAAGCGCATGCCAGCGCATCTATTCGGATTCATAGCGCAGCGCAATCGCGCTGGGCTGATACGCTCGCGCAACTCCCTGCCTAGAATCCTGCGCATGACGCTTGGCGCAATCGGAGCCTTTTGGATCGCCGAAAGCATCTGGGGACATTCCCAACCGATTTTCGCAGCCACCAGCGCGCTGGTTTCCCTGGGCTTCGGTGCCTCCACCACCGTGCGCAAAACCGCCGAAGTCGCCCTGGGGTGCACCCTGGGGGTGGCGCTGGGCGATACCCTCATGCACTGGTTCGGGCAGGGGATCTGGCAGGCCGCACTGGTGATGTCGCTGAGTCTGGTCATTGCCCGCTATTTGGATTCCGGTGCCATCTTCTCCACCCAGCTGGGCATGCAATCGGCACTGGTAGTGCTGCTGCCCATCAGCGCGGATGGGCCATTTGCCCGTTCCATCGATGCCCTGACCGGGTCCCTGCTTGCCCTGCTGGTGATTATTTTCTGGCCTACCGACCCGCGGCGCAGCCCGGTGTCCGCGTTATCGGATCTGTTCAAGGAGCTCTCCGAAGCGCTTTTGGAATGCGCCTGGGCCATCCGCGACGATGACCGGCGCGCAGCCTTCCACGCACTGATCAAGGCTCGCGGAACCCAGAAGTACCTGGATATGCTGCCAGCCGCCTTCCGCGCTTCGAAGGAAATCGCAACGATTTCCCCCACCGGGCGTCGCCACCGCCATGAACTGAACCGGCTATCCAAGCGTTTCAACCACTACGACTGGGCCGCCCGCAACTCGCGGGTCTTCGCCCGGCGCCTTGCTTCCGTGCTCAGCAACAGCGCACTGACCCCGGAAGGCGCGCAAACCTTGGCTCCCCTGATGCGCGAGCTATCCGAAGCGGTCAACACGTTGGCGCATTCGGTGCGCGAAACCACGGTGGCTGGCCAACGCAAATACGAGAAGGCCGCCCAGCTGCAGCTCGAAGGCGTCGCCGCCCAGCTGGATCCGCGCGCCCTGGGAGTTGAGGGACTCCAGGGCGAAGGCCTGGTCTTGCTGCTGCGCCCGATGGTGGTGGATCTGCTCGAAGCGGCCGGCCGCGAACACGAAGAAGCCATCGAAGTGCTGCCCAAGCTGTCCTGAACGAAAATGTCCGCATAGCTCGATAGCATTGAGCCATGGCCAAAACCTCCACTCGCAGCAAGTCTTCCGCATCGTTCAAATGCTCTGAATGCGGGTGGACCACGATTAAGTGGGTGGGCCGCTGCGGCGAATGCCAGGCCTGGGGCACTGTCGAAGAAGTGGGTGTCGTCTCCGCCCGTACCGTAGCCGCGGCCAAGGTGGCCCACCCAGCCAAGCCGATCGCGCAGATTGACGGCTCCGAAGCGGCCTTCCGCCCCAGCGGCGTCTCCGAACTTGACCGCGTGCTCGGTGGCGGCCTGGTTCCGGCAGCCGCGATCCTGCTGGCCGGCGAACCTGGCGTGGGCAAGTCCACGCTGCTCTTGGACGTTGCCGCGAAAGCCGCGCAAACCGGCTTGCGCGTGCTCTATCTAACCGGTGAAGAGTCCGCCGCGCAGGTAAAGTCCCGCGCCGAACGCATCAACGCCATCGCCGATACGCTGTTCCTGGCCGCCGAAACCGACCTGGCTCTGGCCTTGGGGCAGATCCAGGAGATCGATCCGCAGCTGCTGATCCTGGACTCGGTGCAGACCTTCTCCTCGGCAGAGGTGGACGGCGCTGCCGGCGGCGTTTCCCAGGTGCGCGAAGTCGCTGCCTCGATCATCAACGCGGCCAAGACCCGAGCCATGTCCACCATCATGGTCGGCCACGTGACCAAGGAAGGTTCGGTCGCCGGCCCACGGCTGCTCGAGCACCTGGTGGACGTGGTCTGCCAGTTCGATGGCGAGAAGCATTCGCGGTTGCGCATCCTGCGCGCGCTGAAGAACCGCTACGGAGCCACCGACGAGGTGGGCTGCTTCGATTTGAATGAAGACGGCATTGAATCGCTGACCGATCCTTCCAAGCTTTTCGTCACCCGAACCCGCACCCCGGTGCCGGGCACCTGCATCACCGTCACGATGGAGGGCCGCCGGCCGCTGGTTGCCGAGGTGCAGACCTTGCTCTCGCGCAGCAATGCCCCTGCTGCCCGCCGGGCCACCAGTGGCTTGGATGCCGCGCGGGCGCAAATGGTTGTGGCGGTGCTGCAGGCCCGCGCGCATATGGATCTGTCGTCCATGGACTCGTATATCGCCACCGTGGGTGGCGTGAAAATTGCCGAACCCGCCTCGGATCTGGCCTGCGCGCTGGCATTGGCTTCTTCGATGAATGAATTCCCGCTGCCGCAGGACTTCGTGGCCTTCGGCGAAGTCGGCTTGGCCGGCGAAGTTCGGCAAGTACCGGAAATCTCACGGCGCATCACCGAGGCGCAGCGTCTGGGCTTCTCTTTCGCGATGGCTCCGGCCACCCCGGAACCGTTGAAGAATATCCCCGAGGGCATCCGCGTATTCCAGGTGGAGAACATCGCGCAGGCGCTGGATATTGCGTTTAACCAGCGACAGAAGCCCGCAGGATAAACTTGATTGTTGCTGCCCGCCGAAAGGACGCAAGTTGAAAGCGCACCCAACCCCCGGATTCCTTGCCGTTCTGGCCCAGATTGCCCCGGGTACCGAGCTCGCCCAGGGTCTTGAACGGATCCAGCGCGGCCGTACTGGCGCTCTCATAGTGCTGGGCCATGACAGGCTCGTGGAGTCGATCAGCTCCGGCGGCTTCAGGATCAACACCGAATACACGCCTACACGCATCCGCGAACTGGCCAAGATGGACGGCGCGATCATTCTGGACGGCACAGGACGCCAGATCCAGCAGGCCGGCGTGCAGCTGATGCCGGATGCGCAGATTGAAACCCAGGAGTCCGGCACCCGCCACCGCACGGCAGAACGCGTAGCCGCGCAAACCGGGTTCCCGACGATTTCGGTTTCGCAGTCCATGCAGACCATCACCCTCTATGCCGACGGCGAGCGCCATGTGCTCGAGCCAGCCGAGCGCCTGCTGGCCCGCGGCAACCAGGCTATTGCTACCTTGGAACGGTACCGCCACCGCCTGGACCAGGTCACCAGCGCCCTGTCAGCTGCGGAAATTGAAGATGTCGCCACCGCGCGGGAAGTGCTCGCTGTCTTGCAGCGCACCGAGATGCTGCGCCGTACCAGCGAAGAAATCTCCCGCTACGTGCTGGAGCTGGGCATCGATGGGCGCCTGCTGGCGGCCCAGCATGCGGAATTGCTCTCCGGCATCCAGGCGGATAACCAGTTGCTCCTGCGGGACTATTCCGACGCTGAAGGCCAGGAGCTGGATATCGAGCGTGCCCTGGAGACGCTGCATGAAGTTTCCGATGCCCAGCTCATTGAGCTTGATGGCCTGACCAAGATCCTGTTCCCGCACTCCACCATTGGCCAAGACGACCAGCTGACCCCGAAGGGCTACCGCCTGCTTTCGCAGATCCGCACGGTGCCCAAGCTGGTCGGGGACCGCCTGGTGGCGTCCTTCGATAACTTGCAGCTGCTCATGGCAGCGTCCACCAGCCAGCTCATGGAAATCGAGGGCGTCGGCGAGCAGCGTGCACGCTCCATCCGGGAAGGGCTGGCCCGCATGGCCGAATCCTCGTTGCTGGATCGCTACATCTAGGCGTTTTCACTCCAAGGTGAAGGTGACCGGCTCCGAAACGAAGTCGCCGATAGCGGCGGTGAACTTGTAGGTTCCCGGACGCGGCTGCACGCTGACCGACTTGCACCCGGGAGCCGAACGCTCGCGGTTCCAGGTGAAGCGCGCGTTCTCCTTCTGCCCCGGCTTGAAGGCCAGGTTCACATCTTCTGCGCCATCCAGGCAATCGATGGTGGAGAAGATGCGGTCCGCGCCGCTGGAAACCAGGAACTCCTGCTGCGTGGTTCCGACGTTCAATTCGCATTCGCGCTTGGAAACATTTTCGATGCCCAGCAGCAAGGTCGGCTTCTTGTCCGAGGCGTAGCTTTTCGCATCGGTAGTCGCAGTAATCTCGACCTCGTCGCTCTTGCACTTCTTGGCCGCAGCTTCGTCGTCTTCCGGCTCTGGCGATGGCGAAGGAACCGACTGGGTTTGCTGGGCGCTTGGCTCATTGCCTGCAGTTTTCTTCTCATCAGGGGAGAACAATCCGGCCAGCGCAACGACGCCCCAGACAAGCAGGCCGACGAGCACCAGGGCAAGTACTGCCACGGTGATCCGCCTGCGCCGGTAGACGCTGGCCGATGGTTTCCCCCCTGATGCGTTGCTCATGGCTTAAGGCTAATTCATTTGCCTGCCCGAAGCCGGTAATGGCGTAGGATCCAGGGCAAATCACGTTCTGCAATCCATTCCCGCTGATTCCGGGCGGACGGTGCGCTGGCTTAGAGTGGTGGGGTGCAGCAAATCCACAACACCATCAACACCTGGTACCTAGAGAACGCCCGCGACCTGCCTTGGCGACGCCCCGGAGTGAGCGGCTGGGAAGTCATGGTCAGCGAGTTCATGCTCCAGCAGACTCCGGTAGTTCGTGTCTTGCCGGTTTGGGAAGAATGGATGCGCCGCTGGCCACGGCCGCAGGATCTGGCTGCGGAACCGCTGTCCGAAGCACTGAAAGCGTGGGGACGGCTGGGCTATCCGCGGCGCGCGCAGCGCTTGCATGCCGCCGCCGTGGAGATCACCACCGAGTACAACGGCGAAGTCCCGCGCACCGAAGCCGAGCTCCTGGCCTTGCCGGGCATCGGCTCCTACACCGCGGCCGCCATTGCCTGCTTTGCCTTCGGCGAGCGCACCGTTGTCGTGGACACGAACATTCGCCGCGTGCATGCACGGCTCTTTGGCGGCATGGCATTGCCCGAGCCAAGCCCGCGTGCCAGTGAATTCGCCCGGGCTGCAGAAGTCCAGCCCGAGGATCATCAGGCAGCGAATCTGTGGAATATTTCGGTAATGGAACTCGGTGCCCTGGTGTGCACCGCTCGCAGCCCGAAGTGCGAGCAATGCCCGGTCTTCCAGCAGTGCGCATGGATTGCCCAGGGGCAGCCGGCCCCGCACTACATCCCGAAGGGACAAGCTTGGAAGGGTACGGACCGGCAGGTCCGCGGCGCCATCATGGCGATCCTGCGCGAGCATGAGCAGGCGGTGCCAGAGCAGTCCTTCCTGGCCGAGCTGTCCCATGAATCGCATGCAAGGTATGTGGCGCTTGACCAATTGCAATCACCATTGGAGCAGCGTGAACGGGCACTGGCCGGGCTGCTCAAAGATGGCCTGGCGATCGCCGAAGAAGATGGAATCCGCCTGCCTTCGTAGCATCGGCCCGGAACGAGCCAGAAGCGGCTAGCTTTATGCCCTGATGCATACCTATGCTTAGCCCATGAACGCTTCAGTTGATCCAGCCGCTGCTGTTCGCCACGTAGCCAAGCACCCATGGTTCGAACGCGCCGCACGCCTGGGATACGTCGCCAACGGCGTACTTCACGCAACCGTGGGAATCCTCGCAGCTTTCGTCGCTGCCGGCGGCAAGGCGGAAGCCGATCAGGGCGGAGCCATGGGCGCCTTGGCAGAGCAGCCTTTCGGCATGGTCTTGCTGTGGATCTGCGCAATCGGCGCACTATTGCTGGGCCTATGGTCCTTGGCGCAGGCCTTCTTGCCCGAAAACGAGCTGAAGGGCAGGCTCAAGTCCGCGGCCATCTCGGTGTCCTTCTTGGCTGTCGGCTTCACCTTTGGGCGGTTTGCGGTGGGAATTCCCAGTGATTCGGGAAAGACTGCCACCAGCTTCAGCGGAGAAATGATGAAGACCGGACTTGGCCGGGGGTTGCTGATCGCCTTGGGCCTGGGGCTGCTGGCCATGGCCGGCTACTACATCTACAAGGGTGCCACCCGGAAGTTCTTGAAGGATCTCTCCGGTTCCGGAAATACCGAGGTATCGCGCGCGATCAAGCACTCGGGCATGCTGGGCTATCCTGCCAAAGGCGTAGTCCTCGGTGCCGTGGGCCTGCTCTTCATCGTGGCCACGGTACAGCGCGACCCGGAAGAGGCCAGCGGTATCGATGGCGCGCTGAAGGCCATCCAGGATCAGCCGTTTGGGCCGGTTGCCCTGGTTGCTATCGGTGCGGGCCTGGTTTGCTACGCGCTGTATCTGGTATTCCGTGCGCGCTACGACCGGATGGACTAGAAGTATCAGTCCAGCGTAATGATCATCCGGGTATTGCCCAAGGTATTCGGCTTCACGCGTGCGAGGTCCAGGAATTCAGCGACGCCTTCATCCCGGGAGAGCAGGATCTCCTGGTATACCGCTGGATCCACGGCACTCTGGTCAGCCATCACCTTGAAGCCTTGGCGTATGAAGAAATCCACTTCGAAGGTCAGGCAGAAAACGCGGCCAACCCCGACTTCCCGGGCACGTTCCAAGAGTTCGGAGAGCAGGACATGGCCTACGCCCTTGCCACGCAGCTCGCCCGAGGTCGCCAAGGTACGGATTTCGGCGATGTCTTCCCAGATGACGTGCAAACCGCCGCAGCCGACAACATTGCCGTCCGCGTCCTCGGCGACCAGGAATTCCTGGATGGACTCGTAGTAGGTGACCGCTTCCTTATCCAGCAGGATCCGTTCCTCGGCCAACGGGCGCACAAGATTGCGGATAGCGTTGACATCACTGGTTCTGGCTGAGCGGACGGTAAAAGAGTTCACGTTCTAAATCCTATGCCCCACCGTTTGCAGAATCGAAGCAGATGCCGGATATGTCATTGAAGGAACATCCCGCAACACGGCGTGCCAAGATAAACTTGAACATTGAAGTCGCACTGGAGCAAGGATGAGGATGCCAGCTAGAACAGTACGCCCCGGATTCGGATTGCTTGCCATCCTCCTATCCGCCGTCGGCATCGCTCCCCTGCTTAATTACGGGTTGAACGCCACCAGCGACCTGGTCATCAGGGATTTGGGAATCACCGAATCCCAGTTCGGCCTGTTGGCGACAGTGTGCTTCGGCTGCGCCGCACTGGGTAACGCCGTCTTCGGGAAGTTCTCCGACAGGCAACCGGATACCAGGCTGATCCTGCTGATCTTCGGCACGACGGCGGTCGCGCTGGGCTTGGCAGCCATTCCCGCAGGCTACGTCTTGCTCCTGGCGGCTTCCGGCCTGGCCGGCTTCGCCCAGTCATTCCCCAACGGGGTCACCAACCGCATTCTGGCCCAGCGCGTCCCTAGTGCCCAGCGCATCACGTGGACTGGCATCAAGCAGTCTGGCGTGCAGGTTTCGCAGCTCGTAGGCAGCGTGGGGTTCCCGCTGCTGGCTGCATTCATTGGCTGGAACGGAGCATCGCTGGCCGGCGCCGTGCTCGCCGCGGTCCTCGCGGTGATCGCTGTACGGGTTATCCGCGCAACCCCCATGCTCGCCGCGTCTGCCCCGCAGAAGGCGGCAGCGGGCGCGAGCCAGCCGGTGGCTACGGCCGCCCCCTCCACGAAGTTCGTCATTTTTGCGCTGGCCCTATTCGGTTTCATCAACGGTGTCGGCGTACAGGCAACCAACGTCTACCTGGCGCTCTTTGCGGTCCGCGAGCTGGACTTCTCCTTGGTGGCTGGCGGCCTGACCGCCGCGGTCGCTGGCGTCATTGGCGTTTCCGCCCGCGTCGGATGGGGGCAGATGATGTCACGCGGCGTATCAGCGCCTAAGCTCTTGCTGCTGCTGGCGTCACTGGCCACTGCGGGCGGTGCCAGCTTCCTGATGGCCCAGCAGCTGCACTCGGTGGCCTTGCTCTGGCTAGCGGCCTGCCTGCACGGGGCCTCGGCCCTGGGAGTTTCGGTAGTGCTGATGGCGGGCTTGCTGCGGGTGATCCCCGCAAGCCGCCTGGGAAGTGCCAGCGGAATCGTCTCGGCGGGCCAGTTTGGCGGTTTCACCGTGGGGCCCTTGGCCATGGGCCTGCTGGTCGGCTCGGCCGGTGGCTTCACCGCGGGCTGGATCACCGTCACCGGGATCTACCTGTGCTCAACGGTGCTGGGTGCATTCCTTGTCCTGCGAGCCAGGAACCGGGGCTAGCCGGTGGATGCCGAAGCGCTGAAAACCCTGGCGCACCTGCGCCGGGCCAGGGACCTGATGGACCGGCACTATGCGGAACCATTGGATGTGCCTGCGTTGGCCCAGCGTGCTTCCATGTCTCCTGCTCATTTTTCCAGGGAGTTCAAGCGGGCCTATGGCGAGACCCCGCATGCCTATTTGCTCACCCGCCGTATCGAGCGCCATGCATCTGCTGCGCGCATCGGTCTCGGTAACAGATGCTTGCATGCAAGTGGGATGGACCTCTCTGGGTTCCTTCAGCACGCGCTTCACCGAAGTTGTCGGCGAAACTCCCTCGTCATACCGGGAACGGGACCATTCAGCCACCGAGCAGATCCCTGCCTGCATCGCCAAGATCCTTTTGCGTCCCGAGAGATTCTGAGCAGTTTTGAAGAAGCGCTATCTGGTCGGCGCTCCCTAGGCTGGAGCCATGGCAAGCATTTCAATCAATCATGTCCCTTTGACCGTGCTCGATGTGGATGAGGCGCTCGCGTTCTACCGCGATGCGCTGGGCTTCACGATCCTCTCCGATGTCGCCAACGGCGGCTTCCGCTGGGTGTCCCTTGGCGGCTCCGACGGCCTCGGCACCAGCCTGGTGCTTTCGGCTCCGGGCGCTGGCCGGTCAGCTGCCGATGCGCAGGCCTTGGCCGAGCTGGTAGCCAAGGGCGCGATCGGCCCGCTGGTGCTGTCCACCAATGATCTGGACAAGGTCTTTGAAACTTTGAGCGCGTCGGGCGCTGAAGTCCTGCAGGAGCCAATGGACCAACCGTGGGGTCCGCGCGATTGCGCCTTCCGCGATCCTTCGGGAAATATGGTCCGTATCAACCAAGCAGTTCAGGGAGAAGAAGCATGAGCAGTTCAGAACAAGAAGGCTTTTCAGCCGCCGAGAAGGCCGCGATGAAAGAGCGGGCCGCTGAGGTGCGCACTTCGAAGAAGCGCATGACCAAAGCCGAGAAGGCGGAACAGGCCCGCAAGGAAGTGGAAGAGAAGATTGCTTCCTTCGAGGACAACGACAAGGTGCTTGCGCAGAAGCTGCACCGGATCATCACCGAGACGGCTCCGGAATTGGAGCCGAAAACCTGGTATGGCATGCCCGCTTACGCTTTGGACGGCAAGATCTTGTGCTTCATGCAGGATGCCAAGAAGTTCGGTACCCGCTACCTGACTTTCGGCTTCAACGATGTTGCGCAGCTGGATGAGGGCACCCTATGGCCCACCTCGTTCGCCATTACCGCGCTTGATGGGCAGCTCGAAGAAATGCTTGCCGAGTTGGTAGCCAAGGCGGTGGCCCGCTAAGCCCAGCACGCCCGGAGGGAATCGATTGCTCTTCAGGCGTCGAGGCTTTCTTGCTCCGCCTGGGGCAATGCCTTTGCCAGCAGCGAGGCGGAAAGCGCGAAGACCCCGATCAGCCCAAGCAGTCCCATGCCAATAGGCAGGGTGCCTTGCTGCGCGGCGTCCTCTCCCATGGCAGCGAGAAGCATGGCAGCGCCCAGTCCGAGGATTCCGAAGCCAGCGGCCAGGAAGCAGACCACAATCGATTTCGGTCCCGGGTTCCAGTGCCCCAATGAGGTGAAGTCGCGGTAGGCAATGATGCCGATGGCAATACTGAGCGTGCCCGCGGCACCAATCACCAGCACCACCAGCCACGTTGGGCCGTATCCGGCTCCGTCGGTGCCGGCATGGCGCACCAATTGTCCAGGAAGCTGGGGACGGAGGAGAAGGTACAGGGCTGAATAGGCCATGGCTGCGAGGCAGGAAGCGGCAATCAGCTGTTGCCCTTTGCTTCGCTTCTTCATGTGTTGAGCCTACGACATGGCCGGATTAAAGCCAATAGCCGTGGAACTGAACGTTGTCAGTTCCACGGCTATGGGTTATGCCTCTGCGGCCTAGCTTTCCAGTGCTGCCGGTGCCGGCTCGCCTTCCAGCTGGCCGGTGCCGCCTTCAGCGTGGAAGACGAACTTGCGGCTCTCGCCTTCGCCCTCGACGTCGACGGTGACCTTCTGGCCCGCAACGATCTGGCTGAAGAGGATGCGCTCGGAGAGCTGGTCCTCGATATCGCGCTGGATGGTGCGGCGCAGCGGGCGGGCACCCATTGCTGGATCGTAACCGCGCTGGGCCAGCAGGCTGCGGGCAGCCTGGGTCAGCTCGATGGTGATCTCGCGTTCTTCCAGGCGCTTGGCCAGGCGTGCGATGAACAGGTCGACGATTTCTTCGATCTCGTCCTGGTTCAGCTGCGGGAAGACCACGGTGTCATCAACACGGTTCAGGAATTCAGGGCGGAAATGCTGACGCAGTTCTTCCTGGACCTTGGCCTGCATGCGCTCGTAACCGGTCTTGGTATCCGCGGCCGACTGGAAGCCGGTCATCACACCCTTGGAGATGTCGCGGGTACCGAGGTTGGTGGTCATGATGATGATGGTGTTCTTGAAGTCCACCACACGGCCCTGGGAGTCGGTCAAGCGGCCGTCTTCCAGGATCTGCAGCAATGAGTTGAACAAGTCGGCATGCGCCTTCTCGACCTCGTCGAAGAGCACTACGGAGAACGGACGGCGGCGGACCTTCTCGGTCAGCTGCCCGCCCTCTTCGTAGCCGACGTAGCCCGGAGGAGCACCGAAGAGCCGGGAAACGGTGTGCTTCTCCGAGTATTCGGACATGTCCAGGGTGATCAGCGCGTCTTCTTCACCGAAGAGGAACTCTGCCAGCGCCTTGGCCAGCTCGGTCTTGCCTACACCGGTTGGGCCGGCGAAGATGAACGAACCACCTGGGCGGTTCGGATCCTTCAGGCCTGCACGGGTACGGCGGATCGCCTGGGAGATGGCCTTGATCGCCGAGTCCTGGCCGATGACGCGCTTGTGCAGCTCGTCTTCCATGTTCAGCAGGCGCGTGGACTCTTCCTCGGTCAGCTTCACAACCGGGATGCCGGTGGAGTTGGCAAGTACCTCGGCAATAAGGTCCTCAGTCACCTCGGAGACTTCGTCCATGTCGCCATTGCGCCAGGACTTCTCCTTCTCGTTGCGGGCCTCAATCAGCTTGGATTCCTTATCGCGCAGCGAGGCAGCCCCTTCGAAGTCCTGCGCGTCAATCGCAGCTTCCTTCTCCAGGCGCACGGTGGCGATTTCCTCGTCCATTTCCTTCAAGGCCGGAGGAGCGGTCATGCGCTGGATGCGCAGGCGTGCGCCCGCCTCGTCGATCAGGTCCACGGCCTTGTCCGGCAGGAAGCGATCGGAGATGTAGCGGTGCGCCAGCGTGGCAGCGGCCTGCAGTGCACCATCGGTGATGGTCACGCGGTGGTGCGCCTCGTAGCGGTCGCGCAGGCCACGCAGGATCTGCGTGGTCAGCTCTACCGAAGGCTCCTTGACCTGGATCGGCTGGAAGCGGCGCTCAAGCGCTGCATCCTTCTCGATATTCTTGCGGTACTCATCCAAGGTGGTGGCACCGATGGTCTGCAGTTCGCCACGAGCCAGCATCGGCTTGAGGATCGACGCGGCATCGATGGCGCCCTCGGCGGCACCAGCACCAACGAGGGTGTGGATCTCGTCGATGAACAGGATGATATCGCCACGGGTGCGGATTTCCTTGAGGACCTTCTTCAGGCGTTCCTCGAAGTCGCCGCGGTAGCGGGAGCCGGCCACCAGGGAACCGAGGTCCAGGGTGTACAGCTGCTTGTCCTTGATGGTCTCGGGCACATCGCCGCGCACGATCGACTGGGCCAGGCCCTCGACGACTGCGGTCTTGCCGACACCAGGCTCGCCGATCAGCACCGGGTTGTTCTTGGTACGGCGCGAGAGGACCTGCATGACGCGTTCCATCTCGTGCTCGCGGCCAATCACTGGATCGAGCTTGCCCTCGCGGGCAGCTGCGGTGAGGTTGCGGCCGAACTGGTCGAGCACCGCCGAGCCTGCCGGGGTGCCTTCCTGCTGTCCGCCCGAGCTGACGCCAGCGGAGGCAGTTTCCTTGCCGCCCTGGTAGCCCGAGAGCAGCTGGATGACCTGCTGGCGCACGCGACCGAGGTCAGCGCCCAGCTTCACCAGGACCTGGGCTGCGACGCCCTCGCCCTCGCGGATCAGGCCGAGCAGGATGTGCTCGGTACCAATGTAGTTATGCCCCAGCTGCAGCGCTTCGCGCAGCGAGAGCTCCAAAACCTTCTTGGCGCGAGGAGTGAACGGGATATGACCGGAAGGCGCCTGCTGGCCCTTGCCGATAATCTCCTGAACCTGCTCACGAACGGCACCCAGCGAAATATTCAGCGACTCAAGCGCCTTTGCGGCGACACCGTCGCCTTCGTGGATTAGACCGAGCAACAGGTGCTCGGTGCCGATGTAGTTGTGGTTGAGCATGCGCGCCTCTTCTTGGGCGAGCACGACAACTCGACGGGCACGGTCGGTAAATCTCTCAAACATCTTCGGCACACTCCTTGCTTACCAATAATTCGATGCTACGCACCAAGCGCCGGCAATGCGCCCTTGTTCGCCACAGGGATAACCGAAGCGGTCCCCTGGTACCGGAAATCCGTAATTGAGGTGCAATTAATTTCCAGATTTACTTGGCTCGCCAATATTGCGATGTTCAATGAAGGTATTGGATGAATTACGAACGTCGTTATAAGAATAAGAGCCGGCACGCATTGCGTGCCGGCTCTTATATTGAGACTTGTTGAAAACCTCGCAAATTACTTCGCGCGGTTTCGTCCGCCCTTGCGCATTGCAGCATTGTAGGCATCTACAACTTCTGCATTAAGGCGTCCGCGTGCGTTGACCTTGATGTTGTTTTCCTTCGCCCATGCGCGGATTGCTGGAGCTTCGCTCGCTGCAGTCTGCTTCGACGAGCGCGCCGCATCGATGTACGGCTCGATGGCTGCATGGAACTGAGCAGCATGCTCGTCGTTCAGGTCGATTTCAAAATGCTGACCAGCGACGCTGAATGCAATAGATTCAGTCGCCTCGCTACCATCAATATCGTCGATCAGGGCAATTTGAACCTGACGTGCCATTTAGGAATTCCTCCGAGCTTGAATGTACTGGACCAACTGACATTCGATCATCAGCCCATTTCAAACAACAAGCATATACAAATAGCCGCACTAAACTCTAATTATCATCAGAATTCACAAGGTTCTTTCAGGAAAGACTAATTCTCGTTTACTGGATTATTAGAATCCGAGCGATTTTGAATTAGCGCATCAGCTTCAGCTTCAGCTTGGCGTTCTTTTCGATCCGCGTTTGTAATTGCTTTCATCACGTACCAGAAAAGCAGCGCCAGGCCGATTGTCGGGACGATCGCCTCAATATATGGCATTCCTATGCCTCCGGCTTTAGGAGTGGGAACAGAATAGTTTCACGAATACCGACGTTGGTGAAAAGCATAACCAGACGATCGATACCCAAACCGATACCGCCCATCGGCGGTGCACCGTATTCCAATGCACGAAGGAAGTCTTCGTCAAGCTGCATTGCTTCCGGATCGCCGCCAGCAGCCATCAGGGACTGCTCGGTCAGGCGCTCGCGCTGGATCACCGGGTCAATCAGCTCGGAGAACGCGGTACCGCGCTCCATGCCGCCGATGATCAGGTCCCAGGCCTCGATGACTCCCGGCTTCGAGCGATGCGGGCGTGCCAGCGGCTGTGCCAGTGGCGGGTAGTCGCACACGAAGGTCGGATCGATCAAGGTCGGCTCGACGATTTCGCCGAACAGCTCGATGACCAGCTTCTGGGCGCCCCAGGCCGGATCGATCTTCACTTCGTGCTTCGCAGCGACTTCGCGCAGCACCGAAGCATCGGTTTCCGGGGTGATCTCCACGCCGACAGCTTCAGACAGGCCAGGGTAGACGCTGACCCAGCGCCAATCGCCGTCCAGGTTAGCGGTGCCCTTGGGGGTCTCGATGGTGCGGCCGGCACCAATGGCATCAGCGGCATTGAGAATGATTTCCTTGATGCGATCGGCCATGACGTACTGGTCGGCGTAGGCTTCGTAGGATTCCAAGGTGGTGAATTCCGGCGAGTGGGTCGAGTCGACACCCTCGTTGCGGAAGATGCGCCCCACTTCGAAGACGCGGTCAACACCGCCAACGACGCACCGCTTGAGGTACAGCTCGGTTGCGATGCGCAGGGTCATTTCCTGGTCAAAGGCGTTCAGGTGCGTCTTGAATGGACGGGCCGAAGCGCCACCGTGAACCAGCTGCAGCATCGGGGTCTCAACCTCGACGTAGCCGCGGTTCTCCAGGGTGTTGCGTACGGCGCGGACGATCGCGGCGCGCTTGTAGACCATTTCGCGGGCCTCGTTGCGCACGATCAAATCGGCGTAGCGCTGGCGCACGCGGGTCTCTTCATTCAGATCGGCGTGCAGCACCGGCAGTGGGCGCAGGGCCTTGGAAGCCATTTCCCAAGCGTCTGCCATGATGGACAGCTCGCCGCGGCGCGAGGAGATGACCTTGCCGGTCACGAACACATGGTCGCCCAGATCGACGAGCGACTTCCACTGGGCCAGGCGCTCTTCGCCAACGTTGGCAAGCGAGAGCATGACCTGCAGGCGAACCCCTTCGCCCTTCTGGCCGCCTTCCTGCAAGGTGGCGAAGCACAGCTTGCCGGTGTTGCGCATGAAAACGATGCGGCCGACAATGCCGACGACGTCTTCGGTCTCTTCACCAGCTTCGAGGTGCTCGTACTTGTCGCGGATTTCCTGCAACGAGTGGGTGCGAGCTATGCCTACCGGGTAGGCTTCCTCGCCCTTGGCCAGCAGCTGGTTGCGCTTATCGGTGCGCACCTGTCGCTGATCGTTTGGATCTGGGGCCTGTGCGGAATTATTTTCGGAAGTCACAATAGACCATTCTACGTGTCATGGCGTGCAGTTGAAGCCCTTCATGATCAGCCTTACACAGTGATCTTGGCCCGTAACGCAGGATAGGGCAGGGGCAAAGCTGGCTTTGCCCCTGCCCTATCCATTCAGTTATGCGGTTTACCAGATTTCTACGCGGTCAGCTGGATCCAGCCACATGCCATCGCCGGGCTTGGTGCCGAAGGCCTCGTGGAAGGATGCCAGGTTCTTCGGAACCTGGTTGCAGCGGAACTCCCCGGGTGCATGCGGGTCGGTGGTCACGCGTACTACCGCGGTCTCCGGACGAATCAGCGTGCGCCAGCATTCGGCCCAGGAGTAGAAGAAGCGCTGGTCTCCTGTGATGCCGTCGATCACTTCATCTTCCTGTATGCCAAGGGCGGCCAACTCGAGCTTGTAGGCCTTGTAGGCAATGCCCAGGCCTCCGAGGTCGCCGATGTTCTCGCCCAAGGTCAGTGCACCGTTGACGTTGTGTTCCGGGGCTTCTGAAGGGGACAGCGCGTTGTACTGGTCCACCAGCTTGGCGGTCAGCTTCTCGAAGGAAGCCCGGTCCTCATCGGTCCACCAATTGGTCAACTGGCCAGTGCCATCGAACTGCGAGCCCTGGTCATCGAAGCCGTGGCCGATTTCGTGGCCGATGACCGCGCCGATGCCACCGAAGTTCGAAGCGATATCGCGGTTCACGTCGAAGAATGGCGGGCGCAGGATTGCCGCTGGGAACGCGATTTCGTTCAGCAGCGGGTGGTAGTAGGCGTTCACCGTCTGGGGGAACATGAACCACAGTTCGCGATCCACCCCGTCATCGATCTTCTTCAATTCACGAGCGAACTCGAATTCGTTCGCCGAGGCAATATTCGCGATGACGTCCAGTTCATCAGCCTGGATGGCAGAGTAGTCGATCCATTGGTTCGGGTAGCCGATCTTCGGACGGAACTTGGAAAGCTTATCCAGTGCCTTTTCGATGGTCTCCGGGCCCATCCAGGACAGTTCGCTGATCGAGATGCGGTAAGCCTCGATGAGCCGTTGAACCAGCGCGTCCATGGCGTCCTTGGCCTCTGCAGGGAAGTGCTCAGCCACGTACAGCTGGCCGATGTCTTCGCCTACAGCACCTTCGGTGAATGCGACACCTCGCTTCCAGCGCTCCTTGAGCTGTTCCACGCCACCGAGCTTGGCCGAGTAGAAGGAGAAATTCTCATTGACGAATGCGCTGGACAAGTAGGGAGCGAAGGAGCGCAGCACCTGGACCCGCAACCAGTTCTTCCAGGCATCCAGCGGCTGGGAGCCGAATAGCTCAGACAATCCCTGAAGGTAGCTTGGCTGCCAGACGACAACTTCGCTGTAGTACTTCGGCTCAATGCCGGCGCCAGCCAGCCAGGTCCTCACACCCGGGAAAAGCGCGGAAAGCTCCTCATCGGACATCAGGTTGTAGCGTGCCTGAGCATCGCGGACCTTGACCCGGTCCCAGTGATGCGAGGCCATGGCCTTCTCGAGCGCTACGACATGTGCGGCCGCGGCTTCGGCATCAGCAATACCGCCAAGGGCCAGCAGGCGGCCAAGGTGGTCCTGGTAGTCGGATACGGTTTCAGCGAACTGCTCTTCGCGATAGTAGGACTCATCAGGCAGGCCCAGTCCGCCTTGCAGGAAGGTCAGCAGGTTCCGGTCCGGATTGCCGGCGTCGTTCATCGCGCCGATATCCATGAAGCCGCTGATGCCTTTGCGCTGGAAGAAACCGCATACTTCGAGCAGTTGTTCGGTGCTCTGGATATCCGAAATAGTATTCAAGAAGACAGCAACCGGATCGGCACCGCGTTCTTCGATAACGGCTTCATTCATGAATGAGCTGTAGAGGCGGGCAATGCGCTGGGTGGCGGCGTCAGTTTCTGCACCGGAATCGACCTTCTGCACTGCTTCATTAATGATTCCGTGGACCGCAGCCTCAGCCTGGTCGCGGAGTTCCATGAAGGAACCGTAAATTCCTTGATCTCCTGGAATTGTTGCTGTCTCGAACCACTTGCCATTGCTATGGCGGTAGAGATCGTCCTGGGGACGAATTGAATCGTCGCGGTATGTCAGTGGACTCGTAGTCTCGGTGGTCAAGGAAAGCCCCTCGTGTAGAAGATCTTGTTATTTCTACTACACACCTTATCTACTTCCATGAAGATAGGAAGGGTGAGGACGGCCGATGCGCGTACGGCTTAAATAGTCAAGTTAAACAGGTGAGGCCCCGGCACCAAACGGTACCAGGGCCTCAAACCATCTACTCAAGTTAAGTCCGGCGGTGACCTACTCTCCCACACCCTCA
>NZ_SOBS01000014.1:0-50666 GCF_004365035.1 Arthrobacter sp. JUb115 | reverse complement strand
AGGGTATGACGCCGATGGAATATCGATGCCATACCCTTGCAGCCTAAGCAGGACTATTATTTAGCTCGTCCAACTTTTGGGACCCAGTTCACATCAATAGATTCTGGGGCTATTAGGCACTCCGGGCAACAGGCCGAGGGCACAGTTCAGACAAGGTGCTGATTGATTCTTATTCGGGGGCTAGACGTTTAGTTTTAGCCCGTTGCATCCGGCCAACAATCACATCAATTAGGAGAAACGCTGCGAGGCTGATTCCCATGAGCGGCAAGAAAACCCCTACAGCGACAGCCGCACATAGCACCAGCAGAGTTCCCCACCATGGGGCACGGGTCAATCCGCCACGGGAAGGAGTTTTGCCCATGCGTCGTGCAGGATTATTGATTGGACGGCGTTTCCACCACATTACGTAACCAAGAACCACCATGGTGGTGATCCCGGATGCGAGAAGGAACAGCAGGATCTGATTCAGCACCCCGAACATGGATCCCATATGGATATCGATGCCCCACCGCGAGAGTTTCGCAGCGAGGCTGAAGTCCTTGAAATCAACACGGTCAACCACTTCTAGACTTTGACCATTAATAGAGGTTGCATCAACCTCAGTTGGGTAGGACCGTTGAATTTCTTGCACCACCCATGCTTTCCCTTCCGCAGCAGGAGGCTTGATCTCAACCAGCCCGGTATTAACGTTCACTTCTTGGGCAATGGAGAGCATGGTGTCGAAAGCTGCCGGATTCACCGACTCACCGATTGGAGCAACGGCGGCCCCGTGGTGATGGGCGTGCTCATCACTGGCACTATCTTCGGCGGCTGATAAATCGGTGGCCACCGCGGGGGTACCCCAGCTTAGTGCGCTACGCAGCTCACTGACGTTCGCACCGCCGTAGGTCGACCACGTGATACCGGTAGCGGAAAGGAAGAACGCCCCGAGCAGGATCCAGATGCCAAGGGATCCGTGCAAGCTTGCCAGCCGACGATAGCCAGTGGCTTTGATATTGGGGCGGATGAGATCCTTTTTGCGTCTCGTTCTCTTGATCCTCAAGATCCACAAACCCAATCCAGCAAGGGCAATAACACCCAACCAGGAGGCTCCCAGTTCGCTATAAAGTCGTCCCGGTTCACCAAGCTGCAGGTTGCGGTGCAAATGGTCAATCCAGGTTCTCAGCGGAAGGGCACCGCTGGTCCCGTAGGCGGTGAGATCACCGCGGATTTCCGCGGTAGCAGGGTCAACAAAAATGGCTCTGGTTTCGCTGGCACCAAGATTCTCGTCGGCGTACATCATTCTGGTGGTATCCCCGGGGTTCGGGGCCGGGCGGACGGCCACTAGCGCGTCACCACCGCCCATATAGGCATTGGCTGTTTCCACTTGATCAGCCAGTGGCAAGTAGGAATCAGCAACGGGCGCGTGAAGCTCCTTGGAGTAGATCGCTTGTTCGATTTGGGGTGTGATCGCGTACAAAGCGCCGCTGACGGCAGACACGAGGATGAACGGGCCGATGAAGATTCCTGCGTAGAAGTGCAGTCTCAGTAGCAGCTGCCCGAACCAGCCTTTGCGGGCAGTCCTCGGCGGGACGGACGGTGGTCGTGATTCCGGGGTTGTAGTTTCCAAAAGCGTCATGAATGATCCTTGGGGGAAGAGCATGAAGAATGCAGGTGGCGGTAGCTAGGACGAGAAAAGTGTTTCACCGATGAAGCCTCCCTCAGCGCATCCCGGCGGGACCAGGAAGACAGCAGATCCAATGGGCGTGGTCCATTGGTTCAGCGCGTCAAGGTCCGCTAAGCGTTGTTGCATCGGGGTAAATTGCTTAGCCACGCTCTTTTGGTAGGACACGAAGATCAGCCCGGAATTGGAGATTTCGTTCCCGCCCGGTAAGTCGTCGTAGTTGTATCCGCGCCGGAAAATCCTTTCATCGGTGTTCTCCGAGCGGGCTCGTCGAATATGCGAATGAGCGGCGATAACGGTCAGTCCCAACTCATTCGTCGCCGCGAAATCTGGCTCATCATGTTCTGCGGTTCCAGTGGTTGGCGCCCCGTTAGCCAAGGTACGCCCGATACTGAACTCCCGGCCGGAACGGTCCAGCTCATCCCATGTATCAACGTCCATGCGGATACGTCGAATCACCATGGTGGTACTCCCATCCGCGCTCCACACCAGAGCATTGAAATCCTCAGTCCCGGGTTGAGGGTTGACGGTTCCATCGACTTGCCCGAACAGATTGCGCATTGTGGTGCCACTGGCTTCGGATCCCCGGGAGCGGCGGAACCCGGTTTGCACCCATTTCACCGAGGCAAACCGGCGAGCATCCTTGAGCAGCATCCGCTGAGCATGAGCAACGGTCAGAGGATCATCGGAAGCGATATGCAGCACCAGGTCTCCGCCGTTCCAATGCTCCTCAAGCTGATCGATGGTGAACTTCGGTAGTGGCTGGATCTCTGCGCCCGAAGACCCAGCAAGTTCCACGAGCTTCGGCCCGAATCCAAAGGTCACGGTCAAGCGTGCGGGAACCACGCCCAGTTCAGGCTCAGTGTCCGCTAGGGCCGGCTGACCTTGAGTCAGCCTTGCCGCATCGTCGCTGAGCAAGCGCAACAGACGGCCTAAGGATTCACGGTCAAGAGCATCTCGCAAGTTCAATGCGATGTAGGTTGCATGGGTCTGAGGCTCGGTGGTGATCCCTGCCTGATGGGCACCGTAGAAGGGAATCATGCTGTAGCCGTGCAATGGCTCCGAAGCACCAGCCGGCGCAGCAGTGCTGGTCAGCGAATCGACCCCGAGAGCAGCAATCGCCCCCAGGCCCGCGGCGGCCCCGCCGAACAGTACCCCTCGCCGGCTAGGGCGTGTCGTAGTGGATGTCTTTGCATAGGGCATTAGTGATCGTGAGCGCTTTCCGAAGCCGAGTCATCCATCTTCATCTCGTTATGCTCCATGCCCTCGTGCTCGGAGCCTTCATAGTTTTCATTTGCTCCTGCGAAGTCCTTCACCGGCGCGGTGATATCAAAGGTGGTCTCATCAGAGAATTTCAGGGTCATACGCACCTCACTGCCTGGTTGCAGTGGTTCGGTCAGATCCATGAGCATGATGTGATTCCCTCCTGGCTCCAGGTGTAATTCGCTGTGGGCGGGGATGGTGAAACCACCAGTCTTTTCACGCATCACCATGGCTCCGGATTCGTTAGCCAATGTTTCGTGTAGTTCCAGATCAGTGGAGGCGGGACTGGTCACCGAGGTGACAGTAACATCTTGTTCTCCTGTGTTTTTGATGGTGCCGAATCCTGCGGACATTCCTTCGTTGGCAGCTTTCACCCACGGATCGGTCATTGTGATGGAGGCACCGGCCGGGGTGGAGCTGCTGTTTTCAGCGGGATTGGCAGCACAACCTGCCAAGGCGATTAATACGGCAGAGGACAGGGCAATGGTGCGCAGGGCAAAAGAGGTTTTCACGGTTGTTCCTAAGAAAATGAGGGAAGCGCCAGTTGATGCTTCAAAGCAGTGGTGCTGCGCAGTTGCAAACCAGGGAGATGCCCACAGGTTGTTAAGGCATCTGGCGCTGGGCACAGCAAAGTAAAAGAGTGGCCTTGATCAAAAGGCCGTGTAAAAGTGCGATGTAAGAGCCTTCGGCATACGACCATCGGCTGATCCGGGAGTCTCTAGAAATACCAGCTCATATCGCTGGTGGCTAGAGCGAGAATCGTTGCGACCAAGTACCTATCGAGGCTGCGCTAGAGGAGAAGAATCAGCAAATCATCCATTGACGGTCATGAAAAACAACCCGCCGGTTCACTAGAAAGGGGGAGCGGAACGGGTCTCAGACCGTGTGTCGTATGCAAGGGTGACCTTACACCGTTGTTAGTGCCGGTGGTCCTCTGCGAACAATAGAGGTGGCATATACGGCCACTGTGTATGCAGGGATTTCGCGTAGCTCGGTAGGAACTGACTGTGGCAGAACCGGCTGATAGACGAATTTAATAATCCGCCACAGCAGTTTCCAGGTGAACAAATCAACGATGTCAGAGGCCACAATGAATAGTTGCTCACTGCGGTGCAGGACGAGAACTGTAGCTAGGCCCGCCATAAGATGGGCCAAGAGCATAGTGTTATCGCCATGGCTCATGGCGGCAACGTTAGTTGAAGTGGCTACATCGACGGTCATGGACATTCCATGATGCGCATGCAGGGCCTGCTCAGCGGTCGATATCGAGGAGTCCTCGGCGCCCATCGAGAACAGAAGATGGAAGATCACCTGACTGAACCCCACCATGCCAGCAAGTCGCTTGAGCGTGAACCTTTTGCCGCTAAGCAACATGCATACGAGGACCGAAAGCGATAAAGGTAATGCGACATTCAGGACTTCCGGTACAGCTCCTCCCGCGAGCACGTGTGAGGTCAGAGAAACGAACGTCGCGAAGAGCGCGGCGGCGGTGCCTCTGAGAGCACGTGTTGAGCGGGAAGATTTGCGCACGGTTCCAAGTATTCCAGACCGGGTGCTACATTTCTACATCGTGTAAAAATATTCCAACCCTGGTGGTGCAGCTCTGGTGCAAGGGGACTCATAACGTATGCCTTCGACACACTCATTACGGGATTACCCGAATCCATGACAGCGACCTTTATTTGGTGGTTAAATCACGGCATTGTTTAGCACCACAGACATCCTGCCCTGAGGAAAATAACTTGGACGCCATCTATCAGCTCCGACGGTTGAATGCCGCGCAGACGTCAAAGCTTCACCGGAGTGCCCCAATGCACGTTTGTATATTGGGGCCATGAACACCATGGAAACAGTCCAGGCCGAACCACACGAGTCAGAGGATTCACCCTGCTATCGAGTCAATTTCTGGGAACAACTCCGTCCTGGATACGGATGGAATTTAGACGTTTTTGTACTAGTTGAGGTGCACGACGTCGCAGAGGCGCTGCGGTGGAGGAGAACGCGCGTAGGCGGCTCTTCGAACTATTCGCAGAAATGCACCCCGGGCCGGACAAACCGTTCGGAACTCCACGAAAAACCTCGCTCATACGATTGCTCGGAAGCAATCCCAACGCCGCTTAGACATGAGCTTGGTAGCATAATTTAGCGGTTGAATCGCAGATTTAGATGATGTACGAAGGGTGATTCCAGCATCTGCAGCCTTGATGGCAACGGTTGCAACGCAGCAGGCGGCAAGTCCCTGCAGGACGTACTCGACAGGGAAGCTGCAATATCCACGCCCACGAGAGCCGCTGACTCGTCGCCCTTCAACGAAAATTTATTGACTCGTGATTCATCACGAACACCGCCCTGCGCGGTGGTTCCGGTCTCAGATGCGAGACTTACACCATCAGCGCAAGTGCCATGAGCTTTAAACGTGAACTTTCCAAGATTTCGGTCGCCTGTCACCGCTTCGAAAGTCTTTCGCGGGACATCGGCTTCGACCCTGTTGACGATATCTAACTGGGTTTCTACGAGGCACATACTGGCTCCCTTATTGATTTTGATCCGCATGCATCAACTGGCAATCATCAGCCCTCGGATACATATCAGAAATATGAAAATTCTCGGAAGCCAATACATATTGGCCATCAGTCGGAACACTGCTCCATTATAAGAACCCTTTACGCTTCAAACGCAAGCATTAGGACGAAATGTGCCTATTTATTTAAAAATTGTGGAATGTTGTTCCGTTTTTGTGTAGTGTTCCATTTATTCAACAGTGACTAAAATCACTTTGGGTGCCAGTTGGGGTCATTCGCCCCAAATCAATCCACACAAGGGAACCAGAGGCGTATTTACGCGCTGGCCAAGAATTTGGGGCACACATGAGCAAACTCACCGCAGAAAACTCACGCACATTGTGTCTGCCATCCTGACTACCGACTTCCTGGACTGAGACAGTGGCGCTGTACACGCGAGACTGAACTTCGCGATCTCCCAATCGATCCTTACAGATGAGATGCTGCGTATGACCCAGCAGGCCCTGCACTCCCGTACCTAGAGGGGCAATCGGCAGCAACGAGTGAAGTGTAATCCGCTGAAAATTTCAGCGAAATTCGGCTTCCGATCCCTTTTACGACGTCAACGATCGGGTTCCCGTGGACTCGATCAACATCGTCCAGCAACTACTGACCGATCTGATCCCCGACAATTATTCCCTCTTCCCTACGAACCACCCTGGAGCTAGATATGACTATGAAGGCCTCCTCCAACATCCGCACAGGACGACCGCAACCGCCATCCCAATCCCCACGCCGTTCGGCCCTCACCACCGGCGTTGGCCTATGCGTTGAATACTATGATTGGGCCGTTTACGCGATTTTCGCCCCGTTCTTCGCCACACAGATCTTCAACCCCAACGATCCGACCTCGGCCATTCTTGCGACCCTCGCCATCTTTGCCGTGGGATTCGTCGCCCGTCCATTTGGCGGCCTCATCTTCGGATGGGTTAGCGACAGGATCGGACGCAAGCCTTCCATGACAATCGCAGTCGGACTCGCTGCCTTAGGCAGCCTGGCAATCAGTCTCACACCGACCTACGCGGCGGTCGGCGTTCTCGCCCCAATTCTGCTTCTGGTCGCCCGGCTCCTCCAAGGCCTCGCACACGGTGGGGAACTTCCCTCTGCCCAGACCTATCTGGCCGAAGTTGCCCCGCGTGAACGTCGCGGCCTATGGTCATCCATTATCTACATCGCTGCCACGGTCGGAGTCATCTTCGGAACGCTCTTGGGGTCCCTTCTCACGGGGCTTCTTACCGTAGATCAAATGGCCACCTTCGGCTGGCGCATTCCATTCTTCATCGGCGCAGTATTCGGCCTCTACGGCCTCTTCATGCGAGCGCGCATGTCCGAAACCGAAGCTTTCGAAGGCATTCGCAACAAGCATGTTGACGCCGTCGCTAAACCATCGCTCTGGACCTCGATTGTCGAACACCGCAAGCAAGCTTTCCAGGTTGTCGGCATGACTGTGGGTGCAACCATCATCTTCTACGTGTGGTCTGTTAATGCTCCCGCACACGCCATTACCAGTCTCAATATCGCTTCTGGACCGGCCCTCTTGGCTGCGACACTGGCGAACATTGTTTTCATCGCTGCCCTCCCCCTGTGGGGAAGATTGAGCGACCGGATTGGACGAAAGCCGGTGATGTTGATCGGCCTCCTGGGAGCAGCGGCTCTGCACTTCCCCATGACGTGGATTATTCGGGACGCGGCATGGCAACTTGGAGTATCAATGTCGGTGATGCTTATCTTCGTGGCCGCTATCACTTCCATCACCCCGGCAGTGTATGCAGAGATGTTCCCCCCTCACATCCGCACTGTTGGAGTCGCCGTGCCCTATGCCTTGTGCGTTGCAGTCTTTGGTGGCACTGCCCCGTATCTACAAACGCTGTTCAGCGAAGCCGTGGGGCAGCCCTGGATGTTCAATCTCTACGCCGTGGCGCTTCTATTCACTAGTGCGGCTGTCGTCCGATCCCTTCCTGAGACAAAGGGCAAAGACATGAATCAATGATTCAGACGCACGCTCCAATCTCTTGCAGTTCTCCATTCGAGTCGGTCTACGTCTCGGTCGGAGTACCTCAACTTGTGTGTTTCAACCGGGCAGTATGATGCGCCACCTCCGCGCAGCGGTCTAGCTTAATTTCCTCACGAGCCACTGAGATAGACGGAACCCCAAGGTTTTGCTGATTACTTGGCCAGTCCACCACCCATAGCCACACAGAACCGCCGACCGGCCCGATTCCGGGCACGCCCTCAATGCCGAAAGGTCACCGTGCAAAACGAAACCATTACCAATACCATCGCCACCTCCGACCGCTACCCGGAGCTGTCCGCAGAAGTGCGAGAACGCATGCTCGCGTTCTACTACCACCTGCACGCGCACCCCGAGCTATCCATGCAGGAACATCGCACCGCGGAGTTCATCGAGGCCCGCTTGAACACCCTCGGCATCGATAATTTCCGCTGCGGCGGCACCGGTGTGGTGGGCATACTGCGAAACGGGGAGGGGCCCGTCGTCGGATTCCGTGCGGACACGGACGGCCTGCCGATCCAGGAGGACTCCGAGGTCGACTACCGCTCCACCGCCCGCGGCACGCTGCCTGACGGCACCGAGGTACCCGTCATGCACGGCTGCGGACACGACACCCACGTTGCCGCGCTCATGACTGCAACGGAGGTGCTGGTTGCCGACCGTGATAACTGGTCTGGGACCCTCGTGCTGATTTTCCAGCCCGGCGAGGAGACTGGCGCCGGGGCGCAAGCCATGGTAGATGATGGACTCTGGGACCAGGCCCCTCACCCGGAAATCATCTACGGCCAGCACCTGATGCCCGGGCTCGCCGGGACGGTCGAAGTGGTTGGCGGACCGGCTATGGCGTTCGCTGACTCTTGGAAGGTGACCCTGTTCGGGGAACAGTCTCACGGCTCTCAGCCGCAGGACTCCATCGACCCGATCGTGCTGGGCGCGCACATCGTAACCCGCCTGCAGTCCATCGTTGCCCGCGAGATCGACCCACGTCGGGCCGCTGTCGTGACCGTGGGCACCTTCCATGCCGGGCTGAAGGAGAACATTATCCCGGCCACCGCAGAGTTCACCCTCAACGTGCGCACCATGGACAAGGACACCCGCGAAAGGGGTCTTGCCGCGATCCGCCGCATCATCTCCGCCGAGGCCGCGGCATCAGGTGCACCGGAACCGACTATTGAGGAACTTTCCCGTGTCCCGCACAACTATAATGACCCGCACGCAACGGCGGAACTTACCGTGGCTCTGCGGAGCGCGCTGGGCACCGATAACGTCAAGGAGGCCGAGCCAAAGATGGGCTCGGAGGACTTCGGCATTCTGCCAGGCTCGTTGGGGATCTCCTCGGTGTTCTGGTTCTTCGGGGGCTTCGACCAAAACACGGTGGACTCCGGAACCATGCCGGTCAACCACTCGCCGCGGTTCGTCCCCGTGCCCGAACCCACCCTGTGGACCGCGGCGATGGCCGCTATCACCGCGCTGAAGAGCAAACTCGGCAACTGACCGCAAGCGACTGTGGTGACCAGCCGGATGCCTGGCCACCACAGCCGCACTAGCCGGTCCATTATGCGCAGGCAAATCTGAAACGTTCACCACATCAGTGCTGAGACTCGGATGTCCGTATGCCTCCGTTCGATCGAATATCTGAGCGAAGGATCCCCAAGTGCAATACTCCTGACGTCTTGTAACCCAAGAGTTGCAAGACGTCTCAACGGATACCACTCCCCCGGTGTGTGACTGTTAGTTTCAATTGGCGGTTTATTACCAGTAAAAATGGCGCATCGCTTAGCGCGATTCACTTTGGTTCTAAATGGTTGAAGGCAGGGTGCTAATTTCCTGGTGGAAATAGTGCCCCGCCTTCAACAGCAACGAAACCAGCGCTAATGCAGGTCGTTGCCAGATTGCTGTGTGAGCTGCTTGCGGTGGACGCGGGCAGCACGAAGGCCGTTGGCAATCACGATGACTTCTGCCACCTCGTGTACCAGCACTACCGCAGCTAATCCAAGCACTCCGGTAATAGCCAAGGGCAGCAGGACAACGATGATCGCCATTGACAAGATGATGTTCTGATTCATGATCGCTCGGCCCCGTCGCGCATGGGACAAGGCTTGCGGGATCAGTCTCAAGTCATGGCCGGTGAAGGCTACGTCGGCTGATTCTATGGCGGCATCGGCACCGGTAGCGCCCATCGCAATCCCCACGGTAGCGCTAGCCAAGGCAGGGGCATCGTTGATCCCGTCACCGATCATCCCTGTAGGAACCTGCTGCACCGACGAAGCGATTTCACGGGCCTTGTCTTCAGGTCGCAGTTCGGCATGAACGGTGTCTATACCGGCGATTGAAGCCAGCGCGTGGGCAGTACGGGAGTTATCGCCGGTGAGCATCACCACGTCGATTCCCTGGTTATGCAGGTCTCGAATTGCCTCGGCCGCTTCAGGGCGTAGTTCATCGCGCACGCCGATCACGCCAATGACCTGCTCTGCACGGGTGACCATGACGCAGGTTTGCCCGGAGGCCTCCATGGATTCAACAGCGGAAGCAAGCGATCCTGGGGCAATCCATCGAGGACTGCCGACCCCGACCTGAACACCATCCAGGACGCCGGTAATGCCGTGTCCTGGCTCTTCGTTAACCGCCGCTGCCTCCGGTATCGCGGGTACTGCTGCGGTGATGGCCGTAGCTAGAGGGTGGGTGCTGTGCTGTTCCAGGGCGGCAGCAACGGCGAGCACCTCTTCGCGAGTCGCATCATCAACGGTCTGGACTTGCGTGACCACTGGCTGATTGCGTGTGAGTGTTCCAGTTTTATCTACCGCGATGCGGCGCAGGGAACCAAGCCGTTCGAAGGCTGCTCCGCTTTTGATGATGACACCGAACTTGCTGGCAGCTCCGATGGCGGAAACAACGGTGACAGGAACGGCGATGGCCATCGCGCAAGGCGAGGCTGCGACCAGCACGATCAGTGCGCGGGTGATCCAGGTTTCGGGATCGCCGAAGATCGCTCCAAGCACAGCAACCAGTACGGCCAGGACGATGGCACCGGGAACCAGCGGGCGGGCAATGCGGTCAGCGAGCCGTGCCCGTTCGCCACGTTCCGACTGGGCTTGCTCGACCAGGCTCACCAACGTGGTCAGGGAGTTGTCCGTGCCGTTTGCCGTTGCAGTGACTACTAGCGCGCCGGATGAATTGATGGAACCAGCAGCAACCTGGTCGCCTACGGTTACTTCCACGGGAATTGATTCCCCCGTGATAGCGGAGGTGTCCAAGCTGCTTGATCCTTGGCTGACCACGCCATCGGTTGCCAAGCGTTCACCAGGCTTCACGCGCAGGGCATCGCCAATCTTGATCTCTGCTGCACTGACCACGACCGGTGCGTCGTCACGGATGACGGTGGCCGTTTCCGGGACGAGCTTCAACAAAGAGCGCAGGCCCGAGCGTGCCCTGTCCATGGCTTTGTCTTCCAGGGCTTCGGCAATGGAATACAGGAATGCCAGGGCTGCAGCTTCTTCGATATATCCGAGGATGACCGCACCGGTGGCGCTGATGGTCATCAGCAGCCCAATGCCGAGTTTCCGTTTCGTGAACAGGTTTCGCAGGGCGCCGGGCACAAAGGTAAAAGCGCCCAGCAGCAGGCCGATCCAAAACAGCACCAAGGCCACGATGGCGGCGCTTTCGCCGTGGGTGCTCCATTCAAGGACGAGCCCAGCGAGGAAGAAAACGCCTGAGGCTATGGGAACGAGCACGTGCCAATCCCGCCACCAGGGCAGTTCCTCTTCGAATTCTTCGGTGGGTTCCGGTGAATCGCAACCGCAGGCGGAACTCATGCTTGCTCCTCGAGTTCTCGATCGGCGCTGGTGGCGCAGTCAGGGCAGGAAGAGTCCAGGCAAGGTACTTGATCATCGACGGCCAACGTCACGTCAACCAGGGCGCTCAGGGCGGTGGTGAGGTGAGGATCGGTGATTTCGTACCGGGTTTTGCGGCCTTCCATTTTCGCCACGACAATTCCGCAGCCGCGCAGGCAGGTCAAATGGTTGGAAACGTTGGCGCGGCTCAGTCCTAGGGCCTGGGCAAGTTCCGCTGGGTATCCGGGTTCGTGCAGCAAGGACAGGAGGATGCGTGACCGGGTGGGGTCGGCCATGGCGCGGCCAAGCCGGTTCATCGCATCGATCCGTGATTCAATGTTCATCATACGATGTACTGTACAGCACTTGATGTACTAGTGGCACCGCCCAAAATCGGTCGTTTTTGAAATACTGAAAAGACAATTATGGTGAAAATTTCTGACGGCTGAAAACTCAGCAGGGTTAGAGGTGCGTTTCGTCGTAAAACTCAGTGCCTTAAACTATGCGTCGATACATCATCCATTCTACGAGTATTGATACATTCAGAAGGATGGGCGTGTACCTCGCTTGCTTGCCGCCAACAGGTGTGGGTCTGGTGGTCTGACCTATCCGTTGGTGTTTCCCTCCCTTATCAAGGCAGGGCCTCGTGGGTTCTAGTGACGATTCTGGTGAACCTGATATAAGGATGAATTTCGAGTAATGCAGCACAACCATGATTCTTGGTGACACAGATTCACGAAATCTATATCAGGTAATAAAGTGAAAATAAAGCAGATTAAATACTTCTAGTTCTCACTCTTAGTCAATCGTTGTGGTAAATCTTGCGTGACAACATCAATATTCGTGATCGGACTAACATTGAAGAGCCTACTCCTAACAGTGATATGGGTTATCGCCTCGGCCCTCTTGATCTGTTCCTGTGCGAGCTCCAGCAGATCCGACAATCTCATCGAAATCGCAGTCATCGACTCACACCTGCCTGACGGGACAGCCTATGAATGCTTCAATATTGAGCATCAGAGCATAAGCAACGAACCTGTCGTCAATTCTGGGACCGCAGTTCATCACGCGGAAGTCACACTTTCGCACCTTCTCGAATTGACCGCGGAAACGTGCCCTGATTGGAGTTCCAGAGTGCGGATTAGGCACGTGCAGCTTTCCGGTGAAGTTTCCGCTAGTAGTAGAGAACTGACCGAGGCCATCACCTCGTTATCAGATTCCAGCGTCGATCTCACGGTTATCGCGTTGACATCTGGGACCTCGAGCCGGAGTCTTGAAGACGCAATTCAGGAATTGGTTGATACGGGGGCACCCATCCTCGCTGCATCGGGAAACAGACCGGGTATGTCTCCGGGATTCCCTGCCAGATTCGACGGAGTACTTTCGATCGGCGCACTGGACAATAGTCAAAAACCGGCATCTTTCAGCGCGCAGAAAAACGTCGATGTCTTTTTGTCCGGCGAGAACATTCCATACGTCACATCGTCTGGAGACATCGATAGTAGCAGCGGCACCTCTGTGGCGACTGCTATTGCTGCCAATCAGATCCTTAAAGGGATTCTTGCGGGAAAAACTCCATCCGAAGGAATAGCAGAACTTATACAACAAAATAGAAGGATCGAATAAAAATGAAAGTACTAGTCTGGCTTGTCCTTGTACCAAGCCTCGTTCTTGGTCTGATGCCACACGGTGGAGAAGTTACTGACCCTGCAATGACCTCAGAAACACAAACCGTTGTTTATTCTGAGGATGCGCTTGAGGAATCACTCTCCGAAGAAGGTCTTGAACTCCTTGAAGCCGAGATCGACAGCGAAGAAGTTTCAGTTGAAACAACCACCGAACTAGATTCTGGTGAAGAAATTTCACAGTCTCTCGTCTTGGACAATGATTCAGGTACCGCAGAATTCACGGTCGAAAGCGAAAGCGAGGACATCGTTAGTGGAACCTATCAGGTAGATGTACTCCAGGTTGATGAAGAGCTCATCTGGTTTACGGTTACAAACCCTGATACCGGCGAAAAATCAGAATATCGATCTGATCAAGCAGACTACTCGGTAATTCCTCTGGCATTGATCCTAGTTCCTTCACTGGGAGCAATTTTTAAGGCTCTATTCCTTGCCTCGGCCGTAGTTGTGATCGCTGGTGTAACTTATATAGCAGCCGACAAAGCGATTGCAGGTATCAGGGAGGCTATTCGCAAGAAAAAGAATCCGCCTGCTCATTACAAAGTTGTACGCCGCACAAACGGCTTGCTCATTGGTGACGGAATGTCGAAGAACGAGGCCGTGTCGCGTGCTCGAGCCAGCGGTGATGTATGGTCAACTACCAAAGCCGGGGCAAGGTCTGTGGCTTATAGCGTGAGAAGCAAAACACCGGTTGGCCCTGAAAAAGACAAGACCAATTCCTCCAAGAAGTATTGTCACTACCACCCATCAGGACGCAGTCCTGGATCACACGCCTTCTACGGTGTTGCCGGCCAGGCATGCTGATGGAGGAAAAAGATGGAGCTGATCAAATGACCGTGGCTCCCATAGATCCACGAGAATTGATGAAGAGGTGGGAAGCCGCAAAGTTGCCCTCGGTGACTCCGACACAGGTACGCGCGCTCCTTGAAGACAACTATAAGGCCTACGGAATTCCTGTTCATTTGATGGAACCTGATGGATTCGAATTCGATGAGGAAGTGCGGGAGGACCTGATTGATGCGTTGTTTACCATCACCAATCCCGCGGTTCTCCTGAAACTAAGAAATGGGCGGCCGGTCGCTGTCGATGAAGATGCCGTTGAAGACGCCGAGTTCTACTGGCAGGAGCTTTTCCATGGCGACATGCTGGAACTCCCATATCGGGTTCTTTCGGCCCAGCATGCCTTGGGACAACGGGTCTCGGTGTTGCTTGAGCGCGAAGGAAGTTTCATCACCGGCTTCAAGGTCTATGGGGTGGCAGGAGACAAACTCAACCGGTACCTCACCGCGGTCATTGGTTTCCCGCCGCGCCGTGAACAAGATCCGGAAGATGGGCCCTTCATGCGTGCGGGAGACCTGACGGACCCCGTGTTTGTGGACTACCTCGAAGCAACAGCTGAATCCGGGCTCATCTAGGCAACGCATAGGCGCTGCATTGAGTTGGATTAAATGCTCTGGGGCTATTACAGAGTTAGTCAACGCCCCGGCGAGAATGAGTGAGTGGCCTACAGGATGGCAGGTGCCGTGTTGTAGGTCATTTCCTTTCTTGCTCTCACCGGCAGGTTCCCCTGACGGTGGAAGTCTTCTTCCTAACCCAGATTTTCTAGTACGTGAATAATTTAGCGATGCTACCAAGCCACGGCTGGTGCACGGCATCCGGAACGTTTCAGTTCGTCGCAGGATTCGAAAATTCTCACGATGTCTGAAACGGGGTGGATTAACAACCTGAAAGATCGGGCAAATTAGACTGCTTGGTTGCTATTTAGACTTGCGTGGGTACCGTTTGACTTGAAAATTCCGTGATAACGACAGCGTGTTCGAGGTGAGACGTCTTCCAACCTATAGGTTGCAAGACGTCTCATGGAACCCCGATCCCACGGTTGTGACTATCAACTTGGGGCGGCGGTTAAACCACGGCATTGTTTGGCGGCAGTGGCCCGGATGGGCAAAATTAGGCTGGTTGACGGTGTTGTTCAGTCCGAATGATCCGGGGCAGAAACCTGACGAAGAGGACCATGCCGATGAGCTCGACAAGCGTCTGGGTGACCACGACCAATGCGGCCAGGGCCAGAGGTTCGGGCAAGGCGAGGGCGAGCGGGAGCACGACCAGTGAATTGCGGGTCGCGCCGCTAAATACGACTGCACGCGTGGCGGCGACATCGAGACGTGCCCATCTGGCCGCCAGCATTCCCAGCGGCACCATCACCAACAGGAACGCAGCGTAAAGCGGCACCACCGCCAGCAGCGAGCCAACTTCCTGGCCGACTCCGGTGATTTGTGAACCGACGACCACCGCCAGGGTCACCATCATCAGGGGAACCATCAGGGCCTGCATGATGTCCATGATGATCCTGCCCGCCGCGGCCTTGCGCGCCAGCGCCTGTGTCAGGGTTGCCGCCGTCAGGGGAATGAGGATCAAGACGATGAGGGCCTCGACGAAGGGTGCGGGGTCGATGGCCGAGGCCACGTCGGGGCCGACGAAAAGCAGCAGGTAGAGGGGCAGCAGCAGCATCTGGAGCAGCATCAAGACCGGGGCGGCGGCCAGCAGCCTGTCGCTGGCCCCGCCGGCCAGGCCGGTGAACACGATGACGTAGTCGATGCAGGGGGCCAGCAGGACCAGCAGCACCCCGAGCAGCAGGGCCTGGTCCCCGGCGATGAAGCGGGTCAGTCCGAACACCACGACGGGGACCACGATGAAGTTCAGCACCAGCACGGTTCCCATGAACCGCAGGTCCTTGGCGGCCTTGCCGATGGAGGCGAACGGGATGCCCAGGAACGTTGCGTAGAGCAGCAGCCCGAGGACCGGGTTGATCGAGTGTTCCAATGCTCCGGCCGAGCCGGGGGCAAGGAACCCGACGCCGCCGCCGATGAGGATGGCCACGAGGTACAGGCCGATCTGGTGGTGTTCCATCCGTGCAATGAGGTTCTGGGTTTTCACCATGCCCATGTTAGGCGACGCGGGCGGTCGAGCAGGAGTTGATGCCCGAGTGACCGTGGTGAAGGACAGTGAACCGACTGCGGGACCGGGGCATTTCGCGTTCATGGCCCCGCGGGGTGCCGCTGGGCGTCACCCCGCGACACCATCCGACCAGGTCTGCCACTCAGATGTAGCGGCAGACCTGGTCGGCGGAGCAGGAGTCCGGCTCCGGATCCCTCGCCTTTGCGTGGAGCTGGGAAATGCTTTCCCGGAGGACCAGCAGTTCGGCGATCTGGGCATCGAGCTCCCTGAGCCGCAACCCCAGCAGGCCTTGGACGTGCGAGCACGGGGCCTGGCCGTGTTCGCGGATCTTCAGGATCTGCCGGATCTGGGCGAGGGTGAGCCCGGCGGCCTGGCCGCGGTGGATGAACCCGACCAGCCCCACGGCACCGTCGCTGTAGTCCCGGTAGCCGGAAGCCAGACGCTCGGCCGGAGGAAGCAACCCCGAATCCTCGTAGAAGCGCAGGGTCTTGGTCGTGGTTCCGGTCGCTTGCGCAAGTTGTCCGATTCTCATGTTCGCTGACTCCCCTTTCAGTGGTCACCGCACTTGACCTTCCACTGTACTGGAAGGTTCATGATGGTGCATAGGAAGTTTTGCACTACAGGGAAGAGGTAGCTGGAATGACAAACGAACGGTTCGATCTGGCGATTGTTGGTTCCGGGGGCGGCGCGTTCGCGGCCGCGATCCGGGCCACCGGCTTGGGCAAGCGCGTCGTGATGGTGGAGCGTGGCACCGTGGGCGGGACATGCGTGAACACCGGATGCGTGCCCTCAAAAGCACTCCTGGCCGCCGCGGAGGCCCGCCACGTGGCGTTGGACTCGGCCCGCTTCCCGGGCGTGGCGGCCTCGGCGGGCCCGGTGGACATGCCGGCCCTGGTCCAGAGCAAGGCCGCGCTGGTGGAAAGCATGCGAACGGAAAAGTACATTGAACTGGCCGCCGGCCACGGGTGGACCATGCTCGAAGGGGAGGCCTCGTTCACCGGAACCCAGGACGAACCCCGACTCCGGGTCGCCTCCCCGGACGGTGCCGAAAAAACGATCGAGGCCGACCACTATCTCGTGGCCACCGGCTCCGCCCCCTGGACGCCTCCCGTCCCTGGACTGGACGAGACAGGGTACCTGACCTCGACGACGGCGATGGAACTGGACGAGGTCCCCGAATCAATGCTGATCATGGGCGGGGGCTATGTTGCCCTGGAAATGGCGCAGCTTTTCTCCCGGCTCGGTTCCCGGGTGACCATGCTGGTCCGTTCCCGGCTGGCCTCGCAGGAGGAACCGGAGGCATCCAAGGCATTGGCCGAAGTTTTTGCCGACGAGGGGATCCGGGTGGTCCGGCGGGCCTCCGCGGAGACTGTGGAGCGCGATCACGCCAACGGAGGGGTCCTGGTCTCGGCATCCGTGGCCGGCGGCAGGGAAACGTTCCGGGCATCCCGGCTCCTGGTGGCCACAGGCCGACGCCCCGTCATCGACGGGTTGAATCTTGACGCCGTCGGCGTGAAGACCGGCGCCACGGGCGAGATCGTGATTGATTCCCGCCTGGCCACGTCCAACCCGCGCATTTGGGCTGCCGGGGACGTGGCCGGACACCGGGAGTTCGTTTACGTCGCCGCGGCCCACGGCGCCCTGGCCGTGGACAATGCGCTCACCGACGCCGTCGCCGAGGTTGACTACCGGCACCTGCCCCGGGTCACCTTCACCAGTCCCGCCATCGGGTCGGTCGGCTTGACGGAGAAGGAAGCCGTCGCTGCCGGGATCCGCTGCGAGTGCCGGGTCCTGCCCCTGGAGTACGTGCCGCGAGCCGTGGTCAACCGCGACACCCGCGGCTTCATCAAGGTCGTCGCCGAGCTCGGCACCGGACGGATCCTGGGTATTTCCGCCGTCGCCAGGGACGCCGGGGAACTGGCCGCCGCCGGTGTCTACATCCTCGAAGCGGGGATGACCACCGCACAGGTCGCCGCCGCCTGGAGCCCCTACCTGACGATGGCCGAGGGCATCAGGATCGCCGCCAAGGCCTTCACCACCGACATCGCCAAACTGTCCTGCTGCGCCTAAGCGAAACCCACCTGAAGCAGAGGACTTCGGGTGATTCAATCTCAGGTGTTCGCTGCACTACAGCCGCAGTGGCGCAGCTACCAACAGGGGAAAGCGGTCAGACCAACCGCTGACGGTCGCGAGGCGTCTTGAAAACCTAAAGCTTTTTGAGACGCTACCTAGAGTAGAAACTTGTCTCATCAAATACTTGGAAAACGCGGGCTGTATTTGTCTTATAAACTCGTCCCAACGTAAAACGTCTTACCTGCTTGCCGCACAGGGGTTGTTGAGTCACACTGGGCAGGTGAGGCATTTGGGATACACACGAGTGAGCACTTCGAGCCAAGACGCGGCCTTGCAATTCGACGCTCTTGCTGCAGCGGGGGTGCAGAAACGCGACGTGTTCGCCGATGTGACGTCCGGCAGCCGGAGCGCGATTGAGCGGCCCGGGATGAAGAAACTGCTCGAGTACGCGCAGTCCGGGGACACCGTGGTGGTCTGGCGAGTAGACCGGCTCGGGCGATCCCTGATCGATGTTTTGAACACCGTGAACCTCTTGCGCGAGCGCGGGGTGAATGTCCGCTCCATTTCCGATGGGATCGACCCGGCCACGTCGACCGGGCGGATGATGCTGAACATGCTGGCCTCGTTGGCCGAGTACGAGCGCGAGCTGTTCGTTGAACGAGTCAATGCCGGCATTGCTGCCGCCCGGCAATCCGGAACCCGTTTCGGCCGGCCGGTCTCTGACCCGGTGATGATTGCCGATAAGCTCGCGATCGCCAAAGATGCCCGCGCCAGGGGACGCACCGCCAAAGACGCAGCACGTCTGGTTGGCTGGAGCCGCGCGACGTTCTACCGCCACTTGGGCCAAGAATCCGCCTCTGTCAAGAGCCTGTGATCGGCCATGTCCCGGCGAAGCGAACCGCGCAGGGACGCACCGCTGGGACAAAACCAGAATGGCAGCAGTACCGTGAAAGCAGGAACCTCTTACAGCGGCCTGATCAAGGCAACGGCACGCTGGGAAATACTGCGGCAACACGTCGAAGACGGAGTGCCGCTGACGGTCTTGGCTGAGGAACACCATATCGGCCTGAGGACACTGCAGCGATGGCACCAGAGCTTCAAGCTCCAGGGGAAGCCTGGTCTGGAACCGGTGGCACAGGGCAAACGCGGACGCCGGATGCCCAGCGACTTCGTGAAGCTGGTCGAAGGCCTCGCCTTAGCTAAACTGCCCAGGACGACGGCAGCCATCCACCAGCAAGCTAACAAGGTGGCGCTCCACCAGGGATGGGCACCGGTTTCCTACTCAACCATCCGCTCGATTGTCGGCGAGATAGATCCCGGGATGATGACACTGGCGCAGCAAGGCGCGGCGGTGTACCGCGATAAGTACGAACTGGTCTGGCGCCGCCGCGCCGAACGTCCGAACGCGGTGTGGCAGGCTGATCATACCGAGCTCGACATTCTGGTTTTTGACACTGGTCATCGGCCGGTTCGCCCGTGGCTCACCACGATCATGGATGATTACTCGCGAGCCCTGTGCGGGTACATGATCTTCACCGGTGCTCCCTCATCCTTGAATACGGCATTGGCGTTGCGTGAGGCGATCTGGCCCAAAAAGACAGCTGATTGGCCGATGTGCGGAATCCCTGATGTGCTCTACGTGGACCACGGAACCGATTGCACGAGCCACCACATGGCGCAGGCCGCCAGAGACCTGCACTTCGAAATCACTTTCTCTGCAGTAACCCGGCCACAGGGCAGAGGAAAGATTGAGCGTTTCTTCGGTACGTTGAATACCGAGCTTTTGGCCCGGCTACCGGGTTACTTGCACAACGTACGCAATCCCAAACCCGGACTATCGATTAGTGAACTGGACACGGCGCTAGGTGAGTTCATTGGGCAGAATTACCACCAGCGTGAACACCAAGAGATCAAAGAAACACCTCAAAAAGCGTGGCAGGGCAACGACTGGTTGCCGCGTCTGCCTGAATCCATCGATGAACTGAACCTGCTGCTGCTCACGGTCGCCAAACCTCGAATCGTCCACCGCGATGGGGTGCACTTCCAAGGGCTACGCTACATATCTCCCTTGCTGGCTGCCTATGTCGGAGAATCCGTCATCCTTCGCTACGACCCGCGAGACGTTGCCGAGATTCAGGTCTTTCATCGTGGCCAGCACATCTGCAAAGCTGTGGATCCCACGCACGAACGATCCATCATGACCTTTAAGGACATCCAGAAAGCACGCTCTGCACGAAAGCGTCAGCTGCGCGGACAAATCAATGAACGAATCGCCACCGTCGCGGAATTTCTACCGGCCGGGCAACCAACCACGGAGGCACCCCAGCCTGATCCGGCGGTCCACCGAACCAAGAAAACGAAGCTGCGCACTTACGCGGAGGACGAGTAATGGGACCAACAACTTTTATCGCAACGAAGGAGCACCGCCGCTTCACTGAGTTCGCCAATGCGGTGCGTCGGCAGCGGACTATCGGGGTCTGCTATGGACAAGCTGGAATTGGCAAAACCCTATCGGCTAAACGTTATGCCAACTGGAGCCCGAAAGCCGAGGCGTTAATAGAGGAATGGGGCCGACGGGAGGACAGTGACCTCCAGATCTACAAGGATCTGGCCAAAACGCGGACCGTCTTCTTCACCCCAGGGGTTCTGACGACGCCTAAGCAAATCAAGGATGAACTCTCTCTGGTCACCACCCGGACCTCGATCTGTATCCATCAACATCTCGATACTTTAGGTGCCACGACGGGCCCGATGAATCAAGACAAGCATGTTGAGCTGATCATCGTCGACGAGTCGGAGCGACTCAACGCCACTGCCTTAGAAGTGCTACGAGATAGGTATGACAGGAACAATATCGCGCTGATGCTGATTGGGATGCCTGGCATCGAAAAGCAGTTCAGTCGATATCCTCAGCTCTATAGCCGTGTTGGTTTTGCTCACGAGTACCGTCCGCTTGCTCAGGATGAACTGCATTTCGTTCTGCAACGAAAGTGGCGTGCCCTCGGAAAAACTCTGGACTTGGAGGACTTCACCGATACGCAAGCTGTCGCGGCGATCGCCCGTATCACGCGCGGTAATTTCCGGCTGATCGATCGACTCTTCACACAGATGCAGCGAGTCATGAAAATCAATGAGCTGGACACGATTACCGATGATGTTGTTGAAGCTGCGCGATCCACGCTAGTGATCGGAATCAGTTGAACCGCCAATATTAGGTGCGCAGAAACCGCCAAACGAAGTTAACAATCACACCCCCGGTGAAAAATCCGCGGAAACTCAAGGGTCCGAGATTCTCACAGCTATGTGTTGTAACCCATGGCGTAGCGCCGCGTTTGCGCCATTAGTAGTGAGACAGATTAGAAAAACGGTGGGTTCCAGTCTCGAGCTTTCGACCCGGGCCATACGAATCGACTTCTTGAAGCCGTGAAATTCACAGATAATGGGGTCATGCTGCGACGAGGACAGATCTCTAAACTCTAGCGGCCGGCTTCTGAGAACGGGTATAGAACACATACCATAGGCAACCTGTTGCGCTGAGCCCCAACCCGAGGGCCCACCATGGGAATCCAATAGAGTCGACACTTTGCCCAGCATCTGCAGGAGTTGGCAATACAGGTTCGGCCGTGACAATAATCCGGTGTGAGTTGACACCGATGGGGGTGCAGTTCACCAACGAAATCAGGTCGTGGCCTGCTTGCGGCCTGAGCAATGCCGTTTCAGTGGGGAGTACTACGGAACTATCGATGATGCGATACACCAGAGTCTGGCCATACACATCGATTTCAATATCATCGCCTACGGTCACTTTATCCAGATCGGTGAACATTGCTGCCTGCGGTAGACCGCGGTGCCCGGTCATCACCGCGTGGGTTCCTTGTCCACCTACAGGCAAGGCTGTGCCTTCAAGATGACCTGCGCCTTCCAGAAGGACATCTTCGGCGGTACCGTGATACACCGGGATCTTTACGTCAATACTCGGTATTCGCCGACGCGCCATCAATCCGTCGTCATTTGGCTCCAACAGATCCCAGTACGGATCATCTGTCTTTTGAGTTTTCTTCTGCACCGCAGCGAACGGGTCAACAATTCTCGTTCCATCAGCCAGCGACGCATTAGTGGCGGAAGCATCATAAATTTCCGAGGCTCAGCATCGCAGTGGCAATCAGACCCACTATCCAGCATGGCCGGTTGGCAGATTCGCACTGGCCAGGTTGGCCCGCGCTGTCACCTGCGATGCAGGGCAACCTACGCCTGTCGACGATGCGCAGCCCGCTTTATCTGGTCTAGATTCGTTTTGCATCTCGACGACTTCACATAGAGCAAATTCTAGAAGTGCCAGAGTCTAGAGAGCGTCAGCAACTATTTCAGCAAACCGTTTCCTACCAGAACTTAGGAATAAGCACCGGCGTGTTTTCCTTGTAGGTTTCATAGTCGGCGCGGCCTCCCCATTTTGATTCAGCTTTCGCTTCAAGCAGCGGGATTCCGCTGATCTTGATGAGCAACACGGCGACGAATACCGGTGAGATCATCACAACCCACTGCCAGTGCTGCAACGCCGGAGCGGCCACAACAGCCACGCCAATCCAAAGCAGAATCTCTCCGAAATAGTTCGGATGGCGAGATTTGGACCAGAGTCCGGAGGAGATGAATTTCCCTTGATTTTCCGGGTCGCGTTTGAAAATTGATTTCTGGTGATCGGCTAGGCTTTCCACACCCAACCCAATCGCCCAGATGACGAGTCCGACCAGTGCGAATCCGTCCAATTCACTAGAGTATTCCGAGGTCATAGCAGCCCAAGCAGTAGCAGCAGTGAAAGAGACCCAGAGACCCTGAACGGTCCAGACGCTGAGAAACCGCATAAAAGACGGTTTGATCTGGTCGAAGCGATCATCTTTGCCGTCCCTAGTGACACGGCTGAAGAGGAAGATTCCCAGCCTAAGAGTCCAGGCCAGGACCATGAATGCCAGTAGCAGCGATCTTGAATGAACTTCAGGGACTAAGAGAAGCAGGAGCAATGTGACTGCTGTATAGGTCAGGGTTCCGGTCAGGTCGTAGAATCTCTCTGTTTGCCTTAGGAATGAAGGTATGAATGCGATCCATTGGGCTATAAAGGACGCCAGTACAGCCAGAGCGAAGAGGGGCATCGAACCCCATGTAATCCCGCCATCACTACCGGACAATGCAAGCAGCACACCTAGCAGAAGCACTACAGGCATAGCGGTCAGCGCCTTGCGTTCCTTGCTCTTCATTATGAGGTTTCCTCCGTTAAATTTCCCTCAGAGACGATCCAGTGATCCTGCGATACTTTTATCCAAGAGTCGCCTCATCATATTCTCTGGGACCGGGCAATACTATTGGACACAGGGTGAGCCAAAGCTTTTGACGGAATCGCGGCTTGACGCTTCTCATGGCATCTCTTCGCGGGGCTATCGTCTAAGAGATGCTTGCTGTTGGCGGAGGATCGCAGAAACAGCTTTCGTCCCCAGAACTGTTCACGACCTGTTAATTGGCCGGACTGAACAAATCAAGCATTCTGAATGCTGGACGAAAACCGTTCTAATCTCGATTGACTAGTTGTTACGTCGAAACGGAACGCATAGCTTGGCTCCAAGCCCCGCACTAAACAAGCTTGAAACCAAGCTATGCGAACCTTGCCTCGTCCCTGCTTATGCTGCCTATCTGAGATGATAGCGCCCAACAATGCCTACCTTGAATGACGCCTGACCGAGAAGTAGTCCACAGCAGGCTAGTCCTGTCCGTATTTGATATCCACCGTTACCCTGCCCGGAAGGACGAGCTATGAGGGAATTTGCGACGCCGCTATTGGCCACTTCGCACATGCACAGGAATGCCACCGATCTCTTGATGGAGCGCCTGAAGAATTCGCCTGAGCATATAGCATTCGAAGTTCGATCTGCTGATGGTCCCGTTGCTGCCCCCTGGAAGCAAATAACTACTCGAGAATTTTTTCTCGAAGTGCAGGCATTGGCTAAGGGGCTCATCGCTAGTGGGCTGCAACCTGGAAACAAGCTTGTGATTATGTCACCTACACGCTACGAATGGGCTCAGGTGGATATGGCGGCATGGTTTGCAGGTGCGGTCGTGGTCCCTATTTATGAAACTTCGTCGCTTGATCAGGTCACAGCCATACTTGCCGACTGCTCCCCAAAATTTATAGTTGCTGGAAGCACCGACCACGCCTCGATTCTCGAGCGCGGGCTAAGTGGCGCGGGAATATGCGGGTCGAGAATCTGGACAATGGACACCCGGAACGATCTCGATCTTGAGGATCTTGTTGACGAAGGGAAATCTATCGCCGATGGTGCTGTTGAAGAACGACGATTGTTGGCAACGTCAGAGACGATAGCGACTATCGTCTACACTTCGGGAACGACGGCAGCACCCAAGGGCGCTTTAATTACGCACGGTAACCTCGTTGGCTTAGTACTCAATGTTGCTGCCGCTTACACTGAAGTGGTTAAGGAGACAGGAAATACGATTATTTTCCTTCCCATGGCCCACGTTCTGGCTCGTGGTCTACAGCTGATTTGTTTGGCTAACGGGATGCGCATCGCGCATCTCTCAGAACCCAAAGAAGTAATACCGTCTTTGGAATTCCTCAAACCCACATTTCTCGTAGTAGTGCCACGGGTGCTACAGAAGATCCAAGACTCCGCAGCACAGGCCGCCAATCAGAAACGCCTGAATCGTATTTGGAAGTGGGCCAGCGACACGGCAACGCAGTGGGGCGCGATGGCTGAGGGACACGATACCGGTTCGTCGAAGCAAGCTTCTCCTAGCCTTAGGATGAGACATTTCATTTTTGATCGGATTTTCTACTCGCGTCTAAGAAAAGTAGTCGGCGGTCGTCTTGAGTACCTGCTATCAGGAGCTGCAACCCTAGATAGAGAAGTTTCCCTCTTTTTCAGGGGTATTGGCTTGCCAGTAATCGAGGGCTATGGGCTGACAGAAACTACAGCGCCGCTAACGGGAAATATGCCCGGGTCGATCAAGTCTGGAACCGTGGGAGTTCCGATGCCTGGGACCACTGTACGAATATCGGACGACGGTGAGGTGCTCGCACAAGGAATCGGCGTATTTGCTGGATATACCAATCCCGAAGATAACGAAGACGCTTTCACCGATGGCTTCTTCCGTACAGGAGACCTGGGATCCTTGGACAACCTTGGGCGCATCACGCTGAAGGGAAGAATCAAAGATGTCATAGTAACTGCGGGAGGGAAGACAATATCCCCCAGCATATGGGAAGGATACGTCGAAACTGAGCCATTGATTGCCCACGCGGTAATGGTTGGAGAAGGTAAGCCGTTCTTGGGATGCCTCGTACTGATTGACCCGGAAGCAGTCAAACAGTGGGCCTCTAGCCAAGGGATTACAGACGCATCCCTTTTTCAGCCTCGCACAGAAGGGTCAATTGACAGGATTAGAAACGGGCTCTTGTTTCAAGTCGTCCTCGACTCCGTCAGCTCAGCCAATAAGCGGGTAGCAAGAAGTGAACAAGTCAAAGAGTTTCTTATGCTTTCTACCGATTTAGGGGAAAACAGTGAACTGCTGACACCGACTTTGAAACTCAAGCGAAGTAAGTTTCTTGAGAGAGCAAACGGCTTCGTCAACGAGCTCTATGCCTCGGCTAAGCGCTAGCAATCAGTCATGATATGAGCCCCTAATGTGCGGAACAGAAAATCTTTAAATAAGTTCCAATCCGCGAAGCGCTTTGCCCCGAATGCCCTGTGAAAACCCAAACCAAGAGGTTTGGAAAACCAACTGGCCCAACGGGGTCGCCAGGTAAGGAGTTCGACATGAAAACCATGCAGCGCAAGACAGTGGGACTGCTCTCGATTGCCGCGGTCGCCGCGTTCGGATTGAGCGCCTGCTCGATGGACAACAGCGCCGAGTCCACTCCCAGCAGCGAAAGTTCGTCATCGAGCATGGCTTCTAGCAGCCCGGAAGCATCTGAGGATTCGGGAATGGCCAGCGAATCGGCCATGGACCCAACCGCCAACCTTGTTGGTTCAGGATGTGCGGCGTACGCAGAAGCAGTGCCCGAAGGTGACGGCTCCGTTGCTGGCATGGCCCAGGATCCGGTAGCCGTGGCAGCATCAAACAACCCGTTGCTGACCACCCTCACCAAGGCCGTTTCGGGCGAGCTGAACAAGGACGTGGATCTGGTGGACACGCTCAACGGCGATGAGTTCACCGTCTTCGCACCGGTGGATGACGCATTCAAGGCCATTTCAGAAAAAGACCTGAACGCTGTTGTGTCGGATGCCGACATGCTGACCAAGGTGCTGACCTACCATGTGGTCCCAGGCCAGATAACTCCCGATGAGTTGAAGGGTGATCTGGAAACCGTTGAAGGTGACAAGGTCAAGATCAGCGGCAGCGGCGATGACTTGATGGTCAACGATGCCAAGGTCATTTGCGGTGGCGTGCAGACTGCCAATGCCACCGTTTACCTCGTTGATTCGGTGCTGATGCCACCGGCAAAGAAGTAGTACTACAGCATCAAGCTGAAGAAGCCAGGGGACGGGCGATGCACGATTTGGGGGGCCGTTCCCTGGCTTCCGTCTACCCAAGATTTGACCTGCAGCTACTGCCCTGAACGAGAGCAATGTCCTTGACGGTATGGGGTCGTTGAACCCAAGATCCCGAATTGGGCAGTCGAAATCACCGACTGTTCAGCGCCGGATGAAGCTCTCTTGCTTCAAGCCGCACAAGGAGATGAAGCAGCTACGCAGTCTTATGGCGGACTTGTCCCAAGGGTGTTCGGTTTTGACGCCCGTCAACTGAGCGATGAAGTCCAAAGGCAGGAAGCCGCACAATGATTATTTTCAGACGATTAACGACATGTTGATGGCTTCGCCACTGTGCGAACTACCGCACTAACTTGGCTGCTGAAGATCGTCCACCAGTCTGCCGTTGGACAGATCCGCTTCACTTCAGAGCGCCCGAAACCTGTGCTGGGAATCGCTGTTGAAACCTCTTAAGCAAGGTATCAACCATTGCAGGGAAGAGCGGTACGTCCTGATGAGGTCAAACGCATGATCGAAGCTCTCTACCAACTGACTGAAGCGCAAAGAGGTACGATCCAACTGGTCTATTTCGGGGTTTGACGCATTGTGAGATTCCTGATCATGCCCAACTACCTGTGGTGATCGTGAAAGCCGGCTCACGAGACAGAATGAAGGAAATACGAGAATTGCTGGGAGCCATGTCATGGGCAAGCACAAAAGTAGACTGTTCAGCGGCTTCGCCCTGAATGCGCTGACCCAAACTCAACGTGATCAGGCGCTGCAGTATGAGGCCAATGCCGCCACGCTCGAGCAAGAGCTTGCTTCTTTGAAACAAACTGCTGCCTACCTTGCTCTCACCGTCCCTGAGGTGAAGCCGCCACCGAGAATTAAGACCTACGTCATGGATGCGATTCGCACCGTTGAACAGGTTCCCGCAAGAGTTGATGAGAGTCAATGCGAGCATTCCGCAACGGAAGCAAGAGCTCTGCTTTACTCTCATAACGAATTGGCTGGAAGTATGCAGAGCGTTCACAGAAAGTCGCAGAAGTTCTTTGCCCCATTAGTGTGCCGTCGCGTTGCTGCCTTCGCTGATCCCAGAAGATCGACGGCGTGCCGATCGCCTATGTGTACACAAGCTTGTCGGCCAGGCCTGCTTCAGCGAACGCTAGAGTGAGGTCGGCTCGGGTGCCTTGGAAGTGCGCCCACCCTTCGAAGTGGGCAGGGATCACACGACGAGCGTCCAATGCGCGTGCTACCCAAGTGGCCTGAGTGTTGTTGAGGGTCACGAGCTGCGCCTCGAGCATGGGCTCATGGCGGACCCCGCCAAGAAACAGCACCGCTGTATCGATCGGCGCACACCTATCTGCGATCTGCTGGACATAGTCCAGCGATGCGTTGTCGCCGCTGATGTAGACGCTGGGGTGACCTACTGCAGTGAGGAGGAACCCGATAACGTCGCCGGAGACCGGTTCGCTGCCCTCTGGTCCGTGGCGTGCAGGCAGCCCGGTAATCGTCACCTCGGTACCGTCGGGAGCGATGAGTGTTGCTTCCTCCCAGAACGCGACCCCCTTTGCATTGCCGCCAAGACGGCCAGCACCGGAGACGGTTGTGTAGACGACCGGTACGCGAGGAAGGAACTGGCGGCCCGACTCATCGAGATTGTCATCATGCTCGTCGTGGGAGAGCAACACCGCGTCGATGTGCCCCACCTCGTCCGGGCCGAGGGGTGACCCGGCGGTCTTGGTCATGGCGTATCCAGGCATGACGGGGTACTCCCCCGGTGCATCGAAGGTGGGGTCGGTGAGGAAGCGCAAGCCAGCGTACTCGATCAACACGGTCGGGCCGCTGAGGACGCGTACAGGGATGTGGGTGGGGACGGTCTGGGTGGTCATGAGATTCTCTTTCAGGAGTAGAATGTATTGCTTACAGATAGTTCCATGGAAACAATATTTGGTTCGCCTCGGTCAGCAGGATCGACGCGGACAGGTGAGGTGAGAAATGACGGAATTGCGGGTGCTTTATCACGATCTGGTGCGCTTCGAAACCGAGCTGTGGACGGCGATCGATGCGCGGCTACGCGCTAACTGCGATATGCAGTTGACATGGTTCGAGATCATGCAGCTCCTGCGCCACCGTGAAGGGCAGCGCGTCCATGACGTGGCGCGGGAATTCGTGATCACGGTAGGCGGGGCCAGCAAGGTCATCGATCGAATCGAGGCCGCGGGGCTCTGCCGACGGGTCCCGAATCCGAATGATCGCCGGTCCACGCTGATTGTGCTGACAGCTGCGGGGAAGGCGAGGGTGGACGAGACAGCCCCGGTGTTCGAGGACGAGCTCGCCCGGCGCTTCTCGGCCATACTGGGATCTGCTGAGCTCGACCGGATGGCGGCAGGGCTCCGTCTCTTGCGTTCCGCTTCGGACACTGACGATCGATCCAAGATCGTCTGACGCCGATGTATTTTCACAAGAATATCCGTCCTGGCTAAGGGAGACGTCGCAGGTCCGCGTTGCCTCCCGTAACCGTGGACAGCATCGGTCAGTCCGTTGGAGCGGGCATCGAATACACGCCGAAGTGGTGGCCGTTGGCGTCGCGCAGGCGGGCGAAGCTCACTCCGGACGCGTCGACGACGGGCTCCATCGTGACTTCGGCACCGAGCTCCTTGGCTCTCGCAATCGTGGCCGGGATGTCCTCGACGAGGACATAGAAGACGGCGTAGTCCTCGAAGCGTCCGGCGTGGTCGAAGATCCCGCCGGACGGGCCTGGCGAGCCCGGAGTGATGGCGGCGTGGTATTCGACGCCTTCGAGGTCGGTGTTGAGCTTGAACTGCCAGCCGAACAGCTCGCTGTAGAACTTCTTCACCTCCTCGGGCTTGTCGCTTCCAATCTCGAACCAGGACACTGAACCGATTGCTGGGACACTCATGACCCGCTCCTATTCTTCCCCGTACGGGGAACTCTTCGACTCGCCGCATGGACACGCGGTGGCGACACCAGTCTACCGGATATAGTTGACATGGAATGTACATGTGCTGTGAACGCGGTGCCTGACAACTTGGAGGTCCGATGGATAGTGAACACTCTGGCCGGCCCGTTGCGGGGGGCCCGTTGGTGACCGCGGTGCGGGGCGCGCGGATGCACAACCTGCGGAACATCGATGTCGATGTTCCGCTGCGGCGGCTGGTCGCGATTGCAGGGGTGTCGGGGTCGGGGAAGTCGTCGCTGGCGATGGGGGTGCTCTACGCCGAGGGATCCAGGCGGTACATCGAGGCTCTGTCGACCTACACGCGCCGGCGCATGTCCCACTCTGCTCGTGCGAGTGTCGACTCCGTGCGGCATGTCCCGGCAGCCCTGGCGTTGCGCCAGCGGCCGGGCGTGCCCGGGGTGCGGTCGACGTTCGGGACGTCGACGGAGCTTCTGAACGTGCTACGGGTGATGTTCTCGCGGCTCGGCTCGCATCTGTGCCCAAACGGTCACCGTCTGTCTCCGACGATCGATGTGGCCGCGAACAAGGATCTCATTTGTCCGGTGTGCGCAGCTGAGTTCTATCCACCAGGTGCGGAGTCTCTGGCATTCAACTCCGATGGGGCGTGCCCGAACTGCGCGGGAACGGGCACGGTGCGCGACATCGACGATGCGACGCTGATCCCTGACCTATCCCGGTCGATCGCCGAAGGCGCCGTCGCCCCCTGGGGGATGTTCGGTCTCTCAGTGATGCCGCAGGTCGTTGCCGCATTCGGTGTGCGCATCAACGTCCCCTATGCCGAGCTCACCCCGCAGGAGCGAGAGATCGTGCTCGACGGGCCCGCTGAGAAGCGCGAGATCGAGGTCCCATCGAAGACCGGGAAGCTGTTCGAGCTGAACTTCACCTACCGCAGCGCCCGTCAAGCCGTGCGGGAAGCAATGAATAACGCCACCAGTGAGAAAGGCCTGGCTCGCGTGCAGCGGTTCATCACCGCGCACACCTGTCCTACCTGCCACGGCACCCGCCTGTCCGAAGCAGCTCGCGGCACCCGAGTTGACGGCATGAATCTCGCCCAGGCCACCGTCCTCACGCTCGCCGAGACGATGGCATGGGTGCCGGCGGTTCCTGCCACTCTGCCTGCGGACATGCGTCCCATGGCGAAGATGATCGCCCGGCAGTTTACCGAGATGGGTCACCGCCTGATCGAGCTGGGCCTGGGCTACCTCACGCTCGATCGGCCCAGCTCCACCCTGTCGACCGGAGAACGGCAGCGTGTGCAGCTGGCGCGGGCGGTCCGCAACGAGACCACCGGCGTGCTGTACGTGCTCGACGAGCCATCGATCGGGCTGCACCCGGCTAACATTGACGGTCTGATCGGCGTCATGCGGGACCTCCTCGACGGCGGCAACTCCGTCGTACTCGTCGACCATGATGTGCAGGTCCTGCGCGAAGCTGATTGGATGATCGAGATCGGTCCCGGCTCCGGCTCTTCCGGGGGAACTATCCTCGCCCAAGGGACGATCGACGCCGTCCAGGAGAATCCAGCGTCACTCATCGGGCCGTTCCTGTCTGGCAGCGAGACGGCGGTCATCCGCGATCGCGCGAGCAAAGACACGGTGTTCTCCCGCGGGGTGATCCGTCTGAAGACCGCCCCGATCCACACGGTCCACGCGCTCGAGGCCGAGATTCCAAAGGGCCGTCTCACCGCTGTTACCGGGATGTCCGGGTCGGGGAAGACGACCCTCATTCTTGACAGCCTCGTGCCCGCCCTCGCTGCCGCTCACGATGACGTCCCGCTCCCCGGGCACGTCATCTCCCTCGACACGGCAGACCTGACCCGGGCAGACGTCGTCGACGCGACCCCAATAGGTACCAATGTCCGCTCCACCGTCGCCACCTATAGCGGTATCCTCGACGACCTTCGTCGCGCCTACGCCAGCCTCCCGTCCGCGAAGAACGCCGGCCTGAACGCAGGGAACTTCTCCTACAACACCGGATCGCTACGTTGCCCGAGGTGCGAGGGCACAGGCCAGGTCGTTCTGGACGTGCAGTTCCTACCCGACGTCGACATCCCCTGTCCCGACTGCGGCGGCACCCGCTACAGCCCCGCCGCCTCCGAACACCAGTTGCCCACCACTGACGGGCGCCGGTCCCTGCCCGAGCTGCTCGGCACCACCGTCGCCGACGCCGCGACGCTGCTCGGAGCCCGGACCAGGGTGCGCAAGAAGCTGTCGACACTGATCGATCTCGGCCTGGGTTACCTCACCCTCGGCGAGGACACTCCCGCCCTGTCCGGCGGCGAGGCTCAGCGGCTGAAGCTAGCCGCCGAGCTCGGCCGCAAGCACACCGGCACGGTGTTCGTATTTGACGAGCCCTCTGTCGGCCTGCACCCGCTGGACATCCGCACGCTACTGGGTGTGCTGGACCAGTTGCTGGCGACCGGGGCGACCGTGATCGTCATCGAGCACGACCTGGACATGATCGCCAACGCCGACTATGTGATCGATCTCGGCCCCGGAGGCGGCACGGATGGCGGACGCATCATCGCCACCGGCACCCCCGAGGCCATCGCCGCATCCGCCGCGAGCATCACGGGACAGTACCTCGCCGCGACCTCACGACCCTGACAGGGTCGTGAGGTCGCGTCGCCAGGGATCAGACTCCGAGATCCCGCAACCACCGCTCGACACTGCGCGGTTTGAGATCGAGCAGCACCTGTGCCGAACGCGCCTCTGGAATGAGCTCCCCGGGCTGATGCTGGCGATGCTCATAGGAGGCGATCACCGGTGCGACCGCGGCCTCGCCGAACAGAGGGATGATCAGCTCCCCGTACCGTGCGGGGCTGATCGCCTCGAAGCGCACATCTTGCCCGAGGTATCGAGTGAAGCCCGCGGCAAGGTCCGCGCCAGTCAGGCCGGGAAGAGCTCCGACGGAAACGATTCCCGTGACCGAATGGTCAGTCAGCAGACGGGAGACGACGTCAGCGACGTCAAGGTGGGAGATCCACGAGACTGCATAGTCCGGGCGGATCGGGTAGCGCAGAGCACCCTCGTCCCGTGTGGGTCCCATCGTCGCCGTCAGGAGCAGATTCTCGAGGAAGAGCCGCGGCTCGACAATCGCGTAGGACACCCCTGAGGAGGCCAATTCACGGGCGAGTACGTCCACAGCATCTGTCCCTTCAACGGTGGGATCGAGAGAAAATCCGCTGGTGGAGAAGACGACGCGTGCCGGCTTCGCCCGACGAATCGCCACGGCGATTGTGTGAGCGAAGGCGAGCTGGTCTTCGGGACGTCCCAGGGGCAGGTGTACGAACACCCCCTTCGCGCCGCGATACGCGTCAGCGAGCGAGTCGACAGAGGAGTTGTCGATGGCGATTGCCGCGCCGTCGATCTTCGAGATGTCTCGGACCGCGGCGACGGCATCGAGTCCAGCTGAGGTGAGAGCAGTGAATACAGGGGAACCTTGAGCGCCGGTCGCGCCGTGGATGATGTATGTCATGAATCAATTACTGCACATGATGCATCGGTTACATCAAGTGCAGTAATGGAGTATCGTGGATATGTGAGATTCAACCACTGCGACCTGCAGGAGTGTGGTGTGGCTCGTTTCCTGTCCCTGCTCGACGGGCCATGGGCCACGCTCATCGTGCGCGAACTGCTCAAGGGACCGCATCGCTTCAACGAACTGGCAGAGGTACTGCCTCGCATCAGCGCGCACACGCTAACCAGTCGGCTCCGCACGTTCGAGAAGCACGGCCTGGTCACCCGCACCGCGTATCCCGAGATTCCACCCCGAGTCGTTTATGAGCTGACACCTGCCGGGCAGGACCTCCGCCCCGTCTTGGAAGCAATGAATTCCTGGGCCATGACCCTGCCCGCGAGCGTCTTCGAGATCGCCGAGGACGCCGGCAGCGGCCACTCCCGTTCGCCTGCCGATTCCTAGCCGGCCATAGGCTGTCTAATTCCGGGCCGCTTCAGATCATTCAGCGCGAGTGGATGGGTCCCATGCGGCTCGCAGAACTATGGTATCGATTAGGCTCCTGGTGGAGTCGTTGGAGTTCCAGCAGGTCGAAGCAGCATGGTTTAGGGTAGGATCAGATCGCCGAGTTGCTGAACACCAGCCAGCAGATGGGGCTCAAGGAGTACAACAATTGGATCGGCCTCTCCATCGATGTATCGAGGTAAGTTCACATGAACTATCAAGTGATTTCGAGAGGTACGTATACTCGTGTTGGACGAGGAACGACGATCAGAAAATCCGAAAATCGATAACGAACATGTGTTTCTTCCTCTGTACATGTCGAGGGCCAAGCGAACGATACTCCCGTCGAACAAGGTTTCACTCTTTCTGGCGCGAGGAAAGCGTTTCCAGACGTGAATACGCGCCATGCTGCGCAGCTCGAAGTTCGAGAGCCCGAACCAGTGAAGTCGACAAAACACATATCGAGCTCCAACGCAAGCGGCAGATTTGTCTACAGGGACATGCCCTAAGATGTGTCCAAATAGGCCGTCCAAGACGTAGCTCTATTCAACGTGTTGAACGACGAACCGTCTGCTCATATCTGAGAAGTGTTGCTTGAACTCGGCATAGCCCCGGAGTCCTGCCGCCTTCACCGAGTGAACTTGCGAGAGGAGTATATGAAGGAGGTATTCATTCGACCACCGCCGTCCCGCTCCTGAAGGTCCAGTTGCGGTCTGGGCGCCATTGTCGAACTTGGATCAATGGTTGGAGCGGAACGCGAATAGGTTTGAGGACACAGACAGTGGAATGCCATCAGAGTGGGAAGCCGAGGCGGATGAACCCGCAGTACTAAGTCGCGAAAGATATCGTTGGTTGACACGGATCGCCCCACCCCATCCAGTGGGTACATTCGTCCCCCGGTGCTTTCAATGTTGGACCCCAAAGTCCCCGAATCAGCCTAAATATGCAAGGATCGAGCATCGAGGTCGCTAGCTTATTTGACCGCATTGGAGCGGTTGGAGGTAGAAGTACTCGTTACTGGCAGATGTTAATTCCTACGTCCCAACAAACAGGCGAAGAATCCACCACGTTGCCGGTCCGCGGTCTCTCGCTGTTTCAAGGTGCGCGGCCCAACATACCACTGCGCCGCGGAAACGGTCCGCTGGACATGCTGGCCACATCCGGCCCACGTCGCCTTGCCGCACACGTGGCACTTAGATATGCAATGTAGGGCGTTATATAAATACCCCGTAGGATACACAAAAGTGAACAAGTTCCCTACAGTTCGAGGAGCGGTAACGAAAGGCCCCCAGTTCACCTGCCTCAACATCATCTAGCCGCTCGCTGCCATGTACAAGGCCACCGACCCCGACCTCGAGGAATGCCACATCAGCTAGGGTGCTCTCAAGGATTATACGAATACCTCAACCGTTGGTCAGACTCCGTCGGGCGACGAGTTGAAAAGCTCTTCCGACAGCTGGCCTAAGACGACAAAACCGACAACAAGACCAGGCCCCTCACGCTCAGCCCTGTTATCCTCCCGGACGAAGCCGGGCGTAGGTCACTTGTCTTCAGCGATAGCCTTCATCGCCTTCCAGCCGTGAGTGACCCCGCCGCCGGCGCGCAGGGCGGCCGCGACCATGACCGCCTCAGCAACGTCAGCCTTGGATGCACCGGCCTTGACGGCACGCTTGGCGTGGTCCTCAATGCAGAACGGGCACTGCGTGGTCACCGCCACCCCGACAGCGATCAACTCACGGGTGGCGAGATCGAGGTTTCCGGCGTCCTTCTTGAACACGGCCTTGTCGAATCCGAAAAAGGCCGAGACCATCTCCGGCGCGGACTCCTTGATGTCGGCCATGAACGCGGTTTCCTCATTGTGGTTGTGCATTGCTTCTCCTTCTCGATCGATTGTTTCTAGGTTAGTTCGGTGTGCCCGATCCCGCCGGGGCCGGGCGAGTGGTCATCGCACGCTCTTGACTTTCAGCACCGCCAGACGATCTCCGACAGCACCCGCCGCCGGGTGCTAGATGTCGCCGCGCGCCTGGGTTACACCCCGTCCGCGGCTGCGCGGACGCTGAAGCGAGGACGATCCGGTGTCGTGCTCTACAATCTTGAAGCCCTGGCCACTCGGCTCGGCCTCGGGACTGCTGCTGACCGAGCTTACTGCGGGCTTCGACGCGGTGGGCCTGACTCTGATGACGCACATCGAAGGGGCGGGGGGCGCGGCGTCGAAGCTGCATGGAGCGACATCGCTCCTGCTGCAGTGCTGTCCTACACTTTCGTGGATCCGAATTCAGATCGTGTTATGCGCACTGCCGGCGTGCAGTGCGTGGCCGTACTCTTCTCCGGCGAGTCCGACGGGAGCGCGCGCTTCGTCCGGCCCGACTCCAGGATCGGTCGGCTGCAGGCAGAGCACCTCATCGCGGCCGGGCACACGAGAATCGGCTATGCCTACCCCGAGTCGCCTTTGCTTAGGGATTTCGCCGAACCGCGGCTTGAAGGTGTTCGGGCAGCATGTGCGGACGCTGGCATTGCTGCGCCGGAGGTACGTACTGTGCCGCTCGACGCCCAATTCGCCGCTGCCGCGATCGAGCACTGGCGAGGGCTGGACGATCCTATGACGGCGATCTGCGCCTACGTCGCCGAGGCTCGGCGCATCGAACATGAAGTGACATCGGCCCTGCATGAAGGCGCCGCCCCCGAGGCGACCGATCCCGCCAATCTCTTCACCACGGTCGTTCCGGAATCCGCTTGACAAAAACACAGCCCCTTTTACGGCTTTGCCCCGGCAGTTCTCCTGCTCAATCAGAGTCGGAGTTCTTCAGCAGGTGCCGCGAGTGCAGTCCCGGTTGCCAGCAGATCGACCAGCGGAATGACAGCATCGAAGGCGGAAGCACCCTCCTCTAGCGAGGCGATCTTCGCCCCGTCGAGCAGAGCCATTAGCTGCCTGGCTATCCGGTCCCGGCTGCGCGGATCGCTGTCGTCGAGGCAGCGGTCGAACCTTTGCAGCAGCGACTGCCGCTGATCAGCAAGCACCCGGGAAATCCCCCCGGAATCGTCGAGATGCTCCGCCGCCGCTGCTATGAAGCAGCAGCCCGCATACCAGTCCTGAGCAGCTGCAGCCGCCGCAAGGTCGAAGACCGCTCTGATCAGCAGTCCCCCATGGACCCCTCTCCGTTCGAGGGAATCGATCTCCCGCTCAGAGCGCTCAGCCTGGCGTTCTAGATACGCACGCACGAGATCCTCTTTCGATGAGAAGTGTGCATACAAGGTGGCCTTGGCGACCCCGGCCTCCGAGATCACCCTGGCCACGCCCACGGCACGGACTCCGTGCTCGGCGAAGAGCCGCGAGGCCGCGTCTAAGATCCTCGTGCGTGCGGAGGGTCCTTCCTGTGGTGAATGGTCTGGCATCGTCATGGGCTTGACGATACCAGACCGACCGGTCTACCCTGAAAACCAGGCAGACCGGTCGGTCTGGTTGTTTGACTGAGAGTGAAGGAAATCCACATGGGGGCTGCGGGCAGCACCGAGTTGTGATTCAACCATCCTTCAAGACTCCACGACCATCGGCTGACCGGGCCACTCTAGCAGCAACATGTCAATGAGGTAGCGGGACCTAACCCCGATGATATGCCGCCCTCCGCTCGCTTGACCACCAACCAAGCATCCAACCCAGCATCACCCATCACATACAGGAGAGAAATCATGACCGCACCAAAACGCGCCCTAATCGTCATCGACGCCCAGCAGGAATACTTCGAAGGACTCCTCCCCATCCAGCACCCGGACCGCGATACCTCGATTGCCCGCATCGATGACGCGATCCAAGCAGCCAAGCAGGCCGGCATCCCGGTCGTACTTGTGCAACACGAACTGCCCGCCGAATCCCCAGTCTTCGCCTCCGGGTCGCCAACCTACGACAACCACCTCGCGGTCGCCGCGCACGAAAATCACGCAACACATCGCGTGCACAAAAAATTCTCCAGTATCTTTGCCAACACCGACCTCGCGGCATGGCTGCGCGAGCAGTCCGTCGATACCATCACACTGGTCGGGTACATGACCAACAACTGCGTGGTCGCATCAGCGGCCGCAGCCGAGCCACTCAACTTCGCGGTCGAGGTCCTCTCCGACGCAACCGGAGCGATCGACCTGGCAAATGAGGCCGGACGAGCCTCCGCACAGCAGGTTCACGAAATACTCATGGCTCTGCTGCACTCGAACTGGGCCTCCGTCACAGATACCGGAATCTGGACCACGGCCCTGCAAACCGACCAGGCTCTAGCCAAAAGCGATCTCGTCACATCCGCAACACAAGGCCGTACCAACGCCTGACGAGGAACTCCCAGTAACAAGTTGCAGCGTCGCCCGGCATTCGAAGAACGCCGGGACCATACTAGCCCTCTGCAAAATCGCTTTTCCAATCGCTCATCTTTCCCAGATATTGACAATCACCCCAAAAGAAACAAGGAGAAAACGATCATGGCAGGACACGCCCCAATCCCCGAACTCGTCGCTCAACGCACTTCGTCCGGCACCTACACCGTTCGCAATAGCGCCGGTGCCGAGCTGCGCATCGGGGCACCCGGTGCCGCCGGCGCATTCTCACCCGTCGAACTGCTGCAGGCCGCGCTTGCTGGCTGCGCTTCCCTTTCCGCCGAAGCGCAACTAGTAAGCAGACTCGGCGAAGAGTTCGACGCCGTCACGACCGTAAATGCGGTTTACGACGCAGAGCAGAACCGAGTGGAGGAGCTCATCACGAGAATCACGGTGGACTCATCGGAACTCGACCAAAGCGATCACGACAGGCTGGTCTCAAGCGCGGTGCGGATCATCGACAAGCTGTGCACAGTGAAGCGATCACTCAACGCCGGCATCGAAGCCACCACCGAACTTGAAAGTCAGGAGTGCGGTAGCTGACCTGCCCCTGAATAACGTTTGCCCTAGCCGTATCATGCGAGGCATGTCCTAGACGGCTAATGGGCAACGAGACAGAGCAGCCCCGCGTCCATTAGTCGCGGGGCTGCTCTGTCGTTGACATTGCGTGCTCAGCCGCGACCCCAGAATGCGTCCTCTGCGGCTCCGTCCTCGGAGAACAAATGCACGGCGACGATCTTGCCGTCGCGGATCGTCAGTAGATCCACTCCTGCCATGTCCATCGATGCACTGGAGCGTGCACCGGTAAAGCGTACTGGGACGGCAACGAATTCGCCGTTGACCATCGCAGAACCGGTCACGGCAAGCTGGAAGCTGCCCTCGCTGGCTTCCATCATCCCGCCGAGCAGCGTACCGACGCCCTCGACACCGACATGCTCCCCGGAGAACTGGTTGGCTCCCGGCTGATGCCACACAACCTCCGGGCTCAGCTGAGCCATCGCGGTGGGAACGTCGCCGTTACCCAAGGCATCAAAATACGCGGCCGCGACTTCGGCGGGGGCGGTCTGGTTCTGGGCCATGGAATCTCCTTAATCGTGCGGTATGTGGATACACTAATGGTAACTATCGGTAACCTGTTACCTCAACGTAACTGCAGAAAAGAGTGCAACATGGACGAACAGCCGCCGTGGAACGTGATGGTCGCGTCGTGCCCGTCGCGCACATCGCTGGCGCGAATAGCTAATAAATGGACCGCAATGACAGTGATCGCTCTCAGTAAGGGCCGTCTGCGATTCGGGGAGATCCGCAAGGCCGTGGACGGGATCACCGGGAAAGTTCTGGCCGATACCCTGCGCGACCTAGAGCGCGACGGGATTGTCTCGCGGACTGCGTATGACCAGATGCCTCCACGCGTGGAGTACGAGCTCACCGACCTCGGGCAGACGCTGAGGCAGCCGCTCGAGGCGCTCGGCCAATGGGCCGAGACGCACTTCACCGAGGTTGAGACCGCCCGCGCTTCCTACGACGAGAAGTTGGCGGCCGCCGATATCGCGGTGAGATGACACCGGATGCTGGGTGGGCTTCCACTCGTGGGATCAATCCAGTCAGATCCGAATCGAGTGCTTCTGGCCCCGAAGCAAGGACGTCAGAAGCCCTCGAATTTCCCTTCGAGGGCTTCTCCGGCAATACGGATTTTGGGACTAATCGCCCAGGAATGCCGATAGCCGTGCCTCGAAAGATTCCTTGGACATCGCACCAACGAAAGAACCAGCAGATTGGCCATTGTCAAAGATTCTGAAGGCAGGGATAGATGAGACCGAGTACTGCTGAGCCAGTTGTGGATTATCGTCGACGTTGATCTTGACGACCTTGATCTTTCCAGAGTTCTCCTGAGCCAACGTGTCCAGGATTGGAGCTACTGCTCGGCATGGTGGACACCATGGTGCCCAAAAGTCTACGAGGACTGGAATATCGCTTTGGAGGACTTCAGCCTGGAATGTGGACGTGGTTGCAGATTGAACTGACATGATTTTTCTTTCTGTGATGTGCAAACTTTGGCTATGGGAAGATCCTGGACTCATCTGCTGTCTATGATCTGAGAGAGGCTTTCGTTAAGGAAAGTCTGACGGCAATTGGCAGGCGTCTTGGTGTTATCGAAATAGCGCGGGTCCTAGGGCCGATAGCAATCGTGCGCAATTTGAAATGGTTCTCGACCAATACGTATGCGGCCCCAAATGTAGCTGAAGGAAACCGTGGAAAGGCCACAAGGGCGCTATATCGTATTTGAGTTTCTCATCGGTCATATCGAAATCTACACGGTGCAGTACTTGTGCTCTGCTGCATGACGTTTCAGGCTGGTCTATCGCACGTCAAACACCATTAAAACTCGTTAACTTGCTGACGCCAGCGAGGAAAGAACAACAAATGATGTCCCGGGTGGGAGTAACCAAACGGCGGATGCAGGACTCGGCATTCCTCAGCTGCTCCGCATGTCGATCATGGCCTTGGATGAATTCTTCCTACCCAAAGAATCACAGGAATTGATTCCCTCAAACATCAAGTCCTGGGTTGGCCTGCTAAAGGACAGGAACATATTCTGCAGAGATCCTTAAAATAGATCGTCTGCGAAGCATAGACCAGTTGGAATAATCTTACAGAGCAGACGAGAGGAGCCGGCGAATGTCTGACTGGCCAAATTCAGAATTGATCATTTTGAACTTTTCAGACAGCTCAGTTGCCTCTTGTTGCATCCAACGAACGAGTTGCGATCTACGGGGTTCTTCCAATCGGGCATCAATGGCCTCCAGCGAAATGGCCGCGACGGCTGCCCCGTCTGCCCCAAGGACTGGTACACCGATGCCACCGGCACCATCGATCCATACTCTCGGAGCGGTTGAGTAGCCCAGTTGTTGAGACTGTTCAATAAGGAAGGGCAGCTTCGCAAAATCCTGGTTTTGACTCAACCCGTCCTCATTAGAGGCGCCCAAGATCAATTCTTCGATGAGGTTCTGGGGTTGCCCGGTCAGCAGTGCGAGACTACCGCCACAGGTCCCCAGCGACCGATAGTCACCTACGCGGATAAGCGTAGTTTTAATCGGGTAATCACCTACGTGACGGTCGATGCACAACGCTTTGTCGCCGATTCGAACAACAAGATACAGTGTGTCACCAGTGAGTTCCGCGAGGCGTTCCAAATGGGGTGTTGCCAAATCGACAATGCCATGACGATTAGAAGCCCTGATGCCGATTGGAACAAGGGGAAGCCCGAGATAGTAGACGGACTCATCCTCCGACAGCTCAAGCCAACCCAAATTGACCAGCGTGCCGAGAATCCGATGTGTCGTGGTTTTTGACAATTCCGAGTCGTTGACGATGGTAGTAAAACGGCATCCATCTACCCCAGCATCGGCAACAACCTGGATAATCCGGGTTGCGCGCTCCACACTACGGACACTCTCAGACTGGTTTTCTCCCACTTACTGCCTACTCTCATTGGCTACACATGGCTAACGAACAGGATACCCCGATGAAAGATATACATTTAGCCTACTTCAATCCTGATCTCTCGGCTCGAGCAAGGTACTACAAACCAGCCGTCGGCTCGGTCCTATCTAAACCGGAAGGATGATGTCCGAACCGACGGCAGCGTTGATAATGCCTTACTTTACGAAGATTAAGAGCAGACCGTGTGTTTTTGCTCGAAGACCGAGTACTTGTTCAATTTTTGAAGCACGTCACCACTTCAATCCCAGCGCTCCTTCTAGAACCCTAAAGTAGGGTGGTGACGACATCCACCGGACGAGCCAACGTGTCACGAATGGGCGATCGACGTTCGACAACCGCGACGAGTTCAGCCAGCTGCTCGCGGCTTGCCTCCGGAGCATCAATGTCAACATTGATGCGGATCTGGCTTGCCCCAGGGTGCTCTTCGGGAGCAATTTCCAAGAACGATGCTACATCAAAGTCACCTTCCACCTGCACGTTGAAAGCACGAAGGGTGATTCCAGCGTCAGCCGCTTTCATGGCGAGGCTTGCCGTGTAGCACGCAGCAAGTGCTTGCAGGACGTATTCAGACGGAGAAACATCCGTGTCATCGCCCAAGAGTGCCGGCGGCTCGTCACTCTTCATGCTGAACTTGTTAACCCGTGATTCATCGCGGACACCTGCCTGAGTAATAGCTCCGGTGCCGGATTCCAGGCTCACACCGCCGGCCCATGTGCCTTGAACTTCAAACGTGAACTTTCCAAGATTTCGATCGGCCTCAACTGCTTTGGTGGTCTGTCGCAGGACATCGACATCGATTCCTTTGTTGATATCTGACTGAGTTTCTACGAGGTCCATTTTCGCTCCCTAGGTTATTTGTGATCCGAGTACATGACTAAATGACATGGCGATAACTTGTACCCGGATACGAACCAGTAAACATGAAAACCATCCCCAGATCAACATGCAAGTTCCATTCGTGAGTATTTAGTGATCAAAAATGGAACTTGATATTCGCTCGACTACGTATTTTTGCTCATATCAAGAAATTTATGGGTAAGTTATGGTTCTAAGTTCCGCTTTAGTGTAATCTTCCATTTATTCGGAAGTGACTCCCGTCACCTCTATTGTTGGCTTGAGTGTTCCATCTCGAGTATGCGGCCAGCATGAACGGTCGCATCTTTACGGGCTGGCCAAGAACTTAGGTAAATACATGAACAAAAATTAGCTCGAAAGTCTCGCTAAAGGACTCGAAGCAAGGATCTCTGGAAATGACCCTAAATGACGGCTTGCCGCTGAAACTATGGGAACGGGATATCTCGTGATTTCTTAACCGAGGGTAGGGCGAGCAAGTTGGCTGACAGCCCAGAGTCTGTTCCAGTTGCAGAAGGGAACCTAGCCTCTTTCAGACCCTTCTGATCTGAGTCTTGTCCCGAGCATGGACAGCTTATGCATGCCATGTTGAGTACCGATGTCCTGGCCCAACGAGGCGACAACCCGCGTACATCACAAAATGCCCTAAGAATAAACAAACCAACGAATATGAACTAACTTGAGGTGACCCCAAGATGCAAACTCCTTTGAACGCACTCGGTTCAGCAGAAAACCTAGTCCGCCAAGATGAAAACCCATCAAATCCGCTGGAAGAACTCAATCTGGCACAGCTGCGAAAACGAACGAGCATGAAATGGGCAGCACATCCGGAAAACGTTCTACCCCTATGGGTTGCCGAAATGGACGTCAACCTAGCTCCTCCCATTGCCGAATGCTTAAAAAAGACGGTTGACTCGGGCGATACCGGATACCCAGCGGGAACGCAATTGGCCGAAGCAGTGAAGTGCTTCGCCTCTGAGCGTTGGGGCTGGAATGGATTAGCTGTGGAACGCACCGCGATTGTTCCGGACGTGATGATGGGCATTGTCGAAGTGTTGCGACTGATCACCGACCGAGGCGACAACGTCGTAGTCAGTCCACCGGTCTATGCCCCTTTCTATGCCTTCGTCAGCCACGATGGCAGAAATATCATCGAGGCTCCCTTGGGAGGCGACCTGCGCATATCCATGGAAAATCTGGATAAGGCCTTTGCCCAAGCCACTATCGGAGGTAAACGAGCCGCATACCTTATGAGCAACCCACACAACCCCACCGGGACCGTACACACTGCAGCCGAACTTACTGCCGTGGCCCAGTTGGCACGCGCTCACGGGGTTCGCGTCATTTCCGACGAAATCCACGCACCACTGATCTTGGCAGGTGCCACTTTCACGCCCTACCTCAGCGTCCCGGGCTCGGAAAATGCCTTCGCTTTGACTTCTGCGTCCAAAGCCTGGAATCTTGCCGGACTCAAAGCGGCGCTGGCCTATGCCGGTGAAGAAGCCGCAGAAGATCTAGCGCGTATGCCCGAAGAAGTCAGCCACGGACCAAGTCATCTAGGGATCATAGCCCACACTGTCGCTTTCAACCAAGGCAGACCATGGCTGGACTCACTGCTCCAAGGCCTTGATGATAACCGTGCATTACTGGGCAAAATTTTGGCCGAGCATATGCCACAGGTGGGCTACAAGGCCCCAGAGGGAACGTACTTGGCGTGGCTGGACTTCAGCGACATGGGAATTACGGAAGAAGCCCAAGATGGGAAGCTAGCCACCGTCGCCGAACTATCCGGGCCTGCTCAGTTCTTCATCGAACACGCCCAAGTAGCTCTGAGCTCCGGCCACGTCTTCGGAAGCGGCGGATCAGGCCACGCAAGACTCAACTTCGCAACGTCCCAGTCGATTCTCAAAGAAGGACTACTACGCATGGCCAGTTCTTTGAACGCCCACTATTAGGGGTTAGTTCATAGCCATAAAATGCGCATTCCCAAGATGAGATAGCAACCGACAACGTTCCAATTCCGTGTTCCCCAAAGAATCCACGGCTTCCCGCAAAGGATTCACTGACTTGACGATCGAAGAAGACGGCTACTAAGTGCCGGAACCCACATCTCATTGGATTCGCAGATAAACGGTCTATCTGACCAGTGAAGTGTCCAAGAAAGGATCACATGAAAACCTCTAAAACCTCGCGGGATAGCCTAGCAGGAACGGCGAAGACCGACTCGGTCATCGAGCTAGAAGACAACGGCTATCAAAAGAACCTTACGGGACGGCAGATCAATATGATTGCCATCGGAGGTTCGATCGGCACTGGTCTCTTCCTTGGAGCCGGAGAACGATTAGAATCTGCAGGACCATCGCTGGTCTTCTCTTACGCTATTTGTGGCATCTTTGCATTCTTCATCTTGCGCGCGCTTGGCGAGCTTATTTTGCATCGGCCCACTTCTGGTTCATTTGTATCGTATGCGCGTGAATTTTTCGGAGAGAAGGCCGCCTTCGTCTCGGGATGGTTCTATTGGATCGTTTGGGCGGCAACCACAATTGTCGACATCACTGCGGCGGCAATCTACATGAATTTCTTCGGAAACTACGTGTCTTGGATAGCAGATGTCCCGCAGTGGCTATGGGCATTGCTCGCACTCATCCTGGTTCTGTCGCTTAATCTAGTTTCAGTCAAGGTCTTCGGCGAGCTCGAATTCTGGTTCGCCTTGATCAAGGTAGCTGCACTGGTGGCGTTTATGCTGGTGGGAATCTACTTCGTAGTATTTGGAACCCCTATCGATGGCCACGAAGTTGGTCTGGGAATGATTGCACAAAACGGTGGTCTCTTCCCCAATGGTCTACTGCCGATGATCATGCTGATGCAAGGAGTTGTATTCGCCTTCGCCTCGATCGAAATGGTCGGCACCGCAGCAGGAGAAACAAAACACCCTGAAAAGATCATGCCCAAAGCAATTAATTCGGTAATTTTCCGCATCGCAGTGTTCTACGTGGGATCCGTCGGACTACTTGCTCTGCTGCTGCCGTACACCTATTACAAAGCTGGAGAAAGCCCATTCGTGACGTTCTTCTCCGCAATCGGAATTAATGGCATCGATGTCGTGATGAACTTTGTTGTCCTCACTGCGGCCCTCTCCTCACTAAACGCTGGTTTGTACACGACAGGCCGGACTCTACGATCTATGGCTCTGGCCGGATCTGCACCACGCATGGCCCGCAAGATGACTCGCAGGGGCGTTCCGGTCGGAGGAATCGCTATCACCGCATTTGTGGCATTGCTTGGAGTCCCGTTGAACTACTTGATGCCGGGAGACGTGTTCGAAATAGTGCTGAGCGTCGCTGCAGTGGGCATTATCGTCGCGTGGGCAACCATCATCGCTTGCCAGCTCAAATTGCAGCGCTTATCGCGCCAAGGCAGTCTAGTCCGCCCGTCGTTTCGCCTGATTGGTGCTCCCTACACCGGGTATGCAACATTGTTGTTCCTTGGCGTCGTGCTGGTAATGGTGTTTGTGGAGTCCCCAGCTACCTTGGTCGTAACTGCTGTGTGCTCCACAATGATTTGCATCGGATGGTTTGGTTGCCGCGGGCGAATCCGATCAATTGCACAAGCAGGGTACAGCCGAGTAAAGAATTAGGGGACTTCGATAGAACACTCGGATAATAACAATTTGCCATAGCCGGCCTTCTTCAATGTGAAAACCCGAAGCATCCGGAGATCTTTGCCGGCGCTAATGATGTACTTCATGGCAAATTCGAACGCTGCGAGAGATCTGCGGCAAGAGAAAGCGACGTTCTGACAGTGCATCCGCATTAGAGCACAATACAGTTTTGGTGTTATCGAATTCTAGATAGCGTAGTAACACCTGGCTTGGCTTCAAATAATAGTTCTTGCGAAGAGCTCGGTTGAGATATCTCAACCGAGCTCTTCGCAAGAACGACGCCTGAGCCGTCAGCGTAGCCGTCCTCCACGTTCTTTGAGACTGCGTTTGCCGAGTTGGAATCCCTTGGGAAAGCCAAGCTTAGCAAGCCGTTGGTGTTTCAGTGCACCCTCGCTGCCGTGGGCTGATCGAGTCATGGGCTAGAGTCATTTTTATCGGCGGCCGAGGTATAAACTTGTGTGTTGCCATCGCAGCTCCTTACCCCTAAACCAGACACGTTCAGTATGAACCGTCCCGGAAATCATGCCGCCGTCTTATGTGCGGCTGCGTCGGGTAACGAGCCTGTCATTTCATCATAGTAGGCTCGCTCAAATTCCTCTGGAGTTTGGTGATCCAGCGAGGAATGCAAGCGATCATTGTTGTACCAAAAGACCCAGCCGAAGGCGACCTCAACGACGTCGGATTCGGTCTTCAACGCACCAGTACGGAACGGTGAACCCTTGGCCACGGCCTCGTTCTTGAACAAGCCCATCACCGTCTCCGCTGCGGCATTATCGTAAGCGTCGCCGACACTGCCAATCGACGGAACCAGCCCCTCAATTTCCAAAGTGTCGGTGTACCGGATCGAGGTGTATTGGCTTCCCGCGTCCGAGTGATGCAAAAGCCCATTGTCAACCGGCCTATTGCTGTGTTTTCGGCGCCACAGGGCCATTTTCAGGCACTGCTCCACGAAAGCGGTGTCTTTCACAGTGGAGGTTTCCCAGCCGACGATGGCCCGCGAATACAGATCGATCACCAACGCCACGTAGACGAACCCGGAATACACCGGCACGTAGGTGAAGTCCGTGACCCAAATCCGGTTTGGTGCCTCTGCCGTGAAGTCTCGGTTCAGCAGGTCACCGGCCCTGCGTCCGTCCTTGCCAGTGATCGTGGTGCGGGTCTTGCGGCCCCGGATCATGCCGTTCATGCCCTCGTCACGCATGAGCCGGTCAACGGTGTGTTTGGAGACCGCGGGGAAGCCGTTGCGCCGCGGCCAAGCGGTCATCTTTCGCCGGCCATAAAGGATTTCTGGCTTCGGTCTTCCTTTAGCGTCTAACACTTTGAGGCTGCGTAACGTGTCAATGACCTTCGCATCTTCAACTGCTCGCAGGGCCGGAGGCCTTGTTTTCCAGGCCCGGTAGGTTCGTGCGGCAACCTGCACGCCCTGCTCACGCAGGACGGCGCAGATCGACTCGACCGCATGACCTTCGGCCCGCTGCTCATCAACGAATCGGCAGATTAGCGGCGGCGAGGGTCGAGTTCCCTCGCGAAGAAAATTGAGGCAGCTTTCAAGATTTCGTTGACTTCCTTCAAATCCCGATTCTCCGCCCGCAACGCCTTGAGCTCATCGAGTTCGGTAGTGGTTGGGCCGTCCTTCTCACCGGTGTCGGCCTGGGCCTGGAGCACCCAGCGACGCAATGATTCGGGACCGACATCCAGCTTAGGAGCCAGGGCCTTGCACGCTGCATAAATGGAAGGGTACTCGGAGAGCCGGTCCACAACCATCGCTACGGCGCGTTCACGAACTTCGGCAGGGTATTTCTTGGGCATGGTTGCTATCTTTCTCTCGAAAGACAGCGGCATCAAATCAGGGACGGTTCATTCTACACAGGCGACTTGCAGGTTTTACGGTCCGGCAGGCATTTATGCTGCTGGGAGCTGTGCATCATGTGGCTGATAGCTTAGACCGAAATTGCGGGCGAGTTCCTAGGGCACCGTCGAAACTGCTCGGGGCACCGCTCTGTAATCGGACACATCGCGGTATTGATTGTGAAAAGCCCACAGAATCGCTTACATGCAGCTGTCACAAATCGATTTCGTCAGCAAGGCAAGGTCCGAAAAATGAAAAGCGAATACTGTCCCATCGACTAGAATTTAGCTAGTCATGCCTATTTTTCTTCCATGAAACGAGGATCCAGGTGGATGCGACGGCTGTTCGACTTCCGAATGCTGAGGTCCCATTTATAAGCCCTGCGGACGTGGACCCGGCAGTTGTGATCAGTAAGTGACGCGAAATTTAGGTGCCGCTGGTTCTCAAATACTCCTCACGCTTCCCGCCGTGACTTCGATCATCTCCACTGCGGATTTATATGCCATTTGAAATCAGACGTCCACGATGATGCCAGGCTTCCTTCGTGCAATCGAGGCAATCTTCGTCCGGCTCAATGCAGCTCTGATCCTTCCCGCTCTGGGGTAGTTGCTTTTTATGGTCATAGGCAGGGGCATCCAGGGATTCGGAGTGAAATCGTGACCCATAGATAGTATCTACTGAGGTTGAGCCTAGGTCGCCACCTCGGAAATGTTTTCGATTCGGCCCAAGGAATGCAGAAATTGTTCGTAACCGAAATCTTGAATGGCGACGGAGGATTTGCCATGCCTCGGGCATTCTTGGTGCTACTCCCCCGTCAAGTACAACTCGCAGGTTTTGAGAATGACCCCGAGTTTATCGGATAGCGGATGGCTGGCCACGACACGGAAACTAAAATGTAAAGTGGTTGGCGATCGCGACCATTAGGGGAATCGTTCCCAGAGCACAAATGGTCTGCGTACCAGTGATTGCGGCAATCAGGCGTGTGTCTCCACCCATGCGGGCTGCCAGAACGTTGGCGCTCGGGGCAGTTGGCACAGCGCAGATCAAGACGATGGCGGACAAGCTGGTCCCCGTCATCCCAAGGGGGATTGCGATCGCCATTGCTGCCACTGGAAGGATAGCCAGCTTCAGGATTGTTGCGATGCCAATATCGAGCACATCGCGCCAGCGGAAATTAAAGCTCAGTGCTGCTCCGGCAATGAGTGTTCCGCACACCAGCGCTGGAGCGGCGAGCATGTTGAGCGTGGATCCCAGAAATCCCGGCAAGGGTATAGACAGGGTATTAATCAATAATCCACCCGCACACGAAAGGATTAGTGGATTGAACATCAGTTCCTGCCATAGCCGGAGCTTACCGCCGTAGCGCTGCTTTGCCCCATAGACGGAAAGTGCGCTGACGCAGATGATGTTCACCAAGGGAACAACGACCGCACAAGCAAGTGCAAAGCTGGCAATACCGGCAGACCCATGAAGCGCAGACACGAAAATCAGACCGATATAGGTGTTGATGCGGATTGAACCTTGCACAAGAGAAGTTAATTGCGGACCGTTTGCGCGAACAAGCTTACCCAATCCTAAAGCGAGCCCGGCTACCGCTAAAACCGGTATCAGCAGACTGAATAGCAATGGCCCCGGCTCGATGATGGAAAGATCGGCGCTCCCGATGCTAGTAACAAACAAGGCCGGTGTAAAAATCCAGTAGCTCATCCACGACAAACCCTCCCAGAATCCTCCCTTGTCAGGGAGGTATCTGCGCAGAAATATCCCTGCGATGAGGATTAGTAGAATAGGAAAAATTGCGGCGCTCACGACATTCACACCCTTGACTATGGTGCAATGGGTTAGTGCATTTCAACCATGACAATATGACTGGTTCGCTCCTTGCCGCCGACTTGGTGACTTTACTGGGCCGCGGGTGGGACATTCAGCATCTGCGAGAGCTCTTGTCCAATCATGAGATTCGTCAGATCACACTCACCACGGAAAAATCCCAGCAAATACTTGCGTGGGCAACGCTTCTCGAGCCAGCCTTCACCGCTGAGAGCGTAGATGCGCGCCTGGAGTCGATCAATATCTTGCTAGCGAAAGGTGCAACAAAGACCTATGTGACAGCCCACGATGGGTTGCGACCCCATCTGCATTTTGCTTCCGAGGATCAAGATCTCGTGGCGCGAGTCAAAGCCGTCACCGCGGGAGGTCTGGCAATTTTCACCGTGGAATCCGGAGGCCAAAGGCTAGGTACCTGCCAGAGACAAGGTTGCACCGTTGCTTACGTCGATACCAGCCGCAATGGGTTACGCACCTATTGCTCCGCTCGCTGCGGAAACCGAGATGCCGTGGATCGCCACCGCTCCAGCTCCAGAAGAGATTCTCAACATTAAGTAAGCCGAGCTCAAAACCGGACAGTTTCAGCTTAGCTAATTAAGCAAACCATCGTTCTATATGGTCTCGTATAAACGCGAAGCTGCACAAAGCAGCGCGCTCTTCTTCTTTGAGGTTCTCATTTGTGGAAGGCGTAATGACTACACAACGCAGTATGCACTAGACCATTAATGCTAAACAGTGGTACCAACCTAACCTACGGAACAAGGACATCCTCAGATCAGAAAGTATTACCCGATGTTCAACACCTCGCCGCAGCCTCAGATTGAACTGACCGCAGAAAGCATAACTAAGCCGTTAGGCCTTGAGTAGAAAAATTCAAATCATTCCTGCTTCAGGAAGGGCAATTGCCCAGACAACAAAATTCTCTAGACCTCTCCCCCTGTCCAGTAGCACATCTGCCAGAACCGTTAGATTTGAGACGATGGATAATAGCCCCGGAATGAACTGCTCCCCGAAAGTTGGACTGTAAAAGTCAACAACTTTAGGGGAGCATTTTCATGCACGCACGAAGCACACTATCCGAGTACCAACGCGA
>NZ_SOBS01000013.1:0-102473 GCF_004365035.1 Arthrobacter sp. JUb115 | reverse complement strand
GGTGTGGGAGAGTAGGTCACCGCCGGACTTAACTTGAGTAGATGGTTTGAGGCCCTGGTACCGTTTGGTGCCGGGGCCTCACCTGTTTAACCCGTGCAGGGGCCAGGCATGAAAGCCTGGCCCCTGCACTTGTTTAAGCACTGTTCCTGTTGGCTTGCGGCCTGCCTATTATCGAAGCATCGCAATCGCTTTGAACCGCTTCAAGCAGTCCAAGGAGTGAGAAGACTAGTGGGCTGCTTCTTCGGCTTCAATTATTGACGCGAGTGCCAGGTCTTCGATGGTGAGCATCACGGTGCTATCCGACCGGTCAAATAGCTGCAGGGTGATGCTCCGGCCATTACAGCGCCACATGCCCACCGACTGATCTTCGTCGTCCCAAGGGCGCTCAGGAGTGCCATACAGTTGGGAAAGCTGCGCCTGCAGGGCTTCGTAGCCATACTGGGCCACCGGGTCCTGGGCGTTCAGCGATCCGTAGAGGTGGGTGCAGACGCTGAGGAATTGCTGACGGTAAGTATCCCAAAAACTCACCATTTTTCCTGGCAGGCCGAGGTCTAGGCTCATCATTTGATGTGGTGAATCGTGGTCTTCGGCATCAACGTTGTTTCCGGAAACGAATCCAAGGGCACCGAACAGGACTTCACGCTCGACTTCGGTCTTTGGCCAGGGGCCTTGGACCAGGCCCTGGACAATGGGCATGAGGTCGCGGGGACCAGGGGACAAACTTGGGGATGAGTCTGGTGGCGGCATACTGCGAGCCTACCTTTGACGCTTAGTCTCCCGGAGGATGAGTGTGAAATTGTGTTTCGCTTACAGGTTCTGCATCCAACGCAGATGCTGGGCGGACATCGCCGATGCGAACGGGCCTGTCTCTGCTTTCGCACCGGTTGCCTGATGATGCATCGTCGCTGCTTGACGTGGCTGGCCGGCAAACCTACAGTCAAGGCACCGGGGACCTGGTGGTGAGGCTATAGCTACAGGAGCTTGCGATGGGACAATTGACATTCAGCATCAACGTCACGCTGGATGGCTGTGTAGATCATCGCGAAGGCATCGCCGACGACGAATTGCACGACTACTTCACACGACTGATGAATGCGCACGGAGCGATGCTCTGGGGGCGTGCCACCTACGAGCTGATGGAAGATTACTGGCCGGCCGTCGCTCGTGGAGATATCGCAGCGCCACCAGCGCTGCTTCGCTGGGCGCTGCAGCTGGAGGAGAAGCCCAAGTACGTTGTCTCAAGCACCCGCACCGCGTACTCGTGGAAGAATTCGCACTTGCTAAGCGGCGACCTACGCGCCTCGGTGCAGAAGCTGAAGGACCAGTACCCCAATGGAGTGCTGCTCGGTAGCGGCAAATTGGCAACGGTTCTGGACCGGATGGAACTTATCGACGAATACCACTTCCTAGTCCATCCAGTCATCGCCGGGCATGGACCAACCCTGCATGAGGCAGGATTGCAGGATTCCCGTCACCTCCAGTTGATATCAGCGCAGCCGCTGGCCAGCGGGGCAATCGCAGCCAGCTATCGGCGTGCAGGCTGATTCCCATGACGATGGCGATTTTGCCTTGGAATTCCGGGGCAGAATCAGGAAAGCGGACACCTTTTCTTGCCGGGTAACTTCGTGTTTTGCACGATGGCAGCAAGTGCTTGCATCCGCAGGCCGAAGCCACGAAAGCAGTCGAAGAAATAAGCGTCTTGGCAGAGGGCAATCTGCGTTGCCAAGGAGCGATGATCGCGTAGCGTAGGAATTATGGATACGCTTTTTTTCGCCCATCGCGGCAGCTCCCATAAATATTCGGAGAACACTCGTGCTGCCTATCTGCAGGCCATCGACGAAGGCGCCGATGGAATCGAATGCGACGTCCATCTGAGCAAAGACGGAATCGTCGTCTGCCACCACGATCCAACAGTCGACCGCACCTCTGATTCAGCCGGTCTGGTTGCCGGATTTACCTTGGCCCAGATGAAAGCCATGGACTTCACTGGAGTCGTTCCGAGCCTGGTCCCGGCCGAGTACGGGGCGGAGAATGAACAGCTCCTGAGCCTCGGCGAACTTTTCGAGCTCATTGAAGCACGCGGCAAGCCAATTGGCCTGGCTATCGAAATCAAGCATCCAAGCCCCTATGGCCACCTGCTCGAAAAGGGTGTGCTGCAGGTCTTGGCAGCCCATGGCTTCGACCCGCAGACGGGCACGGCCGGCTCGCAAGGGCAGATCGCGGTGACCCTGATGAGCTTTGAGCCGAATTCCCTGCGCTATCTGGCACGCACCGTCAGCACTTCACTATTGTGCCAGCTGATGACCGAGGTCAACCCGGACTATGTCCGGCAGCTCATTGATTCCGGCGACCTGGGGCGAGCAGGTGTCTACGATGTTCTTTACCGCTCCGTGCCTGAAGGAATCGAACTGATCAACGCAGGGGGAGCTGGCATCATTGGATCCGGGGTCGCCTGGACCCGAGCCAATGAGCATCTTGTGCGCCGATGGCTGGAACAAGGGCTGAAGGCGCGCATCTGGACGGTTGACCGTCCCGCGGATGCGCAATTCCTGGTGGACCTGGGTGTCGGGGAATTGACGAGCAACCGCCCGGCAGAACTGCGCAAAGAATTGGAGCTGAGCTAGGCCACATGAACACCGGAGAAATCGCACAGGTCAACCTGTACCTGCAGGACACGTACATTTTTGCTGCGGAGGCCCGAGTCATTGCAACGGGAAGCGGCGAAGACGGGCAGTGGATTGCCCTGAGCCCCAATATCTTCCATCCCCGTGGTGGAGGCCAGCCCGAAGACTCAGGCACCGTGGACGGGCTGCCTGTCTCAGTCCAGCGCGACGCGAATGCACTGGTGGTCTTGTACGGCGCCGGCGCCCGGCAGGTGGGTGATCAGGTCCTAGCTGAGATCGATGGCGAGCTGCGCCTTTCCCATGCCGCATTGCACACCGCAGGGCACGTCCTGGGCTTCGCTGGCGAAGACCGCGGCTGGCAGCACCAGGGCCACTCGCACTTCCCTGGGCAGTCGCGCCTCGACTTCGATCCGGCCAGCCTCGACCTGCCATTGGGCGATGAGAACGAACGGGCCGCCGCCAAGGCCTGGCTCCAAGGACGCGTCGATGAACTCATCGCTGGCGGCGGAGAAATCACAACGGCCACCGATGCTCAGGGCATCCGTACCGTGAGCATCGCCGGGGTGAATGCCGAACCTTGCGGTGGCACCCACGTGAAGCACCTGAACCAGCTGCAGCACGTCGAGATCGGCGACGCAAAGGTCAAGCGCGGTGTCTACAAGGTCAGGTACGATGCACGCCACGTCCGCTAGCTGGTTCACTCCGGCGACCAGGATGGGCCTTTCCATCGCGATCGCCACCGGGCTCTACGGCATTTCCTTCGGGGCCCTGTCCATTGCTGCAGGACTGGATCTGTGGCAAACCGTTGCCTTGAGCGCCTTGATGTTCACCGGCGGATCGCAGTTCGCCTTTATCGGCGTGTTCTCAGGCGGAGGTGCTGCCTCGGCAGCGTTCTCCGCCGCTTCGCTGCTGGGAATCCGCAATGCCGTGTACGGGATGCAGATCAAGCAGGCATTGCGGCCTTTGGGACGGCATGTGCCCTGGATGGCCCAGGTGACTATCGATGAATCCACCGCAGTCAGCTTGGGGCAATCGGACCTGGCCGAGAAGCGCCGTGGTTTCTTCACCGCCGGGGTGGGCGTCTACGTCCTGTGGAATCTGTTCACCCTCGTCGGAGCCTTGCTCGGAGAACGCATGGGGGACCCCGCGGCTTGGGGGCTCGATGGCGCCGCGGTCGCCGCCTTCATCGGTTTGCTCTGGCCGCGCTTGAAGTCAGTTGAACCGGTCATGATCGCGATTGCGGCCGCAATCCTCACCGCGCTGGCTGTGCCGGTCACCGCGCCGGGCTTGCCGATTCTGGTAACCGCGGCCTGCGCTGCGATCTACGCGGTGGCCACCGGCCGCCGGACCCCGGCTGCGACCGAGCACGGCGATCTGGAAAGCATTGAGGAGGACCAGCCTTGAGCGAATTGAGCTGGTGGATTCTGGGAGCCTGCCTGACGGCCTACGCAATCAAGCTATGCGGCTACTTTGTGCCACGCAAGGTTCTGGACTCGCCGACCATGTCCCATGTCGCGGCCACGCTGACCGTTGCGTTGCTCGCCTCGTTGGTGACGGTCAACGCCTTCACCTCCGGGCAGGAACTGGTGATTGACGCCCGTATCGGTGCGCTCGCGGCGGCGATTATCGCACTGGCTTTCAAGGCACCCTATCTTGTCGTCGTTGTCGTCGGTGCTCTGGCGGCCATCGTCTTGAGGGCGAGCGGACTAGCTGCCTAGATATTGCCTGCAAGGCGGATGACAAGCACAAGGCGTAGTGGGACAGTGGAAGCATGATTGTAGCTTTCTCCGTAGCCCCAAGTAACGACAACCCCAACGGTTCGGTCCACGATGCAGTGGCCGAAGCGGTGAAAATCGTCCGCGATTCTGGCCTCCCCAATCGCACCAGCTCCATGTTCACCGAGATCGAAGGTGAATGGGACGAAGTCATGGAGGTAGTCAAGCAAGCCACCATGGCCGTTGGCCGATTCGGTTCGCGCGTATCGCTGGTGTTGAAAGCCGATATCCGCCCCGGTTACGAAGGTGAGCTCGATGGCAAAATCCAACGCCTGGAGAAGGCTATTGAGGATAGTGAGGAGAACATGCCGTCATGATCCACCATTCTGCAGAGCACCATGCCGCAGCCGTCGATGAATATTTGGAACAGGCGCTGGGGCTGCGCGTTGATGCCTTGGAGGCAGGCCGGGAGCATTCCCATAGTGCCGGGCTTCCACGGATTGAAGTCAGTCCTGCCCAGGGAAAGTTCCTCCAGCTGCTCACCGAGATCACAGGTGCCCGCAGGGTCCTCGAGATCGGAACCCTCGGGGGCTACTCCACCAGCTGGCTCGCCCGGGGCGTCGGTGCAGCCGGTACCGTCATCAGCTGCGAATTTGAACCCCTGCATGCCTCGATTGCGCGTGAGAACTTGCAGCGGGCAGGGCTTTCAGAACGTGTTGAAATCCGGTTGGGGGCCGCTCAGGGTTCCATGGATTCGCTGATTTCCAAACGCGTTGCACCATTTGACCTGATCTTCATAGATGCCGATAAGCGCAACAACGTGCCCTACCTGGAACGCGCACTGGAGCTGGCGCATTCAGGCACCGTGCTGGTGCTCGACAACGTGGTGCGCAGCGGCGCGGTCTTGGATGACCCATCCCGGCATGGGACGCAAGAAGCCGATGTTCGCGGAATCCAGGACTCTTTGCGGTGGTTGCGCGATGACCCGCGCGTATCAGCCACGGCGCTGCAGACTATAGGCGTCAAGGGGTGGGACGGGTTCGCGCTAGCGCGAGTCCTCTAGCGCGTTGGATAGCGCTCGGGGCGCTCGAATTCGAGTTCCCCGGCTTCATCGTGCTTGAACGGCGGCGACTTCAGGATCAAGAAGTACACGCCCAATCCGCAGAGAATACCCATCGGCGGGCCGACCCACAGGGCATAACCGGTATTGCGCACCAGCCCCGCAACTACCGGGCCAACCAGCATGGGAACGATGTAGTAGTAGTGGTCCGGTTCGGCCGGGCCCCAGAAGCGTTCGAACCTGGCCAGAATGCTGAAGCCGGCGGCTAGGAGAACGCAACCGAGCAAAATCACCCAGAAGGTCGAGGAAAGGCTGATGGTCAGGGTCAGGGAACCGACAAGGCCACCAGTCAAGGCAGCGTATTTTGTATTCCGGTTCAAGTCCGACCCCCCTTTGAGCCAAAAAGTTTACGACTACGTGAATATTTTTTCAAGCATTTGGACAGTCCGCAATACTACTTTAGTAGGAGGGGGCCTTGGTGCGTTGGAAGAAAATAGCGAAGTCACTGCCGTAGGCTAGAGAAGTGCCGCAAATGAACGACTACCGAATCCGACTGGCTACTGAACAAGACGTCCGCCCAGCGCTGCAAATGAAATTGCAAGCCTGGCGAGAAGCGTACGCCACACTTCGCGATGAGTCCTTTTTCGCCCACCATGAAGGCCAACTTGATGGCCAGACAGCCTGGTGGGAACGCGGGCTGGCATCCGGAGCGCAATTCTTCATCGCGGAAGACCGCGATGGCCGCATCATCGGGCTAGCCGGTGGAACTCCGGTCATCGAAGAAGACCAGGATGCCGGAGTGGACGTCGAATTGGGCATGCTCTATGTCCTGGAAGAGTACTACGGTACCGGACTGGGCCAGCACCTCTTCGATGTTGTCCTTGGACAGCACGACGCCCTGGTCTGGGTCCTGCAAGGCAACGAGAGGGCCCTGGCCTTCTTCGCGAAGCAGGGATTCACGCCTGATGGAACCAGTGAAGCCCTGACTGGCAGCTGGGATGGCTTAATCGAACAACGAATGGTGCGCGCGCGTGGCTAGGGATGCCAAGGAATCAATGCTCGGAGAGTATCCGATCGACACCGGAACGGCGATCATTGAAGCTGATCCCTACGGCGCCAGCCGCTATATCCTGAAGGTCAACGGCGTGCCCTCCTCCCATGTGGACCTGGAGGACCCGGCCTACCTCGATTTCGAGTACATGCGCTGGATGGAACCGGTCTTCGCCATCGGTTTCCCGGCCGGGCAATACGACGGGCGCGCCCGCAAGCTGCGCGTGCTCCACCTTGGCGGAGGTGGCTGCTCCATGGCCCGCTGGGTCGCGGCCAGCTATGAAAACGCCCGGCAGGTCGTGGTGGAACTGGATGCCAAGCTGGCCGAGCTGGTGCGCGTCCACTTCGAGGTTCCGCGCGCTCCGCTGGTACGCCTGCGCGTGGGAGACGCAGCCCAGGTGCTGCCCACCTTGAGCGATGCGAGCCGCGATGTGATCATCCGCGATGTCTTCGCCGGGAGCACCACCCCGCGCGTGCTGACCACGGCGGACTACGCCCGCGAAGCCCAGCGCGTGCTGGATGCCGGGGGCGTCTACATCATGAATTGCGGCGATACCGCGGACCTGTCCGGCGCCAAGGCGGAAGCCGCGACGCTGCTGGAGGTCTTCGAGCATGTGGCCATGATCGCCGACCCGCCGATGCTCAAGGGCCGGCGCTACGGGAACATCGTGTTCCTGGCCAGCGACGAACCGCTCAAGCTCGGCCCTGCATTCGAACGCAGCCTGCGCACTGCGCCGTTGCCGGCGCAGCTGGTTTCAGGGGCGGCAGTGCAGCGCTTCGCCACCGGGGCCGTGCCGATTACCGGCTAGCTCCCCGGGGCCCATCCGGTATCCGCTCCCGTCTGCTGCGCGCTGCAGCAGGCCGTGGTCAACCATGTAGCGGCGCAGCAGCGCGACGTCCGGGTGGAATACCCGCAGCCGTTCATTGAGCTGCTCTTCGCGCAGTTCGTCCCCGGCTCCTATCACCGCATTGCGCAGGTAGACCAGCACTTCATGGCGGTCCGCTGGTTTCGCCGGGAGGCTATGCAGCCGGTGCCCGTCGAAGAAGCGGCGGATCCCGACGCGGTCGGCCTTCGCGGCCGAGGCCGAAGCCAAGGTCTTCTCCAGCAGTTCGTCGTTCAGCGCCCAGCCGGACCCCTCTTGGCGCAGAAGCCCGATGCTGGCCCAGCGCTCCAAGTCCTTGCGTTCGGACTTATTGGCCTGCTCGGGTACCCCGTGCCCGCTCAATACGGCCCCGAGAAGCCGGCGCATCGAGGGGTTCTTCAAGCCTGCGGCCACCTGGATCCACTGCCCAGCGGTGTTCTGCTGATCGCTCATAGTGCCCATCCTAGCCAGTTCCCGCCGGGCCGGAGGCAAAAAACGCCCCGCCATCGCCGGAGCAATGACGGGGCGCCTGGAGGGCTTCGGGGCTATTTGACCCCGGCCCACATCTCAATCAGTCCGATGCCGAAGAACAGCACGAAAGCCGCGGAAACAACCCACATCAGCGGGTGGATTTCCTTGGCGCGGCCCTGCGTGGCGCGGATGAAGACGTAGGAGATGAAGCCGGCACCGATGCCATTGGCGATCGAGTAGGTGAACGGCATCAGGGTGAAGGTCAGGAAGGCCGGCAGCGCGATGCCCCAGTCGTTCCAATCGATCTTGGAGACCTGGGTGATCATCATGAAACCGACCACGACCAGTGCCGGCGCCACGGCTTCGAAAGGCACCAGGTAGATCAGCGGGCTCAGGAACATCGCGACGATCATCAGCAGGCCGGTGACTACCGAGGCCAGGCCGGTACGGGCGCCCTCGCCGATGCCGGCGCCGGACTCCACGAAGATCTGCGCCGAGGAGCTGGAGGTGCCGCCGCCGACGATCGCGCCGGCCGCATCCACCAGCAGGACCTTGTCCACGTTGGGGATCTGCCCGTTCTCGTCCATGGAACCAGCTTCCGAAGCCAAGCCCACCATGGTGCCCATGGCATCGAAGAAGATCGAGAGCAGGATGACGAAGGCCAGCAGCGAAGCGGCGGTGGCGCCGATCTTGCTGAAGGCGCCGAATACGCTGACCTGGCCGATCAGCGACAGGTCCGGAAGGGTCCACTCGGGCAGCGACGGAACCACCAGCGACCAGGTATTGGTCTCCATCGCGCCGATGTGGAAGACGGCTTCGAGGATGTTGGCAAGGATCGCCGAAACGACGATGCCGATCAGGATCGCGCCCTTGGCCTTGCGCACCACCAGGGCCATGGTCAGCAGCAGGCCGACAACGAAGACCAGGATCGGCCAGCCCATCAGCTCTCCGTCGAAGCCCAGGCCCACCGGAACGGTGGTGTTCGCGGCATCCGGGAGGCGCTGGACGAAGCCGGCGTTGACCAGGCCGATCAGTGCGATGAACATGCCGATGCCCACCACGATGGCGGTTTTCAATCCGGCTGGAACCGCATTGAACACCGCGGTCCGGAACCCTGTGAGCACCAGGCCGAACATGACCACACCCGCAATGAGCACCAGGCCCATGACATCAGCCCAGGTCAGTTCCGGGTTGGTTGCCACGGTGATAGCGACGAAGGCGTTGACGCCCAAGCCGGTAGCCATGGCGAATGGGTGGCGGGCCCAGATGCCCATCAGGATGGTCAGGATGCCGGCGACAAATGCGGTCACCGCGGCAACGCGCTGGATGCCCAACTCGCCGCCCGAGGAATCGGCACCGGAAAGAACCAGCGGGTTGAGGACGACGATGTAGCTCATCGCGAAGAAGGTGGCGATGCCGCCGCGAACTTCGGTGGAGAACGTTGAACGCCGTTCCGAAATCTTGAAGTATCGGTCGATGCGCGCGGCCATAGCATTCCCGGACGCGGTTTGTGTGGAGGAGGACATGGAAAAATTCTATGACGTTTCGGGCGCTGATTCATATCGATCCGAGTGTCCAGTAGGCTGTACGCGAAAACTTTAGACCCAACTCACACCTAGAACTGCGGAAGCAAGTACATTGGTGGTAAGGGAAATCACATCCCGTTATATCTGAGGTAGTTGAGGAGCGAGTCTGATGAGTGACGAAGCACCAGTCGCAGCAGAGAAGATTGAAGGAATTGTCGTTGGCGTGGACGGATCCCAGCAGAGCAGATGCGCTTTGCGCTGGGCCGAACGCGAAGCGGTACGCCGCGGCAGCGTGTTGAATATCGTGTCCGCCTACACCATCCCGGTGTTCGCCGCGTCCTCCATGGACGCAGGCTACTCGACCCTGGATGACGACCTGATCCGCGGGGGAGCCGAGGACATTGTGCGCCAGGCGCGCGCAGAGCTTGAAGGCAGCACGGCGGCCATCCGCACCTATATCGAATCCGGCGACCCGTCCGGCGTGCTGCTGGACCTGAGCCAGGACGCCGAATTGGTAGTGGTCGGGACCCGTGGCCGCGGTGGCTTCGTTGGCCGCCTGCTCGGCTCGGTGTCCTCGGCACTGCCCGCGCACTCCAAGTGCCCGACCGTCGTGGTTCCGCTGGCCATGGCCAAGGAGCAGGAAGAGGCCGGTGCCGTCGCGGCGTCGAACCGCAACTGCATCGTGGTCGGCGTTGACGGTTCAGACCGCGCGCGTTCAGCGGTGCTGGCAGCCGCGGACGCGGCCATCGCCAGCGACCTGACGCTGCGCCTGATCTGCGCGGTGCCGCCGGTGGGGGCGGCGCTGGCATGGATGCCGGCGACCGTTGACCAGGAAGCCGTGCTGGAAGATGTGCGCTACCAGATGAGTGTGGGCTCCAAATGGCTGAAGTCGCACTATCCGGCGCTGAAGATGGAAACCGATGTGGTCTCCGGGCCTCCCGTCGAGGTGCTGATCCGCGAATCCGAGCATGCGGTACTGACCGTCACCGGCTCGCGTGGCCGCGGCGGCTTTACCGGGATGCTGCTTGGCTCAACCTCGCAGGGCGTCTTGCACCACTCCAAGGGCCCGGTGATGGTCGTGCCGGACTCGGATGACCCTCGCCTGGAGAACCGCAAGGACTTCGATACGCGGGCGCAGGAGCAGTGACCGCACGCCTGTAGCCAGAATGCACGAAGGCCGCACACCCACCAGGGTGTGCGGCCTTCGTGCTCGAGGGGGTGGCGCTTAGTAGCGGGCTGCCTTCGGGTAGAGGTTGTTGACGTAGCTCAGTGGAGTCACCGAGATGCCGGCGTTCGGGTTGCGAGCGTGGACGACCTGGCCGTTGCCGATGTAGATGGCTACGTGGTAGAACGAGGAACCGCCGTTGGAAGACGAGAACACCAAGTCGCCTGGGCGCAGGTTGCTCAGCGACACGTACTGCGGGGCGCTAGCGAACTGCTGGGACGAAGTACGTGGCAGGCTGATGCCGGATTTGCCGAAAGCTCGCTGCGAGAAGCTCGAGCAGTCGAAAGCATCGGGACCGTTGGCACCGTAGACGTAGTACTTGCTGGGATCATCCGCGGTCTTCAAGGCCCAGGAAAACGCTGCTGAGTAGTTGCTGCCGGACTGCGGCGCGACTTCAGGCTTCGGCTCCGGCTTAGGTTCCGGCTTTGGCTCAGGCTTAGGCGCTGGCTTCGGGGTGACCTTCGGCTTGGGCTCCGGCTTTGGCTCAGGCTTGGGTGCCGGCTTCGGGGTAGCCTTCGGCTTCGGCTCGGCCTTTTTGGTGGGTTCCGGCTTCGGTTCGGCCTTCTTGGTTGGCTTTGGCTCCGGCTTTGGCTCGGCCTTCTTGGTTGGCTCTGGCTTCGGCTCGGCCTTTTTGGTTGGCTCTGGCTTCGGCTCGGCCTTTTTGGTTGGCTCTGGCTTCGGCTCGGCCTTTTTGGTCGGTTCCGGCTTCGGCTCGGCCTTTTTAGTTGGTTCCGGCTTTGGCTCGGCCTTTTTAGTTGGCTCCGGCTTCGGCGCTACGGGAGGCTCGACAGCTTCCGGTTCCTCTTCAACCTTCTCAGGCTCCGACTCGACCGTTTCCTCTTCAGGTTCGGCCTGCTCCAGCTCACGTGGCTTTTCAACCGAGAGCGGCTGAACGGAGTCTTGCTTCGTTTCGGGAACCTTGGCGGTTTCCTCTTCGGCGATGGCGTCCGCGAGAGCTTTTTCCTGCTCCTGCGTTTCGCGCTCTTCAACCGCCTGGCGAACCTCGGCCTCTTCCTTCTGCTTCAAGGTAGCGAGGTGGCCGATCAAGTCATCGCGCAGCTGCTTCTCAGGTGCGATAGCTGCTTCGTAGGTGGACAGGGTGCTGTTCGCGGTCGCTGCGGCTGCGTCATAGTTGGCTGCAGCTTCTTCGGCGGCGTTCTGTGCCGCATCAGCATATTCCTGCCAAGCCGAAACGAGGCCTTCGGCCTCGGTGGCGGTGTTGACGGACTGGACCTTCTGTTCGCTCAACGCGTCGATGGTAGCGGCCTTGTAGAACAGGTCGCCTTCCTGGTTGTCATCAAGGAGCAGGCTCAGGGTCGAGGTGCCTGCACCATTGCGGTAGATATCCGAAGCGATAGCACCCAGATCGTTGCGGCTCTGCTCCAGGTAAGTCTTTGCGTACTCGAGCTGTTCTACAGCCTTCTCGGCCGCAGCGGTGCGCAGATCGCGCTCTTCGCCGGCGGTGAGCAGGGATTCCTGAGCCTGAGCGGCCTCAGTTTCAACGCGCTTCAGTTCGGCGCGGCTGGAAGCCAGGGAAGCTTCGATGCGCGCGATCATCGCGTTCGTCGAAGCCTTATCCTTCTTTGCGTCCTGGACCTCTGCGTCCGAAGGTAGCGCGGAAGCGCTAGGTGCGGCAGCGATGGCCACAGACTGAGGAAGCAGAGCTGAAGTAGATGCGGAAGCGGGCAAAGCGCCTGCAATGCAGGACACCGCTAGGGCTAGGGTGCTTGCAGCAACACCGAGCGTGTGGCGAGTAGCCATATCGTTCCTCACTAAGTACTTGGATGACGCGGAGTGCGTGAGTCGTGACCTTCACCGATGAGTAGGTCACGATTCGGATAAGACTCCAAATAGCACATTAGGCCAATTAAGACACGCTTGGCAACACTGTTCACATCAGTCACATGAATCCCATTCGTGTAATTCGCCTGGGTATTCGGCGGTGATCTGCGAAGATAGTGGCATTTGGGATCTGTGTGGCTGATCAAGAGTGGCTGGGAAATTACTCAGACATATATCTCGCCTCGTTACCAAGGTATCGATTGTCGTGAAGCTTGGGTAACGTGCCGGAGGGGAATGTGCGGCTGCAAAAAAGGTTTGCCTTTAAAAGTGAAGGTACTCCGGGAGGGCGCAAAGCTCTGCTTCGCTGGGTCTGCCTCGGAGGCGCCGGCTCCAATGGCGAAATCCTCTTGAAGGGGTGCGGTGCCGTGCTCCCAATCGGGATCACCTCGCTGCCCTTGGTGGCGGAGGGGCCCAGAGCTGCTGGGTGGACAAGGGCAAGGGACATGCCAGGTTCCTCCGGCTGGCTGCACCTGATCACGCCCGGATAAAGCAGCCGCTAGCGGGGCAACGGGAAACCGACCGGCGCGCCAGTCGTTGCGAAACGGCTTTTGGGCGGCTTGCCCGCCGGTCGACTGGACCCGGATGGCGATTCCAAGCGCCACGCCTGTGCTTTGGGTCTCTTTCGACCTCGACGCGACCACTGTATTTGAGTATTTTTGTGAGGCAGATCTCAAAAGAAGATTCTGCGGATTTGGGGCTATGACCACCCTAAATCGTGCAATTTTGCGTCGTCGATTCCGAAGTGATGGGCCACTTCGTGCATCACTGTAATCCCAATTTCCCGCACTACATCTTCACGTGTTTCGCAGGCTCGAAGCGTCGGATTCTTGAAGATCGTTATGCGGTCGGGAAGTGCGCCCGTGCCCCAGTCCAGGTCCCGTTCCGTGAGTGCAATACCCTCGTATAACCCCAGAATTTCAGGGTTTTTGGGTTCTCCTGGAAGCGGCTCATACTCGTCTTCGATGAAGAAGATGACGTTGTCCATCATGGCGAATGCAGCCTCCGGAATGGCGTCGATGGCCTGCTCGACCAGGGTCTGGAATTCGTCGTCATCCATCTCAAAAAGCATGCTTCCAGACTAGGCCCGCGCACCCGATTTGGCATGGGTGAAACTCGTCCAGGTGCCGATTTTGCAAAAGCAAAAAACACTGCGTATAGTTATTGGAGTCCGCTACGGAGAAGCAAGAAACCGAAGCGAACAACTTAGGCCCCCATCGTCTAGCGGCCTAGGACACTGCCCTTTCACGGCAGCGGCACGGGTTCGAATCCCGTTGGGGGTACAAACAACCATTATGTGGTTGTCAGATGGAGAAATCCATTGGCTTGCGAAAGCAAGGCCCTGTAGCGCAGTTGGTTAGCGCGCCGCCCTGTCACGGCGGAGGTCGCGGGTTCAAGTCCCGTCAGGGTCGCTCAATTTACTATTTCAATAGTAGATTTGGTGTCCACTTAGTGGTACCAGGCTCTGTAGCTCAGTTGGTAGAGCGTTCGACTGAAAATCGAAAGGTCACCGGATCGACGCCGGTCGGAGCCACGCAGGCCCTCGGTTTATCCCGGGGGTTTTACTGTGTGACTTGAATTTATTCAAAGCACTAGGCCCTGTAGCGCAGTTGGTTAGCGCGCCGCCCTGTCACGGCGGAGGTCGCGGGTTCAAGTCCCGTCAGGGTCGCACACTAAACAGAAGCTCCGGATTCCGGGGCTTTTGCTGTATCCAGGGGCAGTTAGTTCGCGCGGCCAAGATGCCGCGGTCCAATCCAGCGATTGCTCAGCCGGCGATATGCGGCGGCGGCGCTAGTCATGTCCTCGTCTTCCAACGCCTGAATGCCGTGCATCAAGTCGTTCGCGGAATCATCGGGCCACACAATTTCTGCCAACAGGCCATAATCCAGTTCAATGACCGATCTGTTGTCGAAGGATTCCAGCCATCCGCCAAGGCTGCCCAGCTCCTCGAAGAGCTGCGACTGCGGCGCATGGGATGCCAGCGCTTGGACTGCCCAAGCCAGGCGGTCAATGGCTTGTTCGAAGGTGGCGTACATGCGAACCGTCTTCAGCTGCTCACCGCTGTGAACCAGCTCGTGCTCGTCGTCCTCGCGGAAGAGGGCAAACCAGCCCAGCGGGATGCCCCATGAAGAGGTCCTCGTGTGAAGATGGGTCAGGTCATTGGCCAGGCGGTCGGCATCAACGCGTTGTGCGTTAGCCTGCCGCGCTGCCGGCGGTACCAGCAGGTCGAAAACCTCGGCCCGCATGGCTTCTTCGGCTTGTTCGGCAGCGAGCAGGCTGCGTGCCTGCAATTGCCCCGGGCAATAGCGCGTGTGCTCGGCCCCTTGGTAGTCCAAGGACTTCACGCTGCGGAAGAATTCCGGCTCATTGTGCGGGAACGGGTCGGAGACATGGCGCAGGGTGCGGCTCCACAGCCGCTCGTTCTCGAAGTCATCCCACTGCTCCGCGGTGCGCCGCGGGGTACGCAGGATGATGGACTGGGCCCAATCCTCGAAAGCATCCAGCGGCTCGTAGACGCGCAGGTGCGCTGTAGCTGCGGTCAGCTCTGCGGCGGGCCCAATCATCTTTGCCGCCATGACTAGTCGGCCAGCTCCACGATGACCGGGGCGTGGTCGCTGGCGCCCTTGCCCTTGCGTTCTTCGCGGTCAATGCTTGCGCCGGTTACGCGTGCGGTGAGCGCAGGCGAGGTGAGCGAGAAATCGATGCGCATGCCTTCGCCCTTCGGGAAACGCAACTGCGTGTAATCCCAGTAGGTGTATTCGCCTTCGGTGTGCGGGCGCACGACATCGGTGAAGCCCAGCTCCTCGAAGGCAGCGAAGGAGGCGCGCTCTGGCGCCGAGACGTGGGTCAACTTGTTCTCGAGGAAGAAGTCGATATCCCACACGTCTTCGTCCTTTGGCGCGATGTTCCAATCGCCCATCAAGGCAATCTGCGCCTCGGGGTTTTCCGCCAGCCATCGGGCGGATTCCTGCTTGAGCACATCCAGCCAGTTCAGCTTGTAGCCCATGTGCTCATCATCCAACGCGCGTCCGTTGGGTACATACAGGCTCCAGACACGCACTCCGCCACAGGTTGCCGCGATGGCGCGAGGCTCCTGGATCGGATTCTTGCCGGCCTTGCCGAATTCCGGCTGCCCGGGGAAGGTGCGCTCAACATCCTCGAGGCCAACGCGAGAAGCGATGGCAACGCCATTCCACTGGTTGACTCCGAAGTGCGCTACCTCGTAATCGTTGTTCTCGAACAGTTCCCAGGGGAAATTGTCGTCTTTGCACTTAGTTTCCTGGATAGCCAGGACATCTACATCGGTACGTCGCAGCCAGTCCTCAACACGGTCGGCGCGGGCTCGCAGCGAGTTCACATTCCAGGTTGCAATCTTCACTAGTTCAACCTATCAAGTTTGCTGTCTTGTGCCACTTCAATTTAGTTGGAAGTCCGAGTATATTCGACACTAGTAGGTGACCTCAATCACTCAAAGGAGAGTCTGTTGCCTGAGATTCTGACCGAACGCCGGGGGCACCTGGGGCTCATTACGCTGAACCGGCCGAAGGCCCTGAACGCCCTCAACGCGGACATGTGCCGCGACTTCCTCGACGTGCTGCTGGAATGGCGCGATGACCCGGATATCGCTCAGGTAGCGGTTATGGGCGCAGGGGAGCGCGGCCTGTGCGCCGGCGGGGATATCGTGGCGATCTACCGGGATATCTTGGACCGCAGCGGTGCTTCGGCTGACTTCTGGCGCATTGAATACCAGCTCAACGTCCTGATCGACGAGTACCCCAAGCCGTACATTGCGCTCATGGACGGAATCGTCCTTGGCGGCGGCATCGGCATCTCGGCGCATGGCAGCCATCGCATAGTTACCGAAACCAGCCGTTGCGGCATGCCGGAAGTCGGTATCGGATTCTTCCCGGACGTAGGCGGAACGCATTTGCTGGCGCGTGCCCCGCATGCGGCCGGACGATTGGCGGCATTGACTGGAATGAAATTCGGCGCGGCCGACACCATCGCTTTGGGCCTGGCCGACTCGTATGTGCCCGAGGCCCGGATCCCCGACGTGCTCGCAGACCTCGAGGTCCAGCCGGCCGCGTCGGTGCTGGCCAGCTATGCCGAGACTCCGGAGCCTGGCTTCCTGCACGAAGAATGGGTGCAGGCCTTTGGCGAGGCAAGCACCCCAGCGGTCATGCGTGCACTGGAGCTGCACGAGTACCCGCAAGCCCAAGAGGCGTTGAAGGCATTGGGCGCCGCCTGCCCGAGCTCGGTGCGCTTGGCCGAAGAACTGATCCACCTGGCTGGAGCGGATTTGAGAAAAGACCTGCAGCGAGAGTATCGGGCTGCCGTTCACCGGCTTGATGACCCCGATTTCGCCGAGGGGATTCGCGCCGCAGTCATCGACAAGGACCGCACCCCGCAATGGACGGAAGCAGTCCCGGGGCTAAGCCCGGGCCAGCGCACGCAACGGCATTTGGAGCCCCTGTTCGGGGCAGAACTAACTTTCGCACTGCTCGGTGAAGATCTAGCGGAAAAGAGCCACTCATGAACGCAAAACCAGTTATCGGATTCCTGGGCATGGGCCATATGGGATTGCCCATGGCCATCAACCTGCACAAGGCAGGCTACCGGATCAAGGGCTTCGACGTGGTTCCTGATGCGGTGCAGGCCGCCCGAGAAGCAGGCATCGGCACCGTGGCTACCGGAGCCGAGGCGGCCGCCGGCGTGGACATCGTCATCACGATGTTCCCTTCGGGCAAGCACGTGCTCGATGCCTACCGCGAATACCTGCTCGATAGCGCCAAGCCCAATACGCTGTTCCTGGAGTGCTCCACCATCGACGTAGCGCAGGCCCGTGAAGCGGCGCAGCTTGCGGTCTCCGCGGGGCATCGAAGCGCCGACGCTCCGGTGTCCGGGGGCGTGGTCGGGGCAGAAGCGGGGACTTTGACGTTCATGCTCGGTGCGCAGGCCGAAGATCTCGGAGAGATCACCCCGCTGCTGGAGCACATGGGCAAGCGGATCGTGCACTGCGGCGGGTACGGCGCAGGCCAGGCCGCCAAGGTCTGCAACAACATGCTGCTGGGCATCTCGATGATTGGCGCTGCCGAGGCCTTCGTGCTCGGAGAACGGCTGGGCTTGGAGCACCAGGCGCTCTTCGATGTCATTTCCTCCGCGTCGGGGCAATGCTGGTCGGTCACCACCAATTGCCCGGTGCCCGGACCTGTGCCTGCTTCCCCTGCCAATCGCGATTACCAGCCAGGATTTGCCGCAGCGCTGATGGCCAAGGACCTCGGCCTGGCAGCTAGCGCGCTGGAGCATACGAGTACCGATGCCCAGCTCGGCTCCCTGGCCGCAGCGCTGTACCGCAAGTTCAGCGATGAGGGCGATGCGGGAACCGATTTTTCCGGGATCATCAACGCGATCCGCGACGGATCGCTATAGGAAGTCCCCGGAGGCCTTGCGGAATCGGGCCAGGATCTCGAAAATCTCGGTGGCGTCGGTGCCGGAGAGATCGCTCTGGGCAAAGAGCTTTTCGTTCAGATCGCCGCGGGCCGCTGGCAGCACTTGCTGGCCTGCGGCCGTGAGTTCCAAAAGGCGGGTGCGGCCGTCGGTCGGGTGCGGGATGCGCCGCACCAAACCGGTAGCTTCCAGGCGGTCTACCGAATTGGTCAGGCTGGTGGCGTGGACCTGCAGGAGCTGGCTGGCTTGGCTCATGGGCAGGGAGCCGCGCTTGGAGAAACCGAGCAAGGCGAGTACTTCGAATCGCGCAAAGGTCAGCCCGTGCGGCTTGAGGATGGCATCGGCTCGCTGCAGGTAAATCGATGCCGTGCGCATCACCGCGGTAATTGCGGCCATGGAGTCGGCCTCGGCTGACCATCCATGGGAAATCCATTGTTCCCTGGCTTGCGCGATTGGATCGCGTGAGAGCGGAGAAGTCATGTGCATACCCCCAAAAGAAGACTTAGTCCAACAATATACTTGGACATCCTATGGTTTGGAAGGAATCCCCGGATGGACCTCTTGAATGTGGCCGGAGAACTAAGTGGAACCGAACGGCAGCGACTGCTTGGAATCAGGCAGGTAGCGCAGCATCAGGTGCGCAAGCAGTCCGTTGGCTATTGGGACCGCGAAGAATTTCCGACCGAGCTGATTGGAAAACTGGCCGAACTCGGACTGGGCGGATTGCAGCTGGGGGACAGCTCGCATTTGCTGCGGGGGCTGATCCATGCAGAACTCGCCCGCGCCGATATTTCAATCTCATCCGTGGTCGGCATCCACAACGAACTGGTGCTCGGGATGATCCGCGATTTGGGGTCGGAGGAGCAGCGCGAGCAGTGGCTGGGCAAGCTCGCCGGCTTTGAAGCCTACGGCGCATTTGCGCTGACCGAACCGGAACATGGATCGGATATCGCCGGCGGCATACGGAGCACCGCGCAGCGCGACGGGGACCAGTACGTTCTGAACGGGGCCAAGCGGTGGATCGGCATGGGCACCTTCAGCGATTTCGCGCTGGTCTGGGCCAAGGACGAGGAAACTTCGCAGGTCGGGGCCTACCTCGTTGAAGCGGACCGCCCTGGATATAGCGCTTCCAAGATCGAACACAAGATCGGGCTGCGCAGCATGCAGAATGCGGATATTCGGCTGGAGAATGTGCGGATTCCCGTCGCGAATAAGCTTCCAGGGGTGACCAGCTTCGCTGCGGCAAACCAGCTATTGATGCAATCTCGCGCGTGGGTGGGGTGGCAGGCTGTCGGCGCGATGATGGCAACGCTCGACATCTGCAGCGAGTACGTCGCGCAGCGCCAGCAGTTCGGGCAGCCGCTGGCCGCTTTCCAGTTGATTCAGCAGCCCCTGGCCGAAATTGCAGGCAACCTGAGCGCCTGCCTTTCCATGATGGGCGATATTGCCCGCAAGCAAGAGCGCGCGGAATTGCACATGGTGGATGCGGCAATGGCGAAGTCCACTGCCACCCGCCTGGCGCGGGATTCGGCCGCCTTGGGCCGAGCGATGCTTGGCGGCAATGGCATTGTGAGCGATTTCGAAATGGCCAAGGTCTTCTGCGATGTCGAGATTCTCCATACCTATGAAGGCACCTATGAAATCAATTCGCTGATTGTGGGACGTGCCCTGACCGGAGTCAGTGCCTTCGTGTAGCCGGGGCATCCGTCCGTTGGAATCTTTCCAGCTAATTCATAACAAGTACTTTCCAAAGCGGAAAGTACTTGTTATGGTTGGGGAACTCGGAAGATCAAAGCCAAAGGAGCAGGACAATGAAGATTCCATTCAGCACCTGGTACACCATCATCACCGTTGCGGCAGGTCTGGCCTTCGCGGCAATGGCCATGACCGCCTATGCCACGGGCAACAACTCCCTGATCTTCATTGGCATGGGCTTCTTCATGGCAATTTGCATGACCATGACGTCCGTCTACGCACAGCGCCAGCAGAAGGCTCGCAAGGCGGCCAGCAAATGAGTTCCGGCAAGAAAATGAGCCCTGAAGAGCAACTGGCCGCCCTGGGGTTGGCGCAGCAGGGAATGCAGCGTGCCGCCGGGTACGGAGCCAAATTGCTGGGCACCTATTGCATCATCTTGGGAGTGCTCATGGGCGGCCTGGCTGCTCTGCTGCAGGTCTTTCGTCCCGATGCGGATTTTATCGGCTTCATCGTCATCATGGCGTTGTTCTGCGTATCCGTTGCAGCGATGTCCTTGGCTTACGGGAAGCTCTACCGCTCGCTGCCGCGCGGGCATTCCAAGATGTATCTTCGGGGGTTCATTGCGAGCATGGTGCTTTACGCGGTGGCAGTGGCCTTGCTCGGGGCGGGACCCATGGGCTGGGGCGCCATCGCGTTGATCTGGATTATCGTTGCCGCGCCGTTGTTCCTGACCGGAATTGCGATGGTGCGCAAGTGAATGCCCATGCTCGCGAACGGCTCAACGACGACTTCTCCAACCCGGTACGGCTTTCACTGATGGGCTCCTTGCAAGCCGTGGACGAAGCCGATTTCAAATCCTTGAAAGAAGCCATCGGCATTTCGGATTCGGTGCTTTCCCGGCATCTGAGCGCACTGGAAGCCGGCGGTTACGTGCAGATCAAGAAAGGGTATGTGGGCAAAAGGCCTCGTACCTGGGCGAAGCTGACTTCAGCTGGGCAGGAGGCCTTTGCGCAACATGTCCAGGCGCTGAAGGAAATCACCGGCTTGGGGTAATCCTCAAGCGCGCCACCATTTGTCCCAGTAGGTGGCCGGTACGGTGCGCTTGTGCCGGGATCCCACGAAGCGCCTTTCGATGACCTCGGCCGCCGCAGGGTCAATCTCGCGGCCTTCGAGGTAGTCATCAATCTGCGGATAGGTCAGGCCAAGTTCCTCTTCATCTGCGCGCAGCGGCTGGCCGTCCAGCAGGTCCGCGGTAGGCTCCTTGGCCCACAGCAGCTCAGGAGCCTGCAGCTCGCGCAGCAGTGCCTGGTTCTGGCGTTTATTCAGCCCGGCCAGGGGCAGGAGGTCCGCTCCGCCATCGCCGAACTTGGTGAAGAAGCCGGTGATCGATTCGGCCGCGTGATCGGTGCCCAGGACCAGCATCCCGCGGTCCCCGGCCATGGCGTACTGCATGATCATCCGGGTGCGGGCCTTGAGGTTTCCGCGGTTGAAATCGCTCAGCGCCAGGTGGCCCGCATCGGCCAGGGCTTCATCGAAAGCGGCGACAGGCTTTTGGATGTTCACCTCGAACTGCTCGTCGGCAGCCACGAAATCCATGGCCGCTTCCGCATCGGCCGCATCCTTCTGCACGCCATGCGGCAGGCGCACCGACACGAAGTGCGCCTCGCCGCCGGATTCGCGCACCTCTTCGACGGCCAACTGGGCTAAGCGCCCAGCCAGCGTTGAATCGATGCCGCCGGAGATGCCCAGCACGAAACCCCGGGCGCCGGTAGCGGCCAGATAGTCCTTGAGGAAGTCGATACGACGGCGAATTTCGTCGGCCGCGTCGATTTCCGGGCGCACGCCCAGCTCTTCAATGATCTTTGCTTGCAGTTCACGCATGCTTCTAATCCTAGGCATGAGCCCTCGCCGTGCGGTACCGCTGCACAGGCTGGGAACGAAAGTTAATCTGTTCTCAACAAATCCCGGAGGGGCTATTCGGAATCCTGGTCCGGGTTCCAGCCGAGATTGCGCGCAATCTTTTCCAAGGCTTCGACCACCGCGTCATATTCGGAACCGTCCAGATCCTGGCCGAACTGGGTGCGGATCTTTTCCACGAGCTCACTGAGCTTGAGCAACGAGGTGTGGCCCCGATCGGTGATGGAATACTCGCCGTTGATTGCCGTAACCCAGCCGGATTCGATCAACTCGGCAAGGTGCTCTCTCAATGATTGCGGTTCATCCGGCGAGGCGAAGAACGGGGAAAGCCCGGCGTCCAGTTGCGCCTCGGTGGCAGGTTGCTGCTCCAGCAGGTTGAGCACCTGCCATTGCCTGCGTGTCACACCGTGCTCTTCCAAAGTCGCTGCAAACTGCTCGTCAATCAGCGAATCCACCAATTTCAGCCAGTAACCCAAGGGGCGTTTTGCGTTCATGGAATCAGCCTAGCCATGATGCCGACTAGAATCGAGGGTATGAGCGAAACCAGCGCCCGTGAGCGACTAAAAGAACTGATCCAAGAACTAGCCATTGTGCGCGGCAAGGTCACCTTGTCCTCGGGCAAGGAAGCTGATTACTACATCGATCTGCGCCGTGTAACCCTGCACCAGGAAGCATCGGGCTTGGTTGGCGAAGTCATGCTTGGCTTGCTGGACGAGGCCAAGCTGGAATTCAGCAATGTGGGCGGCTTGACCATGGGCGCTGACCCGGTAGGCACCGCCATCATGCACACCGCCCGGGCCAAGGACCGCGCCATCGACGCTTTCGTGGTCCGCAAGGCGCAGAAGTCCTACGGCATGGGCCGCCAGGTCGAGGGCCCGAGCGTCGAAGGCCGCGATGTCATCGTGCTCGAGGATACTTCCACCACCGGCGGTTCGGCGCTGACCGCTGTCGAGGGCGTGCGCAAGGCCGGCGGCAACGTGATTGCCGTGGCCGTGATCGTTGACCGCGACACCGGAGCCAAGGAACGCATCGAAGAAGAAGCCGGCGTTCCGTACCTGTTCGCCTACGGCAAGAACGAGCTGGGCCTGTAGCCGGCAAGCGATTCCCTGCACAGCACCTCGTTGCCCACCGGAGAATTCCCGGTGCGCGGCGGGGTGCTCTGCTTTTCCCGGCTAGCTGCTGCGCGCGGGGCCCGTGGTCTCGCGCGGGACGAGCACGGCAGGCAGATGGCCGGGGGAGCGGACGTCCTCGCCCGCAAGCAGGCCCAGCAGCATGCTCACCGCCTGGGCGCCCATCTCATGCAGCGGCTGGCGCACGGTGCTCAGCGGGGGAGAGGACTGTGCCGCGGCCGGGATGTCATCGAAGCCGATGATCGAAAGATCGCCGGGAACCTGCAGCCCGCGCTCGCCGGCCACCTGCAAGGCGGCCAGGGCCGAGAGGTCATTGGCCGCGAAGATCGCCGTGGGCGGCTGGGGCAGGTCCAGCAGGTCATGGGCGGCCTGCACCGCGGCATCATGCTGGTAATCGCCATCGTGCGACAGCTGCCCATCGAATTCCACGCCGGCCTCTTCCAGCGCTTGGCGGTAGCCCTGCTCGCGCAGGTGCGCGGAAGCCAGGTCCCCGCGCCCGCGGATGTGCCCGATGCGGCGATGGCCCAGATCCAGCAGGTGCCGGGTGGCCGTATAGGCCCCGGAACGGTTGTCCACGTCGATGGCGATCGGCATTTCCGGACCGGCATGCGGGTCAATGGCGACGACCGGCACCGAGCTGTGCGGGACTTCCACGGTGGGGGTGACGATGATGGCGCCGTCGATCAGCGTTCCGCCCAAGCGGGACAGGGAGCGGCGTTCCCAGCCGGCATGCCCTTCGGGGGAAAGGTTGCCCGCGTAGGCCATCAAATCGTATGGGGTTCCGCGCAGGGTCGCGGAGATGCCGTTGAGCAGGCCCAGCGAGAAGGGCTCGAACTCCGCCACCAGGATGCCGATGATGTTGGTGCGGGTGCTGCGCAGCGAGGAGGCGACCAGCGAGGTCTCGTAGCCCAGTTCGCTGATGACCTGGTGGACCTTGGCGATGGTGGCCGGGGCGACCCCGTAGCGGCCGTTGACGACCTTCGAGACGGTGGAGACGGAGACCTGCGCGGCGCGCGCGACGTCGTTGATGGTCACGCGTGCGCTGGAAGGCTCGCCGGGGATCTGCGGCTGCTGGGCATTGGCGATCCCGGGGATTCCGGTCTGAGGGGTCATCACGTCACTAACAGTAGCGCAAAATACTCCGGAATTCCGTGACTTCACGGGGGCGTGACGACCGATTGCGGATCTTTCGACAACGTTTTCGCAATGGATTTCGAAAACGTTATCGAAAACGATTGACATGACCTGCGTCACGGTGCAATTCTTGGTGGAGCCAATCGCCTGCCGTCCGATGCCGGCAGGTCTTCATCACAGCTGAGGAGCACGAGCATGTTATCCAAGATCCGAGGTGCGCAGATTCTGGCGCTGGCCGCCACGACTGCCCTGCTGGCCACCGGCTGCGCCGCCGATGCAGGCCAGGAAGGGACGTCGGCAGACGGAACCACCACCATCACCTGGTGGCACAACTCCAATAACGGCGACGGCAAGGCCTACTACGAACAGGTTGCAGCCGACTTCGAAGCCGCCCATGAAGGGGTGGAGGTCGAAGTCAGCGCAATGCAGCACGAGGACATGCTCACCAAGCTCGATGCGGCCTTCCAGAGCGGCGACGCCCCGGATGTCTACATGGAACGTGGTGGCGGGGAGCTCGCAGCCCACGTGGCCGCCGGGCTGACCAAGGACCTGACCGAGGCGGCCTCCGAGGAAATCGCCTTCCTCGGCGAGAACGCCGGCGGCTGGCAGCTCGATGGCAAGACCTACGCCTTGCCGTTCTCGCTGGGCGGCGCGGGGTTCTGGTACAACAAGGCGCTGTTCAAGGAAGCGGGCATCGACTCGGCCCCGCAGACCTTCGATGAACTGATTGCGGCCACCGGGAAGCTGAAGCAGGCAGGCATCGACCCGATTTCCATCGGCGCCGGCGACAAATGGCCGGCAGCCCACTACTGGTACTACGCGGCAGTGCGCGAATGCTCCCAGCAGACCCTGGCCGATTCGGTCGCCAATCTCGATTTCAGCGACCAGTGCTTCACCAAGGCCGGGGAAGACGTGGACCAGCTGATCAAGTCCGAGCCATTCAACCCGGGCTTCCTCTCTACCCCGGCGCAGTCCGGCCCCACCTCCGCTTCGGGCCTGCTGGCCACCGGAAAGGTAGCCATGGAATTGGCTGGCCACTGGGAGCCAGGGGTCATGCAGGGCCTGACCGAAGACGGCACTGGCATGGGGGAAGACACCGGATGGTTCCCCTTCCCTGCCATTGAGGGCGGCCAGGGCGACCCGGCCGCGCAGCTTGGCGGAGGCGACGCCTGGGCAGTTTCCGAAGGCGCCCCCGACGCGGCGGTGGACTTCGTGAAGCACATGCTCTCCGACGAGGTCCAGCGCGGTTTCGCCGAGCTGGACATGGGCCTGCCGACCAACCCGGCGGCCAAGGACGCGATCTCGGATCCGGCATTGGCTTCGCTGATGGACGTGCGCGACAAGGCGCCATATTTCCAGCTGTACTTCGACACCTCGTTCGGCGCCTCCATTGGCGGGGCCATGAACGACGAGATCGCCCTGCTCTTCGCCGGCAAATCCGACGCGCAGAAGATCGTCGACGCCAGCCAAGATGCCGCTGACCTGGAGAAGTGATCCACGCCGTGGCCCCAGAAGTAACCTACGCAGCCAGTCCGCCAGCCAGCGGTGGCCCAGGGCTTTCCGAAAGGCGGCGTTCTGCGCCAAGCGGACTGCCGCCTGCCGGTGCCAAGCGCACGCGCAAGCCCGCGCAGCGGCGCAAGAACCTGGAGATCCTGTTCTTCGTCAGCCCGGCATTGCTGCTGATCGCGGTCTTCATGCTGGTCCCCATCATCCAGGCCGTGCGCTTCTCGATGTACAACTGGAAGGGCTTCGGCCCGCTGGTGGACTTCGTGGGCTTCAAGAATTACGTCCGGGTGCTGGGCAACGAGGTGTTCACCGATGCCCTGGTCCATAACCTGGTCATCATCGGCGGCTCCATCGCCCTGCAGCTGCCGATCGGCCTGGGCATCGCCCTGCTGCTGAACCGGAAGATGAAGATCCAGTCCCTGCTGCGCACCATCATCTTCGTGCCCTACGTGCTGTCCGAAGTCATCGCCGGGGTGGTCTGGTTCCAGCTGCTGCAGCCGCAGTACGGGGTGTTCGACACCATCTTGTCCAAGCTGGGAATCCAGGGGCCGGCCCAGGGCTGGCTGGGCACGCCGGAACTCGCTTTGTGGACCGTGCTGGCAGTGCTGACCTGGAAGTACCTTGGCCTGGCGGTGATCCTGTTCCTTGCCGGGCTGCAGGGGGTGCCGTCCGAGCTCTACGAAGCGGCGGAAATCGACGGCGCCTCCTGGTGGCAGATCCAGCGCAAGATCACCATCCCGCTGCTGGGCCCCACCCTGCGCACCTGGGGCTTCTTGTCCATGATCGGCTCGCTGCAGCTCTTCGACATGGTCTGGATCCTCACCGGCGGCGGACCGGCCAACGCCACCACCACGATGGCCAGCTTCCTGGTTTCGGAAGGAACCAAGCGCCAGAACTTCGGGATCGCCGCGGCCGCCTCGGTCATCTTGTTCATCGTCGCCCTGGTTCTGGCCATCTCCTACCAGCAGCTCATCCTCAAGCGGGATTCGCAGCCCGATGATGAGCGCACGAAGCGGAAGAAGGCCAAAGCATGAGCGCCACCCTGGCTACCAGGCCCCAGCACACCCCCGCCCAGGCAAAACGCGCCAAGAAGCGCAACGGCCGGCAAGGCGGAAACGTCCTGGTCTACGCCATCGCCTTGGCGGTTGTCGCGATCACCCTGGGCCCGGTCCTCTACGGGGTGCTCGGCGGGTTCCGCACCAACGCGCAGCTGGCCGAGAACCCGGCAGGCCTTCCCGAGCCGTGGGTGCTGGAGAACTACGCCGGCGTGCTGAAGAACCCGGATTTCTGGCAGTACGCGCTGAACTCCACGATGATCGCGGTGATCACCACCATCGTCGTGGTGGTCTTCGGCATCATGGCTGCCTACCCGCTGGCCCGCTACACGTTCCGCCTGCGCGAGCCGATCTTCATGGTCTTCGTGCTTGGCTTGCTGTTCCCGGCCACCGTGGCGATTGTTCCGCTGTTCATCCTGATTACCCGGGACCTGGACATGGGCAACACCTGGTGGGGCGTCGCCCTGCCGCAGGCGGCCTTCGCGCTGCCCATGACCGTGGTCATCCTGCGCCCCTTCCTGATGGCGCTGCCCCAGGAGCTGGAAGAAGCCGCCCAGCTCGATGGCGCCAGCCGCATCGGCTTCTTCTGGAGGATCCTGCTGCCATTGTCCGGGCCGGGCATGGTCACCGTCGGCGTACTGGCCTTCGTCGGCTCGTGGAACGCCTACCTGCTGCCGTTGCTGCTGCTGCAAGGGGATATGCGCACCTTGCCGCTGGGCGTCGCCGACTACTCCAGCGAGCACTCGGCCGACACCGCCGGCGTCTTCGCGTTCACCGCGCTGGCGATGATCCCGGCACTGATCTTCTTCCTGGCCATGCAGAAGCGCATCGTCAATGGACTGCAGGGCGCAGTCAAGGGCTGATCCGCCCCCGCAAGCAATCGAAATCTTTGAAGACAAGGAACTGCCATGAAAACCGTCGAGCAAACCTGGCACGACATCTCACTTCCTGCCGAACAGCGCGTCGCCGCGCTCATGGATGAAATGACCCTGGAAGAGAAAGCCGGGCAGCTGGGCTCGTTCTGGATCCGCCCGGAGGAAGAAAACCAGGACGGGGAAGGCAACGTCGCGCCGATGGCCGATACCTTCACCGCAGGCCCCAGCTTCGAAACCGCCATCAAGGACGGCTTGGGGCATATCACCCGCGCCTTCGGCACCATCCCGCTGGCCCCCGCCGAAGGCCGCGAACGCCTGGTCGAGCTGCAAGAACAGGTCATTGCCGCGAACCGCTTGGGCATCCCGGCCATCGCCCACGAGGAATGCCTGACTGGCTTCACCACCCTTGGCGCGACCTGCTACCCGGCGTCCATTGCCTGGGGCGCCACCTTCAACCCGGAACTCATTGGCGGCATGGCCCGGCGCATCGGCGCCGACATGCTGAAGATGGGAGTGCACCAGGGCCTGTCCCCGGTCTTGGACGTCACCCGCGACTACCGCTGGGGCCGGGTGGAAGAGACCATGGGCGAAGACCCCCACCTGGTTGGGGAGCTGGGCGTAGCCTACGTGCGCGGCCTGCAGGACTCGGGGGTGCACGCCACCTTGAAGCACTTCGCCGGCTACGCGGCCTCGCAAGCCGGGCGCAACCACGCGCCGGTCTCCATGGGCCCCCGGGCGCTGGAAGACACGGTGTTCCCGCCGTTCGAACGCGCGGTTCGCGAGGGTGGAGTGAAGTCCGTGATGAACTCCTATGCGGACGTGGATGGCGAAGCGCCCGCTGGCAGCCACCGGCTGCTCACCGAAGTGCTGCGGGGCCGCTGGGGCTTCGCGGGAACCGTCGTGGCGGACTACTGGTCCGTCAGCTTCCTGCACAGCATGCACGAAGTCGCAGAAGACGAGGACGCCGCGGGCCGGCTGTCCCTGGAAGCCGGCATGGACGTTGAGCTCCCGGAGACCACCGCCTTCGCCAACCTGGCCCAGGCGGTCCGCGCCGGAGCGCTGGAGCAGGAAGTCCTGGACACCGCGGTGCGCCGCGTGCTGGCCCAGAAACTGCAGATGGGCCTGCTGGATCCGGGCTGGAACCCGCGCCAGGCCTGGCTGGGCGATGACGTGGAACTGGATTCGGCCGATAACCGTGCCCATGCCCGGAAAATGGCCGAGGAATCGATCATCCTGCTGCGCAACGAGCAGATCCTGCCCTTGGCCAGCCCGGCACGCTTGGCGGTCATCGGGCCCAGCGCCTCCCAGCCTCGCACCCACCTGGGCTGCTACTCCTTCACCAACCATGTCTACTCGCGCTTCGCCGAGCAGCAGGACTACGGCGTGCCGATGGCCTCGATCCTCGAAGCCTTGCAGCTGGCTCCCGCGCTCGCCGGATCGCAGATCGAGTATGCCCGTGGCGTGGACTTCACCGATCTGGATGATTCGGGCATCGCCCAGGCGGTCCAGGCCGCCCGCAACGCCGAAGTCGCGGTGGTTGCCGTTGGCGACCTCGCCGGGCTCTTCGGCCGTGGCACCTCGGGGGAGGGCTGCGACGTCGTCGACCTGCGCCTGCCCGGGCGGCAGGGGGATCTGGTGGAAGCCGTGCTGGCCACGGGGACCCCGACGGTGCTGGTGCTGGTCACTGGGCGCCCGTATTCGCTGGGGCAATTCGCTGATCGCACCGCGGCCATCATCCAGTGCTTCATGCCCGGGGTGGAAGGCGGGCCGGCACTGGCTGGCGTGCTGACCGGCGAGGTCAACCCCTCGGGCAAGCTGCCGGTGCAGATCCCCGACCATATCGGCGGGCAGCCGGGCACCTACCTGGCTTCCAAGCTGGCGTGGCATTCAGAAGGCGTAACCAACCTCGATCCGCGTCCGCTCTACCCCTTCGGCTACGGCAGCTCCTACACCAGCTTCGAGATCTCCGGGCTGGAACTGCCGGAAACTGAAATCGCTGCCGACGGCACCATTCGGGTCAGTGCCACCGTGGCCAATACCGGAGCGCGCTCCGGTGCCGAAGTGGTGCAGCTGTACCTGGCTGACGCGGTGTCGCAGGTGGTGCGCCCGCGCCGCTGGCTGGCCGGCTTCGCCAAGGTGCAGCTTGAGGCAGGGGAGTCGAAGCGCGTGGCTTTCACCGTGCATGCTGACCGAACCTCGTTCACCGGGCTGTCCGGGAAGCGCATTGTGGAACCGGGCAAGTTCACCGCGCTGGTGGGAACCAGCAGCGAGGACCTGCCACTGCAGGCCGAGTTCCGGATCACCGGGAAGGTGCGCGAAGTGGCCGAGGGCCGCGTGCTGGACACCCCGGTGGACATCGCGTAGCCGCTAGGCGGTGCGCCGCCGCAGGGTCAGGGAACCGACGATCAGCGCGGCGGCGATCCAGGCGGCGATGACCAGCATGCTTCTTGCCGTCGCCGAATCCACTGTTCCCGCCGCGGCATCCGAGAGGGCGTCGATGGCGTGGGACAGCGGAAGCCAGGCGCCGATGGCCTCCAGCGCGCCGGGCAGCTGCTCGCGGGGCAGGATGATTCCGGACAGCAGGAACTGCGGGATGACCAGCGCCGGCATGAATTGAACCACCTGGAATTCGGTGCGTGCGAAGGCGCTGGCCATCAGGCCGAGGCTGATGCCCAGCAGCGCGTCGAGGGCGGCCACCGCAAACAGCAGCCAGAAACTGCCTTCGATCTCCAAGCCGCAAACCCAGATGGCGAAACTGACCGCGATCATGGTCTGGAGGATCGCAACCAGGGTGAACGCCAGCGCGTAGCCGAAGATGAATTCGCCCTTGGCCAGCGGCATGCTCAGCAGGCGCTCAAGGGTTCCGCTGCGCCGCTCGCGCAGTGTTGCGATGCTGGTGACCAGGAACATGACCACGAATGGGAACAAGGCGATCATTGCCGGGCCAATGCGGCTGAAGGCCGGGGTGTCGGTGAAGATCCATGCGATCAGGCCGATCAGCAGGCTGGGCACGATGAGCATCAAGGCAATGGTCCGCGGGTCATGGCGCACCTGGGCCAGGACCCGACCGGTGGTGGCGAGCGTCCGTTTCATGGCTGGTTCCCTTTTGCCGCGATCAGGGCAACGAAGGCATTTTCGGGATTGTCTGCACCGGTTGACTCCATCAATGCAGCCGGGCTCATCTGGCCGAGCAGCTTCCCCTCGCGCAGCAGCAGGATTTCATCGCAACGCATGGCTTCGTCCATGACATGGCTGGAGACGACAAGGCACAGGCCGGTGGCCGCCAACTGCGAGAACATCGCCCACAAATCCGCACGCAGCACCGGGTCCAAACCCACCGTGGGTTCATCCAGGATGACGATTTCTGGCGAGCCGAGCAGCGCGATGGCCAAGGACACCCGATTGCGCTGTCCGCCGGACAGGCCCATGGCCAGCCGGCCAGCCTGGTCCGCCAGGTCCGTGGCTTCGAGGACTCGATCCACTTCTGCTGGGGGCTGGCCGAGGATCTTGGCGAAGTAGGCGATGTTCTGCCGGACGCTCAAATCGTCATAGACGCTGGCTGCCTGGGTCATGTAGCCGACCCGGTTGCGCAGGGACTTGTGCCCGGCGGGCTTTCCGAGAACGGAGACTGTTCCGCTGCTGATGACCTGGTTGCCCACGATGCTTCGCAGCAAGGTGCTCTTGCCGCTGCCGCTGGGGCCGAGCAAGCCGATGATCCGTCCCGGCGCGAGCTGGAATTCCACGTGGTCCAGGACCAATGCCCTTCCGCGTCTGACGTCGAGCCGCTGCACATCGACACAAGCCGTTTTATTCATCACATAATGAATTAGGGACCTCTGCCAGCGGCATGTCAATGGTTCAACGCAGGCAATTGGCCGGTGAGGTAGCGCTGGATGGTGGGGGCCACCAGCTCGATAACCTGCTCATCATCCATGGAGGCCAAAGGCTCCAAGCCAATGATGTAGCGCGCGACAATCAGGCCGACAACCTGGCTGGCCACCAGGGCTACCCTCGGCTCGGCGCTTTCTTCCGGCAAACGCGCACCCAAGCGCGAGAAGATCTGCTCTTGCAGGAATGGACGGAGGACTTTCGCCGCGCTGCTGCTGGAGACCAAGCCCCGGATCATTGCCGTTGCTGCCGTGCAGAAAGCCGGCTTGCGCCAGGTAGCGAGCAATGCGCGAGTCAGCGCCTCGCCCATCTCCTCCAACGGCGCTGTTGCCGCCTCGGCGATGATTTCCCCTGGGTTGACGGGGATGCGCATGGTCTGGACAAACAAGTCGCTCTTGTCCTTGAAATAGTGGTGAACCAGTGCTGGATCCACCCCGGCTCGGCGCGCTACCGACCGGAGGCTGGCTGCCTCGTATCCGGCACGGGAGAACTCCTTGGACGCGGCTTTGAGGATCGCCGCTCTAGTTGTCCCCGTGGTGCTGCCTTTGGGCCGTCCACGCTTCCGCGCGCTCGGGACCTCGTTCGGTACTTGCTCGGTCACGGTTTCAGCATACTTCCGGAATCTTGCGTCAACGCAGCAAGGCCGGGCAAAAGCCCGGCCTTGCTGAATCCGCTAGCTGCTACTTCTTGGCTGCAGGCGCTTCCGCTGCAGCGGCACCCTTGGCGAGTTCCGCGTGCAGATTCGCCACGGATGGGAACTGCAGGTCCGGGCGGAACGGGAAGGTGTCCATGTCTTCGCGGGCGGTGATGCCGGTGTAGACCAATGCGGTCAGCAGTCCGGCTTCCATGCCCGCAACGATATCGGTGTCCATGCGGTCGCCGATCATTGCGGTGGTTTCCGAGTGCGCATCGATTCGGTTCAGGGCAGAACGGAACATCATTGGGTTCGGCTTGCCCACCACGTATGGCTCGCGGTTGGTTGCACGCGAGATCAAGGCCGCGATCGCACCGGTGGCTGGCATAATGCCTTCGGTGGACGGTCCGGTAGCGTCCGGGTTGGTGGCGATGAACTTCGCCCCGCCTTCGATCAGGCGGATGGCCTTGGTGATGGCTTCGAAAGAGTAGGTGCGGGTTTCGCCCAGCACGACGTAGTCAGGGTTCTGGTCGGTCATGATGAACCCCGCATCATGCAGGGCAGTGGTCAAACCGGCTTCGCCAATGACGAAGGTGCGGCCGCCGGGGCGCTGGCGAGCCAGGAACTCTGCAGTGGCCATCGCGGAGGTCCAGATGTTTTCCTCCGGGACGTCCAGGCCCGAGGCCAATAGGCGAGCACGCAGATCGCGCGGGGTGTAGATGGAGTTATTGGTCAGGACCAGGAAGCGCAGGTTGTTGTCGCGCCAGTAGCTCAGCATCTCGGCGGCGCCCTTGATGGCCTGGTTCTCGTGAACCAATACGCCGTCCATGTCCGTGAGCCAGCATTTGATGTCGTGGACAGTTCGCGTACCGCGGATTGAAGTTGTCACGAGGCGTGGATCCTCCCTAGGGAAATATGTGGTGGGAGCTATCGGCACTGAAAGTATCCCGTTCTATTAAGAGATTACACAGGCGCACGCAAATGCACCGTGAACAAGGGCACGAACATAACGAACTAGGCTTAATACTGTGAACGAAGAAACGCATGAACCAGTTAATGACCCGAGCGCGCAGCATGTGATCGGAGTAGGCCCCTGGGAGGGGGAACTGCCAACCGACGGAAAGTACGATCCCCAGCTGCTTGCCGAGGGCGACCGGCGCAACGTCGCGGACAAGTACCGCTACTGGACGATGGACGCCATCATTGCTGATCTTGACGAACGCCGCCACGATTTCCATATCGCCATTGAAAACTGGCAGCACGATATGAACATCGGCACCGTGGTACGCAGCGCAAACGCCTTCCTGGCCAAAGAAGTCCATATCATCGGCCGTCGCCGCTGGAATCGACGAGGCGCCATGGTTACTGATCGTTACCAGCACGTACGCCACCATGCAACAGTGGAGGAGTTCGTTGCCTGGGCTGAAGGCGAGGGGTTGACGATTCTGGGAATCGATATCTTCCCGGACTCCGTTCCACTGGAAACCTACGACCTGCCGAAGGACTGCGTGCTGGTCTTCGGGCAGGAAGGTCCGGGACTCAGCCCGGAAGTCCACGCTGCGGCCAAGGACACCTTGTCCATCGAGCAGTTCGGCTCGACTCGTTCAATCAACGCGGCATCCGCAGCCGGGATTGCCATGCATGCGTGGGTACGCAGGCACGTGTTTGGGCAAAAAGTAGGTTAACAAGAAATTTAATACTGACGAGTTTAGTCGAGCATCTGGATTAGTTATCATTTTCCGCCTACTCTGGGTTTTAGTTATGAAAACGTGATCTGGGAGAGGGCGGTCGTGAAACGACGTCATCAAGTGAACCGTGACTTGCTGTTGCCCGGGCTGCCTCGGCGCAGAAGGCCATTGGTTATATGGTCGACTTCTATCGTCGCCGCGCTAGGACTGACGGGAGCCTTGGCGATCCCGATCATGGCGCAGGCCGGTGACTCCAGGCAGGGCGATATCCCTGTAGGTATCGATGCTGTGGCAGATCCATCAATGTTCAACGGACCGGTCTATGTCAGTGCAGATGCGCCACTGAACTCATTTGGCGGTTCCGGCAAGGAGCTGGCTATTGACGGCCGTCCCGTTGGAATGCTTGATGGCGCTGACGCCGGCTCAGAAGCGTCCGGCAATGACAACGAATCCTCAGCTCTGCTCGCGGGCATGGTCGGCGAGCTCGGTAAATTGCCTGGCGACCTGCAACTGATGCACCCGGTCAAGACCCGCAGTATTTCCAGCCCTTACGGCTGGCGTGCCAACCCTACCGGTCCTGGCAACCAGATCCACATTGGCCAGGACTACCCTATTTCCTGCGGCTCGCCGGTCTACGCTTCTGAAGCTGGAACGGTGACCGTATCGGCATGGGCCGGGCACTCCGGCATGCGCGTGACTATTGATCACGGCAGCAATGTCCAGACTGGCTACAGCCACAATTCGAAGTTGATTGCCAAAGTGGGGCAACGCGTTGAGCAGGGTGAGCTGATCGCCTTGGCTGGCACTACCGGCAACTCGACCGGTTGCCATGTGCACTTCGAGGTCATCATCGACGGACGTTGGCACGATCCGCGTAACTACCTGCCAACCATTCCGGGGCAGCGCCAGGCAATGATTAATTCGCAGCGGCTGACGGTCAATGCGGGCAGTGCTCCGAAGGGCAACGGCTCGCGGGTTCCTGATCGGGCTCCAAGCGGTCCGGATCCAGACGTCATTGTCCCTGAGGATGACACTCCAATCATTCCACGGCCGAAGCCGACGCCATCGGAGTCGCAGCGCCCGTCGCCGAGCGAGAGTGAGACTCCAAGCGGTTCGCATTCTCCGGATGGTTCACAGAGCCCGGACGGTTCGAAGAGCCCTGATAGCTCGAAGAGCCCGGATAGTTCGAAGAGCCCAGACGATTCGAAGAGTCCAGGCGAGAGCGAATCCACGGCACCTGAACCCACGGAAGAACCTGAGGAGGAGGTACCTTCAGTTCCGGAAACGCCAACGGAGCCTGAAAAAGAAGTCGTTCCGGATCCTCCAACCGGCTCAGCTTCTGCGCCAAAGACGGATTCGTCGAAGTCGACCTCGACCGGAACTGAAACTCCGAAGGCTTCCACGAGCTCTGCATCAGTGCCCAGCACCACGACCAAGACACAGCTAGCTCCGTCGGGAAGCACCTCTGTAAGCGCAACAACCAAATAGAGAAGGTAAAAAGCCAGCGGCCAACCGTAATGAGACGAGCTCTCATCTGGGTTGGCCGTTTGCTTTGCGGTCAACCGCGGAATTCCCCGTGTCACGATACGAGATTTAGGGCTTAGTTAGTGACATAGCCGATAGGATGGATGGCGAACCGCCGTCAATGGAGACGCGTAACCTCGCTAATCACCAGGAGTGAAGCATGCCTATCGCAACCCCCGATAAGTACAATGCAATGATCGATGCTGCCAAGGCAGGCGGCTACGCCTTCCCAGCAGTGAACGTGACCAGCTCGCAGACTCTGAACGCCGCAATTCGCGGCTTCGCAGAGGCTGAATCCGACGGCATCATCCAGGTCTCCACCGGCGGCGCCGCATACTGGTCTGGTGCATCCATCAAGGATATGGTTACCGGCTCGCTGGGCTTCGCGGCCTTCGCCCGCCAGGTTGCCAAGAACTACGGCGTGAACATCGCCTTGCACACCGACCACTGCCCAGCGGACAAGCTGGACGGTTTCGTGTTGCCACTGCTTGCCGCTTCGGAAGCTGAAGTCGCTGCAGGCCGCGATCCATTCTTCAACTCCCACATGTGGGATGGTTCTGCTGAAACCCTTGAAGAGAACCTGCGTATCGCCGCAGAATTGCTGCCGCGCACCGCAGCCGCCAAGCAGATCCTCGAAGTTGAAATCGGTGCCGTTGGCGGCGAGGAAGACGGCGTGGAAAACGCAATCAACGACAAGCTGTACAGCACCGTCGAAGATGCCCTGGCTACCATCGAGGCTTTGGGCGCTGGCGAAAAGGGCCGCTACATCACCGCGCTGACCTTCGGCAACGTCCACGGCGTTTACAAGCCAGGCAACGTAAAGCTGCGCCCAGAGATCCTGAAGGATATCCAGGCCCAGGTTGGCGCCAAGATTGGCAAGGCGAACCCATTCGACCTGGTATTCCACGGCGGATCGGGCTCTTCTGAGCAGGAAATTGCTGACGCAGTTGCCTATGGCGTGATCAAGATGAACATCGACACCGACACCCAGTACGCCTTCACCCGCCCGGTAGCTGGCCACATGCTTGCCAACTATGACGGTGTGCTGAAGGTTGACGGCGAAGTTGGCAACAAGAAGACCTACGACCCACGCGTGTGGGGCGCCAAGGCCGAAGAGTCCATGGCTGCCCGCATCGTTGAAGCTGCCCAGCAGCTCGGCTCGGCCGGAAAGTCGCTGAAGTAACCATGGTCGGAGAAAACCTGCTGGGCATCCCGGAAACCCTGCTTCCGGAAGAAACCGAAGTGCTCGCACGCTATGAAGCCGGTGATGAAGCCACGGACTTGGCGGCAAGATTCCCTGCCTCGTCACTGGTTTGGGCGCTGCTTGCCAACGAAGCGCACAGTGAGGGCCGCATCGTGGAGTCCTACGCGTTCGCACGCGTTGGCTACCACCGCGGCTTGGACTCGCTGCGCAAAGCCGGCTGGCGCGGACAGGGTCCAGTGCCTTGGCGCCACGAACCGAACCGCGGTTTCCTGCGTTCGCTTTACGCGCTGGGCCGTGCAGCTGCTGCCATCGGCGAGACTGAAGAAGTCGACCGCATTGGCAAGTTCCTGAACGACTCGGATGCTACGGCCAAGGCTGAAATCGAAGCTGGCAAGTAAGCAATTCTTAAACAGCTATCGGCGGCTCCTCTCGCAAAGAGAGGAGCCGCCGATAGCTGTTTAACGCATCGAGGATGCGCTCATGAACTAGGAAAAATCGGGTGCGCAGAAGCTGAGAAAAACCTGCCAGACGGCGACCTCTCCGTCATGAGAAGGTAAACATGCAGGTCATGACTCATTCAGTAATATGAGGGCGTTCTCATGTTGTTCTACTTTTGGACTCATTTAGTTCACCTAAAGTTCATTTAGAAGGGATCATCACTTCACACCTTTGAAAGGTAGAGCAATGTTGTCATTCTGGATGGGACTAGCGTCCAACGTCATCGGTATTACGGTTCTCGTGTACTTCGTATACTTCCGCCGCCACTTCCGCCGCGACCTCGTATTGGCCTATATTGCTTTGAGCATGGGCATCTTCGCTGTCACCTTATTGCTCTCGGGTAGCGGCGCGGGCATGGGGCTTGGCCTCGGCCTATTCGGTATTCTCTCGATTATTCGCCTTCGTTCGGACACCCTGACCCAGGAAGAAGTGGCCTACTACTTCATTTCACTGGCCATCGGATTGGTCAATGGCTTGCACCCGGATCCGGCATGGTTGGCTCCAGCAGCCACCGCGGCATTGGTCCTGGTGATGTTCTTGGCCGACCACCCGAGCTTCGCCCCACGCACCGATCGCCAGACCGTGACCCTGGAACGTGCCTACCCGAAGAAGGCGGACCTGCAGGCTGCATTGGAAGAACTGCTGGATGCCAAGGTACTGCGAACCGTAGTTGTCGAGCTGGACATGGTTCGCGACCTGACCATCGTTGATGTCCGCTTCCGTACCAACGCTGCCGGCAGCAAGTCCAATGCCAAGTCCAGCGCATCCGAGAGCTTCTCCGGCACTTATGAATTGGCGAACAGCCAGTCCGCACCGGCAGCGCAGAACGGAGCCAAGCAGGAGACGTGGTCCTGATGACGGCGCTTGCTACCAAGCGCGCGGACCTCGCTGCCTCCCAGGCGCGAGCGGCTTTGGAAGAAGCCGTCATCGGCCGGGAACCGATCAGTCTCGAAGAGGTCATCTCCGAAGCCGCGCTGCAGACCCGCGTCGACAAGAAGTTCTTGCTGACCCCAGAGGAATTCACGGAATTATCCGAGCGTTTGGGCGATAAATTCAAGATCATGCAGATCGACGGCTTGCGCACCTTCCGCTACGAATCGGTGTATTTCGATACCGAGGACTACGACCAGTACCGCGCCCACCGCCAGGGACGGCGCCGGAGATACAAGGTGCGTTCGCGCACTTATGCGGACACAGGGCTGTCGATGTTCGAGATCAAGACCAAGGGGCTTCGAGGGTCGACGGTGAAGCACCGCGTAGAGCAGGATCTGGACAGCGCGGGCGAGCTGACCGAAGAGAACCTGGGGTTCCTGGAATCGGTTCTGCGCCGCGAGTACGGGCAGGACGTCCCCCAGCTGCAGCCAGTGCTGGACAGCGCCTACCGGCGTGCGACTTTCGTGAATCCCATCGACGGCGAACGGCTGACCTGTGACGTCGAACTGGAATACGCCAACGGCGAATCGAGGGTTGACGGACCAGACTTGATTGTCGTGGAGACCAAGTCCGCTGATGGCCGGGGCGCTTCGGACCAGGCCTTGGCCGAGCTGGGCATCCGAGAGGTATCGATGTCCAAGTATTGCATCGGCATTGCACTGCTGAATCCGCAGCTGCCAGCCAATCGCTGGAGCCGTTTGCTCCAGCAGGGCTTCGTTCCGGATCCGACGTTGCGCTAGACCCCGTGCAGGATTCGGCTACCGCTCCGAGGCGAGTCGGTAGCCGAATCCGCGTACCGTCTCAAAGCGTTCCGAGCCGAGCTTGTTGCGCAGGTAGCGGACATACACATCCACCACGTTGGATCCGGGGTCGAAATCATAACCCCAGACCCTGGAAAGCAATTGCTCGCGGCTCAGCACTTGGCCGGGGTTGCGCAAGAAGGCTTCGGCCAGCGCGAATTCACGCGCGGAAAGATCGACTTCGCGCTCATTGACCGTCACCCGGCGGCGCAGCAGGTCCATGTTCAGGTCTTCGTGGGTCAGCGAGGAAACTTCAGGTGCATTGTCCTCGGCGCGCAGGCGCAAGCGCACCCGTGCCAGCAACTCATCGAAGTGGAATGGCTTGGCCATGTAGTCATCGGCGCCGTTCTGCAGGCCGGCTACCGTGTCTTCCACGCTGCCGCGTGCGGTCAGGATGATCACCGGAGTATCGATCTGCGCGGCGCGCAGACGCCGCAATACCGAGAAGCCGTCTTCATCCGGCAGGCCGAGGTCGAGGATGATCAGCTCATGATCACCCTCGATGGCCTGGGTGAAGCCATCATGCCCGGTTTCTGCGATGGATGAGGTCAGTCCCGCAGCACGCAGCCCCTTGGCTACGAACGAACTGATTCGCGGTTCATCTTCAATGATCAGTATCTGGCTCATGCTTCCTTGCTTCCAGTCGTCAACGGCATATCAATGTAGAACGTGGAACCCTTGCCATGTTCCGAATTCACCCACACGCGTCCGCCGTGGGTCTCCGCTATGGCCTGCACGATGTTCAGCCCCAGACCGGACCCCGAAGAACGAACCGAGTTCTGGCCACGTCCGAAGCGCTCGAATATACGTTCAAGATCTTCAGCCTGTATGCCCACGCCGGCATCGGATACCCACCAGCGCAAGGTGGTGTTGCCTTGGCCATCGCGGACGATCTCGTTGCCCAAGCCGATGCGGGTATCCTCAGCAGAGAACTTCACCGCGTTGGCGCAGAGCTGCAGCATGGCTTGGGTAGTCCGGATCGGGTCGAGAGTCACGGTGGCCTCGGTGCGGTAGTCAACGCGCCACTGACGCGGCCCCAGACCGCGGGCCTTGTCGAGGATGTCGTCAAGCAGCTTGCCGACTTCTGCAGGCTCCACCTGGAGGAAATCGGTGCGGTTGGACTTTGCCAGGGTGACCAGGTCATTGATCAGCAAGGACATGCGCCCGAGCTCATCCATCGCGATATCCCGGCTCTGGATAACATCATCGGGATCGTTGGGATCCATCAGTTCCAGATGCCCGTTGATGATAGTCACCGGAGTGCGCAATTCGTGCCCGACATCATCGAGCAGCTGGCGTTGGGAACCGAGTGCTCCTTCGAGGCGATCCAGCATTTCGTTGACCGTGACCGTCAGTTCGGCGAACTCGTCATTTCCCGAAACTTCAATGCGCTGGGATACATCGGTCTCGGAAATCTGTTGCGCGGTAGTTTGCAGGCGGCGGATCGGGTCGAGCATCCGTCCTACCACAAGCCAGGCGGCCAGTGCGGCGACGAGCATGACCGAGGCGCCGACGGCGCCGAAGATCATGAAATTGCGGTCATTAGCGATGGCCTCTGCCGAGTAGTCATAGGCCAGCACGAAGGCGCCGTGCTCGTGGTCTGCAGGAAGGCTGACCGGAACAACAACGGCGCGGTAGGTCGTGATTTCCGTATCGACAGTTCCCAAGCGGATATGGTTGGCGTCCTGGACGCTTCTGGCCCATTCCAGGAATTCCGGATCATCTTCCAGGCGGGTGTTGACGATATCCGGTGCGGTCCAACGCACCTCGTCACTTACCAGGGAGAGCATGCCCTGCTTCGGAGAAGGCAGGGTGCGTTGCATTGCAATGTACAGCAGGTCTTCGGCGTGCTTGAAGCGTTCCATGGTGCGCGGATCAACACCGGTTTCGGTGAGGACTTCGAATTCCTTGACGGTGCGAGTCAATGACTCATCCAAGCGCTCATTGAGTTCGTGGCGTTGTACGCCGAAGCTTGCCGTACCCGCTGCCAGCAAGGCCAAGCCAACCAGGAGCATCATCCCGGTCAGAACTCGGGCCCGGATGGACCACCGGCGTTCCGGCGCTCTAGTCGTCATCGTCATCGTCGTCGTCATAGTCTTCGTAGTCGTCATCGTCATCGTCGTCATCGTCGTCATACTGGGTGCCCGAAGGAGGCAGCGGGACAACGGTCTTCTTTGGCGGTGCTGGTGCTGGAGGTTTCGGCTTGGGCTTCGGTGTCGGGGTAGCGCTGGGCTTGGGCTTTTCCGAGGTTGTCGGCTTGGCAGAGGTGCTCGGGCTGGAGGACGGCTTTTGGGATTCAGCCGCCGAGGAAGAAGGTGAAGAGGAAGGAGTGCCAGGTGTGCCGATTGTCGGGGAAGGAGTCACTTCTTCGAAGATGAACCCTTCACCGAGGTCCCGGTCCGCCGGGCCTTCCAAGGCTTGGCTGATTCCGAACGCGCCAAGAAAAACGACTGCGATGACAGCGATCGTCGCAAAGACGCGGCGCAAAGCTTCCTTTCCCATGTTTTTCATTGTGGCTGAAATAAATGAGATATAGATGAGAGACGCCGTTAGATGACAAAAAGCCTGTCTCGGCTAAGCCAGGTGCTCGAAGATAATTACCGTCTGGGTGGATGAGAACGCGCGGTTGGAGCCCAAGTGCGCGGCCACGAATGCCCGTAGGTCTTCGATGCTTTGGGTAGCCACCCGAACCAGCAAATCCGGCGAGCCGCCAAGAACGAAGACTTCCCTGACCTCGGCAAGCTCTTTGAGCTGATGCGCCGAGGAGAGCAAGCGGTCTCGGGCTGTGGACGAGACCACAATAGAGATCATGGCGTTGACGGCAACACCAAGAAGACGCTCATTGATCGCGGCATGGTAACCGGTGATCACCCCCGCCTTGGAGAGTGCTTTCACCCGGCCCAAGCAGGTCGATGGCGCCAAGCCGACTGTGGCAGCCAAGACGTTGTTGGCAATTCGAGCATCCTTGCTCAGCTCGGTGAGAATGGACAGATCCGTTTCGTCGACGCGAACAGGATTCGGCATGGCATCGCCTTGAACCGTCCATAATGAACCTGCCACGGCTAATCAACTCAATTCTTTGGAAAAGTTTGGATCTGGTCGCACTATATCGAACTAGATTCTACGATGGATGCACCAGGGAGAACGGAAGTCCTCCCGCTTTGATCTTGGCCGAACAGGAGATCCAATGACCACGGAACTGACCCGAGAGTCCCTTGCCCAATTGGACGCGGCAGACCCGCTGGTGGCCTTTGGCAACCGCTTCAACCTCCCGGAAGGCGTCATCTACCTCGATGGCAACTCATTGGGCGCGTTGCCGAAGGGTGCAGCCGAACGCGCCGCCCAGGTGGTGACCGAAGAATGGGGCCAGGGCCTGATCCGTTCCTGGAACACCGCCGGCTGGTTCGAGATGCCGCTGAAGCTCGGCGACAAGCTGGGGCGGTTGCTGGGCGCGAACCCCAGCGAGACTGCGATCACCGATACCACCACGCTGAATCTGTTCAAGGCCTTGGCCTCGGCACTGCGCACGCAGAAGGCCGATGCCCCGCAGCGCCGGGTGATTCTCACCGAACGAGACAATTTCCCCACGGACATCTATATCGCCGAGGGGTTGGCCGACCTGGTCAACTCGCTCTCGCAGGAAACCGGTGTGGCCTATGAGGTGAAGCTCATCGATGGAGAGTCCTCGCTGCGCACCGCACTGGACGAAACTGTCGCCGTGGTTGCCCTGTCGCATGTGAACTACCGCACCGGTTCCATGTGGGACATGGGCGAGACCACTGCAGCCATCCACGGCTCCGGAGCCCTGGTGGTCTGGGATCTGGCCCATGCCGCAGGTGCAGTACCGATTGACCTGAATGCCGCAGATGCCGACTACGCTGTGGGCTGCACCTACAAGTACCTCAACGGCGGCCCGGGCTCTCCGGCTTTCATCTGGGTCAATGCCCGCCATCATGAACGTTTCTGGCAGCCGCTGTCCGGCTGGTGGTCGCACAAGTCGCCCTTCGAGATGGCTGACAGCTACACGCCAGCAAATGACATTCGCCGCTTCATGTGCGGTACCCAGCCGGTTACTTCACTGGCCATGATCGAGGTCGGCCTGGATATCGCGCTGGAAGCGGACATGGACAAGGTGCGCGCCAACTCGCTGGAGCTGGTGGACCTGTTCATCGAGCTGGTTGAAACCCGCTGCGCCGGCTACGGCCTGGAACTGGTGACTCCACGCGAACATGCTGCTCGCGGCAGCCACGTCAGCTTCCGCCATGAGCATGGGTATGAAATCATCGCTGCGCTCATTGACCAGGGCGTCATCGGGGACTACCGGGAACCGGAAGTCCTGCGCTTCGGCATCACCCCGCTGTACCTGACGCGCACCGATATCTGGGACGCCGTGGAGAAACTGCGTGAAATTCTGCACACCAATGCCTGGCAGCGCGAAGAGTACGCCGTGCGTAATGCCGTGACATAACGCAAATTCCGCCGCTTTCAGGCCTTGGTGCCCCGAAGCCAGCGAATCTGCGCGAGAGTAACCTTAAGAGCAGCACGGCATTTTCGATGCCGTGCTGTTCGCATAGGTCTAAAGGGAGCATCGTTGGGCAAGCAGCCGGTACGCGCCACTGAAGTCGGTTCGGGTTTGAAGAAGTCGCTGACTCCTGGGCAGATGTCCATGATCGCGCTGGGCAGTGCCATCGGCACCGGTCTTTTCGCGGGCAGCAAGCTCGCCATCGCCATGGCCGGTCCCTCGGTGATCATCAGCTACCTCATTGGCGGGGTCGTCGCCTTGCTGGTCATGGGCGCATTGGCGGAAATGACCGTCAAGCAGCCGGTAGCCGGTTCCTTCGGGGTCTACGCCGAACGCTATCTTGGACGTTTCGCCGGGTACCTGACCAAGTACCTGTACTGGTCGGCGCTGATCTTCGCCGTGGGCACCGAAGTCAGCGCGGTAGGCGAGTACATGCAGTACTGGTTCCCCGAGATTCCAGGGCTGGTTTGGGTCCTTGTCTTCTCGGCCGCGCTTTTGGGCGTGAACTTCTCCAGCGTGAAGATCTTCGGAACCACCGAATACTGGTTCTCCGCGATCAAGGTCTTCGCGGTGGTCGCGTTCATCATCATTGCCCTCTGGCTGGTGTTCCACGACCCCAGCGACCAATACGGGTTCCATAACTACTCGGCCGAAGGCGGCTTCTTCTCCAATGGCCTGTTCGGCATGTGGACCGCTGTCATCGTGGCGATCTTCTCCTACATGGGCATCGAGGCGATCTCCATTGCCGCCGCAGAAGCAAAGAACCCCAAGATTGCCGTACGCAAGGCCTTCAAGGTCTCCTTCCTGCGCTTGCTGCTCTTCTACGTGTTCACCATGGCCCTGATCCTCGCGGTGGCGCCCACCAGCGAACTGCTGGCCGGCGGATCGCCATTTGTCACTGTGATGTCCCAGATGGGTATCCCGTTCGCCGATTCGGTACTGAACTTCGTGCTCATCATTGCCGCGCTCTCGGCCATGAATGCCCAGCTCTATGCGGCAACCCGCATGCTGCATTCGCTGGCTGATTCCGGGCACGCGCCGCGCCTGGCACACCGGACCAACAGCGCGGGCGCTCCTATCCACGCGGTGTGGATGTCTGCCGGAGGCATCGCCGTGGCAGCACTGGTCTACGCGCTGGTTCCGGAGGGAGGCTTCGGCATCATGATGTCGCTGGCTACCTTCGGTGCCCTGGCGACGTGGTTCATGATCCTGGTGACCCACGTGTCCTTCCGCCGCCAGGTGCGCCTGGACCGGGCCGTCCTGGAGTACAAGCTGCCAGGCTACCCGGCCGCGTCGATTCTCGGCTCGGTACTGCTCGGCGGCCTGCTGGTGACCTCGTTCTTCGTGCCGGAATTCAAGTACACCCTGATCTTCGGTGTTCCCTTCGTCATCGTAATGTCGGTGCTCTACAGGCTGGTTTTCGCCGGCAAGAAACAGCCTGCGGCGAAGTAGCAGGGCAGTCGTCCGCGGTGCTGGTTCGCTTGAGATCTGCGGAGCGGGCACTAAGATCTTAAGGGGCCTGCCGGTTGGCAGGCGCCGCAACTTTCGAGGAGCAATGGTGGCCAAGCTGTATTTCCGCTACGGAGCGATGAACTCGGGCAAATCCACGAGCTTGCTGCAGGCTGCCTTCAACTACGAAGAACGCGGCCAGCGTATCCTGCTGGCCAAGCCGGGGGTTGACACCAAGGGCGAGAAATCAATCGTTTCCCGCCTGGGAATCGAACGCGAAGTCGACTTCAGCGTGGGGCCGGAAGAGAACCTCCGCGAGAAGTTCGCGGCCCATTGCCTCGGCGATGACCCTGATGCCTTGCTGCCGCATGTGGATGCGCCGCCGGTAGCCTGCCTGCTGGTCGACGAAGTTCAATTCCTCTCCCGCACCCAGGTCGATGATCTTCTGCGCATTGCCGTGCTCGATGATGTCCCAGTGCTTGCCTACGGTATCCGTACCGACTTCCGCACCCGTGCCTTCCCGGGCTCGGCACGCTTGATGGAACTGGCGCACTCGCTTGAAGAGCTGAAGACCATCTGCCGCTGCGGGCGCAAGGCCATGTTCAATACCCGCCGATCGGGTGACCACATTGTTTTTGATGGAGACCAGGTCGCTATCGACGGTGAAGAGGTCTGGTACGAGTCGCTGTGCGCTGCCTGCTATCTGGAAGCCTCCGGCGGCAAGCTGGGCTAGCTCGGTAGCCTTTCGGACCGGAAGCCTCGCGCCGGCCGATAGCCGCCGGCGGCCGGTCCACCCAGTGGCGGCCAGCCGGGTAAGGCGCTGGCCGCGGCCCATTCGGCGTTTTCGTTGCGGGTCAGAGTATCGCTGTAGCTTCGATCTCCACGAGAACTGCTGGCTCGTACAGTTGGGCCACGGCGATCAGCGATGCAGGCGGCATTGGAAGCTGCAACCCGATTTCCTCCGCGACGGATTCGACTCCTTGCATGAACTCCGATATTTTGCTGGTTTCCCAGTCGGTTACGTATACGGTCAGCCTGACGACGTCTTGGAACCCCGCCCCTGCCGAGTTCAAGCCTGCGGAAACGTTGCGTAGCGCCTGCGCCACCTGGCCAGCCAAATCGTCGGGGATCCTGGAGCCGTCGGGCATGTGGGCTACCTGTCCGGCGATGTGGATATGCCGCGTGCCGGATCCCACCGCTACGTGGTGGTAGGGAGTTCCGGGGAGCATCCCGGCGGGGCTTGAATAATTCACTGGCATGGAATTCTCCTTCAGTAGTTCGCTGCTGGATGCAGGTATAAAACTTATACTTGGTCTACAAAAGCAACTGCAACGAAACTAGGTGCAATGGAAGAAACCTCCGAATCGCCGCTGGGCATATCGGCTTCCCACCGCGAACTGCTCGACCAGGTCTTGGACAAGTGGTCTTTGCATGTCTTGAGCCAGCTTTGCGAATCACCCAAGCGATTCAACGAGCTGCGGCGAGCCGTTCCGGGAGTGAGCCAGAAGTCCTTGACCAATACGCTGCGCCGGCTGGAGCGAAATGGCGTCATCGACCGCAGGGTATTGCGCTCCCGTCCGGTAGCAGTCGAGTACCGTGTTGCGCCGATAGGCAAGACCATGCGCGCACCGATCGATGCGCTCCTCGACTGGACAGTGAGCCATATGCCCGATATCGAACAAGCGCGGGAACGATACGACCAGCTCGAAGAACAGAACGGCGATGGCTCATTCCAGGAAGAACCTCCAGAATGAAGGTTCATCCCGCTGGCCCTGCTTCCGGCGCATCGGGATCTCTCGAAGGTGCGGTACCGAAGGCCACGGAATCGAATATTCATCGGCACCGATTCATGCCGGACAGCTAGAGGGCCCAAACCCATTGCGGAAGCAACCGCCCGCTTGCGGCCGCAGGCAAATACCAGGGATTCCTGGAGGGAGTCGTGAACAAGGAATTGATGCATGATGCGATCGAGCAAGGGCGTACTGCCGAGGCTGTTGCCATGGCAGTGCTCCACGACCCTGGCATGCTGGTCGAAGAGCTCGACCACCACCGGATCACGCAGGACGCCCAACCGTACTGGGACTTCGCGCAGGAATGGATCGCTGCCGCTCGGGTGCTCGACAAGCCCAGCTGCTTGTCGACTCGGTGCGGGAAGCGAAGAACTACCTGGCAAGTTTGATTGAGGACGTCTCGGTCCTGAGCGATAACCCGGAAGCTGCCTTGGCCAAAAAGGAAGTTCGAGAAATGACCGCTAGCGCGCGGGAGCTGGCAGAGCTGGGAATTCCCGGCGCGAGGCGTTAGCCGATGAGGCCGGCAACGGCCCGCCGCAGCCCCCAGTCGAAGCCATCAGCCAGGGGCGCGTCGACATCGAGCTGCACGAGGTTCTGGCGGTAGGCGACCGAGCCGAGCACGTGGTTCAGCAAAAGCTGCTGTCCATGGCGGGCATTTTCGGCAGGCAGCCCTGCTGCTTCCAGCAGGGTGCGAAGCTGCAGCACCGGCTGGAGCTCGGTGGCCTGCATTGCGGTGGCGACTTCGATGACCTCGGGGCTGTCCTGGATCGGCAGCAACGCGAGGTAGAGCTTGCGCGCCAGCTGCAGGATTGCCTCGGATGGGGAATTGTAGTCCTCGGCATCCACCGACAGCGCAGGGGTATTCAGCAGCTGGGCGGCAACCTGCGCCAGCAGCTCCTGCTTGTTCTTCACATGCCAGTAGAGCGCACCGACCTGGACATCGAGTTCCTTGGCCAATCGGCGCATCGACAAATCAGCCAACCCGAACTGTTGCAGGATGCCGACCGCGGTGTCCACGACCGTTAACTGAGTCAATGCCATGGTGACAAGTCTAGTCGCAACGCCTGTGCGCGCTCAGGCTCCAAACACCGTGCGGTCCAGGAAGTCGTTGCGGAACTTGCCGGACGGATCCAGGCGCTGCGCCAATGCAATGAAGTCGTTGAACTTCGGATACAGCCCGGCCAGCTGCGTAGAGGTGGCTGCGAAGAGCTTGCCCCAGTGCGGGCGTGCCGCAAAAGGAGCCAGTGCTTCCTCGATCCGCGGTAGGAGCGCCTCGACAGCCTCCTGCTGGGGTTTCCAGGTGAAGTGCAGGGCGATGCCGTCACGGCCGTAGTTTCCACTGAGCCACAGTTCATCGGCGGCAATGGTGCGCACTTCCGAGACCAGCAGCAGGGGAGTGATGGCGGGGGAAAGCCCGCGGACGGCCTGGATCGCTTCTGCCGCGTGCTCGCGCGGGACCAGGTATTCGGTCTGCAGTTCATCGCCGGCGCTGGGGGTGAAGTCCATGCGGAAATGCGCCAAGCGATCCGACCATGGACCGGTTGCTCCGAGCTGTTGGCTGCAGATGGACCCATCGGCACCGGGCAGCGGGTGCATCGCAGCAGTTGCCGGGAACCCGCCGAACCGGCCCTGGTCAAAATGCTCTACCAGCGCATCGCCGACGCGGCGCTTGAGCCAGGTCTGGCCTACCTGCTCGCCGCTCCAGTCAGTGAACAGGCTGACGCTGTAGGCCGAAGCCTGGATGGTGTCGAAGCCGTCGAGCACCTTGTCCCAGGACAGATCCTGGTAGACGGTCTGCTGCATCTCGAAGCTCGGCAGGATATCCAAGGTGAGGTGGGTCAGCACGCCCAGCGCGCCCAGGCCGACCACGATGCCATTGAAATCCTCGTCGCCGCGCTGCACGCTCAGTTGCGAGCCGTCGGCCAGCACCAGTTCCACTGCGCGCACGGCGGTGGCGAGGTTGCCATGGGTTTCGCCCGAACCGTGGGTTCCGGTGGATACTGCGCCGGCTACCGAGATATGCGGCAGGGAGGCGAGATTGTGCAGGGCATAGCCGGCGCGTTGAAGTGCATCAGCCAGGGCGCCGTAGGTGGTGCCGGCGCTGACGCGCACGGCCATGGCCAGCGCATCAATCTCGATGGCTTCCGGCATCTTGGCCAGCGTGATCATGGTTTCGCGGGTATCGGCGATGTCATTGAAGGAATGGCGGGAGCCCAGGACCTTCACGGCCTTGGCTGCGCGAACAATATCCTGCAGCTGCTCGAGGCTGGCGGGAAACAGCAGTTGCGCGGCCCGGTATTCAAGATTTCCGGCCCAGTTCAGTTCCTTGTTGCGCAGTTCCACGGCTAATCCTTACTTGTCGAGCCACTGGCTGGAAACCAGTGCGCGATAGCGTTCCAGTATCTGCGGGGCCAGTTCCATCGCTGGGACTTGGGCAGTGCCCTGGGCCCAATTGGGGAATTCCCCGGCCAGTACGCCGGCCGCCTGGCGGGCTGCGCCATCGGCGACGTATTCGCCCGGGGCCGGGATCAAAATTGGCAATCCCAGGATCTGGGCGGCGATCTGCTGGACCGCGCGGGACTGCGCGCCACCGCCGACAAGGATGATGCGCTGCGCTTCAACCCCTTGGGCTTCCAGTGCGCGCAGGCCGTCGGCTAGCGAGCAAACCACCGCTTCCACGGCGCTGCGGGCCAGATTCGCGGCGGTGTAGTTGGCTCGGGTGATGCCATGCAGCGAGCCGGTGGCCTCTGGCAGGTTCGGGGTGCGCTCGCCGTCGAAGTAGGGCAGCAAGGCCAGCCCGTCGCTACCCGGGACGGCGGATAGTGCCAGGTCATTGAATTCTTCGAGGCTGACCTGCAGCAGGGTGGCGGTGGCATCGAAGATGCGGGTGGCATTCAGGGTGCATACCAATGGCAGGTAGTTGCCGGTGGCGTCGGCGAAGCCTGCCACCAGGCCGGAGGCATCTGCCGATGGGGAATCGGCAACCGCGAAGACGGTGCCGGAGGTGCCCAGGGACATGACGACGTCGCCCACCGTGGCGCCTACGCCCAAGCCGGCCGCGGCGTTATCGCCCGCGCCGGCACCGATCAGTGCTCCGGAAGTGGTGCGGCCAATGGATTCCAGCGGGCCAGCGACCGTAGGCAGAATCGGGGCGTGGCCCAGATGCTGCTCCAGCGCCTCGTAGTCATAGGCGTTTTCGGCGGCACGGTAGTAGCCGGTGCCCGAGGCATCCGAACGATCGGTGCGCAGGGCGGCCAGCCCTGCTGCCCCGGAGCCCGGGCCGTAGCCGGCCAGGCGCCAGGACAGCCAGTCGTGCGGCAGGCAGACGGCAGCGACCTTGGCCGCGTTCTGGGGCTCATTGTCCCTCAGCCAGCGCAGCTTGGTCAGCGTGATCGAGGAGACCGGGACGGTGCCGGTGCGCTGTGCCCAGTACTGGGCGCCCGCCGCGGCATCGCCCTGGCCTGCCTCGGTGATGATCTGGCTGGCCGCCTGCGCGCTGCGGGTGTCGTTCCACAGCAGTGCCGGGCGGATCACCGCACCGCTGGCGTCGAGCACCACCATGCCATGCTGCTGCCCGCCCACCGAGATGGCGTCCACGTCGTCCAGGCCCCCGGCCTGGGCGATCGCTTCCTGCAATGCGCTGAACCAGGATTCCGGATCCACTTCGGTGCCATCGGGGTGCGAGGCACGGCCGGAGCGGACCAGGGCGCCTGTTGCGGCGTCGCGGATGACCACCTTGCATGACTGGGTGGATGAATCTATGCCGGCAACGAGCGTCATTGTTCTTCGGCTGCTTTCTGCGGTGGGCGGGGGTGAGCGGTCTAGCGGGCGTTGAGCAGGTGCTCGATGGCCAGCTGGTTCAGGCGGATGAACGCGAAGTTGCGCTGCGCTGCGGCGTTGGCGTCGAAGTCGGCGAAGCTTGCCGCATCGTCCATCAGCTGCTGCGCGGTTTCGCCGGCGTCCAGGGTGCTCTCGCCCAGCTCGAACACGCCCGAGAGCTTCATCGCCTCCTGGACCTCGGGGTCTGCGCGGAATGCCTGTGCGCGTTCCTTGAGCATCAGGTACATGGACATGTTTGCCTTGGCCGAGTCCCACACGCCGTCGTAGCCGTCGGTGCGCGATGGCTTGTAGTCGAAGTGGCGGGGGCCATCGTACTTGGGTCCGCCGGTCGGGAAGCCGTTCTCCAGCAGGTCGACGGTGAAGAAGGCGCTGGTCAGATCGCCGTGGCCGAAGACCAGGTCCTGGTCGTACTTGATGCCGCGCTGGCCGTTGAGGTCGATGTGGAACAGCTTGCCTGCCCACAGCGCCTGGGCGATGCCGTGGGTGAAGTTCAGGCCAGCCATCTGCTCGTGGCCGGTCTCCGGGTTCAATCCGACAATGTCCCCGTGTTCCAGCTTCTCGATGAAGGCCAGGCCGTGGCCTACGGTTGGCAGGAAGATGTCGCCGCGTGGCTCATTCGGCTTCGGCTCCAGCGCGATGCGCAGGTTGTAGCCTTTTTCCTTGATGTAGCCGGCTGCGGTGTCCACGCCTTCGCCCATGCGGTCAAGTGCCGCGGCCAGGTCCTTCGAGCCGTCGTACTCGGCGCCTTCGCGGCCGCCCCACATGACGAAGGTTTCGGCGCCCATTTCGGCTGCCAGGTCGATGTTGTGCAGGACCTTGGCCAGCGCGAAGCGGCGGATCGAGCGGTCGTTGGAGGTGAAGCCGCCATCCTTGAATACCGGGTGGCTGAACAGGTTGGTGGTCACCATCGGGACCTTCAGGCCGGTTTCCTTGAGTGCTGCACGGAAGTCCGAAAGGATCTGCTCGCGCTGGGAAGCGGTGGCGTCAAAAGGAATCAGGTCGTTGTCGTGGAAGGTGATGCCGTAGGCGCCGAGCTCGGCCAGCTTGTGGACAGCTTCCACCGGATCCAGGTTCTTGCGGGTGGCGACACCGAAGGGATCGGCACCGGTCCATCCCACGGTCCACAGTCCAAAAGTGAAGCGGTCGGCGGCGGTTGGCTGAAGAGTCATGGGATGCATCCTTGGATCGGGGGTTGGCTGATGCCATTTAGTTTATGTCCTGAACTATATGGGTGGTGATGCGCTAGAGTCAATAGCGAGCAGTGAACGATTCGTCCCAATAAATTCTCAAGGAGAAGGCATGCGCCAACCAGCGTCTAGCGCCCGTGCCGCAAGCTCTTCGGCCCCGGGTAACGTCGGAGACGTGCGCAAAGCCAACCTGGCCAGGGTCCTATCGGTGATCGCAGGCGCAGGGGAAGACCAGCGGTTATCACGCGCCGATATCGCCCAACTCAGCCAGCTCACCAAGGCCTCGGTCTCCAGCCTGGTCGCCGATTTGCTGGCGGCCGGACTAGTTATCGAAATTGGCGTGCACCGCGACGGGGAACGCGGGCGGCCCTCGGTGGGGCTCATCCTGAACCCCGCACGCTGTGTCATGGGCATGGAAATCAACGTTGACTACATAGCCGCCGGGCTGGTGGACCTCGGCGGCAAACTGCTGGCACACGAAATCCTGCCCCGTGCCAACCACAGCTCAACAGCCAGCGAAGTGCTCGCAGCGCTGGGAGAGCTGAGTCAAAGGCTCCAAGCTGCCGCCCGGGCCCAAGGGCTAATGATTCTCGGCGGCGGGTTGGCTGTTCCGGGTTTGGTCAACGAGGAGCGGTACACCGTCCTGCAGGCCCCTAACCTCGGCTGGGAGCGGCAAGACCTGGATGTCGCAGCATTGCTGCCCGACGCCAAAACCCGCTTCAGGCTCTTTAACGAAGCCAACGCCTCAGCGCTGGCCCAGCAGCAGTTGATGGACGTCCAAGAACGCGACTTCCTGTTTGTCTCCGGGGAAGTGGGCATCGGTGGCGGATTGATAATCGACGCTGAACTTTTTGCCGGTCCCCAGGGACACGCCGGTGAACTCGGGCATGTGGTGATTGCCCCCGAGGGCAGGGCCTGCAGCTGCGGCGGTCGTGGATGCTTGGAAACCATTGCCGGGCAGGAAGCGATCCTGGCTGCCGCTGATCTAGGGGCGATGGTCGATAGCGCCTCGCGCCAACGGCGGATCCACCAGCTATTCCAAGCGCTGGAAACCGGAACCGAACCCGCGCTGAGCGCGGTAGCCGAGGCCGGAAAATCCTTGGGAATTGCGGTGGCCTCGGCCATGCGCCTGTATGACGTTTCCACGGTAGTCTTTGGCGGGCACTTTGCCGCCCTGGAACAGTGGCTACGTCCTGCCATGGAAGCCAGCCTCCAGATGCACGCGCCGAGCATCGCCGGCCAGGCTCGACTGCTGTGCTCGCCGCTGGGCCAAACAGGTGCGCTGGTCGGTGCCGCGCGCAGCGTGGCGGGGGACCTGTTGGAGGCCCCGCATCAGCTGGTGGGTTGAGAAACGCCTACCGGCTGCTGCAGTTCGGTCACCCAATCACCTTGGTCTTCGGAGATGGCACGCACGTAGACTTCGCGGCACGGACCGGTCGGAACCAAACCGCGGGCTAGGACTTCTTCGTGCACGGCCTGCCAGCTTTCATGGATGGTGTCCATGGAGCCGAGGTGCACTCCGCAGATGGCTTCGGGCACCGCGGGGAGCTCGATGATTTCGACATCGGCGAGGTTGGGAGCGTTAGTGGCGTATCCGGCAATGACCTCTACTCCATCCTCAGTTCCGTTGTATTGCGCAATGGGCGTGGCAAGGCTTTGGCCCTGAATGGACTGCGCGATTCTGTCGAAGAGCGGGCCGATGCGACCAGCGATTTCAGGTTGCTCGGACACCGTGAAGCGGCCTGCGGCCAAGCGCACTGCGGGCAGTGGCTTGTGGATGATTTCAATGCGTGACATGAGATTCTCCTTTGAGATCAAGCGCAGGCGCCGTTGCACATCCTGCAGCCGCTGCGTGGCCAGCCGGTGTTCGGCCTCGACCTGCGCGGCACGATTCTGCAAGTGCTCAGCAATCTTTTCCGCGGTGGCTCCCTGATCCAGGATCAGGGAAACCTCTTCCAGGCCGAAACCCAGCTCGCGCAAGGCCACGATCTGATGCAAGCGCTGGAGCTGGGAAGGGTCGTAGGTACGGTAGCCGCTGCACGGGTCTACGTGGGCGGGCTTGAGCACCCCGGCGGTATCCCAGTGCCGCAGCATGCGGTGGGTAACCTGGCCGATCTGCGCAAACGCCCCGATGGATAGCATGCTTCAGTTCTCCGCCCTCACACTGTGTCAGGGTCAAGCCCTTGGCTGGTTTTGGAATAATTGTTGCATCGCGAGAGTTCTCCCGGGCGGTTTTGACGGCCGGCAAAGTTCCGGAATCTCCGAGCAGCTACGCATGAATCCTTGGATGAGGCAGCAGCTGGCTATAGTCTTCCAGGGTGAAGACCCGTCAAACCGCCTTGCGCTTCCTCAACCTGGCTCGGATACTGTGGGCGCTGGCCACCCTGGGCGCTATCGTGGCGACCTACGCCGACACTGCCTCACGGGGCCCGGTGCAGCCACTGAATTTCTTTGGCTACTTCACCATCCAGTCGAATCTGGTGGTGGTTCTGGTCGGGCTTATCGCAGGACTGATGGGCCTAGCCAAGGGTGCTTCGATGCCCCGCTGGGTTGTGGGCCTGCGTGCCATGGCGAGCGTGTGCATGGTCGTGGTCGGGCTGATCTACCTCACGCTGCTGGCACCCTTAGGGGCCGCAGGCGGGGTTCCGCTTCCTTGGGCGAATTGGGTAATGCATATTCTCGGTCCCCTGCTGGTTCTGGCCGATTGGCTCTTGGCCAGGGACCGTACTTCCCTGTCCTACCGGGCGGTGCCGCTATTGCTGATTTACCCGTTGCTCTGGACCGGGGTAGTGCTGATTCGCGGAGCGTCCGATGGATGGGTTCCTTACCCGTTCCTCGACCCGGATCAGGGATACCCCGTCATTGCCCTGTACGTTGTTTCCATTGCCGTGCTCTTCGCGGGAATAGCTTTTCTGGTTGTCGCTTATGGCCTGCGTGGGCGACATCGTGACGTGCAACTCGAGATTCGCTAATCGTTTCGGTAAACTTTGGTCGTAAGAGCCCCTAACTCTTGCAACGGACCTTCAGGTTTCAGTGAGCAGGACAGGGGCATATTTTTTGTCCGGCACCGTGCCGGGACGGCGCTAAGCACGCCGCAACCGCTGCTTTAAGCAAGGGGGAGGATCCCATGCCAGCAATCGTGATCGTCGGAGCCCAATGGGGCGATGAAGGCAAAGGAAAGGCTACCGACCTGCTCGGTGGCAAGGTCGACTATGTAGTGAAGCCAAACGGCGGCAACAACGCCGGGCACACCGTGGTCGTAGGCGGCGAGAAGTACGAGCTCAAGCTCCTTCCTGCCGGCATCCTTTCCCCGAACGCCACTCCGATTATCGGCAATGGCTGCGTGGTGAACCTTGAAGCCCTCTTCGAAGAAATCGACGGCCTGGAATCGCGCGGCGCCGACACCTCGAAGCTGCGCGTTTCGGCCAACGCCCACCTGGTGGCCCCGTACCACCAGACCATGGACAAGGTCACCGAACGCTTCCTGGGCAAGCGGGCCATCGGCACCACCGGCCGCGGCATCGGCCCCGCCTACATGGACAAGGTCGGACGCCTGGGCATCCGCGTGCAGGACGTCTTCGACGAGTCCATCCTGCGCCAGAAGGTCGAAGGCGCACTGCGCCAGAAGAACGAGCTGCTGGTCAAGATCTACAACCGCCGCAGCGTCGAGGTCGAGGAAATCGTCTCGTACTTCCTCTCCTACGCCGAGCGCCTGCGCCCGCTGGTCATCGACTCCACCTACGAGCTGAACAAGGCTCTGGACGAGGACAAGGTCGTGCTGATGGAAGGCGGCCAGGCCACCTTCCTGGACGTGGACCACGGTACCTACCCATTCGTGACGTCCTCCAACCCGACTGCTGGTGGCGCGTCCGTGGGTTCGGGCATCGGCCCGACCCGCATCACCCGCTCCATCGGCATCATCAAGGCCTACACCACCCGCGTGGGTGCTGGTCCGTTCCCTACCGAGCTGTTCGACGACATGGGCCTCTACCTGCAGAAGACCGGTGGCGAATTCGGCGTAAACACCGGACGCCCGCGTCGTTGCGGTTGGTACGACGCCGTGCTGGCTCGCCACGCCTCGCGCGTGAACGGCTTCACCGACTACTTCGTGACCAAGCTGGACGTGCTCACCAACATCGAGCAGATCCCGGTGTGCGTGGCCTATGACGTTGACGGCGTGCGCCACGACGAAATGCCGATGACGCAGACCGACTTCCACCACGCGAAGCCGATCTTCGAGTACTTCCCGGGCTGGACCGAGGACATCTCGGGCGCACAGACCATGGAAGATCTTCCGGAGAACGCCCGGAACTACATCCTGGCCCTGGAGAAGATCTCCGGAACCCGCATCTCCGCCATCGGCGTAGGCCCGGACCGCGATCAGACGATCGTGCGCCACGATTTGATCAAGGACTAGTTCCTGTAGCCAAGGAGCCGCCGCAGTTCATCAGCTGATGAACTGCGGCGGCTCCTTTTCGTGCACTAGAACCTAAGACATGCTGGTAGTGCGGTTCAGGCACCCCAAGATGAAATTCTCGGACTGGATGGCGGGCATGGCGGTTTCTTCGGACATGCACAACCAGCACGTGGATGGATCACGAAGAAACTCGAATGCCGGAACAGATTACTTGTCAGCGGGCATTGCCGTGCATGAGGCCGGGCAGGTTCTGACAGGCCGCAAATGAGGCACGGCATCTTTCATGTTTCCGGGTGGCAAGCCGGAGCCGGACGGACCTCCTATCGATGCGGCCGTGCGAGAAGTGAGTGAGGAGCTACGGACAACCCCGTGTCTTGTTATGTACCTGGCGGGGTGAGCCGGTCGATCCGTTTTCTGGTGTCAGCGGCAACGTCGAGGATCATGGGGGTGAACCAGCCTTCTGCGCGCGATTGCTCGATGAGCGCCGGGAGCGCATCCAGCATCGCTTCCAGAGTGGCGCGGATCTGCCTGGCGGCAATTTTCGCTGGGATACCCCACGAGGACACTTCGTCCATCAGGTGCCTGCCGTTGACTTCGTCGATGTGCACGCCGGCGCCTACGTGCAGGGACAGCTCGCGGTCGGCGTGCTCCCATGCTGCGGTGGGGACCACATCGTAGGCCGGCGCCAGTCGCACGGTTCCGCGGTCGATGGTCAGCCCGATGTTCCGGGCGTGCATGTCGCAGTTCCCCAAGGCCAAGTTCACGGTCAGGTATTTGAGCAGGAGTTCGCGCTCTCGCGGAGGATTTGAAGCGTTGTCGGTGAGGACCTGGGCGATTAGCTTCAGCGTGGGGGATTTCTCTGCGGGTTTCTGGTACTTCTGCTTCATGCCGAGCGCTTGGCAGAAGTCCTCCTGGTGGATGCGCCGCACAGGTTCGGATTGGGCGTCGCGGTCGTAGCGTTCAACCAGGATTGCTTTGCGGCCTTGGACGGTGATGACTTCGGCGGCGGCGGCGATTTGGCGTTTGGAGCGGCTCAGGCGCACGGAGGCTTCGACCAGCCTCAGGCCGAACAGTTCCAGCTCGGCGATGGACGGCCATTGTTCGGTGCCGTCTTCGTTCAGCCGCGCGGGTTTGAGGATGTGGGTGGTGGGGCTGCCGTCCAGGGGCATGCCGATGCGGGGTCCGTCGCGGACTACGAGCAGCTTGCCTTGGAGTCCTCCCAGGCTCACCCGGATGGAGCTGTCGATGCCGATGCCCAGGGGTGCTGTGGGCAGGTTGGTGATGGCTTTGGCCAGTTCCTCGGCGGTGGTCCAGCGGATATTGTGCGGTTCGTTGTTGGGTTCTTCGCCCAGGGGGAGCACTTGGACGGCGCCGGCGCAGTCCTTACCGTAGGCGCCGAGCATCATGAAGGTGTCCACGTGAGCGATTCTCGCCTTGTCGGCGAGCATTTTGCGGATGTCGTCTTCTGGCAGCAGGCCGTCCAGGAAGTGGACGCATTCGACCCAGGGGTAGGGTTCTTCCCGGATGGGCAGCTTGGTGGACAGCAGTGCGCTGCTGTTTTGAGCTTCGGGGGTGTACTGCAGGGAAATGGTGCCGAAGCCGTGATCGGTGATGGTGGCCGTGTGCACTCCATCGAACCATAGTGCCAGCTGTGGGTCCGCCACCTCAGCTCCTCTTGACTCGGTGGTGGATGCTGCGGGCGTTGTGGGCCATGCTGTTGCGGATGGCGTTGGTCTCGCCGGAGTGGCGCGGGGCGATGAGCAGATCCAGGCCGAGGATGGACATGATTTCGAGCAGGATGTTGGCGTTGCCGAGCTTGCCGTTTTCGATCGCGCTGATGGTGTTGCGGGAGATGCCGAGCTGGTCGGCGACGTCCTCTTGGCTCAGTCCGAGGTCGATGCGCTGTTTGCGCAAGGTGCTTCCTATGGCTTTGGGGTCGTTTCGCATGCGCCCGCCTTTCTCTTAAAGCCCATTTTATCGTGAATTAACCCCGATGACATCATAATGTACTGATTTTTGCGCTTTAGTAGGTCAGTGGCTTTAATGAGCAGAATCTTGTGCATTAGCGCATGGTGAGCATTAATGCCCAGAAATTTGATCTTTAATCACTGTGTGCCACTAAAGACCAAAAAACTGCGCATTACCGCTAAGGTGCCAAAAGGCCAGCACCACCAGCAAGCTGGTCGTGCTGGTGGTGCTGGCAATCATCATGATCGGCCTGGGTCAGCTGCCACACCATCTATTTCGGGTGATGAAAATATGAGCATCAACGACAGATCAGAAATAAAGGGTTTCAAGTCTGCGGGAGCGATAAAGAAGCCGAGATGCCAACGCTGCAATACTGCCGTTTCTAAGTTCCCGTGCGGCAAAGACGCGTCCTGCTGAATTGTGAACTCATAATTTCATGTTCCGCTTGGATTCCTGCGCAGCCTATTCTGGGGCGCTGGATGTCGAACAGAAAACGAGTACTGTGCCCAGCGGTTTTCACCGCTGGGCACAGGGCTCGAATCTTATATGCTCCACTCGGTATTCTTGGCGGACTAGAGCGTAGGCTCTTGTGCCGTGGCATTGACCGGAGCGTCCTGGATCTTGCCCGCAACGCGCAGGTTCCAGTGCTCAATCACCTGTCGGTCCGTCGACTTGGTCAACAGCGAAACAGCAATGAACGCTGCTGCCGAAGCGATCAGACCGTAGTAGATCGGCTCATTGGCGTAGACGCCGTCGAACTTGTTCTCAGCCTGGATCTCCAAGATGATCATCGTGCCCAAAGTAGCTATTGATCCTGCCGCCATGGAGGCTGTGGCCCCAGCGCCATTGCCGCGCTTCCACAGCAGGCCGCCGATGATTGCCACCAGCAATCCGCCCACCAGGATGTCATAGGCAATGGTCAATGCTGCGACCACGTCATCCACCAAGATCGCCAGCGCGACCGTCACGACGCCCAAGGCCATGACCCAGATGCGGTTTGCGCGCACGTCATGCTCCGGGTTCTCATCGGTATTCACTTCCAAGTGCTTGCCGAACCAGCTGGCGACAAATGGGGTGACGTCGGTGCGGGCCACGGTGGCGGCGGCGATCAGCGCACCGGAGGCGGTGGACATCATCGCGGCCACGGCCGCGGCCATGACCAATCCGCCCACCGCAACGGGCAGCAACTGAGTGGCGACCTCGGCATAAACCACGTCCTTGTTATCCGCCGCGCCGGCGATGTTCGGCAGCGCCACCTTCGCGGCCATGCCAATCAGTGCGCCGGCAGCACCGTAGAAGATGCAGTAGATGCCGGCGGTCATCCCGCCCCAGCGGGCGACCTTCGGGGTTCTGGCGGTGAAAACGCGCTGCCAGATATCCTGGCCGATCAGCAAGCCCAAGGTGTAGACCACGAAGTAGGTGATGATCGACTGCAGCCCCATGCCGGTGAAGCTGAAGAATTCGGCGCCCACGCGCTCGCGGATGCCATCCATGCCGCCTGCGGCATTCATGGAGAATGGCAGCATCAGGGCGAAGATGCCGACGGTCTTGATGACGAACTGCACCTGGTCGGCCAGGGTGATGGACCACATGCCGCCGATAGTGGAGTAGATGACTACGATGGCGCCGCCGATGGCGATGGCCAGCCATTTCTCCCAGCCAAAGAGCACCACGAAAATGGTGGCGTAGGCGCTGGTTGAGGTGGCGCAGAGCATCAGCGTGTAGGCCAGCATGACGATGCCGGAGGTATTGGTTGCCGCCGCGCTGCCGTAGCGCAGGGTCAGCATCTGCGAAACGGTGAAGACCTTGAGCTTCTGCAGCGTCGAGGCGAAAGCCAGCGACAGCAGGATCACGCCTGCGCCAATAGCCACCACGAGCCACATGCCGGAGATCCCGTGCTTGTAGCCCAGGCCAACGCCGCCCACGGTCGAGGCTCCGCCGAGCACCACCGCCGCCATGGTTCCGGTGTAGAGGAAGGGGCCCAGGCGCCGGCCGGCCACCAGATAGTCGCTGCTGTTCTTGGTGCGGGATTTGCCCCACCAGCCAAAGGCCAGCATTGCGGCCAGGTAGGCGGCGACAATCGCGCCGTTGATGAATTCCATGGAGAACCTCGATGTCCGGATAAAAGCAGCGCTTACCTTAAGTAAACTTTTGTTGCATCACAGGCTACTAGCGCTGGCGCTGCCGATCAATGGAAATCGCGAACATTGCCCACCGCACTGCTCTGGCCAGCCGCAATGTGACGAAGCAAACCGTTCCATTCAGTGAAACTTTCTAGACATTTTGCACTCAAATATGATTCACATACGGCATCGTGTCACATATGCGTAGCATTCGATCGGCAATGTGTGCAATCGCAGCTTGTTTAGTACTGTTTCACGTTGACGCAGCGTTGCATCATTGGCCAGCAGGGCCGTTTTCTCCGCCGTTGCGTCAGACGATTTCTCGAAACCAGAAAGACGCCTAGAAGATGAGTGAAAATGGTCAGGGCCTGACAAAGAAGTCGGCCGGACACGTCATTGTCGACACGCTTGCCGCGCACGGCGTGGAACGCGCCTACGTGGTGCCGGGTGAAAGCTACCTGGATGTCCTTGATGGGCTGCACAACTCGCCAATCGAAACCGTGGTCTGCCGCCACGAAGGCGGAGCCACCTACATGGCCGAAGCCGAAGGCAAGATGCACCAGCGCCCCGGCATTGCCATGGTGACCCGTGGCCCGGGAGCTGCCAACGCCCACGTCGGCCTGCATACCGCATGGCAGGATTCGACCCCGCTGGTGCTATTCGTGGGGCTGATCCCGTTCGAGCACCGTGAAAAGGAAGCCTTCCAGGAATTCGATCCCAAGGCATGGTTCGGCACCGGCGCCAAGCGCGTGATGATCCTGGACCACGCCGATCGCGCCAGCGAAGTCGTCGCCGAGGCCATGTTCGCTGCCATGTCCGGACGCCCGGGCCCGGTGGTCGTCGGCCTGCCAGAAGACATCATCCGCAACGAAGTTTCCGCCGAAGTCCATCCGGAAATCCCGGTGGCTACCGGCGGCATGACCGTGACCGACTGGAAGGCGCTGAATACTGCCTTGCAGGAAGCGGATAAGCCGCTGTTCATTTTCGGCGGCAACGACTGGTCCCACGAAGGCGCAGCGGACTTCACTCGTTGGCTCGAGGAACACGACCTGCCAGCCGCTGCCGAATGGCGTTGCGAGGGTACCGTGCCTTTCAACTCGCCATCCTATGTTGGCCCGATCGGCTACGGCCGCCCCAAGCCGACCTATGACCTGCTGGAAGAGACTGATCTGCTGATCTTCGTCGGCACGGTTCCAGGCGACGTCATCACCGACGGCTTCAATGTCCGCCAGAACTGGGACAAGAAGAACTTCCTGGTCACCATCGACCCGTCGCTGCGCGGACGTTCCGGCCCGGTATCGCACCAGATTGTCGCCAAGCCCGATGTCTTCGTTCGCGACCTGCTGCTGATGGATTTGCCGGTCAAGGAATCCTGGAAGGAGTGGACTTCCCGGATGCGCGGCGAGCAGGAGAAGTTCGCCGAACTTCCACCAGCGCAGCCTTCCGCGGGCCAGGCGAGGATGGCGACCATGATGGCTAATCTGGTTGGATCCCTGCCCGAAGACGCCCTGGTGACCTTCGGCGCTGGCGAGCACACCAACTGGGCCCACCGCTACTTCCCAACCAACGGCTACGCTTCGATGCTCTCGGCACGCAACGGTTCCATGGGCTACTCGATTCCTTCCGCCGTCGCCGCTTCGCTGAACTACCCGGGGCGCCGCGTGGTGACCATCGCAGGTGACGGCGAGTTCTTGATGAATGGCCAGGAGCTGGCTACCGCTGCCCAGTACGGCGCCACCCCGCTGGTGATCGTCATGGACAACCAGCAGTACGGCACCATCCGCACCCACCAGGAACGCCAGTACCCGGAACGGGTTTCCGGAACCCAGTTGGCCAACCCCGACTTCGCGCTGATGGCGCAGTCCTTCGGCGGGTTCGGCGTCCGCGTCGAGAATGATTCAGATGTCCCGGCTGCCCTGGAAAATGCGCTGAAGGCCATTGACGAAAACAAGAAATTCGCGTTGATCCATTTGGTGGTAGAGCAGGGAGTCAAGGCCTACTAGGCACTGGGTGCGCTCAGCGAACAGTCGGGTCTGCGACGTATAATTCCAGCGGGTATCGTTTCTAGCGATACCCGCTGGATGCTTTAACCAGCAGAGGCAACAGACCGAGACCTTCAACCGTGGAGCGGCCCTAGAATGAACGATGCCCTTATTGCTAGCCTTCTCCGGGCCGTAGAAGCAGCGCCGGACGACCATGCCCTGCGATTGCACCTGGCTGAACAGCTCGATGGTGCCGGTCGATCCGCCGAAGCGCTGTCCCATGTCAGCATCGTGCTGCAGCAGGATCCGGGGAACGCGTCCGCGCTGGGAAGGCTTGGAACGATCAGCGCGTCGATGGCCGCAGCGATGGCCCCGCAGGCGCCCGTCGAACCCGCAGCGGATGCCGCGCCGGCTGGAAACCAGCAGAACGATACGCCACCAGGCTACGACTGGGAAGCGGGTTCCAAGGAACTCGGCAGTTCGCTGCCGGCGCCCTTTATTGAAGGACGGGTCCCACTGCGCTCAGATGCGGGGTCCGATGCCCCGGAAGCTCCCATCGAGAACCCGGCCGGAAAGGGTGTCACCCTGGATGATGTGGGTGGCTTGCAGGCGGTCAAGGACCGCCTGGACGAATCCTTCCTGGCACCGATGCGCAACGCCGCAATTGCCAAGGCCTTTGGCAAATCATTGCGCGGCGGGCTGCTGCTGTATGGGCCACCGGGATGCGGCAAGACTTTCCTGGCTCGCGCGGTGGCCGGTGAGCTGAAAGCCAATTTCATGTCTGTCACCATTACCGATGTGGTTGACTCCTACATCGGTGAAACGGAAAAGCGGCTCAAGGCGATTTTCGACCAGGCCCGCAAGAATGCTCCAACGGTTCTCTTCATCGATGAGATTGATGCCATCGGCATCCGCCGCGGTTCGCTGACTGGATCGGGCGCGTGGATGCGCCAGATGGTCAATCAGCTGCTGATCGAGATGGATTCGCTTGCGGGAAACAACGATGGCCTTTACGTTCTGGGGGCTACCAACCACCCATGGGATCTGGACGAAGCACTGCTGCGTCCAGGCCGGTTGGACCGGACCCTGCTGGTGACTCCGCCGGACGCGCCGGCACGTGAGTCCATCTTGCGGTACCACCTGAAGAACCGCCCGATTGCCGGAATCGACCTGGAATGGATTGCGGCACAGACCGACGGATTCTCGGGCGCGGACCTGGAGCACGTGTGCACCACTGCCGCCGAGAAGGCAATGATGCAATCCATCGAGCGCAACGAGGTTCTCCCCTTGGACATGGGCCATATCAGAACTGCCCTGGCGGAAATCAAGGCGTCGACTTTGCCGTGGCTGGAATCCGCGCGAAATGTGGTGCGCTTCAGCAACCAGCATGGCCGCTACGATGATTTATCCGAGTATCTGGTTTCGCAGAACATGCTCTAGAAAGCACCGGGGGAGTACACCGCATGGAATTCGAGCGACTGCATCACCGGATCACCCACCACCTGGCGATCGGACGGGAAACCGAAGCGATTGCCTTGCTGAAGGATAACCTCAACGAGCACCATCAGGTCCCTGCCTTCTGGATCCTCTATTCGTCATGCCATTTGAGCCTCAAGCAGTGGGCCGAAGCGGAGTCCGCTGCCAGAGCCGGGCTGAATCTGGATCCTGCCAACCCGGTGGCCGGGGAGTGCCTGGCCGTCGCCCTGATGCGCCAGCATCGACGGGAGGAGGCGCTGCTGGCGATCCGGCAGGTAATCGAAACGGAACCGGAATACGGCAACGGGCACTACTGGCTGAGCATGATCACGCTCAGCGATATTCGGAGCAACGATGACAGGGTGCTGGCCCGCCAAGCCATCGAGCACGCGATTCGGCTGGAGCCGGGGAACCCCGATTACTACCAGGGCGCGGCAATTGCTGCCGAAGCCCAAGATGACAACCGGGTGGCTCTCGGATTCCTCCAATCCGGGCTGCAGATCGACCCCAATCACCAGGGGCTTTTGCGGGCGGCCGGAAGTATCGGCAATGGCGAAAAAATCGTCGGGGAACAAGGCGATGTGCTGCGTGGATTGATATCCATGGATCCGATGAACGAAGGCCTGCATCAGGACTACGCGGAGACCTTCGTTGCGAAGCAAACTGCCTACGCTAATCGGTTCTGGCTTTTCACTCCGGTGCTGGCAGTTGCCGCTGCCCTGGGGCAGCGGGCTGGTGGAACCGGGGCGCTGCTGGCGATTGCCGCCATTGCCATCGTGGCCGGGCTCTTTGGATGGTGGAACAAGAAGGCGTACAGCAAGGCGGCCAGGTCGTTGCCCTCCGGCTACGCCAAGGACATTGATGCGCGCTTCCCCAAACTGCCCCGAGCTATTCGCTCCTACCGGATTGGTTGGCTCCTGAGCACAAGCGGAGCGGTCCTGGGCTGTTTCCTGCCGGTGGCTGGCATCATCGTGATGCTGCTCGGTGTGCTGGCAAGCCAGCTAGGAGCACTGTGGATCCTGCAAGAAAATGCTGGCCCGCCAAGAAAGGGCTCCGACCGCCACGAGCAACGCCGGTACCTGGTCCGGTGCAGCGGCTTGCACGTGGCTGGCTTCTGGAAGCGGGCGTGCCTGGCGCTCATCCAGCTAGTGCTCTTAGGGATTTGCTTGGCCAATGAAAGCAGGATCGCTGCCGTGCCAGCCGGATCGGTGGCCGCCGGACTGCTGGTGCCTGGCATTTCCTTGCTGGCAGCGCAAGTCCGTCTTGGATTCAAGGAAAATGCTTTTGCCTACGGGCTGGCTGTCAGCTCCTCGGCCAAAAACCGGAACTTGGCCATGCTTCGCGGCAATATCGGCGGCCTGTATTTCATCGGGGTGCATCTGTTCGCCGGGCTGTTTGCCGCGGCTGCTTCGCTGGGGCTGCTCATATCGGGAGTGGAGGGTTCGCTGGATTCGCCACCGGAGCCCCGTCATCCAAGCCAGGATAGCGTCCTCGACCAAGACTTGCTGAATCAGCTCAAGGATGTGGAAACGCCGGATTCCCAGCCCCGTGAATACTCGATCCCTTCGCTGCCGGACATGCCCGATATCCCGTCCCTCGGCGTCCCGAACCAGTGAGCAGGAACCTACGCGGAAAAGATCACAACGCCGTGGGCCTTTCTGTCTTGGCACGCGCCCGCTGAAGAAATAAGATGAATTGCTACCGATTCCCGTGAGCACTAGAACCCCAACCACGAGGTGGATAATCTGATGGCACAGATGAGCGAAGAGCTCATTGAGCAGTGGGCTGACGCAACTGCTGAAATCTACAATGAGTCCCTGACTGGCATTAATCTGAGCCGTCTGCCCGAGGCAGTGGCTCAGTACGTCGACCTCTTCGCGCAGAGCGAGAACTTGACGTTCAATGGGGAGGCCACCCCCACCGATTACTTCGATAATCACCCATTCCTCGCGGTGACCGCAGTGCTCAACAGCCCAGAGGCGCTGGAAGCCCTGGATTCCGACGCGCAGGACGCGTTGGATGCGATGGTTGACTTCACCGAGGCCTGGTACAACTTCGACCTCGAGAATGAGCCGGAACTCGGTATCTCCGAGGCGGATGGCGACGACGAAGAAGACTGGTAAGCCTTCTGCCGCCCAGGGGCCGGCACCCAGCAGCGTACGCGCGCTGGGTGCCGGCCTTTGCTGCAGGCGGCCGGAAACCGGATTGCATGCCAACAGCCATGAAGCTATTCCATTTGGCCGCCGAGGGTGGCACTATGCGGATATGAGCCAGTTCAGCGTTTTCGAGAGCACCGTGGTCATTCACCTGCCGGTGCACCGTGTCTGGGAGCTGCTTACCGATTGGGCAGCAACACCCTTGTGGATCCATGGGATCGGCTCCATGCATTCGGACGACCCGCAGCTCAAGGTCGGCACCCAGCTGGTATACCGCGTTGCCGGCCATGAACGCGTGTATCGCGTCCATGACCTGATCGAGAACCGCTTGCTGATCCTGCACACCTCGGAGAATCCCGATGGGCTCTCCTACCGCTACGACCTGAAGGACGACGCGGGGCATACCGAGGTAGTGCTGCAGGTGGCAATCATCAACCCGGACCTGACGGTGGAGCAGTGCGAGGAGCTGGCGGCAAATATCCGCGAAAGCGAAGGGGACAAGCTGGACCAGCTGCGGCTGTACGCAGAGCAGGCCCCCTGAGCACCTGCGCGGCGCAAGACTATTTCGTCGCGCCGGGAGCAGGAGCCGAAGCATAGGCCGTCGAATTCTCCAGCTGGCCATTGAATAGCTGGTCCACGGTGACCGGGGTGTAGCCCTCGGCCTTCAGCTTCTCCACGAGATCCGGCAGTGCCTTGACTGAGCTCTCATGGATGTCATGCATCAAGATGATGGAGCCCGGATGGACTTCGTCCATGGCGATGCGCACCGTTTTCTCCGGATCGTGGTGCTTCCAATCCAGGGTGTCAACATCCCACAGCACCAACGGGTAGGGCACCAGCCGGTCATAGACGGCACCGTGATTCCCATAGGGCGGGCGGAAGACGGTGGGCTCGTGGCCGGAGGCCTTTTCTACCGCTTCGCTGGTCCATCCCAGCTCATGCTGGATCTGTTCTCTGGTCAGCGTCGTGAGATCCGCATGGTCCCAGGTATGGCTGCCCAGCTGGTGGCCTTCGGCGGCCATGCGCTTGACCGCGTCGGGGTATTTGGCAATGTTCTTCCCGACCATGAAGAAGGTGGCTGGCGCATCCGCGGCGTTCAGCTCGTCGAGCAGCCGCCCGGTGTACTGGCCAGGTCCGTCATCGAAGGTCAGCGCCACGCATCGAGCCACGGCGCAATCCACCTGCTCGCTTGCCGCGGAGCCCGTGGGCTGCGCATCGGGAGCAGGCGCTGGTGCAGGGGAACAGGAAACCAGGAATGCCGGGCCCAGCGCCAACAGCGCCAACAGGGCCAGGCGCGCCATGTCGGGCAATCGAGAAGTCATCCTTCCACCTTCCCGTCATGCCCGGTCCGTGCCCGGGAACTACACGCGAAAATCTGCTGGGAGTTTGATCAGTGCCGGCCCAGCGCCAGCTGGTCGCAACCGGTCAACTGCGCTCGCCGTCCAGCTCCGCCGGAACGGGGTCCGAGAGCGGATGCGCTATTTCGTCGCGGGCAAATTTCCCGGCCCACCATGCGATGATTCCGAACAGCGGCGAGGCGAGGCCGGCAATGACGAATATCGCCTGCAAGCTGAGCACCTGGGTCAAAGGTCCCGCCGCCGCCATGGACAGCGGCATCAGCGCCAGCGAAACGAAGAAATCCAGGCTGGAGATCCGCCCGAGCAGGTGTCCGGGAACCCGGCGCTGGAGCAAGGTGCCCCAGATGACCATGCCCACGGCGTCGGTGATGCCGAAGGCCAGCAGGATCGCGAAGAGCATCCACGCGGCATCGACGTAGCCCACCAGGGCCAGGGGCAAGGTGCCCAGGCACCAGCAGGCGGTCATCAAGCTCAAGTAGCGCCGCGGGAATTTCGCGGACGCGACCAGCAGCGAGCCGATCGCCGAACCGAGGCCGAAGAAGGCCAGTGCGAAGCTGAACAGTTTCGCGTCCCCGTGCAGGTTGCCGCTGACGATGAAGGGCAGCAGCACCTCGAAGGGCCCGATGAAGGTGAACACCGAAATGACCGAGAACAGCAGCGTCCACAGCAGCCAGCGGGTGCGCACCGTATAGCCGATGCCTTCGCGCAGCTGCCGGAACATCCCGGGCTGTCCCTGGCCGTCAACGGGGCCTGGCGCGTTGTACGCCTGGCGGTTGGGGATCCGGCGCAGCATCAGCAGCGCCGCGAGGTGGATTACGCAGATGCCGACGATGGCGTGCGCCGGCGAGAGTCCCGCCACCACGAATCCGGCGGCCATCGGGCCCAGGGCGGTGTGCACCACCGGCCGGGCTGTCCCTTCCAATCCGTTGGCGGCCAGCAGCTGCTCGGCGGGCAGCATCTTGGGCAGCAGTGCGGAGTAGGCGGGGTAGAAGAAGGCCGACCCGGCCCCGCCGCAGAAGCCGGCGAGCATCAGGTGCCACAGCTCCAGGGCACCGGCCATGGCCAGCACCGCGGTGATGCCCATGGCCGCCAGCGACAGCGCCTCGACCAGCATCACGATCCGCCGGCAGGAATGGCGGTCCGCCATGATCCCGCCGAGCAGCACGAAGCAGAGCAGCCCGGCGGCACTGGCGGTGGCCACGGCAGAAAGCTGGATGGGCCCGCCGCCCAGCTGGCGCACCTGGTAGACCATTGCCACGGCCCACATGCCGGCGGCGAAGGTGGAGAGGACAAGTGCGCTGGCCAGCAGGGCGTAGTCGCGGTAGGCGAACGGCTTGATGAGGCGCAGTGCAGAGGTTTTGAGCGCGCTCATGGAAGCTCCTGCGGTAGTGCGTAGGAACTATCATCCATCCACTGATTGAGCTTTGTCAATCAGTGGATGGTAATTAAATAACTCCGGGGACCACGCGATGGCGCGTGGTCCCCGGAGCTCGGCTTCGCGCTACTCGGCGTCGTGGTCGGTTTCCAGGATGGCCGCCAACTGCTCCAGGGCAGCTTCGGCTCCTTCGCCTTCGGCGCGCAGCACTACGGTGGTTCCGTATTCCGCGCCCAGGCCCATCAGCGAGAGGATGCTGGACGCGTCCAGCGCCTCGTCCACGGGCTCGCCCTGAAGGGCGATGGTGACCTCGACCGGCGCCTCGGCCGCGGCCTCGGCGAAGATGGCTGCCGGGCGGGCGTGCAGGCCGACGCGGCTGCCGATGATTGCTGTACGTTCTGCCATGATGGCTCCTTCAGGATCTATTGAACGGTTGATTGCGGTAAATTCGGGGGGCCTAGAGGCCGAATCGGTCCAGCTCGCCCAGCTGCGCGCGCACGGCAGTGCGTGCCGCCTCGGCCGACTCGGCGTCCAAGGCCAGCTGGGACAGGCGCTGCGCAGTGGGCAGGTCTACGGTGCGCAGCACCGCGGCAACCGGTGCCAACGCCCGCTTGTTCATGGACAGGGTGTCCACGCCCAGGCCCACCAGCACCACGGCCAGCGCCGGGTCGGCAGCCGCTTCGCCGCACACCCCGACGGGTTTGCCGCCGGCCGCCTGCGCACCGGCGGCGGTGGCGGCCACCAGGTGCAGCACTGCCGGCTGCCAGGGGTCGTTGAGCTCGGCCAGGGCACCGAGCTGGCGGTCCGCGGCCATGGTGTACTGGGTCAAGTCGTTGGTGCCGATGGAGACGAAATCGCAGCGCTGCAGGATCTGGCCTGCCAGCACCGCCGCCGAAGGGACCTCGATCATGGTCCCGGCGGTGGCCAGGCCAGCGGCCTTGGCCAGCTGCGCGAATTCCTGCGCTTCGGACGCAGTGGAAATCATCGGCGCCATCACCCAGATTTCGGCCTGGTGCTCGCCAGCGGCTTGCGCGATGGCCTGCAGCTGGCGTTCGAGCACGCCCGGGCTGGACAGGTCGGTGCGGTAGCCGCGCACGCCGAGGGCCGGATTCGGCTCGCTGGCATCGGTCAGGAAGGGCAGCGGCTTGTCCGCTCCCGCATCCAAGGTGCGCACCACGACCTTGCGGCCGGGGAAGGCGGCGAAGACCGCACCGTAGGCTGCCACCTGCTCGTCATGGGAGGGCTCCTTGTCCTTGCCCAGGAAGCAGAACTCGGTGCGCAGCAGGCCCACGCCCTCGGCGCCCGCCGCGGCGGCCAGCTGCGCGTCGTCGCCGCTGCCGACATTGGACAATAGCGGCACGCGGTGCCCGTCGCGCAGCTGCCCGGTGCCGGAGAACTCCGGCAGCGCCTCGCGGTTGGCGTAGGTGGCGGCCAGGTGCTCTTCGGCCTCGCCGGGACCGGTGATGACCAGCCCGTCGATGCCGTCCACGAAGACATGGTCCCCGTCGGCCAGCGCTGTGGTGCCGGCAGCGGCCACGATGGCCGGAAGGCCCAGCGAGCGCGCGATGATGGCGGTATGCGATTGCGGCCCGCCATCGGAGGTGACCAGCGCCAGGACCTTGGCCGGATCCAGCGTCGCGGTATCGGCCGGAGCCAGGTCCACCGCGGCGAGGATGAAGGGCTGGTCGGAGTCCGGGATGCCCGGGGCGGGCACGCCGCGCAGTTCGGCGACGATGCGCGAGCGCACATCGAGCACATCCCCGGCGCGTTCGGCCATGTAGCCGCCGAGCGCCGACAGCTGCGTGGCGACCGCGTCGGCGGCCTCCCAGATGGCCGATTCGGCGCAGGTGCCCGATGCCACCAGCCTGGTGGCCGACTTGAGCAGCGTGCGGTCGCTGGCCATCAGCGCGGTGGCCTTGAGCACGGCTTGGGCATCGCCGGTGGCCTGCGCCGCGCGTTCCTTGAGCTGCGCGGCGACCGCCTGCGTGGCCTCGGCCAGGCGCAGGGATTCGGCTTCCGCGCTGGAACCTGCTGGCAGGGGCGCGCCGTCGGCGGGCGGGAGGATGGGGTCGGGCATGCGGCGCACGGATCCGATGACCCGTCCGGCGCTGACGCCTACTCCGGTGAATTTCTGGCTCATGCTGCGGCCTTTGCCTCTTCAGCGGCCCGTGCGGGGGCCTTGCGGACATATTTCTTCAGGATGATCACCAGCGCCGCGGAAACCAGCGTGCCGATCACGGTGGCCACCAGGAACATCGGCCAGGTGCTGTCCATCGCGAAGAAGACGAAGATGCCGCCGTGCGGTGCCTGGGAGAGCACATCGAAGCTCATGATCAGCGAGCCGGTGACCCCGGCACCCACCATGGAGGCCGGGATGACGCGCAGCGGGTCGGCCGCGGCGAAGGGGATGGCGCCTTCGGAGATGAACGCGGCACCCAGCAGCCAGGCCGCCTTGCCGTTTTCGCGTTCCGCCCCGGTGAACAGCTTCGGGGACACCGCGGTGGCCAGGGCCATCGCCAGCGGCGGAACCATGCCGGCAGCCATCACGGCTGCCATGATCATCAGCGGGGCCGGGTTCTCGGCCACCGAACCGGCGCCCAAGCCGGCTACCGCGAAGGAATAAGCGACCTTGTTGATCGGCCCGCCCAAATCGATGGCCATCATCAGGCCCAGGACCAGGCCGAGGATCGCCGCCGCGGTGCCGGACATGCCCGCCAGCCAGCCGTTGAGGGCTTCGGTGAGCTGGGCAATCGGCCCGCCAAGGAACAGGAACATCAGGCCCGAAGCGATGATGGAACCGAGCAACGGCACGATGACCACTGGCATCAGCCCGCGCAGCCAGCGTGGCACGGTCCAGGAATTGATCCAGCGGCAGGCCAGGCCAGCGATGAGTCCGCCAATGATGCCGCCAATGAATCCGGCACCCATGAAGCCTGCCACGGCACCCGCGGTGAAGCCCGGGGCGATGCCCGGACGGTCGGCGTAGGCATAGGCGATGTAGCCTGCCAGCGCCGGAATCAGGAAGGACATGGACAGGGAACCGATCTTGAACGCCACCGCGCCGAGGTAGGCCAGCAAGCCAGCTTCCGGCAAGTTGAACAGCGTATTCTCGGTCAAGTATTGGTCTGCTACATCGGTGATGGCGTATCCGCCGAGCAGGAAGCCCAGAGCGATGAGCAGGCCGCCGCCGGCGACGAACGGGATCATGTAGGAGACACCGGTGAGCAGCGCGCGCTTCAGGCCAGCGCCGAAGCCCTCGGAAGCAGAATCCGTGGAGCGCTCGTTTGCCGTTTCGTTGCCGGCTGGTACCTTGCGGGCCGCCGGATCCTTGGCCGCGGCCAAGGCATCCTTGAGCAGCTTTTCGGGTTCATCCACACCGCGCTTGACTGGAACCTGGATCACTGGCTTGCCGGCGAACCGCGATTGGTCGCGCACGTCGACGTCCACCGCAAAGATCACCGCGTCGGCCTGGGTGATCAATGCCGGATCCAACGGCTTGGACCCCGAGGACCCCTGGGTTTCCACAGCGAAGTCAATGCCGAGTTCTTCGGCGGCCTGTGCCAGGGAATCGGCGGCCATGTAGGTGTGGGCGATGCCGGTCGGGCAGGCGGTGACGGCCACGATCTTCGGCCGCGCCGTGGCAGCGGGTGCAGCTGCTGGTGCAGCTGGTGCGGCGGGGGCATCGGAGAGTACTTCGGAGACCAACGCGACGATTTCCTCGTTGCTCCTGGCTGCACGCAGGGCCGCGGTGAAGGGTTTCTTCACCAGTGCGCGGGCCAGCTTGGAGAGCAGCTTCAGGTGCTCCTTGTCGGCGCCTTCCGGGGCGGCAATGAAGAAGACCAGATCTGCCGGGCCGTCCTTGGCACCGAAGTCCACCGGGGTGCCCAGCCGGGCCATGGCCAGGGTGGGAACGGTGACCGCTGCTGAGCGGCAATGCGGAATCGCGATGCCGCCGGGCACGCCGGTGGCCGTCTTCGCCTCGCGGGCCAAGGCATGCTCGGCCAATTCGGCAGCGCTGGCGGCTCGCCCGGCCTGCGTGATCTGCTGGGCCAGGTACTTGATGACGTCGGTACTCGTGGAACCTAGATGCGCATCCAGGGTGACGAGCCGGGTTTCGATCAGATCGCTCATGGTCAGGATCCTTGCCTTGGGGTGAGTTCGATGACGCTGACCGCATCGATGCGGAGGTCGGTTGGGGTTGGGATGCCGGAGCCGGGCAGCGAGGCCGCCGCGGTTCCGTAGGCGATGGCCTGGCGCAGCTTGAACGCCGGCAAGTGGCCTGCCGTGTCTGCCAGCAGATAGCCGGCCAGCGAGGAATCGCCGGCACCTACCGTGCTGCGCGGGGTGATCGGCTGCGGCCAGCCGTGCCAGCAGCCCTCGGCAGTGGCCAGTACCGCGCCGTGCGCACCCAGGGTGGTGAGCACCGCGGCCCCGGGGCGGCGCAGCAGCTTGGAGCTGGCGCGAGCGGCCAGCCCGGGGTCCGCTTCGAGCTGGGCTTCGCCCAGGTCCTCGCCCAGCAGCTCGGCAAGCTCTTCGGCGTTGGGCTTGACCAGATCCGGGATGTGGATCTCGTCGTGGGCGAAGAGCTGGCGCAGCGGCTCCCCAGAGGTGTCCACCGCAATCTTCGGGCACTTCGAGCCCAGCTGCTCGCGCAACGACGCGGTAAGCAGAGCGTAGTAGTTCGCCGGCACCCCGGGTGGCAGCGACCCTGCCATGACCAGCCAATCGGCGCCAGCGCAGGAATCGCGCACCAGCTCCGAGAGCTGCTCCAACGTGGCCGCGTCCAGCTCAGGACCGGCCTCGTTGATCTTGGTGGTCGATCCATCCGGCGAGGTCAGCGTCGTGTTGGTGCGCAGCGCAGCATTGATTTCCAGCGCCCGGTAGGGCAACTGGTCGGCGGCCAGGGCGGCGATGAGCGGATCGTTTCCGGCTCCGGGGAGTACAGCGAGGGTCCGCTGCCCGGCGGCGAGGATGGCCCGCGCAACATTCACGCCCTTGCCTGCGGCCTGCAGGTGGCTGCCAGCGGCCCGCTGCACCGCACCGGGCTGCAATGCGGCGACCAATTCGATGGTCTTGTCCAGCGCCGGGTTGACGGTCAGTGTGATAATCATGCGATCACCACCTCGACATCCGCCGCTTCCAGCGCAGCGGCAAGTTCAGTGCCGGGTTGCTGGTCGGTGACCAGGGTGTCGATGTCTTCGAGCCGGGCGAAGCAGACCAGGGTTTCCTGGTCGAATTTGGATCCGTCGGCCAGCAGCACCACGCGGCGGGCACTGGCGACCAGGGCGCGCTTGACGGCAGCTTCCAGCGGGTCCGGGGTGCTCAGGCCGAATCCTGCATGCAGCCCGTTGGTGCCGATGAAGGCGATGTCTGCCCGGTACTGGGAATACTCCTGCACGGTGCGGGCTCCGCTGGAGGCGCCGGTGATGCCGCGGACCCGCCCGCCGATCAGCTCCAAGGCGACATCCGGGCTGTGGACCAGCGCCGAGGCAATGGGCAGGGCGTGGGTGATGACCACCAGTCCGGTGCCCGCGGTGCTCTTGAGCATGCGCTCGGCCAGGATTTCCGTGGTGGTTCCCGCGTCGATGATGACCGAGGCATCGGAGACCGGCAGCAGGCTCAGCGCGCGCTGGGCGATGCGGGCCTTGGACTCTGAATGGATGGCGGTGCGCACCACGTAGCTTTCCTCGCGGGTGCTGGCTTCGGTGATGGTGACCGCTCCGCCGTGGACGCGGCGCAGGTAGTTCTCGGATTCCAGCTGGGCCAGATCCCGCCGCACGGTTTCCCGGGTGATATCGAAGCGCTGCGCGAGCTGGGCGACGGTTACTTTCCCGTCAGCTTCCAGCTGCTCAACGATCAGCCGGTGTCGTTCTTCGGCGAACATTCTTGCCTCCGCAATTCCTCATGACCTGCAACACATTGATCTGTGTTTCCATGACTTTATGCCCGATTATGTGGCATCGTCAAGTGAAAATCCGGGGAATCTTTGGCTTTAGTTGGTTTTGAGTGGGTTTGCTAGGGGTTATGCCGAATCGAGGGTGGTAGCCACGCGTCAATCCAAGCTGCGTGCGCCCCGATTCTGGCCTCTGGCAATCGACTTCTGTACGGCCTTAGGTGATTGGAAGCCAGGCTAAGGTGCAAGGCATCGGTACGGGCAGGGGCACGGGGCCAGTGGGTCTTGACTTCGACAGGAATCCTAGGCCGCTGGGCGTATGATTTGCGCCAGGACAAAAGGCCTGGATCGAGGCATGGCGCTCTCCGTGCCTGCATGCACTCGGGCGACAAAGCCGCAGCGCAGCAGTCTATGGCGGATTCCTTTTCCCACGGATATCACTCTGCCCCGGGATGGCTTCGACCAGAGCAGCGTGGAGGCGATCCGGAAGCTAGTTCCGGAAGGCAGTTGGAGTGAGCAAATAAGGTCGGCGTTCGCCATGGTCTCCTTCGTTGGTTCGGCGATTGGCGATGGGGTCGTTGATGTGTTCGATCTTGATTTCGAGTTCCATTCGGGTCAAAGCCGCCATGTCGGAGAAAAGTTATGGTTCCGATCGGCAATTTCATATCGGGGTCACTGCCGTCGAGGTCAGAGACACGCAGTCCGAGGTTGTATTCACGAACTTCGTCGGAGAACTCGATTGTTTTCTAGTTCAAGCATCCCGACCGAACCAAGAAAGTAATCACCGGAGTTGCATCGGGGGTGTAGCGCGTCGAGGGCTGTATCGAATTCGGCACGTCCTACCAGCGCACCGCATAGCTCGTGATAAATCTAGAGGTCTCCACAACGGACTCCAGGGCGAGGGAGTCCTGGACTTGGCGGTCGGTGCCTTAGCCTTGGTTGACCTGGCAACGGATCCGATGAGACTGATTATGGAATTCTTGAAGAGCGTCTCGCAACTAATAGCGCCCGCACGATTCAACGACATTAGTTGCGACACATAGTTGTGAGATTCCAGGACTGGTGAGTTCTCAAGGATTCTCAGCTGGCGAGTGGTGTGCGATGAGACGTCTTGTAACCCATAGGTTTAGAGACGTTAGGGGTGTCAAGCGGGTTATTTGAAGGGTACCGACCTGCAACACAGGAGAAAGCCATCTCTCTGGAGGAAGACGATGGGGTTCTCATCGATGAGGCATTGAAGCTGTGGGGGATCGTCACACACGTTGAACCAGAAGACGACGACTACCTCATCCTTGACTACCCAGACATCGAAACAGGCGAAGCAGACTCTGCCTCCATGTACGCCGACCTGACGAACAAGAAGGTACAGGAAGGAAATGAGCAGCAGCAATGACGGATCAGAAATTTCTGACGACAGCATCCTTCTGGGCTTCATCGTCGCGCTGGCCTTGGGTTGCTGCATCATCCCCTTCGGGGCCGTGCTCGCACCGGTTAAGGATTGGCTGCTGCGATACCAACCCCTCATCGAAGGCAACTGCATACTCCTGGATATACCAGGAACAGGAGCCGCCTAGATTTCATACGCTTGGCGGGATCGGTCCTCGTGGGTCTCATCGTCATCGCCTTGGTTGTTCTGGTCATCTACAAGCGAAGGATCAGAAATCTCAACCAGCGATAGACGGCAGAGCCAACAGAGGGGGCTGGCTGTCACTGCCAGGACCATCGGAACGTACCTGTTGCCTCTCGTGTGGTCTCGTAGGCTCTGTTGTCTCGCCTTCTTCGACGCTGACTCGGTAAACCGTGAATTGGCGATCTCCTTCAGTTGCCTGTGCCATTAACAGCCGAGTAATGAAGGAATACGCCGTATAGCTGAGCTTTACCAGGGCCCAAGACCCGAGGTCCGGGGCCTTGGTAAAGTCAGTCCTCGAGTGCGCGGTATTGGAAGTTCCGGAAGCGCACCTGCCCGGTACCTGTCGCAAACAGTGCCGGACGAAGGCTCAGGAGCTCATCAGCTGTGTTCGTGTTGTACCCGGCAACGTTGAATCGCAGTCCGTGTCTGGTCCATTCAATTCCATCGGTGCTGTAGTACTGGGTGACGATGTGGGAGTCGTTGACTATGCGCAGGTGGATGGTCTTTGTTGAGGGGGCAGGTTCACGCCAGTAGGGTATGGCCCTGCCTGCCCGGTAGCTCGTCATGGCATCGCCGTCGTGGCCCATACCGCAGTAGAGGCGGTCGCTGTAGTAGAGCAACAATCCGCCCTGTGCACCATCGATGAGATCCATCTCAACGCTGATCTCATACCGTCGGTCACCCACGATGCTGGTCAGTGGCGAGCTGTCCGACGGGCTGGTTCCCCGCGCCTGCAGAACCAGCCCGCTGCCTATTGCGGCACGGAGGTACTCGTCCTTTGATGGCGCGTGGAAGGACCATTGGATACCGAAACGCTCCTCAGTAAAGTTGTCGGACAGGGGGGTTCCGTGGGATGGCTCCTCTACCGGATCAGTAGGCGCAGGTAAGGGCCTTGAGAGGTCACCGCCGGCTGCGCGGGGCCACCCGTCGTCGTCCCATTCGATGGGCTCCAGGAGCGTCTGGCGGCCCAAGGTCGTGAAGCCGTTTTCGTATCCGTGGTAGATGCTCCACCATTGTCCGTTTGGCCCTTCAAACAAGGTGGCGTGGCCCTTGCTCCACCACGGCTCGACTGCATTCCACGTCCTGATAATGGGGTTCCGGGGACAGTCCTCCCAGGGGCCGTTAATTGAACGTGAACGGGCAACCGTGACCATGTGCCCAGTAGGCGGACCCGAAGTGCCTCCCACCGCCGCGGTGAGGTAAAACCAGTCGCCCCGGCGCGTCAACTTCGGTCCTTCAAGGGCGTAGGCCTCAGTAACCCAGTCGTCGGGGTAACGCCAGCCGTCGTAGACGTGCTCCACCGGACCGTCCGTTCCAAGGCCGTCAGCACTCAGTCGAACCCGGCTGACTCCGCTGAGGAATAGGTAGCGGTGACCGTCCTCTCCCACCGCGTGTCCTGGATCAATGTGCCCTGATACGCCGAGATTGATGGGCTCGCTCCAAGGTCCGGCCATGCTTTCGGAATGAATGACGTAGATCTGCGGTGGGGCGGCCGGATCTGGCGAGACCGCAGTGGCGATGATTGGGATGTAGATGTAGTACCTGTCGTCCACCTTGCAGATGTCGACTGCGAAGACGTTGCCGATCGGCTCCGGCAAGGCGGGACCCAGCGGTTTCCAATTGAGCAGGTCCCGTGAGTGCCAGATAATGAGGCCCGGGGTGGACTCGAAGGAGGAGAAGGTCAGGTAGTAATCGTCGCCGTCTCGGAGAATTGCGGGATCGGGATGGTCTCCCGCAAAGACAGGGTTAAGGTAGGTGCCGTTGCCGAGGTCGGCTCTGCGCTGGCCTTCGGCCCGACTTCCCACGCTGAGGAAGCTATTGGGAGGTGTTGAGGTGTTCAAGGTGTGACCTTTCCAGTAATCATGATTTGGCGCCGGATCTCGTCCATGGTGTCGAAGGTACGAGCAGCCTCATCCATGGTGTGGAGCGGATGCTCAGCGTCCCCGTTCAAGATTGCAGCGGTCACCTCTCGGAGCATAGGCACGTAGCCGTTGCCCTCCCGCGTGGTCTCGTATGTCTCGGTTGTCTCGCCATCTTCGACGCTGAACCGGTGGAGCGTGAATTGCGACGCGAACCAGAAGCCGGTGTCGATAGTGATCCACCCGCCCGTTCCGCAAAGTGATGCGGACTGGTCCAGAAAATTAACCATCGAGCTGGCACCTTGGGCGAATCGTCCCCGGGGGTAGTTGAGGGTGTAGTTTTGGCTCAGGTCTACTGCGTTCCCTTCTACGATCCCGGCTGCAGTGATGCCCGACGGCTCGCCGAGGAACATGTGGCTGAGTGTCACGGGGTAGATGCCTTGGTCCAGCAGGGTACTACCTCCGGGCTTCCAGCGGCTTGAGTCATCTCGCTGGAAAGGTGCGCCGAAGGAAGATCTGATGCTGCGGATCTCACCGATCGCTCCGGCGTCGACGATCTCGCGCAGGCGCAGGTAGAGCGGGTTGAACTTCATCCACATCGCCTCCATCAGGAAAGCCCCGGATTCCGCCGCGATAGCTGCGAGTTCCCGCACCTCCGCAGCATTCAAGCCGATGGGCTTCTCGCAGAGGACGTGGCGCCCACGCTTGAGCGCTTCACGGGCGAGTTCGAAATGCGTAACGTGGGGCGTCCCGATATACACAGCATCGATGTCGGAGTCGAGCATTTTGATGTAGTCGACGAAGCTCGTGGGAATTCCAAAGGTGTCGGCGAATTCCCTTGCCGACGACGCGTGCCGGCTGGATACTGCAACGACCTCAGCATTGTCCATGAAGGAAAAGTCCGCCGTTATCTGCCGCGATACTCCGCCCGTTCCGGCGATGCCCCACCGGACGTTTCCTCGGGACGAATGTGGCAAAGTTCCTGCCGGGACCTTCGGGTTTTTCTTTGAATTATGGGGATTCTGCATCAGGAGAGATCGATCAGCTCTTGATTCCGCCAGCATAGCCCTGCATCATCTTTTTCTGGGCAACGATGTAAAAGGCGAGAACAGGTGCCATCGCGATGAGCACCACGGCGAAGCTCAGGTTCCATTGCGACACTAGGCTTCCTACATAGTTGTAGACGACAACAGGAAGGGTCATGTAGGGGGACCCGTTTAGGAAGATAACCGCTGTAAAGAAGTCGTTCCACACGAGCAGGCCCGACAGAATGGCGACGGTTCCCGTAGCCGGGCCCATGAGCGGGAAAATCACGCGCGAGAATATTTGGAAACGGGATGCCCCATCGAGCGTGGCCGCTTCCTCATAGTCTCTTGGCAAGCGACGGAAGAACCCTGAGTAGAGGAAGACAGCGAAAGGCATAGTCATGGCTGTGTAAATAATGACCATGCCCCATGGGGTGCCTACCAGGCCTAGGCTGCGGGCACCGATGTACAACGGAAGGACGCCAAGCTGGGTCGGCAGAACAATGGCGATCAAAAAGATGCGGAAAACCCTATTGGAGAGGTTTCGGGTGCTGCGTGCGAAAACGTACGCCGCCGCCGATGACAGGGCGATCAGCACAAGAACAGTGGATATTGTGATCAGCAGGCTGCTGAACAGGCCCTGATATACGTTGCCGGACTGGCTTCCTGCAGGCGAAAGCAGCTGAATGAAGTTATCCAAGGTGGGAGTGGGCGGCGGGGAAAAGGCGGACGTTGTCAGCACCTGTTCCGTTGTTTTAAGCGATGTACTGATCAATATCCAGAACGGAAGCAGGATGATGAGGCTGGCAACGATCACCAGTATCTCCCTGATTAAGGACCATTTTGTGTAGCGATGCATTTCTAGTCTCCAATGTTGGCGCGATCGCGCACAATGAATTGCTGGATGATTGCGAGGATCAGGATGAAGACCGTGAGGACGAGCGCGGCTGCAGCCCCCAATCCGAACGCGCCATACAGGAACGTCTGGGTGTAGATTTGTGTGGCCAACGTCTGGGTCGCATCCCCTGGGCCGCCTCCGGTGAGAGTGAGGACCTGATCGAAAACAGAAAGCCCCTGAATCAAGGTGAGTACAGTCGCTATAGCGAGAGAGGGTTGTATGGTGGGCAGCGTGATGCTCCGGAACCTCTGCCACATGCCGGCTCCGTCGAGAGCTGCCGCCTCTTCCAATTCCACAGGAACCGTGGCCAGGCCCGCCAAATAGATCACCATGACGAACCCGATACTCTGCCACACCATGACGGCCAAGATGCACCAGAGTGCCAGTGTGGGGTTTGCCAGCCAGTCCTGCTTAAACTGACCGAGCCCGACAGCCCCCAGAAGCTGGTTCAGAGGACCGTCAAAGGCAAAGATGAACTTCCAGATGAAGGAGACAGCCACAGAGCTGAGCACTACCGGCATGAAAATCAGCGCCCGCAGCAGGTAGCGTGTCTTGAGCGTCCGGTTCAGGGCTAAGGCAAACAGGAGTCCCAGAATGTTTGTGAAAACAATGAAGCCTCCTGCTAGAAACAAGGTGTTGCGAACGGAACCTAGCAGGGCGGGATCCTGAAACACCTGGATGAAGTTGTCAAGGCCGACAAAGTTGAAATCACCCAGCCCTGTCCAGTCCGTGAAAGCGAAGAAGGCTCCGAACGCCGTCGACATGTACGTGACAACGAGGGTAAGGGCCACAGCAGGCAGTGCCCACCACCAACGGCCGAAGCCGACGCCGGAGGGTCGCCGTGATGCTTCCGGTTTTTGTTGCTCTTTGTCAGTCCCAGGCGGGACTGTTCGTCCATCGGTAATAGTCACTGTTATTTTCCTTGAGTGTTGCTGGAGGGAAGGATCAGTGCCGACCGGCTGGCCGGCACCGGGTCCGTTATTTGCCCCAGGCAGAGTCCATTTCCTTCAGGACATCCTCGGTTGATTTCTGTCCCGTAATCATGGCCGTAACGCCTTTACCGAGAGTGTCGTACACCTTGGCGGAGGGCCAGTCAGTCTGTCCAAGGGTGCGAACCTTGTCGGCCTTGTATAGCTCCGATATCGGTTCATAGCTGGCTGGAAGAGGGTAGTCTCCAAGGTTGACAGGAAGTGTGCCCTGACCCTTGGCGATCATTTCAGCACCTTCTTTTTCTGTGAAGAACTTGAGGAACTTCTTGACCAGCTTGGGGCTTTTGGTCTTGGCATTCCCTGCGAGGGCAAGCTCAGCGGTTGTTCCCAGATACGTTTCTGATACGCCCGGTGCGGGCATGGAAATGATAACTGGGTTTACAGCGCCCTTGGAGCTGTCAGCAATACTCTTGGTTGCACCGGCCGGGGCGAAGAAGCCGAGGGCGTTCCCCTGACCCATGGAACCGATGAGGGTGTCGAAGCCGGCGCCAGCCGCGCCATCCTGGAAGCATCCTGCGTCGAACATTTGCTTCGCACCGTCGAGGGCCTGCTGCCAGCCTTTCTCATCTGCGAAGGTAGTTTTTCCTGCGGCGCGGTCAGCATTCCATTCCGGGTTGGGTCCGTAAACGCTGGAGACTGCCAATGTCATGGCCATGATGCCGGTGTTTGGGGGTACGGTCCCTGCGATTGCGGCCAGGGAGACGCCTTTGTCACGGGCTACTTTGCATTGGTCCAGGACGTCGTCAAAGGAGGACTCGGCGTTCAGTGTGATGCCGAGTTCCTTGGCCTTAGCCTCATTGAAGATGAGACCCGTAGGCATTGATGAGAGAGGGACGGCATAGACTTTGTCCTCGTATTTGAAAAGTTTTTCGATGCTTTCCGGTAACCGTTCGCTGAATTCCTTGTCGTTGAGCTCGAGGAGGAGGCCTGCTTTGGCGAAGCCGGTCATGGCAGCGTTCTGGCCTTGCCCAGAACGGATGTTCATGACGTCTGCGGCATTTCCACCCTGCAGCTGGGTGGTGACGGTCTGTGGCTCAGTGTCAGCCGGCAACTTGATCAGCTCAATCTTGGTGCCGGGATTGGCTTTTTCAAAAGCAGCTGCCGTGTCCTGCAAAAAAGTGTCGGTGGGGTTGGTGGTCGAAAACGAAAACTTGATCGTCTGCGGTTCCTCTCCCGGCGATGTAGTGGAAGTTGCACCAGAGCATCCGGACAGAGCGAGCGAACCTACAGCGGCAGTGGCCGCGATTGTTAACCATCCCCTGCGGGAATTGGAGAAATATGACACAGGTGACCTTTCAGACATCTTTGTCGAGGGGCAACCTCACGGAAGCACAAAGTCCTCTTGGCTTCGGCGATTGGGTTCAAGACCACTCGCCTCTTACAGATTCCAGTAGACCTAAGTTCTTTCGTCCCGTCCATGCGACTTTGCATATGGCGTCCATTCATGGAAGTGATGGTGGTCTCATTCGCCCGGAACCTTTGGGTTCGTGAGCGAGTTCAAGCAATGAGTTGGTTTAGATGCGCCATCTACAACGGCTATGAACGAATAGGGACCCGTGGTTCTTAATGGTGCTGTTGGACCCCTAAACGGCAGGCAAAAAAACCGACAGAACGGTATAGACCGGATTGGTCTCGATCCCAGGTGGCGAAGGCTGGCCGAAAACTCACAGCTTCGACGGTGGCAGAAGTGGACTTTTGTTCAGATCGAGTTTTTCCGTATCGGCTCTGTCGCTCTCACGGGAGCAGACGGTCTGGTCTGGGACTAAGTTCAGATTCACGGGGCAAAGGCCAAGACAGATTTGATTATAGGACGTATAAATTTTTGCGATACCGTGCGCCTCCGCCATCCAATGCTTAGGCCGTATGCTTGATGTCATTCAGGTGGGGTGAGGGTTCGTGGCAAACAGGTCACGTGAATAATCCCCCTCGGTGCCAACGAGTACCGGGCAAGCAGACGAGAACGTACCCCCTGTTTCGTCCCGCCTGAGTACCTCCGGCGGGACCTCTTTCCTGTTGGAGATCCAATGACTGTTTCCCAGCCCCTGCAGAGCGGTTGCCCCTTCCTCAACCCCCAGCGGCTCTTCCGAGACCTCGCAGAAGCGCGGACCCTTGCAGAAGCTCCTTTTTCGGACACGTTCGAAAGCCGCGTCGTAACACGATACGACGAGATTATCCAGGCCCTGCACGACCCTGCAACCTTCTCCTCGCAGCCCGCTGTCGGGACTGTGCCTTCTCCATGGCGCGAACAACTCGAGGGCAAGGTTCCCAGCAGGGGAACTTTGCTGGGTTTGGACAATCCGGACCACGACCGCCTGCGCGCTAGCGTCAACACATTCTTTATGCCGAGAAAGCTGGCCAGATATGAGAGCTGGATCCGGGAGCAGGCCAACCTTTTGGTTGATGACTTTGTCGCGGACGGCCACACAAAGTTGAAGCTTTCCTTCGCGTTGCCCCTGCCGCTGAAAGTGATTGCTCACGTGGTTGGGCTCGACTCTGACAGGTCCGAATGGATTGGCGCGGCACTAGGCTTCTTCATGGGCCCCCGCGACATCTACCATCCGGGCACCCCGGATGAGAAGGCAAAGCTCCTCCTTGATTTGCACGACTACATTCTGGAAGTCATGGAAGAACGCAAACATGACCGAAGAGATGACCTGATCAGCCACATCTGGAATGAGCGCGATTCAGGAGCCGTGGAGATGACGGACTTTGAGATGTTGTCGATGTTCCCGGGCCTCATGCTTGCCGGGCACGAAACCTCGTCAAACCTGATCTGTATGGGACTGTCGCATCTCTTGGCCGACCCGGAACGCTATGCAGGAGCGCAGAGGGACGATGATTCGAGGGCTGAGGCGCTTGAGGAGATCTTCCGGTACGAGTCCGCGATTACGGGCATGAAAAGGCTGGTTACCCGGGATGTCACTCTTGGCGGAACAGAGCTGAAGGCGGGAGAAACGGTCTTCCTCACGTATGCCGCGGGATCGCGTGACGCGACCAAGTTCGGCAACCCGGATGACATCGACTTTAACCGCAACTGGGCCGTGCCGCACTTGGGTTTCGGGCAGGGAATCCACGCATGCCTCGGCGCACCTCTGGCCCGGCTGCTTCTGAGGATCGAATTGGCGGTCCTTCACGATCGCCTCCCGGACCTGCGTCTCGGTGCTCCCTACGAAGAACTCGAGTACACGGTCGTGTCTGAGGGGCGGGGCATGGTAGACCTGCCGCTCGAATGGAAGCCGGTTTCCGTCACGGAACGGACCCAGGCCGCCGTCGTCGATCGCGTTTCGGCCGCGGGGATCCCCGTCACTGTCAAGTCCCGCCGACTCGTGACGGCAGACGTCGTCGAACTGACGCTGGAGACGCAGGCTTCCGGACCGCTGGACTGGGAGCCTGGGGCCCACGTGGACCTTGAACTCCCGGATGGCTCCTTGAGGCAGTATTCACTGTGCGGACAGTCTGGGGAATCTGAGCTGCGGATTGCCGTTTTGAAGGAGGACAGGGGGCGTGGTGGCTCGAAGTTGATCCATGAGCAGGTCAGCGTAGGAGACGGGTTGAGTATCCGGGGACCGCGCAACCATTTCCGGCTTAAACCGGCACAGTTCCTGCTGTTCGTTGCCGGGGGAATCGGGATTACCCCGTTGCTGCCGATGATTGACGAAGCTGAGCGGAGTGGCACTCCTTGGCGCTTGCTCTTCCTTGGCCGAGACCGGAAACGCATGCCGTACGTGGAGGACCTCGTTAGGAGCTACCCGTCAAACATCTACGTCTGGCCAAGCATCGAGCGCGGCCGTTATAACCTCGACGAGATCTGGCAGAAGCTACCGGCTGAGGAAGCCTACGTGTACGCGTGCGGCCCGGATGAACTCTTGGCTGGCCTGGAGGACTCCGCAAACAGGCACGAGGCAGACTTCAAGCTTGTTGTGGAACGCTTTACAGCCAGAAAGCTGGAGCACCAGCCCAACCGCCGCATCGATGTCACGCTCGGCCGAAGCGGGAAAACACTGACGGTGGAAGATGACGAGAGCGTGCTTGATGTCCTCAACAGGGAAGGTGCCAACATACTCTCAACCTGCCGAGAAGGTACCTGTGGAACCTGTGAGGTGCGAGTCCTTGACGGAGTCCCGGAGCACCGCGACTCCGTCCTCAGCCTTGAGGAACGGCTCGCCAACCAGACCATGATGACGTGTGTCTCTCGGTGCCGCGGCCGAAGCTTGGTACTGGATCTCTAGAAACATCAAAGGGGGTGGGTGCCACCTCTGCTGTGACGCCCACCCCTTTGGTGTTTTGAGCTGTGATTATGAAGTGTGGTCCAAGGCCCGAAGGCGGTCCGCGATGCGTTCGAGGGCATCGTCCACCGGCTCAAACGACGTGGACAGGTTGAGGAATCCGTGGAGCATTCCTCTCACTAGGACCTGCTCAACGTCTAGGCCGGCTCCTGCCAGCGCGGCGCTGAATGCCTCGCCGGACGCCCGGAGATCGTCGTATTCAGCATTCAGGACCAACGTCGGCGGCAGCCCGCGCAGGTCGGCCAGACCCGGCATTGCGTAGCTGGGTGGATTGGAACTCAGCGCACCCAGATAGTTTTCTCTCATTGAGCGGAACATCCCCGGCGTCAGCCGCATGGCTGGTAGCATCTCCGCCAGTGCGAGCTCTAGGGACTTCGAAGGGTCCGGAAGATCAACGTGCATGGAGGGATACGCCAGAACCAAATGCTCGCACTTCCAGTTATCCGCGTCGCGGAGGCGTAGGGCTGCCCCAGCGGCAAGATTCGCGCCTGCACTCGCCCCGCCTATTGAAATCGACGAGATGCCCAGGTCTGCGGAATTTTCCCGTACCCATTGAATCGCAGCCACAACGTCGTCTAACGGGACAGGATAGTTCACGCCTTCCACGGCGAGCCTGTAGTCAACGCTCATCACTACTGCGCCAGCTTTGTGAACTAGTTCCCTGGCCGTCCAGTCGGCTTCCTTCATATCAAGGTCGCCGAACCGGAAAGCGCCGCCGTGCATCCAAACGAACCCCGGTCTGCCACGCAAGGCAGTAGCGGCAGGAAAATATATCCGCACAGGGACGGGGCCGTGCGGGCCGGGTATATTGCGTTCTTCGGTGACCACGTCAGGGGGTTGTGCAGCGTCGGGATAGGAATCGAAGGCTTCCAGCTGACGACGCATTGCCGGGTCCGAAAGAGCTTCCGCAATGGATGGGATTCCACCCAGTAGTTCCAGCCTGGAGACAATCTCAGGGTGAAAAGGCACAGAGCATTCCTTTGTTAGTTCTTGACGGCTTCCAGGAGCCGGATCCGGGCGGCACTGATTTTGTCTCCCTGCAGAACCTGAAGCCTCTCGTCGCCATTCAGGAAGCGGCCCTCCTGCCAGCCCTCCTGTGTCAGCCGCAGCTCACGGACCGAGTCAAGTTCGAGTTCCGATCCCTCCTTGTGGAAATCCAAGATGGCTCCCTGGCCAACGATGAGATAGTCCAGGGGGCCCATCGCGATGATGAGTCCGAACGGACGCCCGTCGCCGGGTGTGTTCCCGTGAGCCGCTCCAACTGTTTCCCCCGGCAGTTCCGGGGGCGGTGGAAGGACTACACCGGCGTCCAGGAGCATGGCGCTATATAGCTTCGCGGCGTTGCGGATGGTGACAGAAGTCCCAGCCAAAGTGGCCGTGACAGCGGCCTCGTCCTGTTCCAGTGCGAAGCCAAATATCCTGCCGTCACGCTGGGCATCGACGATGTCATCGGTGAGGGCGAGCAAGGCTTTACACGCCTCACCGAACTGGCTGCCTTCGCGGCCGTCCTCCAAACCGAAGACGTGATATCCAAAACCGTTGAACCGGCCTACCGCCAGAAAGACGTCACCTGCGCGGAATTTTGCTTCTGGGATGAAGAGGGGGTTATCAGCGGACGCATACTGTGCCATCACTTCCGCAGAATTAGGAACATAGATGTCCGGGGCCAGGAAGTCGATCGCTGGTGCCGCGGCCCGCCAGACCGGCAGCATCTTAGCCGTGGGACCCCCACTCGGATAGAGACCAGGGACATCTTGGCCGTCCTGCGGACCAAGCCACGCGTTGGTGTAAGCCGGCAAGGCCAGGATTTCCTTGCCAGCAGTGGCCAATCCCCCGACATAGGAGGCAAAAGCCCACGCCATGAAGACCTCGTCAGCTACCGGGTTGCCGTCACCGAAGTGCTCGGCCCAACTCTTTTCCTCATCGACGGCCAACTGGAGCACTCCAGCTACTGAGGCATCAAAAGAAGCAGGGTCGTTTGCCAGTTGTTTACGTAGCTCCTTCGGCAGCGGGGAGTTCCAAGCCGCCTCGGCCAATGGGCTCTGATCTCTTCCTGCACCGAGCAAACCAACCTCGTTTTCAATCTGGATCAGGATCACCGTGCGGTTCTTGTCTATTTTGACGAGATGACTTAGCAAGCCGCAATAGGCAGCCTTGTCCGCTTCGAAGAGCTCACGGGAAAAGACTGAAAGTGTGGGCCGTGACATTGACCCTTTGTAGGAGAACGGCGTCTCCATGGGATCAGAGCCCCGGTCAGCGCGGGGGAAGCGTTCGCGGTCGGCCCGGATCCACGTCGGTGCGTAGGTGGACGAAGCGTTCTTGAAGGCGCCAAACCAAATCAGTACCAGCCGCAGGCCAGCCGAACGGGCATCTTCGAGAAGTCCGTCAACGATGGAGAAATCGAAGGTACCTTCAACCGGCTCCACCTGGTCCCACGCCACCGGGGCGATCACAGTGTTGACGCCCGAATTGGATACTTTGTCCCAGACGTCCCTCATGTACTCCCTATCAGACGAACTTGAGTTGTGCAGCTCTCCACCCAAGCAAAGATAAGGCCGGTCATCGACCAGAAGTCGGGCGTGACCTTGCTGGCGTTCGAGACGTGGAATGTTGTTCATGACGTTCTTTCCTCAGGCTTGAGTACGTTGTTCAACTGATTCATGATGAAGGGTTGTGCTCAGGTCACCCGCAGCATCGAGTGGGCATCGCCTTCGAGGCCGCCACCGATATGAAGTTCAAATTCGCCCGGTTCCACGACGTAAAGACCCTCGTTGTCCCAGAAACCCAGGTCGGACCACCCCACATCGAAGCTCAGAACCTCAGACTGGCCAGCACGCAAGGACGTCCTGGTAAATGCACGGAGCCTCCGCACGGGTTGGGCAAGCGATGCCACCCGGTCACGGATGAAAACAAGAGTCACCTCATCGCCAAAGCAGTCTCCGGTGTTGAACAGTGGGATCTTAATGCGGAACACTTGGCCGTCACGCAACGCCTCCAGCGCCAAATCCTTCGCTTCTACCCAAAGCTCACCGTATCTAAAAGACGTGTAGCTCAGCCCGTGGCCGAAGGTGAACTGCGGCCCCAGCGCCAGATCGCGGTACTTGGAGGTGAAGCGATCGTCTGTGTTGCCGGGACCCATGAGAGCAACATCCATGTCCGCTTCTTCAATGCGTGCAGAGACGGTGGCTGGGCGGCCAGTGTTCTCGTGGTCGTAATAGATGGGAACCTGGCCGGTGGACCGGGGGAAGGTCATGGGCAGCTTGCCGCCTGGATTCACTGCTCCACTCAGGGCCCGTGCGACCGCGGCGGGCCCTTCCAGCCCGAGGTGCCATGCTTCAAGGACGGACGGAGCCGAATCGATCCACGCACTGGTCACGAGCGGGCGGCCATTGAACATGACAACCGCGAACGGCTGACTGGTTCCGGCGATTGCCTTGATCAGCTCTTCCTGACACTCCGGCAATCTGAGGTCACTTCGCGAACTGGCCTCCCCGGTCAGGGACGAGGGTTCGCCCACGGCAATCAGGACGACATCATGCTGCTTCGCCGATGCGACCGCGTCGGCCAGGAGCGCCGGGTTCCCGTTAAAAAATCCGCTGCCCTCCTTCACCGTCAGCGACCACTGGGGGCATTCAATCTGGATAGCGTCTGCGAGGGCAGCTGCGGGCTCAGCAAAAGACTGAACCCAGGCACCAAGGTGGTCAGTGCTCGCGGCGTAAGGTCCAACGAGCAACACCCGGCGGACTGTTGGACCTAGAGGAAGGACGCCGCCGTCGTTTTTCAGGAGGACGAGGCATTTTTCGGCTGCCTGCCGGGCAGCCAGTCGGGTTTCCTCAGAGGGGGCCGTAATTTCCAGCGCGGTCTTCTTGTATGGATCCCCAAAAAGCCCAAGCGCGTGTTTTAGCCTCAGGACTCTGCGGACTGCATCGTCGATCCGATCGGAATCAAAGTCATCGGGGGACAGCAAAGCATCCCCCTCGGCGCTGACGGCATTGCCGCCCATTTCGACGTCCAAACCGGCGGCATAGGACTGCTGCAATGCATCCCCTAGATGGGCGGCCACGCCATGGTCGATCAGGTTAACGACTCCGTCCGCGTCACCTACCACCACCCCACCAAACCCCCACTCCTCTTTCAGGAGGTCCGTCAAGAGCAGCCGATTTGCGTGAGCGGGCCGACCCGACACCGTGTTGAAGGCTGCCATGACCGTGGCGGCACCGGCTTTGACCGCGGCACGGAAGGGTTCCAGGTAGACGTTGCGAAGGCGTTGGACGGACACATCAACGGTGTTGTAGTCGCGGCCCCCTTCGGCCTGGCCATAGGCCACAAAATGCTTGACACACGCCAAAATGGAGCCCTCGTCGGCAAGGGATTCACCCTGGTACCCGCGGACCTTCGCGGCGCCGAAGACGCCGTTGACATGGACGTCCTCGCCGAAGCCTTCCACCACTCGGCCCCACCTGGGATCGCGTGATACGTCGACCATCGGGGAGAACGTCCAGTTCACGCCGCCTGACGCTGCCTCTTTTGCTGAGATACGGGCGTCGGTTTCAGCTACGGCGGGGTCGAAGCTTGCGGCCTGCGCAAGGGGAACTGGGAAAGTGGTCCGTTGGCCATGTACTACGTCCAGCCCGACCAGGAGCGGGATCCCATGAGGCGTCTCCTCACGGGCGGTCCGTTGAAGTTCATTCGTGGCCTCAGCGCTGCGCGGCCAGAAGACCGCGCCAATTCCACCCCGTGCGAGGTCCTTGGCATCCTCGAGTCGGGGGCGGAAAGCGATCTGGAGTTGGGCGAGCTTTTGCTCCCACGTCATGGCGGCAAGGAGTTCTTCGACGGATGCCTCAGCCGTAGCGTTCCGCAGATCACGTCCGACGGTACGGTTGGTCACGTGTTGCTCCTCAGTTGGTGGGGTCAGTGAATGGCCTTGCTTCTTTTCCTCCACGCGCGGAATGAATCTTCGAAGCCGGCTTTTGTCATTCACGATAGGGCAGGAGGAATGCTTCATGGAAATAGCTTTCATCTATGCTCACCATCTTCTCTCTGCATGGTTGTTTTGCTCCCCGGGGTGACGCCAAGGTCCTAGGCTGAATTCAGGCCCGCGGTCACGGTGCCGTACCCCCCTGCCTCAAGGAATCGTCATGTCAGACAAGCTCTCCTCTGCCCGCGCCGGATCGATTGAAAATGTCCGACTCTTCGAGGAGTTTGTGGATCCGCCGGCCGGGGCCCGACCCAGGGTGTGGTGGCATTGGATGGATGGCAACATCGACGAAGCGGGGATCGTCAAGGACCTTGAATGGCTTGGCGCATCCGGTGTGGGAGGTGTACAAATTTTCACAGGCTCGATGGGAATCCCTGCATATACTGCCGAACCGGTCGCGTTCCGCTCACCGGCGTGGCAGTCAGCAATGCGATGCGCCACCGCCACCGCCGAGAGACTGGGGCTTGAGCTGGCCATCGCGACGTCGGCAGGGTGGAGCGCGACAGGTGGGCCGTGGGTGAGGCCCGCCGCCGGGATGAAGAAGCTTGTGTGGAGTACTTCCACTGTCGCCGCAACATCGTCTGGACCGATTACGCTGCCGACCCCGCCCTCGACATCCGGACCCTTCCAAGACATACCTTTCGCGGCTGTCCGACGAGCTCCAGTCGACGTGCCGGAGCATTATCAGGACGTTGCTGTGTTGGCCTTCCCACTCCGGGATGGTCACCTGCCACGGAATCCCGCCCGACTCACCGCCAGCGGCCCTGTAACCGGCGGGCGCGGCCTAGATGCACTGACCGACGGCCGGTTCTGGCCCGCAGCAGAACTGTTTGCGGACGGCGAAACAAGCTGCATTGATTCCGGCACGGGCTGGTTCCAGCTGGAGTTCGACCAACCCACCACAGTTGCATCGGTGCGGATTGGGTTACCCGCCCAACATGGTTTCGGGGCGTCTCCTGCTCACCATGCCCGGCTGGAAGCCAGCGATGACGGGGAGAGTTTCAGGTCTGTCATCGACCTCCCGGCTTCGGCGTCCCCCGTTCGCTCGGCGACCTTCCCGGCTGTGACCGCGAGCTACTTTAGGCTCTGTCTCAAGGCGCAAACCGGCTCAAGCATCCCAGTGGCGCCCGGTGTGAAGCCACTTCAATTCTCTCCCAAACAGGCTCCCACACCTCTTTTTGAGGTTTCAGGAATACAACTCTTTACCGGGCCACGCATCTCGCGCGCAGAGGAGAAGGCAGGCTACGCCCCCGTCCCGGACTTCTACGCCATCGACGACGGCAGTCCGTCGGAGGCAGCGGCAGCAATCCAACCTGAGGAGGTCATGGACGTCACGGAACACCTCCGTCCCGACGGAACACTTGATTGGGCACCGCAGGAAGGGGACTGGACTGTACTCCGGATGGGCTACTCCCTGACGGGGCACCTAAACGGCCCCGCGCCTGTGGATGCGACAGGCCTTGAAGTGGACAAGCTCGACGCCGGCCTCGTCACCGAATATTTCGAGCACTACTTAGGCTTCTTCGACGAAGCACTGGGAAAAGGGCTGGTCGGCGCGAAGGGCGTGACTGCTCTGCTGAGCGACAGTATCGAGTCCGGGCCGCAGAACTGGACTGCGGCAATGCGGGAGGAGTTCCGCGCCCGCCGCGGTTATGACCTGCTACCGTGGCTGCCCGCAGTCAGCGGAGTCGTGGTTGGCGGTGCGCAACGCAGCGACGCGTTCCTTTGGGATTTCCGCAGGACCATTGCGGAGCTTTTGGCTGAGAAGCATTATGGGACGATCGCCAAGATAGCCGGAGCGCGAGGTATGAGGTATTACGCCGAGGCCCTGGAAGACCACCGGCCACAACTGGGCGATGACCTGGAGATGCGATCGCATGCCGATATTCCGATGGGTGCCATGTGGTGCTATGAACCGGAAGCAGGCCCCGCGCCCACCTATGTCGCCGACGTTCAGGGGGCCGCCTCTGTGGCCAACGTCTATGGAAAGGCCACTGTCGGTGCCGAATCCATGAGTGCCTTTGGAAAGCCACATATGTTCACGCCTAGGAAACTCAAACCGGTGGCGGACATGGGATTCGCATTGGGAGTGAACCTGGTCAGCGTCCATGCTTCGCCTCATCAGCCAGAAGCTGCCCCGAAGCCTGGGGTGACACTCTCGCCGTACCTGGGCCAGTCCTTTACTCGGAACGAGACGTGGGCCCACGCTGCGCGGCCCTGGATCGACTATTTGGCCCGCTGCAGCCATCTGCTTCGGCAGGGCAACCACGCGGCTGATATCGCCTACTTCTACGGAGAGGAAGCGCCAGTGACTGGCGTCTTCGGAGATTCAGCTCCAGAAATTCCCAGCGGTTACGGTTTCGATTTTATCAACCTCGATGGCTTGCTTAACCACGTCACCGTTACTCAAGACGGCAGTCTTCTCAGCACCGGCGGCGTGAGCTACCGGCTGCTCTACTTGGGCGGTTCCAGCCACCGCATGACCCTGGCCGCGGTCCAACGCCTCACAGAGCTACTCGATGCAGGAGCAACAGTTGCCGGCCGGCCACCCACGGGATCGCCGAGCCAAGGCGACGATAAGCAAGAGTGGGCCGCCGCCGTCGACCGCCTCTGGAATCAGCAACGGCACGGTCTGCTCGATCTGTCAGGATTGCCGGATTCCGAGGGTGTTATAGAAGCGTTGGCTCGGATCAACCTTTCTCCGGGCTGGGTGATGGGTGCTGCTAAGGGTGCCACAATGCCGGTCATCCACCGCCGCGTTCAAGAGGGCGATTTGTACTTCGTGAGCAATCAACTTGACCGACCGGAGAAGATCCGGGCCTCCTTCAGGGGAAAGGCAGCTTCCGCAGAGCTGTGGGATCCTGTTCAGGTCTCTCGCTCTGCCGTTGAACTGCGCTTCGATACTGACCGGACCATTGTCGACCTTCAACTGGAACCATTTGGTTCGACGTTCGTTTTCCTGCACCACGCTGTCGCGAAGATGCCTGACTGCATGACGCAGCTTGAGGCCAACGCAGGACAGGAGACCGCGGCAGAAGTGCAACTTGGAGGGCGTTGGGATGTCACGTTCGACGGTGACAGCCAGTCAATTCAGCCACTCACCTTTGATATGCCGCGGCCATGGAGTGGACCGGGGGCAGCGCATCATTCTCGGGAGGTGAAGTACTTCTCGGGAACGGCAACCTACAGGCACACGTTTCACCGAACCCGGGCTGAAACCGAACAGAATACCTGTCTGGTTCTGAACCTCGGAGAAGTCAGCGACCTCGCGGAAATCCGATTGAACGGACAAAACTTGGGCATTCTCTGGACGCGGCCATTTCGGATCGACATTACGAATGCCGTCCGCGAGGGTGCTAATGAGTTGCAGATCGCGGTGACCAATTCGTGGTGGAACAGGCTGGTTGGCGATGCCACAGACGGTGAACACGGGCGTCCAGGCAGTACGATCCTTGTCCCGGACGCCGATGTTCTGCCCGCGGGACTCCACGGGCCCGTAAGGCTGGAGTTCATACGAAGCGAGCCTCACATGCCATCAACACTATGAAGCTGGAATGAGTATCTGGTTCCACAATTGCTTCTGATTTTTCCTATTTGGAGGGCGTTGATTCCGAAAGGCGCTGCTCCGGCATAAAAACGGAAAGCAATACACCAATGCCGAAGATGCAGGCAAGCACCGTGAAAATAGGCAGAAACGCACCTACATAAATGTCCGACACCCCGAGCTGGAGGGCCGCAGAGAGCTGCTGCACTGTGTGGGGATCCGTAATGGTCGACGCCGGTAAACCTAGGCTGTTGTTGGTCGCGGCCTGCGCTAGTAGGGTGGCGAAGAGCCCACCAAAAACCGCCGTTCCTACCGTGACGCCGAGTTCCCGCAGGTAACCCAGTGAGGCTGTAACCCCGCCCACGACCGAATGCGGCATGGCGTTCTGGGCGACTACCACCGTGAGCTGCATGAAGCTGCCAACGGCAAAGCCCAACAGGGCTATCAGGGTCCCCACCACGGGCAAAGGTGTTTCCGGACTAAGGAAGGTAAGACATATTGCAACAGCAGTGGCAAGGGCTGAACCGGCAAGAGGAAATATTTTGTACCTTCCCGTGCGGGTGACGAGCCATCCGCTCAGGTTGCTGGACACCATCATGCCCAAGACCAGTGGCAACAAAATGAGGCCCGCCACCGAAGCCGACGTCGAATAAACCATCTGCACATAGCTCGGCAGGTAGGCCACAATGCTGAACAAACCGGCGCCGATGACCAGCCCCAACCCGGCGGCGTTGACTACAGGCCAGCTCCGGAACATATGCATCGGTATCAGGGCATTTTTAGAGCGGATCTCCACCATTACAAACAGGACGCCCGACACTGCCGTTATGACGCCTAAGCCCCACAGTACTTCGGTTGCGGTACCTGGTGCTGTGGACAGTGAAACCAGCCCTACCAAGGCACAGGTGAAAATGATCATGAGTACGGTGCCCAGCCAGTCCATTCCACCTGAACCACGAATGGGCTTCATACGACGCAACGAGAATGCCATCACCAACGCCAGCAAACCGATGGGCAGGTTGACCCAAAAAACCCAGCGCCAGCCGACAGTGTCCGTGATGGCACCACCCACCAGTGGGCTGACCACTGTCGCAATTCCGAAGACTGAGCCAAGGGGACCAAGATATTTGGGGCGTTGCCGCGGGGGTACGAGATCGGCGATGATGGCGCCGGGAAGGACTGCCATTCCTGCCCCGCCGAGCCCCTGAATGCCGCGGAACAGCGAGAGTTGGAACATGTCCTGTGCGAATCCGCACAGCACAGAAGCTCCGAGGAAGATCACCAGGGCGACCATCATCAGGGCGGGTCGGCCGTATCGGTCGCCCAGTCGACCGTAGACGGGTAGTGCCACGGTCATGGCTAAGGTATAGGCGGTTATGACCCAGGCCATGTGTTGGGCACCGTCCAACTCTCCCACGATCGTCGGTAATGCTGTTGCCACGATCGTGTGGTCTAAGGCTCCCAGTAAGACGATGATGAGCAGGGCGGCATAGACCCGAGCGATCCGGACTCCGGATGCTGGCGTTTGACCGTTGCCCGGTATCTCCAATGGAGATGCGTCCGGAGTTGAATCAACTGTTTCGACGTGGGCATTTGTGGGTTGGGACAAGTTTGAACGGCGCACCGCAACCTCGTTCTGGTTAGCCAGTGGAATTGGCTCGACGCCAGCCAAGTGCGCGTCCGGGGGAATGTTCACCCCGGCCGACGGGCTCCATGAAGCCCCAGCGTCCTGATGAACTTATCATCGAAGGCTTCGCGGGAGGCTGGCATGCGGCATCCGAATTCCCGATAGCTTGCATACCTTGGAACAATTTCCGTAGCTCCCGTTTGACACGTTTACTGGATGAAAACTCAACGAAGAGGAGAGCTCCCAATGGCACAGATCATCCCTGCTTCAACTGCGGAATCCCAAGAGACCGGTCCTGACAACGCCGCCTGGTTCCGGTACGTCCTAGGCCAATACCCCACCGGCGTCACGCTCATCACCGCGGCGCCCGACAACGCCGAGCCTGCGGGCATGGTTGTTGGCACCTTTAGCTCAGTTTCCCTGGATCCGCCTCTAGTGGCGTTCATGCCGGATGTCCGTTCCACCAGTTGGCCCAAGATCCAAACAGCGGGTTCCTTTTGCGCCAATGTGTTGACCGCCGGCCAGCAGGATGTCTGTCAGGCTTTCTCACGGAAAGCGGATGACCGATTTAGCGCCAACCAGTGGGGCGACACACCCTCCGGCAGCCCCAGGCTTGAGGGAGCATCAGCATGGATCGACTGTGACATTGAGGATGTGATCCGCGCTGGAGACCACGACATTGTCATCGGACGGGTCAAGGCCTTGGGTGTCGGGGCCTCAAAAGAACTTCCGCTGCTCTTCCTCCGGGGAGGCTATGGCTCATTCACCATGCCGTCGATCGTTTCGCCTGCGACAGCCCTCACTCGACACGTCAAGGCAGCAGATGCGGCCCGACCCAAAATTGAGGCTCTCGCCGAGGAGCTCAAGCTCGAAGTCCTGGTAAGCGGGGTCGTCGATAACTCCGTTGTTGTTTTGACCGCAGCGGGCGTGGCCAGTTCCCCCAGCGGATCACCTTCGCGGGTGGGTGTTTCCTTTGGTTTGGCAGCTCCTCTTGCTCCTCTGCATGTCGCCTGGGCCGGTGAGGCTGCGGAGTCCCGCTGGATCACCAATGCCCGCAATGTCGTCGGCCATGTTGATCCAGCAGTTGCGCATGCTGAACTGCAACAAGTCCGCGAAATCGGGTACGCGGTTTCGGCAGGGGCAGCGGCTGCGGCCGAGTTTGAACGCCTGGTCGTTGTGCCCAGTGATACCGCAGCTCCGGACCTCAGCGGTGTACTCCCCAAGCTCCTGGAACGCACGGCGTCATCTGGGCCCGTGTCGATCGATGACCCGGCCGGAGTGACTTCTCTGCACGCCCCAGTCTTCGATGCGGACGGGCAGGTGGCCGTCACGTTGACCCTTAATGGGTTCTCCGGCTCTGAGTCCAGTGCACGTCTGGCAGATTGCCGGGACCGCCTGTTGGCAGCTGCCCTGGCCATCACTGAAGGGATCGGGGGTCTGATTCCGCGATGATTTTTTGGTCCCTGTCCATGACTGGCATTGACCCCGGGTGTGATTTGGATGACAATTAGTATCAGTATTCTAATTCTAATTTTTTGACGGTGACTTGCCGGAAACTTTCATACCCCTCAACGTGGAGAAGAACATGGTCAATCTGCTGACAGCGGACCTTAACTTGCTCGTGGCGCTTGACGCCCTGCTCATCGAGCGGAACGTCACCCGCGCCGGGGCCAGAATTGGGATCAGCCAGCCAGCCATGAGCTCTTCGCTGCAAAGGCTTCGTCGGCAGTTCGGTGACGCGTTGCTGACTCGGGTGGGATCGGCTTATGAGCTCACTCCACTGGCACAGGTACTCAAAGAAGACGTGGGGGAGATCCTCCGGATGGTGGAACGCACTTTCGATGCCCAGGCCATCTTCGATCCCGCCTCGTCCACCCGGAGTTTCCGGGTTATCACCTCCGACTATTGCCTCACGGCCCTGTCGGGGAAACTAATGGCCATGCTTCAGGAAGAGGCACCAGGAGTGCAAGTCCACTTTGATGCAGTCACTCCCTTGGCGGTGGAACGTATTAAGGAGACGCTGCAGAATGCAGATCTGATGCTCATACCTAAGGGCCATTTCTCCGGATACCCCCACACGGAACTGTTCACGGACAACTGGGTGTGCGTCACAGGATCGAGTTCACCGGAGCGGACCTTGACCGTCGAGGAGATGCGGGATGCGCGGTGGGCGCGGCTCTTTGGGGCCGAGGTCGATTCAACCCTCGCAGACCGCAGGGTTTATGACCTTCAGTTGGGCGAAAACACGGACATCATTGTGGACAGCTTCTTGATGCTGCCCTTCGCGGTTGCGGGCACAGCAAGGCTGGCTTTGGTGCAAGAACGACTTGCACGCATGCTTTTATCGGTGGCAGGCGTGCGCATTATGCAGTTGCCCATCAGCCTCCCAACCCTGGTGGAGTGCGCCTGGTGGCATCCTTCGAAGTCCGAAGATCCGGGACACCAGTGGTTTAGACGACTCGTTGTCAAGGCTGCCACCCAACTCGAACCCGTTTCACCCCAAAGACCCCTGCTCACAACCCATGAGAACAAGCACCCAGACCGCACATGACCTAGCAACACCAGCAAACACATTTTTTCGACAAATAAATTCAGGAGTTTCCATGCATTTTTCATTATTCCTCACTTCCCGCTCCGGGAGTCCCGAAGAGGACCGTCCGGTCATGAAGGCCATGGTGGAGCATGCCGTTGATGCCGAGCAGAAGGGCTTCGACGCCGTCTTCCTTCCTGACCACCACTTCACGGGCTACGCTCCGCCTGCCAGCGACCCGTTCATCTTTGCCGCCTACCTTGCCGGCAAACTAAAGCGCTTGCACTTTGGCTTTTCGGTCCAAACCCTCGCCCTGCACCATCCCGTCCGTTTCGCCGAGCGGCTAGCCCTGCTGGACCAATTGACAGACGGCAAGCTTCTGGTAGGTGTGGGGAGCGGCACCACTCCGGAGGAAATGATCGGTTTTGGGGTAAACATCCAAGACAGCTCTCGTCTGGCCAACGAAAACCTTGAGATCGCCGAGAAGCTGTGGGCCAAGCAGCCCGAAGATGAACCCGTCACGTTCGACAATGGCCACTACCGCGGTGCCGTGGTGTCACGGATCGTTCCAGCACCGTACACCAAACCAGAACCGCGCGTGATGTCGGTAGCTTCTCGACCCTCCAGCGTCGAACGTGCCGCGAAGAAGGCCCAACCAGCGTTCATCTTGGCCTTCACACCGCCGGTCATCGATAGTGGCAACGCCTACGAGGAAGTTAAGAAGAACTTCTCCAACTACCGCAACGCCTTGGAAGCAGCTGGCCACTCACCGGAAGCGGTCAGGTCGGCACTGGAATGGACTACCCATTCCTACCAGCACGTCCACATCGCAGAAACGGACGAACAAGCAGAGGCTGAACTTGAAATTATCCTGGAGCAGTATCAGCAGGCCGTGGAACGTGAACACGCCGCCAACAAGGCAGCTGAATCCATCAGTGGAGTGAACCTCCGCCCCGCTCCTGATGCCCGAACTGAAGGCTACAAAGGCACTTGGTGCCTGTACGGCAGCCCCGAAACGGTGGCCGCCGAACTCCAAAAATACGCTGACCTAGGCATCGGCAACGTCCTCCTGGCCCTGATGGGTGGGCCCCTTACGGAAGAACGCCGCCGCTTCACGGAGCAGTCCATGCGTCTCTTCTCCGAGCGCGTCCTTCCACTGCTGCGTTCTTCCGAAGCTGCCGATGAGGCGGAGAAGGTCGCAGCCCAGTGACAACGGACTCCTCGATGAGCATTGATGGGGACCAAATAGCAAAAACTGATCCCGACCTCGCGGGAGCTGAACTCACGGGCGGCCTTAACGGCTGGAGCACTACCGCGAGCAAGGAAACAGGCGTCGAGGAGATGGTGCTACTGGATGGTCCATTGGGCCTCGTCAGCAAAGCCATGGATGAACGGGACACTTCTCTCATCATGCCGTCAGGTACCGCGCTGGCTGCCACCTGGGACCCGGAACTTGTCTCGGAAGTGGGCCAATTGATAGGCCAGCAGGCCCGCGAACGCGACGTTTCCGTGGTCCTAGGCCCGAACCTAAACCTGCCACGGTCCCCGCTCTCGGGCCGCACTTTCGAAATGTTCTCTGAGGACCCTTTCCTCACAGGAGTGCTCGGTGCCTCATGGATCAAGGGGGTTCAGTCCCAAGGCGTAGGGTCTTGCGCCAAGCATGTAGTGGCCAATGACACTGAAACGGAACGGCGTAGGATGAACTCCCAGGTTGAGCCGGCAACCCTACGCGAAACATATCTCCGGCCCTTCGAGACTGCCGTGCGTTCGACAAACCCGTGGATGCTCCTGATGGCGTACAACCGTGTCAACGGCAAGCATTGCGCGCAACATTCAGAGCTAATCGGCATCCTCAAAAATGATTGGAATTACGACGGTGTTGTGGTGTCTGACTGGTTTGGCGTGGACGACACTGTTGGAGCAGCCAATGCCGGATTAGACCTGGAGATGCCCGGTCCGGCCCGGTATTTGGGTGTGCACTTTGCCGATGCTGTCACGGCCGGTGAGGTTCCCGAGGCGCGGCTGCATGACGCCGTAGAACGGCTCACCCGGCTTGCTGACAGAACTGGCCGGCGGAGCGGCAGACCACTTCCTGCGCCTGCCCTCCTCCGCACTTCCGAGGAGCAACGCGACACACTCATCCGCGCGGCCGCGGCCTCATTTGTGCTGTTGGAGAACAGGGATAACGTCCTGCCGCTGGATCCGGTGCGGATCAAGACAGTGGCTGTCGTCGGTCTGAACGCAGTGAAACCGTGCTTTCAAGGAGGAACCTTCGCCACCGTCCGGCCAGAGGGTGAAATGGTGACACCGCTTGACGCCATCCGCGAAGCTTTCGGTCCGGAGGTGGAGGTACTGTTCGAGCCGGGCGCCACACCCTCATCGGCCCAAGCTCTTACGGACATCGGCAGCACCGCGCCGGATGGCACCCCCGGGGTGTTGTTGGAGGTACTCTCCCAGCCCAGCGATGAGGCCGTGGACGAAGTTCTATACAGCGAAGTCAGGCAGGCGTCTTCATTCGTCTGGTTTGGTCCCGTCCCCGGTATAGGTGCCGACGCACCCGGGCGTGTCCGCGTTACAGCCCACCTGCAGATTGATGCTCCAGCGCGGTGGGCACTGGGCGCGGGCGGCACGGGCGTAGTCTCGCTTGCAGTTGATGGCAGACGCATCTTGGAGGTACCGCCGCCAGCGCCGGACGACGTGATGGGCGTTGTGGCACGAGCCGAAACCCAGCAGATCACCCTTGATCTGCCCGCAGGTGAGGTGGAGGTGGTGGTAGAAATGGACTTCCAACCTGGCAGGGTCCAGGCCATTACGGCCGTAGCAGCCCTCCAGCAACCGTCTGATCCCCTGACCGCCGCGGTAGCCATCGCAGCCTGCGCGGACGCCGTCATTGTGGTGGTGGGTGATGAGCAAGGGTCCTCGCGAGAAAGTGCAGACCGGAAGACCGCGGCGCTCGACCCCGCCTGTGACCGACTTGTGGACGCCGTGGTTGCCGTCAACACTGAAACTATCGTGGTGGTGAACGCGTCCCGTGCCGTGCTTATGCCGTGGGCGGACAAGGTAAAGGCCCTGCTGATGGTATGGTTCCCCGGGCAGGAATTTGGGCGGGCCCTAACGTCTGTCTTGACCGGAAACATCGCACCATCTGGACGACTTCCAGTGTCCTTTCCAACACGGGATGAGGACATCCCGGGCTGGGGTCACACCCTGGATGAGCGGCTCACCTTGGACTACGCAGCCAGCGAACCGATGGGCTACCGGTACTTCCAAGAAGCAGTCCGGGCACCTCGGTATCCCTTCGGGTACGGGATGACCTATACAAAGTTCACGCTGGTAGAGGCACAGGCAGCACTGCAAGGGGTGCAACGTTCTGCCCCGGCAGATGGAGTCGAAGGGGTTTCGATCGAAGTCACTGTGCGAAATTCTGGTGCCTCGGCCGGACGCGAGCTTGTCCAGGTCTACGGCAAACCCGCCGGAGAGGCAGGGTTCCGACTCATGGGCTTCGCGGCTGTCCAAGTAGCTGCCGGAGCGACTGCCAAGGCAAGTATTGCCGTGGACCCGCTCAGCTTCCGGCGCTGGAACGCCGCGGTGTCCGATTGGCGGGTTCCCTCCGGGGAATGGGAACTAAGGGCGTCAAGGAACGCAGCAGACGAAGGAATCCTCTGTAGGATCTCGTTGTGACGCTTCCGAACACCAAGTCCCGCGAGCCGAAGCAAGCCAGGAGCCGCCAGTCGTTTGAAAAAGCGCTAGAGGCGGCCCTGACCTTGCTTCAGGAGCGGGGAACCGACGAATTCACGCTGGCAGATGTCAGCGCACGTTCCGGCGTATCCATCGGCTCCATCTACGCACGGTTCCAAGGCAAAGATGAGCTCCTTCGGATCGCCCACGGCAGAAAAATGGATGACATTGACGCCGTGTCGGAGCGTCTTTTTGAACCCCGACCCACGCGACTTGAAGTTACGCTGGAAGCCGTGGCCCGGGAAGCCATTGACCTGATCATCGAGGTCCTTCGCCGGTACGCGGACATCCTCCGTCCCTTCATGCTCCGCGCTACCCAGGACGAAACCATTTCGCAGCGAGGCGCGGCATCCCATGCCGCCCTTGCCTCGCACTTTGCCAAAGTATTAAGCACCTGGCCAGGCGGTTTTCTCGGCCAGGCTGAAATCGGCTGGTGCTTCAACGTGGTCTACAGCGTCGTTGCACGCAGATTGGGCCTCGGCAGCACTATGGAAGGCAGCGGGACTTTGGACTGGCCGGAGATCTCCGAGAAGCTCGCAGGAATGGTGGCCTCCTACCTCATGTCGTGTCTGCAGGACGCCGCAAACGCATGATTTTTACGACATAAGCAATAGCCATACCTGCTATCCTAAAGATCGTCTTCCGGACAGTCCACTGCTTTCGGCATAGTGGGAATCAAAGATGAACCCCCTGTTGATTGAAAGGATATCCCGTGCACGTGCGCGTTAGCCCCGGATCCGTAGCGCTTGACGAACCCGACGACTGCACCACCTTCAAGGTCTTGCTGCCGGAAGAAATAAAAGATGACCTGCAGGAACTTCTCGAATCCGCGGCAGCCGGCAAGCTCGATGCCTCGGACGTGCTGGTCTCGGTTGACTGGATTAAAAGCGAGTGCGCCGGACGAATCGGCATAGGCTGGAATTATCGATTCGCCAACATGCTGGTCTATGCCGCCGGAAAGGGCTGGTTGACTCCCGATGGAAGCCATGTTCGGGCTCACGTCGAAACATTCTGAACCCAGTTGCCTGAGGTTTTCCAAAACTGCTTGAAAGGCCTGGAGCCGGAATCAGTCGGTGTATTCCCTGCACCTCATGAACGCCCGGATCAACCCACAGGGGCTTCAGTGCGCTCACGCACGACGTAGCGATCCACCCCCTACGTGAATGGGATGCCGATGTCGGTGTCACAGGCGACGACGTAAATGGTGTCCGTAAGGGATTCGGGCAATTCAGAAAACGCTAACGGCCATCACCCCCATCACTCTGGGGAACGGGACTGTCGTGAAGATCCTGAAGATCTAGCTGGGTATAAGAAGTTAGAGAACGTTTGTGCCCGGATCCATGCGCCTTCTCAGGATTTTTATACTGTCTGCCTCAACTAAACCCGGACGCCACTGATAAACGGGAACAAGGGTCTTCCGTCTTCATCTGCTATGGCGGGTCTGCTGAAGGTTTGGTTGACACCAAGGTTTACGCTGCCAGAGCGACAGACTCGATCATTGTAGCCTCGAATTGGATCGGGGTCATTCTCC
>NZ_SOBS01000012.1:42147-117769 GCF_004365035.1 Arthrobacter sp. JUb115 | reverse complement strand
AGGCGTTGATTGCTGGTGCTGAGGGTAATGCGGCGGTGTTGCCGGAGCTGAAGGATCGTGTTCTGAAGCTTGCCGCGGCCCACCCGCTGTACCCGAACCTGAAGAAGATTGGAGAATAGCCATGGCTGATCTGCTGCCTGAGCACCCGGAATTCCTCTGGGCCAACCCGGAACCGAATAAGTCCTACGACGCAGTGATCGTCGGAGGCGGCGGCCACGGCCTGGCTACCGCCTACTTCCTGGCCAAGAACCATGGCATCACCAACGTCGCCGTCCTGGAAAAGGGCTGGCTGGCCGGCGGGAACATGGCCCGCAACACCACCATCATCCGCTCCAACTACCTCTGGGACGAGTCGGCGGGCATCTACGAGAAGTCGCTGAAGCTGTGGGAGCAGCTGCCCGAGGACCTGGAATACGACTTCCTGTTCTCCCAGCGCGGCGTGATGAACCTGGCCCACACCCTGGGCGACGTGCGCGAATCCGTGCGCCGCGTGGAAGCCAACAAGCTCAACGGCGTGGATGCCGAATGGCTGGACCCTTCCCAGGTCAAGGAAGCCTGCCCGATCATCAACATCGGCGACGACATCCGCTATCCGGTCATGGGCGCGACCTGGCAGCCGCGTGCCGGCATCGCCAAGCACGACCACGTGGCCTGGGCCTTCGCCCGCAAGGCCAACGAGCTGGGCGTGGATATCATCCAGAACTGCGAAGTCACCGGCTTCATCAAGGACGGCGAGAAGGTCACCGGCGTGAAGACCACCCGCGGCACCATCCACGCGGGCAAGGTCGCACTGGCTGGGGCAGGGCACTCCTCGGTGCTGGCCGAAATGGCCGGCTTCGAACTGCCGATCCAGTCCCACCCGCTGCAGGCACTGGTCTCCGAGCTGTTCGAACCGGTGCACCCGACGGTGGTCATGTCCAACCACATCCACGTCTACGTCTCCCAGGCCCACAAGGGGGAGCTGGTCATGGGCGCGGGCATCGACAACTACAACGGCTACGGGCAGCGCGGCGCCTTCCACGTCATCCAGGAGCAGATGGCCGCGGCCGTGGAGCTGTTCCCGATCTTCGCCCGGGCGCATGTGCTGCGCACCTGGGGCGGCATCGTGGACACCACCATGGACGCCTCGCCGATCATCTCCAAGACCCCGATCCAGAACCTGTACGTGAACTGCGGCTGGGGCACCGGCGGATTCAAGGGCACCCCGGGTGCCGGATTCACCCTGGCGCACACCATCGCCAACGACGAGCCGCACGAGCTGAACAAGCCGTTCAGCCTGGATCGCTTCGAAACCGGCCACCTGATCGACGAGCACGGCGCCGCAGCCGTCGCACACTAGGAGCAACCGCCATGATGCTGATTGATTGCCCGAACTGCGGGCCACGCAATGAGAACGAATTCAAGTACGGGGGAGAAGCCCACGTGGCCTACCCGGCGGACCCGAGCGCCTTGAGCGACAAGGAATGGTCCCGCTACCTGTTCTACCGGCAGAACAAGAAGGGCATCTTCGCCGAACGCTGGGTCCACGCCGGCGGCTGCCGCAAGTGGTTCAACGCCCTGCGCGACACCGTCACCTACGAGTTCAAGGCCATCTACCAGGCCAGCGAACCACGCCCAGAACTGAGCACCACCGACATCCGCAGCGCCGAAGGAGGCACCCGATGAGCAAGCCGCAACGCCTGCCTGCAGCGCAGAGCACCCGCGCCCGCATCAACCGCGAGGAACCACTGGCCCTGTCCATTGGCGGCGCGCAGCTCTCCGCTTTCCGCGGCGACACCGTGGCCAGCGCCATGCTGGCCAACGGGCTGCGCAAGGCCGGCAACTCGCTGTACCTGGACCGCCCGCGCGGCATCTTCGCCGCCGGGGTCGAGGAACCCAACGCGCTGGTCACCGTCGGCGCCCGGCATGAGCAGGACATCGACGAGTCGATGCTGCCGGCCACCACCGTTGCGGTCACCGACGGGCTGGACGCCACCTTGCTTTCGGGCCTGGGCGTGCTGGACCCGGCCACCGATCCGGCCTACTACGACCACGTGCACGTGCACACCGACGTGCTGGTGGTCGGCGCCGGTCCGGCCGGCCTGGCCGCGGCCCGCGAAGCCTCGCGCTCCGGGGCCCGGGTGATGCTGCTCGACGAGCGCGCCGAGGCCGGGGGCACCTTGCTGGACACCGCCGGGGAGCAGATCGACGGCCTGGACAGCAGCCAGTGGATCGAGCAGGTCACCGGCGAACTGGCCGAAGCAGAAGAAACCACCCACCTGCAGCGCACCACCGTCTTCGGGTCCTACGACGCGAACTACCTGATCGCCGCGCAGCGCCGCACCGTGCACCTGGACGGTCCGTCGCAGCCCGGGGTATCCCGCGAGCGCATCTGGCATATCCGCGCCCAGCAGGTGGTGCTGGCCACCGGCGCCCACGAACGCCCGATCGTCTTCGAGAACAACGACCGCCCGGGCATCATGCTCGCCGGCGCGGTGCGCAGCTACCTGAACCGCTACGGCGTGCGCGCCGGGCAGAAGATCGCCGTGGCCACCACCAACGACTCGGCCTACGAGCTGGTAGCCGAACTGGCGGCCAGCGGCGGGGTGGTTGCCGTGATCGACGCCCGGCAGAACATTTCGGCCGCCGCCGCGGCCGCCGTGGCCGAGGGAGTCACCGTGATCCCGGGTTCGGTGGTGGTGGATACCGAAGCGGATGCCGAGGGCGAGCTGTCGGCCATCGTGGTCGCAACGCTCGACGAGCACCGCGAACTGGGGGCCGCCCAGCGCTTCGAAGCCGATGTGCTGGCCGTGGCCGGCGGCTTCAACCCGGTGGTGCACCTGCACTCCCAGCGCCAGGGCAAGCTGGACTGGGATACCACCATCCACGCCTTCGTCCCGGCCGCCGTGGTGGCCAACCAGCACCTGGCCGGCGCGGTGACCGGGCGCCTGGATACCGCCAGCGCCCTGTCCACCGGGGCCGCCACCGGCGCCGCGGCTGCCACCGCGGCAGGATTCGCCACCGTGGCCCGCACCCCGCAGGCGTTGGAGACCGCGCTGGGCCAGACCCGTCCGGTCTGGCTGGTGCCATCGGCCAAGGGCGATGACGCCGCGAACTACACGGCCCACTTCGTGGACCTGCAGCGCGACCAGTCCGTGGCCGACGTGCTGCGCGCCACCGGCGCGGGCATGAAGTCGGTGGAGCACATCAAGCGGTACACCTCGATCTCCACCGCCAACGACCAGGGCAAGACCTCCGGGGTGGCGGCGATCGGCGTGATCGCCGCGGTGCTGGGCATCGAGAACCCGGCGCAGATCGGCACCACCACCTTCCGCGCCCCCTACACCCCTGTGGCCTTCGCGGCCCTGGCCGGGCGCAACCGCGGGCAGCAGCTGGATGCGGCGCGCATCACCGCGATGCACTCCTGGCACCTGGCCCACGGCGCGGCCTTCGAGGACGTCGGGCAGTGGAAGCGCCCCTGGTACTACCCGCAGCCGGGGGAAACCATGGACCAGGCGGTCTACCGCGAGTCCGCCGCGGTGCGCGCTTCGGTGGGCATGCTCGATGCGAGCACGCTGGGCAAGATCGAGATCCGCGGGGCGGATGCGGCCGAGTTCCTGAACCGCATCTACACCAACGGCTACACCAAGCTGAAGGTCGGCATGGGCCGCTACGGCGTGATGTGCAAGGCCGACGGCATGATCTTCGACGACGGGGTAGCCCTGCGCCTGGCGCAGGACCGCTTCTTGCTGCACACCACCACCGGCGGCGCGGGCGACGTGCTGGACTGGCTGGAGGAGTGGCTGCAGACCGAATGGCCCGAGCTGGATGTCGTGTGCACCTCGGTCACCGAGCAGCTGGCCACCGTCGCGGTGGTCGGGCCGAAATCGCGCGAGGTGATCGCCAAGGTCGCCTCCACCGTGGACGTGTCCAACGAGGGCTTCAAGTTCATGGCCTTCAAGGACGTGGTGCTGGATTCCGGGATCGAAGCGCGCATCTCGCGCATTTCCTTCTCCGGGGAGCTGGCCTTCGAGATCGCGGTGCCGGCCTGGCACGGGCTGCGCGTCTGGGAAGACGTGTACGCCGCCGGCCAGGAATACGGCATCACCCCGTACGGCACCGAAACCATGCACGTGCTGCGCGCCGAGAAGGGCTTCATCATCGTCGGGCAGGACACCGACGGCACGGTGACCCCGCAGGATGCCGGCATGGAATGGGTGGTCTCCAAGGTCAAGGACTTCATCGGCAACCGCTCCTACTCCCGGGCGGACAACCTCCGGGAGGACCGCAAGCACCTGGTCTCGGTGCTGCCGGTGGACAAGTCCCTGCGGCTGCCCGAGGGTGCCGCGCTGGTGGCCGCTGACGCGATGGCCACCGAGGGCATCACCCCGATGGAAGGCTGGGTCACCAGCTTCTACGACTCGCCGGCGCTGGGACGCACCTTCGGCCTGGCGCTGATCAAGAACGGGCGCAGCCGCATCGGCGAAGTGCTCAAGACCCCGGTGGGCGGCCAGCTGGTCGACGTCGAAGTCTGTGAAACCGTGCTCTACGACCCGGAAGGAAGCCGTCGCGATGGCTAGCAACACCATGATTGACAGCGAAGTACGCCGTTCCCCGGCCCAGCACCTGGCCCAGGAAATGGAAGCGGCCAGCATCGCCGGCCGCGTGGGCCTGCGCGAAATCGCCTTCGCCACCCAGATCTCGCTGCGCTGCGCGCCGGGCAGTCCGGCGCATGCGGCGGTGGCCGCGGCCACCGGAGTGGGCTTGCCCGCCGCGGTGGGCCAGGTGGCCGGCGAGGCGCCGGGTACCGCGGTGCTGTGGCTGGCGCCGGATGAGTTCCTGGCCACCAGTGCGGAGAACGCCGAGCTGGCCGGGGCGCTGACCGCGGCCCTGGGCGAGCAGCCCGGGCAGGTGGTGGACCTCTCGGCCAACCGCAGCGTGCTGGAACTTTCCGGCCCGGATGCGCCGCTGGTGCTGCGCAAGAGCTGCCCGGCGGACCTGCACCCGCGCGCCTTCGGCGTGAACCAGGCGATCAGCACCTCGCTGGCGAATATTCCGGTGCTGCTGTGGCGCACCGGCGAGCAGAGCTGGCGGATCATGCCGCGTGCCTCGTTCACCGAGCACGCCGTGCGCTGGCTGCTCGATGCCATGGCAGAGTTCGCCGCGCCAGCGGTGCCATAGCCCGGCCTTGCGCGGTGCGCGCAGCGCACGGTGATCCTGCGCTAGCTGCCCTCGTCGATGGCCCGGTAGCGCTGCTGGGCATCAACCGATTCGACCGCGTCGAGCTCCCGCAGCGCTGCGGCCACCTGCTCGCTGCCCTCGCCAATAATCTGGCCCAGGGCAGCGAGCACTTGCTTAACCTGCAGTCCGCGGGCTTGCAGCTCATCAACGATGGACTCGGGGGCCACCGTGGCCACCACAGTGATCACATAGATATGCACTGTGTCGCCGCACATCCTATTGGCCTTCCGTGCTGGCGGGGGCTTGGGCCAGCCCGGCACCGGCATCCTCGGCCGGCAACGGGATATCGCGGGAGGTGGACAGCAGCTTGTCCCACAGCTCCTGGGCACGCAGCCCGGTGGATTCGGCCAGCAGCGCTGCCACGCCAGCCACATGCGGGGTGGCCATGGAGGTGCCGCTGATCGTGTTGTAGCGTTTTTCTCCCGGCCAGGCAGAATAGATGTCCACGCCGGGGCCGGCGATATCCACTGCGCCGCCCTGGGCATCCAGCGCCTGCGCCGAGAAATCGGCAATGGCCAGGGCCGAATCCACTGCAGCCACCGCCATGATGTAGGGGCTGTTGGCCGGGGCGCCGACGAACCCCGGGTTCCCGGCGGAGCGCTGCGCGTTGTTGCCGGCGGCGGCCACGATCAGCGAACCCAGCTCCAGGGCGCGCCGGCCCGCGGTGACATAGGGCGGGTGCACGGTTCTCACGTCGGCACCGAGGGACATCGAGATGACCTCGCACTTGTTTTCCAGCGCCCAGTTGATTCCGGCCAGGATCGTGGAGTCGGAGCCCGATCCGTTGCTGCCCAGCACCTTTCCGGCGAAGATATTGGCCTCGGTGGCGACCCCGTAGCCCGGTCCCTGCCGCGGGTCGCGCGGACCGCAGGCGGTGCCGATGCAGTGGGTGCCATGCCCATGGCCGTCGTTGGCGTCCTCGCCATCGACAAAGGACCTGGCATCCACGGTGCGGCCGGCGAAATCCGGGTGCGCGCTGTCGAAGCCGGTATCCAGCACAGCCACGTTGATTCCCTTGCCCGTGTAGCTGGACAGCTCTGCGCCCACCGCTTGCAGGCCCCAGGTGAATTCCGCGGTGTCCGCGAACGGGGACTGGCCCGGGGCCTTGGCGGCATCGGGCAGAATCCGGTAGACCAGTTCCGGCACCACCGAGGCCGGCAGCCGATGCCCGGCGCAGCGCTGGCGGAAGTCCTCCAGCTGCTCGGTGCCGCTGGAGACCACCGCGATGCCCAGCATCGGGAAGTATTCGCTGGTGGAGTAGCCCTGTTCGGCCAGCAGCTGGGGCAGTTCGGTGTCGCGTTGGACTTGGGCCAGGCCAGGGGCGCCGGCAGCTGGCTGGTCGAAGACGAGCACGTAGCGGCCCGGGACTTCAGCGGCTTCGGTGCTTTGGTGGCGGGAAGTATGCATGGCTGGCTCCTTAGCTGGTTTTCCGGCACACGCCGGTGCGTGCTTGGCGAGTTACTTCGCACCCTACCCGCTGCGCCAGACGTTTAGCCCGGGGCGATGAGGACTTTGCGCAAACTCCCATTCCCGGCTTCGCAAGCTTTTTATCGCAGATCAGCTTGCTTCTGGGCGCACAAGCTACAAGGGTGTAAAGCAGAAGGACAACAATGCAAGGAAGGTTGGAGACGATGACCCAGAAAATCGACGACTCGGACTCCGCGGAGTCCAACAGCGAGCTGCCAAGGCCGCTGGACGCGGAGCCGGAGGCATCCCCGCATACTGCGCCGATTCCGGTGCATATGCATATTGCAGAAAATGACACCGACGCGCAGATCACCGCGAAGCTGCGCCGGCAGGGCGTGCGCCTGGGCAAGGGCGGGATCGCTCCGGCGGTCTTCTGGCCGGCGCTGGTCGTGATCCTCGCGGTGGCCGTGTTCGCCATCGTGCTGCCGGATACCGCAAGCACTACGTTCAACGCGATGCAGAACTGGATCGTGACGAACCTGGGCTGGTACTACATGCTGATCATCGGCGGCTTCGTGGCTTTGGTGATCGTCGTCGGCTTCTCCAAGCTGGGCCGGATCACCCTGGGCAATGACGGGGAGAAGCCTGAATTCGGGCTGTTCAGCTGGTTTGCGATGCTCTTCGCCGCCGGCATGGGCATCGGCCTGGTCTTCTACGGAGTGGGCGAACCGCTGATGTACGCCACCGTCGACCCGAAGCCCGGATGGGAAGGCACCGAAGGGGAACTGGCGGGCTTGGCCATGGCCCAGACCTTCATCCACTGGGGCTTGCATCCGTGGGCCATCTACGCAGTCATCGGCTTGGCCCTGGCCTATGCGATCCACCGCCGTGGCCGCCCGGTCTCCATCCGATGGGCGCTGGAACCGGTGCTCGGGGAGCGGGTCAAGGGCTGGCTGGGCGATGTGATCGACGTGCTGGCCATCTTCGGCACGGTCTTCGGCATCGCGACCTCGCTGGGCCTGGGCGTGCAGCAGATCAGCTCGGGACTGCAATCCATCGGGCTGGTGGATTCGGTGGACAACACGCTGCTGGTCATCCTCATCGTCGTGATCACTTTCCTGGCCACCATGAGCGTGGTCAGCGGCCTGGGCGCAGGCATCAAGTGGCTCTCGAACATCAACCTGTCCATGGCCGGGCTGCTGATGATCAGCGTGCTGCTGCTGGGCCCGACGCTGTTCCTGTTCCAGAACTTCGTGCAGTCCCTGGGCGTGTACCTGGCCAATTGGATGAACATGACCTTCGACGTCGGCGCCTTCCAGCAGAGCGAGGAAGCGCAGACCTGGTTCTCCAGCTGGACGGTCTTCTACTGGGGCTGGTGGATCGCATGGGCCCCGTTCGTGGGCATTTTCATCGCCCGCATTTCGCGCGGCCGCACCGTGCGCCAGTTCGTTTTGGGCGTGCTGCTGGTGCCGACCATCGTCGGTTTCCTCTGGTTCTCCGTGATGGGCGGCGCGGGGCTGTACCGCCAGTTCTTCGGAGCGGGGGACATGGTCCAGGACGGGGCGGTTTCCGCCGAGGGCTCGCTGTTCCAGATCCTGCAGGACCTGCCATTGGGCTCGATCCTCTCGGTGATGGCAATCATCCTGGTGGCGATCTTCTTCATCACCTCCTCGGACTCCGGGTCGCTGGTGGTGGACATGCTGGCTTCCGGCGGGCACCCGAACCCGCCGACCTGGTCCCGCGTGCTGTGGGCGGTGCTCGAGGGCTTGCTCGCCGCGGCGCTGCTGATGGCTGGCGGATTGCAGGCGCTGCAGGCCGGTTCGCTGGCCACGGCGCTGCCCTTCAGCATCATCATGATCATGATGGCGGTGGCGACCATCAAGGGGCTGCGCCACGAGAGCAAGACGCTGGAGATCATCGAGGCCAAGCTCCGCCTCGAGCGGGTCACCGAGCACGTCTCCGACGAGCTGTGGGCCACGCTCGAAGACCAGCCGGAGCTGCGCCGCTACGTCGATGACCGCATCGACTACCGGGTGACGCGCACCCGGGGTGCCTTTGGCCGCCGCGAGGAGAACGCAGACCGGGGGCGCCGGAAGAAGGACGGCGAGCGTTAGCAGCCGCCGGGGCAGGCGGATGACTGACAGCCGGCGAGCTGGCCGCAGGCAGCGGCCCGCTCGCCGGTTTCTCCTTTTCCCGGCAGTGAACTGGCCAGAGGTTGCCAAGCTGGCCATGGGGTGTGAGGATCAAAGTACATCGTCGTTGAGCAGTGGGGTGCAGCATGGAATCGATCGTTGTCCTTGGTGGCGGCCTGGCCGCCGCGAGCGTTGTTGGCGAACTGCGCGAGCTCGGCTACACCGGGGCGCTGAGCTTGGTCAGCGAGGAAACGCAGCTGCCCTATGAGCGCCCGCCGCTGTCCAAGGGGTTCTTGCAGGGCAAGGAGGAACCGGCGGACTTCACCGTCCATGACGCGTCCTGGTACGCAAGCCATGATGTCGCATTGCGTCTGGGCGTCGCCGCCACCAGCATCGAAACCGCCAAGCGGCAGGTGCTGCTGGCCGATGGCAGCGCACTGGACTACGACCAGCTGGTGCTGGCCACCGGTTCAAGGGCCAGCCTGGGCGGCCTAACTCCGATACCCGGTTACGACCTGCCCGCAGTGCACGTGCTGCGCACCTTGGACGATGCGAAGTCCCTGCGTGCAGAACTGGTCGAGGGCGCCCAGGTGGCTGTGGTGGGTTCGGGTTGGATCGGCATGGAAGTGGCGGCAGCCGCCCGCCAGCGCGGGGCACGGGTGACTGTCTACTCGCCCTCCGAGGTCCCGTTGGCCAAGGTGTTCGGCGAACGGCTTGGAAATCACCTCTTGGAGCTGCACCAGTCCCATGGCGTGGATGTGCGCACTGCACGGGTGCACGGCATCGAAGAAGCCGACGGGCACCTGCAGGTGCTTTCCGATGCGGGCTCCTCGCGTGCCGACCTGGTGCTGCTGGCCGTGGGTGCGCAGCCGAATGTGCAGCTGGCCGAGACTGCCGGGCTGGACGTGGACTCCGGCGTCGTGGTGGATGCCTCGCTGCGCAGCAGCGACGCGCGGATACTAGCCGTGGGGGACATTGCCCAGGCCTTCAACACCGCATTGCACAGGCAGCTGCGCGTCGAGCACTGGGATAACGCGATTCGCCAAGGCAAGCTGGCCGCGGCCACGCTGGCCGGGGAGGAAAGGTCCTATGACTGGCTGCCCTACTTCTTCACCGACCAATTCGATCTCGGGATGGAATATGTCGGGCATGGTTCGCCCGGGGATACGACGGTGGTGCGCGGGGATATGGAATCCGGGGAGTTCTTGATGTTCTGGCAGGACGGATCGGAAATCACCGCTGCGGCGAACGTGAACATCTGGGATTCCAATGACACCCTGCGCGGGCTGGTGGGCCGGGAGATCGACGCTGACCGGCTCAGCGATCCGGCCATAGCGCTCAAGGATTTGTGAACTGCAGTTCCTTCGACCGGAACTGCCAATAAGGGAAGCGGGTAGAGCTGATGAGCACTATGGTCATGGGCGTGGAATCGGGCATGTCCCCGGCGGTCTTGGCGGCGGCCGGTGCCCTGGCACGCGGGCTGGATGCACGATTGGTGTGCATCCACGCTGATTCCGGACGCCTGATTGCCGACAAGCTGTCCGAGGGCGACCTGCTGGCTTCGGCCAGCCCGGTTTCCGAGGAGCTCGCCTGGGAAATCACTTCGGTGATTACCGGCGTCGAGCTCGAGAGCTACACCGTGGCCGGCGACCCTGCCAAGGTGCTGGCTGCGGTAGCCGAGCAGCTCGATGCGCAGATGATCGTCGTCGGCACCCGCCGTCCGGGGATCCGCAGCAAGATGGCCCAGCTGATGGACGGGTCGATCGCCGTGGCGCTGGCCCACAAGCAGCATCGTCCGGTGCTGGTGATCCCGCAGCAGCCTGCACAAGAGAACGAACTGCCCTGGGACTAGCTGGCTGGCTTCATCTCGAAGTACAAGTCCAGATGCAATTTGCAGCCGGGATTGAACAGGGCCTGGCAGTTCGGGCAGGAACTGGCATCGAGGTACTTCGCCGGGCTCAGCTGCGTGCTGCAGACCCCGCAAAGCACGGCGGGTTCATCGAACCGGTCCGCCGGCCACGGCGTTGCCTCGTGATCGGCCAGTTCGCCATGGCATAGGTGGCAGGGGTAGAAGGTGGCGCAGCAGTCGTGCTTCAGCGCGATCACATCGAACAAAGAGTGGTAGTGGGCGCAGCGGGTTTGCGCATCCATGCGCACGCCTCGCAACGCCACCTGGTGCACGGGGTTTTCCCAAGCCATCATCCTCGACCTTTCATGCAGCCGCCGCTGCGTGTGCAAAAATGCACGCTGAATGTGCAGAATCCGCCTCCCACTATGCCTCGTTTCGCCTATCTTTCGCGATGTGATCTAGGCCATACTCGCTGATGAAGCCGGTTCCAAAGGGGGGACTGGCGTGGGCGGAAGGAACGCACAGTGGCAAGCGAAACGTCATCGAAGGCCGAGCGCAAGGGATTGCGCCGGGTCGTAGCAGCCTCCATGGCTGGCACCGTCGTCGAATGGTATGAATTCTTCCTCTACGCGACCGCGGCAACCCTGGTCTTCAACAAGATCTTCTTCCCGGATACCGGCAACGATCTGGATAACATCATCAAGGCCTTCCTGACCTACGCGGTCGGTTTCATTGCCCGCCCCATCGGCGGCATCGTCTTCGGCCACTTCGGCGACAAGTACGGACGCAAGCACCTGCTGCAGGTGGCGATCGTGCTGGTCGGCGCAACCACCTTCCTGATGGGCTGCCTGCCCACCTTCGACTCCATCGGCTATGCCGCACCGATCCTGCTGATCGTGCTGCGCTTCGCCCAGGGCTTCGCCGTGGGCGGGGAATGGGGAGGCGCGGTGCTGCTGGTGGCCGAGCACGCGCCGAACAAGGAACGCGGCTTCTGGTCCTCCTGGCCGCAGGCCGCAGTGCCGGTGGGCAACCTGCTGGCCACCGTGGTGCTGCTGGTGCTCTCGGCAACGCTGAGCGAAGCGGCCTTCCTGGCGTGGGGCTGGCGCATCGGCTTCTGGCTCTCGGTGGTGATCGTGGTCGTCGGCTACTACATCCGCACCCGCGTTTCCGATGCCCCGATCTTCAAGGAGGCCAAGGCTGAGCTGGAGCAGAACGCGGCTGCCGGCTACGGCGTGGGCGAAGTCTTCAAGCGCTACCCGCGCGGGGTGTTCACCGCCATGGGCCTGCGCTTCGGGGAGAACATCATGTACTACATGGTGGTGACCTTCTCCATCACCTACATGGCCACCCAGCTGGACATGGACACCTCCACGATCCTTGGCCTGATGCTCATTGCCCACGTGATCCACGCGATCCTGGTGCCGATCGTCGGCCGTTTCACCGACACCCTCGGCCGCCGCCCGGTCTACGCCACCGGCGTGGTGCTCATGGCCGTCTGGGGCGTGGCGGCCTTCCCGCTGTTCAATACCGCCAACGATGCGGTCATCCTGGCCACCATCGTGCTGGGCTTGGGTGTGCACGCGCTGATGTACGCCGGGCAGCCGGCCATCATGGCCGAGATGTTCCCGACCCGCATGCGCTACTCGGGCGTTTCGCTGGGCTACCAGGTCACCTCGATCGTGGCCGGGTCCATGGCCCCGATCATCGCCACCTTCCTGCTCAAAGTCTACGGATCCTGGGTTCCGGTGGCCGGCTACATTGTGTTCGCCGCCCTGGTCACCCTGGTGGCGGTGTTCTTCATGAAGGAAACCAAGGGGCTGGACCTCGGCGAGATCGACGAGGCGGACCGGCTGGCAGTGAACGGCGAAAATGCCGCCCGCGATGAACTGAAGATGCAGAAGTAAGCCGCAAGATCCAGCACGACGCCGAAGGCCAGCTCCACGGACGGGGCTGGCCTTGGGCGTGTTCAGTGGCCTGCGGGCGGGCCATCGGCTTGCGCCGCCGTTGCCGATCTGCGAGTCTGGCAGCCAAGAAGGGCGGGGTTCGGTGGAAATCACCGTCCCCAGCATGATGCGATTGCGAGGTGCACGGGCAGATGGGAATCGAGTACCTGTTGGCGTTCCTGTTCGGTATTGGCTTCGTTGCCGCTTGCGCTTCATACGGGCGGCGCCGGAGCAGCAAGAAGAATAATGAAAAGTAGCCAAGGTTGCCCTCGGGGCTCTGGATGAAGCGGTGCAGGCTGCATATCTTCGGTGCCAGCGGCAGTGGCACCACGACCCTCGCGCGCGCCGTGGCCGATGCCTGGTCCGTGCCGCATGCCGATAGCGACGACTACTTCTGGGTTCCCACCGATCCTCCATACCGCGAGCAGCGTGCGCCGGCTGCCCGAACCATGCTCATGAACCAGGTCTTCGTTCCGCGCAAAGCCTGGGTACTGTCCGGATCAGTGCAGGGATGGGGAGAAGAAGTCCTGTCGCAATGCGATGCCTTCGTTTTCCTGACGCTGGATCCCCAAGTGCGCCTGCGCCGTCTTGCAGAACGCGAGAAGCAGCGCCTGAGCGGGCAATCCCTGGAACTCGGAGCCCTGGAACAATTCATGGCGTGGGCAGCTGGCTACGATGACCCGGACTTCAGCGGACGCAGCCGCGCCCGCCATGAGGCCTGGCTGGAGAACGAAGTCCGCCCGGTGCTCCGGCTGGACAGCGCCCGATCAGTGGCGCAGCTGCTGCAAGCCATCGTGGACTGGGAATCCGCCGGGCCACGGTGAACGGCGCCTAGCCGGAGGACAAGTTGTACGCCGGGAATGGCGGGATGAACCAGTCGCCGGCGGTGGCTGCATCATTGAGCGCGCGCACCGTTTCCTGGACCGCGCGGCTGCGCAAGGCTTCTTCGCGTCCCACCAGCCAGTACTCGGACTGGTAGGTGAACTGGTCATGGAGCACCGGAACCATATTCGGGTAGTGCTCCGAGAGGAAAGTGGGGAGCAAGCCGATGCCTGCATGGTTCATGGTGGCCGCATATTGCACCGCGATGCTGGTGGAGGAAATCGCGCGGTGCATTGGCGGCAAGGCGCCGGTGGCCTCGTCGAGCTTGTCCACCGTCAGCGCGGTGTCGATGTAGTAGTTCAGGCTATGCCCGGCCAGGTCGGCAACCTGTGCCGGGGTGCCGTGGGCTTCCAGGTATTCGGCCGTGGCGTAGAGCCGCAGCTCGTAATCCAGGAGTTTTGTGGAGGCCGCCTTGCGGACGCTGGGTTCGCCAATGACAATCTCCAAATCCATGCCGGTCCGCGTCTGCCGTGCACGGGTGGTTTCCGAAACGATCTCGAAGACCAGTTGCGGATGCTTTAGCTGGAGCTTTGCCAGGGCCGGAGCCGCCAGGTGGGCGCTGAAGGCGTCGGGAGCGGCGACGCGCACATGGCCGGCCAATGCACCGGTCTCCTTCTGGGAGCCGATGGCTTCCACGGCCTGCTCGATGGCTTCCGCGCTGGACATGGCCCGGCGCCCCAGGTCCGTCAGTTCCCAGCCGTTGGGAGAGCGCGTGAGCAGGTGGCCGCCCATGGCTTTTTGCAGTGCGTCGATGCGACGGGAAATCGTCGAGTGGTTCACCCCGAGAACATTCGCGGCGGCGGTGTAGCGGCCCAGGCGCGCAACGGTCAGCAGGGCAATGAGGGATTCGAGATGGCGGTAATCGATCTGACGGTCCATGGTCCACAGTCTGCCATGCCTCGTGTGCGCTAGCGCACACTAGGCCTGCGCAATTGGCGTGCCCCAGTGCATTGAGTCTGGCACGCCGCGCACCCTACGCTGGCCTGACAAGGACAATACTCAAGGACGAGGGGTGTGCAGATGAGCACGTACGCATGGATTGGCCTGGGCAACATGGGCGGACCGATGACCGCGAATCTGGTGGCCGCAGGGCACACCGTGCGCGGCTACGACCTGGACGAGCAGGCCTGCGCCGCCGCGGCCGACGGCGGAGTCCAGATAGCCGGATCGATCGCCGAAGCCATGGACCAGGCCGACGCCGTGTTCACCATGCTGCCCAAGGGAGCGCACGTGCGCGCGGTCTATGAGGGCGGCGCCGGCATCTGGGCCAACGCCAGCAAGGACATGCTGCTGCTGGATTCCTCCACGGTGGACATCGAAACTTCCCGCTACATCCACGCGGGCTCCGCGCAGCGCGGCCTGCACTTCGTCGATGCGCCGGTTTCCGGCGGCATCTCCGGGGCCGCGGCCGGAACCCTGGCCTTCATGCTCGGCGGGGCACCGGAACTGATGGAGCAGGCCACCGGATTCATCGCCCCGATGAGCGGGAAGACCATCGTCGCCGGGGGCCCCTCCATGGGCATTGCCGCCAAGATATGCAACAACATGATGCTGTTCATCGACCTGATGGCCAGCGCCGAAGGCTCCCAGCTGGCCGAGGCCCTGGGCCTGGACCCGGAAGTCTTCTGGCAGATCGCCTCGGTCTCCTCGGGACGCTCCTGGGCGCAGCAGACCTGGTATCCGGTGCCGGGCATCATCGATACCGCCGCGGCGAACAACAACTTCGAGGCCACCTTCCGCACCGACTTGGCCCGCAAGGACATCGGGCTGGCCCTGGACGCGGGCGCAAGCACCGGGGTGCAGCTGCCGGCAGCCAGCTTGGCCCGCGAGCACTTCGACGAACTGATCGAGCAGGGGCTGGGGGACAAGGACTGCTCGCTGATCGTGAAGAACTTGTTGCCAGATGGTGCCGTGCGCGGGTGGAACCCGGAGTCGGCCGAGGCCAACCAGCCAACCGCGGGCTGAGCATGCGCCGGATCCATGCCGCGGTGCTTGAGCGCCGGGAGAACCAGCGGCCCTATGCCAAGCACCGGCCGCTGGCGATGCGCCAGCTGCAGCTCGAAGAGCCCGGGCCCGGCGAAGTGCTGGTGCGCATCACCGCGGCCGGACTGTGCCATTCGGACTTGTCGGTGATCGACGGGAACCGGCCGCGTCCGCTGCCGATGGTGCTGGGCCATGAGTCAGCAGGCATCGTCGAGCAGGTGGGTGATGGGGTGGATCTGGACATCGGCCAGCAGGTGATCTCGGTCTTCCTGCCGCGCTGCGAGAAATGCGAAGCCTGCGCCAAGGGCGGCAAGCTGCCGTGCAGCGCCGGCACCGCGTCCAATGGCGCCGGGACCCTGCTGACCGGCGCTCGCCGGTTGGCCCTCGACGGCCAGCCGGTCCATCACCACCTCGGTGTCTCGGCCTTTGCCGACTACGCGGTAATGGATGCGCGCAGCCTCATCCCGGTGGGCGCGGATGTTCCTGCTGAAGTGGCCGCGGTGCTGGGCTGCGCGGTGCTCACCGGCGGCGGTGCACTGCGCAATGCCGCCGGGGCAACCGGCGCCCAGGATGTTGCCATCGTCGGCCTGGGCGGGGTAGGCATGGCCGCCTTGCTGGTGGCCGCGGGGCAAAGGAGCACCGGCAGGATCCTGGCCGTTGACGCCAATGAGGACAAGCTGGCCACCGCGCTGGCATTGGGCGCCGATGAAGCCTTCACGCCGCAGGCCCTGGGGCAGCGCACCGCCGAAATCGTGATCGAGGCCGCGGGGCATCCGCGTGCCTTCGAAACCGCCTTGCAGGCCACCGGCGTGGGCGGAACCCTGGTGACCGTGGGGCTTCCGGCTCCGGGCGCGATGAGCAGCATCGAGCCCCTGGGCCTGACCGCAGGAGCACGCACGATCATCGGCAGCTACATGGGTTCTGCCCTGCCGAAGAAGGATATTCCCTACTACGAGCAGCTCTGGCGCTCCGGCAAGCTCCCTGTGGAGAAACTCGTGGAAACCAGGCCGCTGGCCGAGGTCAACGACGCCCTGGATGCACTAGCCGAGGGACGGTCGGTGCGCCAAGTTCTGCTGCCCTGAAATCAGGGCAGAAGGCCAGTAGGATTGGTGGGTGACTGATTCCACTGCGGGGCCCCGTGCCCTGGCAACGCTGACTGACATCCGGGTATTCGATTACCTTTGCCAAGCCCCGGCGACCCGTACCCAGATCGCTGCGGATCTGGGGATCTCCAAGCCCACCGCATCGCAGGCGATCTCGCGCCTGCAGGAGAACGGCCTGGCCTCGGCCATCGAGCGGGACAACGAGCCCAAGCGCGGCCGCGTTCCCGAGCACTATGCGCTGGACAGCGGCTTCGGCCACCTGCTGGCACTGTGCCTGCAGGCAGAATTCCTGCAGGTCCGCGCCACCGACTTGGCCGGAAAGACGCTGGTGGACCGCTTCTACCCGCTGACGGCGCAAACCACCGCCGCGCAGGTAGAGCAAATGGGAGCCCGCGAGATCTCCCGCGTGGCCGCTGAGCTCGGCTCCCCATTGCTGGCCGGGGCCGTGAGCCAGTCAGCCCCGGTGCAACGCGATGGCGGGCTGCGAGTCCTGGCCACCCCGATTTTCCCTTCCTCCGGGGCCAACCTTGCCGGCCAGTTCGCCGGCGGGGTTCCGGTGCTGCTGGATAACGACGTGAATTGGATGGCCCTGGCCGAAGCCGGGGAGCTGGCCGGTTCCTTGATGATGATCTACATCGGTTCCGGCCTGGGCGCAGGCCTGGTCATCGACGGTGCGCTGCACCGCGGCAAGCACGGCACCGCCGGCGAGCTGGAGACCCAGCTGGTAGGCACCGCGAACCTGCGCGATGCGCTCGGCGAGGCCGGGATGTTCCAGACCCGCGTGCTCTGGGAAAAACTGGCCGATGAACGGAACTGGCCAGCCTTCCTGTCCCCGTTCGGCCGTGTCCTGGCCAACCTGATCGGCTTCGTCGATCCGCAGCGAGTGGTGGCCATCGGCCCGGGGCTCACGCCTCAATTGTGCGCGGCGCTGGAAAGCGAACTGAACAGCTTGCTGCCCAAACCGGTTCATGTTCAGCTTTCCACCTTGGGAACCGAGGCCGCGGCACGCGGCGCTTTGGCCGGCGCCCGGGAGCTGGCCTTGGCCAACTTATGGGAAAACTACCGGGTACGTTGACCAAAGTGATCCAAGCTATATATTGTAAAGAGTCCTTAAAATTTTATTTGCTTCACCGGGGAGACCACTGATGGCACCATCTGACGCATCGGCATCCACGTCGCAGTTCGCTGCCATCGGGCTTGATCTGGGCGGCTCGTCGATCAAGTACGGATTGGTTGGAACCGACGGCAAGCTTGTTGAGAGCACCTTCAGCAAGGCAGCTACCCCTGAGGGCGCGCATCCGGATGCTGTCGCCCAGGTGATGGCGGGCATCGTTGCCGACCTGCAGGAGCTCACCGGCGACGAGCTGGCAGGAATCCCCGCTGGCGTCACCGTGCCTGGCATCGTCATCGACGGCGTCGTGCACTCGGCGGCCAATATCGACAAGGCCTGGATCGGCTTGGACGTCACCGCCACCTTCAGTGCGATCCTGGGCCGCGACGTCTTTGTGCTCAACGACGCGGATGCCGCCGGCGTGGCCGAGGTCTACGCGGGTGCCGGAGCCGAACATGGCAAGCCGGTCAAGGGCAGCACCTTGCTGCTGACCCTGGGCACGGGCATCGGCTCGGCCTTCTTCCGCGACGGCGTGCTCTTCCCGAATGTCGAATTCGGCCACCTCGAAATCGACGGATTCAATGCCGAGAGCAAGGCCGCCGCGCGAGTCATGCACGAGGAAAACCTCAGCTGGGAGCAGTACATCGCCCGCCTGCAACGCTACCTGTCCCACGTGGAATTCCTGTGCAGCCCGGATTTGATCATCATCGGCGGAGCGATCTCGGAAGACCACGAAAAGTTCCTGCCGCAGCTGGAACTGCGAGCCAGGATCGTGCCTGCCCAATTCAACAACGCCGCCGGGGTCTTGGGCGCTGCGCACCGCGCGCTGAAACCCGGCAACTAGGAACCTATGCATACGATTGACCCGAAGGCCCAGATCAAGCTCGTCGCCGTTGACATGGACGGCACTTTCCTGGACGGCGAAGGCAAGATCCCCGAGGCATCGTGGGCTGTGATCGACAAGCTCCAGGCCCGCGGCATCAAGTTCGTGCCAGCTTCCGGGCGCCAGTTCGCGACCCTGCGCGAGCAGTTCGCCCCCTTGGGGGAGATCGCGATCATTGCCGAGAACGGGACCGTCGTGATGCACGGCGAGAACGAGATCTACTCCAACATCATCGACCCGCCATCGGTAGCCGCCGTCATCCAGGCCGTGCGCGGGCAAGCGGCGCTGGATGCCGGATTGGTGCTGTGCGGACGCCGCACCGCCTATGTGGAGCGCGCCGATGAGCAGTTCGCCAACGCCGTGGCCCCGTACTACCGCGCCGTGCAGGTGGTTGAAGACCTGGCCCAGGTCGAGGACGAGATCATCAAGATGGCCGTCAACGTCGGCACCGGCGCCGTGCAGGAAATGGCGGCAGCGCTGCAGGTGCCGCTGCAGGTGGTGATCTCCGGCAGCCACTGGGTGGATGCCATGAACCATGGCGTGCACAAGGGACTGGCCCTGGCAGCCTTGCAGGACAAGCTGGGAATCAGCGCGGATGAAACGGCAGTTTTCGGCGACTACCCCAATGATCTGGAAATGATCAAGGCCGCCACCTACTCCTTCGCCATGGCCAATGCGCATCCGGTGGTGGCAGAAGCCGCGAACTTCACCGCGCCTTCCAACCTCGAGCACGGTGTGCTGCAGGTGCTCGGCGCCTACCTCGATGGGCGTACCCGGCTCTAGCCAAACCGGCAAGAACATTCCGAAGGCCCGGGCGGAAGGAGTGTTCCTCCACCCGGGCCTTGGCATGCCGCCGGCGGCGCGATCGACTTGGGAACCGGAGTCCGCTACCTGGCCAGGTAATGCCCCAGGCCCGCCAGCGCGGCGCGAACCCCTGTTGCCAGGGAAAGCTCGTAATCAGGCAGGAAATACGGCGAGTGGTTCACCGGTGGCGCCTCGTCACGGGGCAGGAACCCGCCGAAGAACCAGTAGACGTACGGCACCGAAATCTCATCTCCCAGAGCCCCGAAATCCTCGGATCCCATGGCAGCGGGCAGGTCGACAACTTTGCCTTCCCCGAGTTCCCGGCTCAAAGCCTCCTTGACCTGCTCGGTGTGGCCCGGATCATTGTGCAGCTTGGGGAAGGAATTCAGCGTTTCGATCTCAGGTGCCGGAGCATTCGACGCGGCGGCTTCGGCGCTCACTATGCGTGAGACCCCATCCAGGATTTGGGTGCGGGTCTGCTCATCGAAGGTCCTGATGTTCAAGGTGAATTCGGCGCGATCCGGGATGATGTTCTCCTTCAACCCGGCGTGGAACGAGCCGCAGGTGAGCACCGCAGGAGTCTGAGGGTGCAATTCCCGCGAAACCAGGCTCTGCAGGCGCGTGATCGTGTGCGCGCCCTGGACGATCGGGTCGATGGAGTCTTGCGGCTGTGAGCCGTGGGACTGCTTGCCGTGCAGCGTCACCTTCAGCGAATCAGCCATTGCCATGGCGGGGCCGCTGGTCAGGCCCACCGAGCCCGCGGCGAAAGGAAAGACATGCTGGCCGAGGATGACCGAGGGTACCGGGGCCTTGTCCCACAGTCCGTCTTCGAGCATGGCCCTGGCACCAGCGCTGGTTTCCTCGCCGGGCTGGAAAATCCACACGATGGTTCCGTTCCACGCCCCCGTCTGCTCGGCGAGCCGGGCAGCGGCGGTCAGCGCCGCGGTGACATGGGTGTCGTGACCGCATCCGTGCATGACCGGGACGTCAGTGCCATCGGCCAGCTGGCCGCGAGCTTCCGAAGCATAACTGGCTCCGGTATCTTCCGCGATGGGCAGGCCATCGGTATCGGCGCGGAACCCTACCACAGGCCCCTCGCCATTGCGTTGGATGCCGACGACGCCGGTACCGCCGCAGACGAAGTTCTCGATTCCCATGGTGTCGAGTTGCTTGCCGATATAAGCGGCGGTCGCGCGTTCCTGCATTGACAGTTCGGGATTGGCATGCAGGTGGCGATACATTTCGTGCATAAGCTCGGCTTGCTCGCCAGTCAGGACGGTTTGCAATGCGCCAGCGGGTTGGGTATTCAAAGTGACTCCTTTAGTCAGCAACGGGCGTGTGGACTGCTTTGCGATCGCGCACGATCCACGAAACGATGATGGAGAAGAGCACAACCAGGGCTGTGCCGAACAGGGCCAAGGATGGAACCAGCGGGATGACCACGAAATACATGGTCAGCGACAGCACGATGGCAACTATGGTCGGGCGAACCTGCTTCATGGCGACGATGGCCTGGACAAGTACCGCTCCCATCAGGGAGGGCAAGATGTAGATTCGGGCTACCTCGATCATGTCGTTTGGAATGATCGAGACCAGCCAGGACCCGAAGATCCCCACGAAGACCAGCAGGCTGGTCAGGTGGACGGTGGCCGCGCCGCCGATGGCCATCACCGAGGCCAGATCGCCGCGCCTGGTGCCGGGCTTGGCGTTGATCGCGGACTGGGCCACGATGGCGGCAGGCAGCAGCTTGTTGGAGATATTGCCGATCATGAAGGCCTGGTACATAGCTGCCGAACCCAGGATCGGGAAATAAGTCAGTGGTTCGACAAACCAGAAAATTCCGAAGGTGGCCGCAACGGCGGCGAAGGCGACCCAGATCATCGAAGGGCTGATGTCGAGGTCCGTGAAGAATACGAGGTAGATCGGGCCGAGCAGCGAGAGGATCAAGCCGGCTGTCATGGTCAGTGAACCGTAGCGTGTGGTCTGCTGCTCGAAGCGGGCCATCGAGGCGTCCGCAGTGGTCATTGCTGGTGAGCTCATGGGTTCTGTCCTTTCTAATTCGCTATGCGGTGTGCATCAGGTAGCCGGCGGTGATCGAGATCAGGATCGCGAATCCCAAGGCCCATTCCTTGAGCCATTTGGCTTGGAGCACTTTGGCCAAGAAGAGGAACAAAGCCATGGAGGCTGCCGAGATCAGCACCAGCGTCATGTGGATGCTGGACTTGGGAATTTCGGCGATGGTCAGCATGCTGAACGCTCCGAGCAGGGCTGCGGTGGGGATCAGGGCCATGGCCGCTGGGTTGCGCTTGGCCAAGGACTTGCCGCCGCGTTTCAGGACCGGGGTCAGCAGCAAGGTGCAGAGCATCCACATGCCTCCCGATAGGCTCATGGCCATGAAGGCCACGGCGAAAACTTGTTGGGTGTAGGTATCCCCGCCGAGCATCGAGCCCATGGATTGGGCTGCCAAGTTGGCGCTGGCCGTTTCCGTGGAGGCCGAGCCGATCAGCCCGATGCGGACAAGAACGGCTGGCGTTCCGAACAGAGCCAGTAATGCGATGGCGACCAGCACCACCGAGAGGGATGGCCCGATCGAGGCGACGGCACCGGCACGGAAGGCTTCCTTGACTTCGCGGACGGGCATATCGACATGGGGTGCTGCGGCCTTGGCAGCACGGACATAGAGAATGGTCTGGACGAAGATCACGGCGAAGACGCCCAGAGCGCAGAACCACAGGAAAGGGCTGTTGGTGACGGCCCAGATGTCAGTTGAAACTGGATCGCCGGCTGCAAGGGGGAAATGCATCGGAACTCCTTCGATATTCACCAGCATGATGTGATGCCGGTCTCATTGAATTCAAGGTTCCTCCTATTGGAGGCCTTCGGCAAGGAATGTCGGAATTAGCCATATTTATGGCGAGATCCCCCAAAATGGCGAGTTTTCTTGAGGAGTATTCCATTTGCGGTCAACGTAGGCGGAAGATTGTGACACATATCGCAATGCAGTCATCCTTTAGAAAGGCACGGCCATGAACGAGATCCAGCAATTGAGCGCCACGGAGCTCACGGCAAAGATCCGCAAGCGCGAGTTGTCGGCGCGTGAGGCCTTGGAGAGCCATATCCAGGCAATCGATGAAGTTAACGCCCAAATCAACGCCGTGGTCATCACGGATTTCGAACGCGCGCGAATCCTCGCTGCTAAGGCCGATGAAGCCACGGCGGGAAACGAGCCGACTGGAGTGCTCCACGGTCTGCCGATGACGCACAAGGACACGTTCAACACCGCCGGCTTGCTGTCCACCCAGGGGTCGCTGGCATTAAAGGACAACGTCCCAGAGCAGGACGACTTGCAGATCGCCCGACTGGCAGCAGCAGGCGCGATCAGGACGGGGAAGACCAATGTCCCGGAATTCGGAGCCGGATCGCATACCTTCAATGAATTGTTCGGCACCACGACGAATCCCTATGCGGTGGATCGATCGGCCGGAGGCTCCTCAGGCGGCGTAGCCGCCGCGGTCGCCGCTAGGATCCAGCCGCTCGGTGACGGCTCAGACATGGGCGGTTCGCTGCGCATTCCGGCCAGTTTCTGCAATGTCATTGGTTTCCGGCCCTCCTACGGGGTCATCCCGCTGGAGGCGGAATCCAATGCCTACTCCTGGCTGGCCCGTTCGGGACCGATCGCACGCACGGTGGAGGATATCGCGCTGTTCATGCGAGCCAGCGCAGGTGACGACAGGCTTCCGACCCCGAACAAGCTCTCAGCCAGCGATTTCGGCACTCCCGAACCAGAATTGCGCGGAGTCCGCATCGGCTATAGCTTCGATTTCGGGATCGGTGTTCCGATCGAGCGCGAGGTCGTAGAGGTATTGCATCGCCAACTCTCGGTTTTCGAGGCCGCTGGCGCAATTGTCGAAGAGGCGTGCATTGACTTTACCGATGCCGACGAAGTCTTCGGCAACACCAGGGCCTTCGATTTCGCCACTAATCTTGGCGGACTAGTGCGGAGCCACGGCTCGCTGATCAAGCCCGAGGTCCTCTGGAATGTCAAGAAGGGGACGGACCTCGACGGAGAAGTCATGATTTCGACGATGGCGGCCCGAACCCGGCTGGAACGAGCAGTTCAGCGCTACTTCTCGCGCTACGATCTGTTCCTCTCCCCGGCAACCCAGGTCTTGCCCTTCGACGCAGCGCAGCGCTGGCCTGAGCAAATCGCTGGAACCCGCGCCGAGACCTATCTGGACTGGATGCGATCTGCCTGCCTGCTCTCGGCCACGAGCCTGCCGGTCATCGCCATGCCAGGAGGCTTCACCGAGTCCGGGCTTCCGGTGGGATGGCAGCTGGCGGCGAATCACTACAAGGACGCCCAGCTGCTCAATTGGGCTGCCGGCTACGAGGAGCAGAACCGCTTCGCGGACGTGATGCCGGTTCTGGCCACTGATCCGCAGTCGGTGGCCGTCAATGCAGTCAAGACCGCCAGCGCCTGATACCGGAATTCTAGAGAGGCAAATATGAACAAGGAACAGCACAGCACCGGACCGCTGTCCGGGTACACCGTCATCGACTTGTCGCGGGCCTTGGCTGGACCGCATGCCACGATGATGCTTGGCGATCTGGGAGCCCGAGTAATCAAGGTGGAAAATATCCAGGGCGGCGATGACACCCGAGGCTGGGGTCCGCCCTTCGTCGGGCCGGAGGAGGACCGCCAATCGACCTATTTCCTCTCGTGCAACCGCAACAAGGAATCCATTGCCCTGGATCTGAAGAGCCCCGACGGAATCCAGACCCTGCGCAGCCTGCTGACGCAGGCCGATGTCCTGGTAGAGAATTTCCGCCCCGGAGTGTTGGACCGGCTCGGCTTCGACGATGCAGCCCTGCAGATGATTAACGGAAAGCTCGTGACCCTCTCGATTTCCGGCTTCGGCCATGACGGCCCTGAAGCCTGGCGCAGCGGATACGACCAGATTCTGCAGGGCGAGGCCGGGCTGATGTCGCTGACCGGTTCCGGACCGGAGGACCCGCAGAAAGTCGGCGTTCCCATCGGAGACCTGCTGGCCGGGATGTACGGATCCTACGGCGTGCTGGCGGCCCTGCTGGAACGCGAGCGCACGGGCAGAGGCCAGCATGTGCGCACCTCGCTGCTCGCATCGATCATCGGAGTGCATGCCTTTCAGGGCACCCGCAGCACGGTTGCAGGACAGGTTCCGCGCGCCCAGGGCAACCACCATCCATCCATCGCGCCCTATGGACTGTTCCGCAGCGCCGATGGCTTTGTGCAAATTAGCGTGGGCAGCCCGAAGCTCTGGGATTCACTGGTGGCGGCATTCCAGCTGCCAACCGAGGGGTTCGAAACCAATGAGCATCGCGTCGAACGGCGTGACGAGCTCATCGAAGCCATCGAAGAAAAGTTCATGCGCCACGGTACCAGCCAGCTGCTGGAAATGCTCGGTGAAGCCGGCGTCCCTGCCGGCATCGTCAGAACCCTGGATGAGGTGTACGAATGGGACCAGGTGCGCTCGCAAGGCCTGGCATTGAATGTCCAGCACCCGTTGCTAGGGGAGCTGACCCTCCCAGGCGCGCCGCTGCGGTTCTTCGAGGGCGGCAAGGAAGTCACCCGGACCGGGCACTCCGCTCCGCCACTGCTTAACCAAGACGAGCAGCGGATCCGGGAATGGCTCAAGACCCGCGCGCAGCAGGCGGTGCGTTGAGTATGGTGCAGGAGAAAATCGAGCACATCAGTGCACAGCACATGATCGACCAGGTGCTCGATGCGGGCAGCTACGAGAGCTGGGATGAGCCGGCGGATTATTCATTTGCCGATGACGCCTACCGGACCCAGCTGGAAGAAGCGGCGCGTCGTTCGGGGGCCGACGAAGCTGTGCTAACCGGCTCCGGCACAATCAATGGCCGGGAAGTGGCCGTCGTCCTCTCCGAATTCGGATTCCTGGCCGGATCAATAGGCCAGGGCACCTCCCGCAGGATTGCTTCGGCATTCGAAAAAGCCGCCGCATTAGGACTGCCGGTACTGGCTTCCCCGGCCTCGGGCGGAACCCGGATGCAGGAGGGAACCCCTGCGTTCGTGTCGATGGTGCACATCACGGCCGCGGTTAGGGCGCATTCTGCTGCCGGGTTGCCATACCTGGTGTACCTGCGGCATCCCACCACCGGAGGGGTCATGGCGTCGTGGGGATCCACCGGGCACATCACCATCGCCCAGCCCGGTGCCCTGCTGGGATTCCTTGGTCCGCGCGTGTACGAGACCATCTACGGCAAACCCTTCCCGCAGGGAGTGCAAGTCTCCGAGAATCTCCAGAAGCACGGCCTGATCGACGCCGTGGTCCCGGTCCATGAGCTGGGCGGGCTGGTCAACCGGGTGCTGGCAATCATCGCCCCGGGAGATCCGATCGACTCGATTGCCGGCTACCCCTTGGCAGATGACCGGAGACTCACCGAATCCCAGGTGTGGGATGCCATACTCGCCACGCGCAAATCCCGACGCCCCTCGGTGCGCCACGTCATCAAGTACGCCGCCAGCGATGCGTTGCAGCTTTCCGGGAGCGCCGAAGGGGAAAGTGATCCGCGTATGTACCTGGCGCTCGCGCGCTTCGGGGGCCAGCCGGCGGTGGTCATCGGCCAGGACCGGTCGCGGATAGACCACTCCGAAAACCTCGATCCGCTGGGGCCTGCCTTCCTGCGCGAAGCCCGGAGGGGGGCGCTGCTGGCACAGAATCTGGGCATAGCGATGCTCACCGTGATCGACACCGAAGGAGCGGCGCTGAGCCGTGAGGCCGAGGAAGGCGGCATGGCCGGGCAGATTGCCCGCTCGCTGAGCACCTTGGTGGGCATTGGCGTTCCGAGCGTTTCGCTGCTGCTGGGCCAGGGCACCGGAGGCGGCGCACTGGCCTTGCTGCCGGCTGATATCTCCATAGCCGCAGCAAACTCCTGGCTCTCCCCGTTGCCGCCGGAGGGAGCCAGCGCGATCATGTACCGGGACACGGAGCACGCCGCACCGTTGGCTTATGCCCAGAAAACCGATGCATACTCGCTGCGACGTGCGGGGATAGTACAGGTGATCGTCCCCGAGGAGTATGATGTGACCACCGCTCCGAAGCGCTTCTCGCTGGAAGTCGGAGCGGCAGTGTCCACGGCGCTTGCGCAGCTTGCGGCGACAGATGCCGCGCAGCTGCCTGGCCGGCGCGCGCTGAAGTATGCATCGATTGGCCGGCCGAAAACGGCCAACCAGGAGGTGCGGGACGCCGCTGGATGACTAGAACAGAGGAACGGATGATCGAGCTGAGCACGGTGCAACGCCGCATCATTGCCGCCCTCCAAGTGGACGGGCGAGCCACCTGGCGGAAGATAGCTGCCGTGCTTGACCTGCCTGAACGCTCGGTCGCCCGCCATGGCGCGTGGCTGCTGGAGAATGGGCTGGTTACGGTTGCGGCGATCCGCCACCGCGAGCATTCGCTGCTGATCGCGTGCACTTGCGCCCCGGGCACCGGGCGGATTGCCAGTGAATCCTTGTCTTCCCGGCCGGATACCAGCTTTTCCTACCAGGTCACTGGCCGGGAGGATCTCGTCGTGGAAATGCACTACAACGGAGATGTGACCGAAGTGCTCTCGCTGGAACTGCCTGCTACGCCGGGGGTCTCGTCGATTGTCGTGTATCCGGTGTTGAAGTACTTCAAGACGATCCGCGGGTGGCGCCTGGGATCCTTGAAGCCCGCAGAAGAGCTTGCCTTGCAAAAGGACCCGGATGTCACGAGCTGGCGCATCCAGCCGAACCTCAACTCCAAGGACGAGCAGATCATCGATGCTTTGCACGATGACGGCAGAGCCAGCTTCGAGTCGATTGCCCGCCGGGTGGCGATGAGCGAGACCTCTGTTGCGCGGCGGATCGATTGGCTCCTATCCACCGGGCAGATCGCCATTCGCGCCCTGGTTGAGCCCCTGGCCGTGGGGTTGCCGGTCGAGGCATTGCTCTGGGTTTCGACGACGCCATCCCAAGTCGAAAAATTGGGCCAGCGACTCGCCACCCGACCGGAAGTTCGCTATGCAGCGGCCGTGGCCGGGGATTGCCAGTTGGTGGTCGACGTGACGGTGGCCAACCAGGCCGAGCTCTATGACTTCATTTCCCACAGCGCCTGGGGGAACTCGATGCTGCAAGTTAAGGCCTCTCTGGTGGTTAGCGCCCGCAAACGCGGTGGGCGGCTGATCAGTAGCTGAACCAGATCAGGAAACCGCGTCGTGCAGCACCAGAATTCAACTGGAGTCCAACTCGTCTTTGGCCGCTGTTCGCCGCTGGGCCCAGGAAGGTGAACGGCAGGTGAACACTTCGCCGTAAGGCGATAATAATGCGTAATATCGCCTCAAGGGTTCGGAACCGCTTCGGAAGTGGCATAGTCTCACGATACCGAGCGGCATGGCTTCGCTCGCGCTGTTAACAACCAGTTAACGCTGCAGGGGTGAAAGGAATACCGGCAACCGTGAGCAAGAGGTTGACCTACGGGACGAACCAGGGAACGGCTACGCCTGAAAGCGCGTGGCGCAAACGCAAGGACGCGTGGGAGCACTTGGGCTATGTGCTCAGCGAGATCTCTTCTGAATACCAGGAGGAAGACCGCCGCACGGAGCATGAGCTGGAAGCCGGCCGGTTGCTGGGGCTGCTGGCAGCCATAGAACCGTACTGGGCGAATCCCGGCATCGAATACTTCAACGAGGTTTCCCGGCTCATGTCCGGCGGGCAGTACGAAGATGCGATGAAGCTGGTCTACCAGGCGAACCAGACCTTCAGGACGCTGACCCAGTACATTGACCTTGAAGGCCATGACGAGGCGGAACAGGATCCATCCCAGCTGGGTAACGGTGCACCTGGCAACGCCAGGGTGCAGGCACCGATGGTGGAAATCCTGCTGGTGGATAATGGCCCGGCGGAGGAGATTGAGCTCTTCAAGGAAGAAATCGCCGAACAGCGCCAGCGCACCGATCCGTTCCACTACAACTTCGTGGTGGTGCCCAGCGTGGAAGATGCCTTGGCCGCGATCCTGATCAATCCCGGCATCCAGTCCGTCGTGCTCACCGCCCGCTTTGATGTGCGCACGCGCCGCCGGCTATCCTCGACGCTCAAGAATTTCATTGCCCGGCGGATGGAAGGCTATTTCCAATCCACCAGGCAGATCCAGGGCCTGCTGGATCTGGAAAACATCCTCGATGAACTGCGCCCCGAAGTCCCGGTGTACCTGATCGCCGGGGTCGCCCTGGAATCCATTGCCCACGAGATCACCGGGCGTTTCCGCCGGATCTTCTCGCGCAATGACCGGATGGACCTGCACCTGTCGATTGTCTCGGAAGTGCTCGAACGCTACCAGACCCCGTTCTTCAACGCCCTGCAGAAGTACGCCAAGCGGCCTGGCGGGGTCTTCCACGCCATGCCGATTTCCCGCGCAGGTTCGGTGCAGAACTCTCCCTGGGCCAGGGACCTGGTGGACTTCTATGGCAAGAACCTGCTGCTGGCCGAAACCTCGGCCACCTCCGGCGGGCTCGATTCCCTCTTGGACCCGCAAAGCTCCATCAAGAAGGCCCACGAGCTGGCGGCCCGGGCTTTTGGCAGCCACCGCACCTACTTCGTCACCAATGGCACTTCGACCGCCAACAAGATCGTGCACCAGTCGATTCTCGCTCCGGGGGACATCGTGCTGGTGGACCGTAACTGCCACAAGTCCCACCACTACTCGCTGGTGCTCGCCGGGGCGAACGTCAGCTACCTGGAGGCCTACCCGCTCAACGAGCATTCGATGTACGGGGCGGTGCCGCTGGAGGAGATCAAGGGACGGCTGCTGCAGCTGCGCCGCGAGGGCCTGCTGCACAAGGTCAAGATGCTGACCTTGACCAACTGCACCTTCGACGGGATCATCTACGACCCGCGCCGGGTGATGGAAGAATGCCTGGCCATCAAGCCGGATTTGGTGTTCCTCTGGGACGAGGCCTGGTTCGCCTTCGCAGGATTCCACCCGGTGTACCGCCAGCGCACCGCCATGACCGTGGCGGCCGTGCTCGAAAAGCAGCTGGAGACCGCGGATTACCACCAGCGCTACGCCGCGCAGCGTGCGGCCCTTCCATCACCGGGCACCGTGGAGCACCCGGAGAATGACCAGGCCTGGCTGGAGACCCGGTTGATTCCGGATCCGGAGCAGGTCCGCTTGCGGGTGTACTCCACGCAGTCCACGCATAAGACCCTGACCTCCTTGCGCCAGGGCTCGATGATCCACATCTACGACCAGGATTTCGCGGTGCGCAACCTCAACGCCTTCCGCGAGGCCTACATGACCCACACCTCCACCTCGCCGAACTACCAGATCCTCGCTTCGCTGGATATCGGCCGCCGTCAGGCGGAGCTGGAAGGCTACGCGCTGGTGCAGCGCCAGGTCGATTTGGCGCAGTCGATTTCGCGGGCCATGGCGCGCAACGAGCTGCTGGGCAAGTATTTCAAGATCCTGCATTCGACGGACCTGATCCCGCAGAAGTACCGCCAGTCCACCACGCAGAACCCGGTGCGCGACGGGCTGGCAGCCTGGGACGAAGCCTGGGCGGAAGACGAGTTCGTGGTCGACCCCTCGCGCCTGACCCTGGACATCAGCCGCACCGGCGTGGACGGGGACACCTTCAAGCACGAATACCTGATGGATGGGCATTCGATCCAGGTCAACAAGACCAGCCGCACCTCGGTGCTGCTGATGACCAATATCGGCACCACCCGTTCGGCCGTGGCGCACCTGATCGAGGTGCTGGTGAAGATCGCCGAGGAACTGGACCGCAAACGCCGGCTGGATGGGAGAGTGCTGGCACTGGGCAAGAAGCCTGCGGCCGAACAGATTCCCTTGCCGGACTTCAGCGCCTTCGCTCCTGAATTCGCAGGAGGCGGTGGAAGCGGGGACATGCGCTCGGCCTACTACCTGACCTACCAGGACCCGGCGACGCATTTCCTGTCCTCCGCGCAGATCCGCACCCAGCTGGTGAACGGAGAACGCGTCGTGTCGGCGGTATTCGTCACCCCGTACCCGCCGGGATTCCCGGTGCTGGTCCCCGGCCAGGTCATTACCCTGTGCATTCTGGATTACATGGACCGGCTCGATACCAGAGAGATCCACGGCTACCACCAGGACCTGGGCTACCAGGTGTTCACCTGCGAAGCCCTGGAACAGATCGCGGCGCAGCAGCCCTGAGCGCGAAGAGCGGCTTGCCTTGAACGCAGCTTGCGGACCCACCCGGCATCCCCGGGTGGGTTCCGGCTTCCGCGGCGAAGAACGCTGCACGCAAGAATAGCTGCCAGCACGGCAAAGGCCCTGATTCGCGCACCGAATGCGCAAATCAGGGCCTGAATCGTAAGCAGCCCTAAGGCTGTATTTTCCGTCCGGCCAGATGCGCCGAGATCGCCTCGAACGCACGAATGGTCGGGAACAGCTTGGAAGCATCCTGCGGCAGCGGCCAGCTGGAAAGCTTGACCGCGACCAGCTTGGTCGCCGGATCCATATAGATCATCTGGCCATGGATGCCCAGGGCCACCGCGGCCCCGGTGGCAGGGTTCGGGAACCAGATCTGGTTCCGGTAGTGCCCGCCGGGCATCATGTTGTCGCCCGGGGACTGGGCGAACGCCTGGACCAGTGCGGGATCGGTGGCGAAGGTGTCGGCGATCCATGCCTCGGAGAGAACCTGTTTGCCGGTCAGCGCACGCCCGCCATTGACATAGAGATGGCCGAAACGCGCCAAATCGCGCAGGCAGGCGTTGAATCCGCCGTCGAACATTCCGGTGCCGAATTGGTCAACGCCCATCACCAGATCCTGCTGGGCACCGAGCTTGGACCAGACATAATCCGAAAGTAGTTCCTGCAGCGGGGCGCCGCCGGCGGCTTCCAGCACCCAGCCCAGGGCGTCGGTCTCGCAGGAACGGTATTCGAAGACCCCGCCGTGCGGTCCCTTGGCCTGCAGGGTCAGCAAGAACTCGTACATCCCGATAGGCCCGATGCCGCCACGCGACGGGGCCCAGCCGATGGCCTCCTCCAGCTGGCGCACCTCGGCATTGGGATCCAGATACTCTTCGGAGAATTTGATCCCGGAGCGCATATCCAGCAGGTCGCGCACCCGGGCGCCGGCATAGCCGCTGCGTTCCAACGCCGGCACGTAGGTGGCTACCGCCTGCTCGGTATCAAGCATTCCGGCGTCCACCAGCGCCCCGGCCAGGGAACCCACCAGGGTCTTGCTGACCGACATCAGCAGATGATCGGTCAGCGACGTCATGGTGTTGTAGTACTTCTCCCAGAGGATCCGTCCATTGTGCATAACCAGCACGGCGTCGGTATTGGTCGCGTGCATTACCCCACGCACGGTCAGCGCCGGGTCGGTAATGCTCGCCTTGGCCACTTCCAGTTTGCCCAGCTTCTCCTCGGCCAGGTGCAGCCTGACGATCGGGCCATCGCCGCGCGAAACCTTCACGGTGGGATGGATCCTGGCGATGTTCTGGAATGAGCGCTTGATATTCTGCGGGTACTGCCAGGTGGCGATGTTCAGCGCCTTGCTGGGAGGACCTGCCAAGTTGGCCGCCATGTGCCCGGCGGCATCAGTCGCTTCAGTTGCCATGCTCTGATGGCGGAACGTCAATTCCCTTGTATTGGGATCGGATGCAGGAGATGAAGTGCTTGGCATCGATGCTGAGCTTGGTTTTCTTCTTGCCTTCGTACTGCAGCTTGGCCTTGGTGACCAGGACCCCAAGATCGGCTCCCTTCCATCGGTAATCCTCTACGCCGTAGATGCGCAGGAAGAATGCTTCCTTGTGGGTCTGCAGCTGGTGCCAGTCCAATGCGGAACGGGAAAATTGCAGCTTGCCGCGCGAGTCGAGGTAATAGTTTCCGGTGCGTGGGGCATGGGTGATGTACTGCAGGATGTCATCGGTTTCCTTGATGATCATGTGGCTCCAGACATCAGCCCCGCTCATCTCTTCCCAGCGAGCATTGATCTCGTCAACGTCCAGCTCGAATTCCACATCAAGGAATTCAAGCAGGTGGAAGAGGAACAGCGGCACGTCGGCATAGGCTCCGGCGGTGACGTTGGTGATGGCGCTGGCCCCGGAGATGCGCGGGTTCAGTTCGCCCAGGTACACCTCGTCGGTGTCGGTGTCCACCAGCACGTCCACCTCGAAGAAGCCGCGGTAGCCGGTGTCCTTCAGACCGTTGCCCACCTTGCGGACCAGATCGATGGCGCGCGAACGCTGCGAGTCGGTGACCACATCCGGGTGCATCTCATTGCCGCACCAGCCGCCCTTGTACGGAGTCAGTTCCTTGTAGCCGGCCAGTTCGGTCAGGATCGGCCCCACCACCGTGCCGCATTCGGTCAGCACTGCCTCAACGGCCACCGGCTGGTTGTTGATGCGCTTCATGATCTTGAGCTGTTCGCCGATGATGTTCTTGGCATGCGCCTTGAACTGCGCCTTCGAGTCGATGAAGAAGGTCGTCTTGCCCGAATCCCCGTAGGGGGTCTGGACCACCAGGTCCTTGCCCAGGCCGGCTTCCCCGGCCAGTTCCATGAGCTCGTCGTAGTTATCGGCGGTGCCCAGCACGTTGGGCACCGATGGTGCGCCGGCGGCATTGCCCAGCTTGGTGGTAACGATCTTCGAGTCCAGTTCGGTGCGCAAGGCGGCCGAGGGCAGGATCAGGTCGTAGCCCAGTTCCTCGCAGATTGATTCGGTTTCCTCGTCGAAGAAGACCATCGCGATCTTCGGCCGGGGACCGCCCGGGGTGCACTGGGAATCGATGTATTCGCGGACCTCGGAGTTCTCCAGCAGCCAGTTGTTGATCTCTTCGGCGCTCTGGAAATCGACATAGGGCTTCTCGGCGGGGGTGAAGACCCGCGGGTGGTGGCCGTCCCAGCCGTCGTAGTAGGTGATGTAGCTGAATTTGCGGACCCATCGGTCAAGGCCCAGCAGATTGACCGGGGTGGCGCCGAGGAAGAAGATCGGAGTGGTATTGGTGCGGAAGAAATGGCGAACTTCGCTCATGTTCTTCAGCTTGCGGTCCATGCGCAGGACCTTGGCCGGGGGATTCGCGGGTTCGGACTCGTTGTAGGCCGCGTCGACGGCGACGTTTGCGCTGAGCTGATCGGTAACAACGCGCGCCTTGTGGCGCAGCTTGTCCAGATCGCTGGGTTTGGGCATGCGGTGGCGAGAAGCCGGGGCGTGGGCTTCAAGAATGTTGGCCATGATGTGGAGATGTCCTTTGAAACTGTCCGAAGAAGGGCGGTTGCACGGCACAATGCGTGACAGTTTCATGCTCAGCGCTCATCGTAAGCACCGGCACACGTTCTGCTTAACGCGTGGTGAACATTGGACCCGCCCCCGCCGATGCGGCTTGTGACTTAGCATGCAACGGCAGGTTCGAGCCCAAAGCGAGGTAAAGGTTACTCCTTATTGCGGTAACTGGCGGCTGCTAGCCAGACACCGTCGATGCGAAATCCAGCTGCTGGAATTCGAATCCGGCCTGCTGCAAGACTTCGCTGGTGACCTTGCGGCCGGTCAACGCGACCCGGGCATTGGATCCCATGACCGCGGCGCCGATCTTGGGCAGCACCGAGCCGGTGGGCAGGCCAGGCAACCCCGCGATGGATCGCAAGGCGGCCATGACCTCGGCATTGCGCAGCGGCTTCGGGCTGGCGGCATGAACCAGGCCGGCAGGGATGGAGGGCTCTTCGAAGCCGAGCAGGCAACGGATCAAGCGCAGCCAGTCTTCCAGCCCAATCCAGCTGAACCACTGCTTGCCGTCCCCCAGCGGACCGCCCATGCCGGTATTCACCAGCAGGTTCAGCGGGCCAAGCAGGGGAGCATCGGGGTGCATCACCAGCGAGGTGCGCAAGAGATAGCGCTGCTCGGCGTTGACCGCAGCTTCGGCGAAGGCCTGCTCCCATGCCGAAGCGACCCCGGTCATTTCCGGCAGGGCGCGCTGGTCGCTGGGCACGGGGCTGGACTCGGTCAGCTCTTCCTCGCCGGCGTCACCGAAGATGGCGGTGGTGCTGGCCTGGATCCAGGTGGCCAGCTGGGGCACCGAGGCTGCGGCTTCGGCCAAGGTCTTGGTGGAGCCCACGCGCGAGTCGGTGAGCGCTGCGATGTTCTCCGGGGTGTTGCGCTTATCGACGCGCTCGCCAGCCAGATTGACCAGGTGCACCGTATTCTTGCTGGACAGCGCGCGGGCCCAGGGCCCCTGGTGCACGCCATCCCAGCTGTACTGCTCGGCAGGGAAATCATTTTCCGGGTTGCGGGTCAGCACCGATACGGAAATGCCGCGGCAGACCAGATCGGCGACGAGGTTGCGGCCAAGGAATCCGCGACCGCCGGAGATCACCACATGGGCATCGCGCTTGCGGTGCGCACCCGGGGCGATGATCCGGTACAGGCGGGCCGCCGCGATGGCGAAGTCCTTGCACAGGGCGTTGGCCACGGTGAATTTGAAAGCGGTGGTGCCCGGGCCGTTGAGCTCAGCGGTGAAGTGCAGCACGGATCCGTGCTCATGGGGCTCTACCTGCCAGCGCAAGACCATTTCACCGGCCGGCTGCGGCTGGGTGAACTCCACCATGAGGGTGTCCTGGTTGCGCCGGGTGATGGAGCCCGAAGGCGCGGTGCTGCGGTGCAGCGGGCCGAAGAATTTGCCCGGCGGCAGCAGGTCCACCTTGGTGCCCACGCCGCGCTGGTCGTCATGCACGACGAAGCCGTCGAAGCTCTTCATCCACTGGCCGGTCTGCGACAGGTTGCCCACGATCGAGTAGACGGCCTGCGGGTCAGCGGCCAGGAACTGTGACTCGGTGCGCTGCCAGTGCGTGAATTTACTCGTGGTGCTCATCTTGGAATAGTTCCTTCCAGCTCGGTTTCTCGGGCATAGCTCTAGGCTACTGTGCCCGGTGCACTTCGGCAGGATAGACATCGAAGCCTGCCTGAACTGTTACACCAGGGTCCGGGAACGGGAAAAGCTCCCTTGGTCCATGCGGACCAAGGGAGCTTCGGATCGGGGCGTTGGCTAGGCGGTAACCTTCGCGCCGACTTCCTGTTCCATTTCGGTGAACTCGGCATCGATGGTCGGGTTCGGGCGGTAGGTTGCCCGGGAGACCAGCCATGCGACAACCAGTGCGGCGAGGAAGCCCGGGACGATCTCGTACATGGCCGAGGCCAGCACGTCCACGTTGCCCCAGATGAACACCACGACGGCGCCGGTGACCATGCCGGCGAAACCGCCCACGGCGGTCAGCTTGCGCCAGTACAGGGCCAGCAGGACAACCGGGCCGAAGGCGGCGCCGAAGCCCGCCCACGCGAAGGAGACCAGCTCAAGGATGGAGGAGTTCGGGTTCAGCGCCAGCAGGGCGGCGATGACGGCCACCAGCAGCACGCCCGAGCGGCCCAGCATGACCAGGGCCTTGGGCGAAGCCTTGCGGCCGGTGATGTTGTACAGGTCCTCCACCAGTGCCGAGGAGCAGACGATCAGCTGCGATGACATGGTGGACATGATGGCCGCCAGCACCGCGGCGAGCACCAGGCCGGCGATCAGCGGGTGGAAGAAGATCTGGCTCAGCAGCAGGAAGACAGTTTCGCTGCTGGCCTTGTCCAGCGGCTGATCGGCGAAGTACGCGACGCCGATGAACGCGGTGGCGATGGCGCCCAGGGTGGTCAGGAACATCCAGCCGATGCCGATGCGCCGTGCGGTCTTCGCTTCGCCCGGGGTGCGCAGCGCCATGAAGCGCACGATGATGTGCGGCTGGCCGAAGTAGCCCAGGCCCCACGCTGCGGTGGAGAAGATGGCCACGGCGGCGAGGATCGCGCTGTTGTCGCTGAAGGAGGAGAACAGGTTGAACGCTTCGGGATTGACTTCGGTGACCTTCGAGGTGATGTCCCCGATGCTGCCGATCTGGATGACTGCCACAATTGGCACGGCAATCAGTGCGGCGAACATCAGCACGCCCTGGACCATATCGGTCAAGGATGCTCCGAGGAAGCCGCCGAACAGGGTGTAGAGCAAGGTGATTCCTGCCACGAAGAACATGCCCGCAAGGTACTGCCAGCCGAAGGAAGCCTCGAAGAACTTGCCTGCAGCCACCATTCCCGAGGATACGTAGAAGGTGAAGAACACCAGGATGATCACCGATGCGCCGATGCGCAGCAGGTGGCTGTTGTCCTTCAGGCGCTTTTCGAAGAAGCTCGGGATGGTGATGGCGTTCTGCGAGATCGCGGTGTAGGAACGCAGCCGCGGGGCGACGAACTTCCAGTTCAGCCACGCGCCGATGAGCAGGCCGATGCCGATCCATGCTTCGTGCAAGCCACCGAGGTAGATGGCGCCGGGCAGGCCCATGAGCAGCCAGCCGGACATGTCGGATGCGCCTGCGGAAAGGGCTGCGACCCACGGCTTCAGGCCGCGGTCGGCCAGCATGTAATCGTCAATGTTGTTGGTGCGGCGATATGCAATATAGCCGATGCCAAGCATGGCGGCCATGTAAATTGCGATCGCAATCATCTGGAAAGTCTGGTCGGACATTTTTCCTCATTACCGTTTGTGCCTGGGGCTTTTCTCAGCCGCCATAGGCGCGGATTTCTGTGGTGCGAGTCACCACTATGGCACTAATTCTCCGGTTTGTCGCCGGGTGCCATTTGGTCTGTGATCATTCTGTTATCTAGTCGACCGTATCGAAGTCTGCAGGGGTAGCCAAAATCGCGGAGTTGCTTGCATCACTCATTCCGGGCTGCGCGTGCAGCGATTTGCGCACCGCGCGGATGGCCGGGGACTGGGTGGAGGAATGCCGCATGGCGGTGAAGATGGTGCGCTCCGGAGAGCCGGGAAGATCCACCGTGCGCAGGCTGCTGCGCTGGTCGCGCAAAACCAGCTCCGGGAGCATCGCCACGGCGTTGCCTGAAGCGACTAACTGCACGTGAGCCTGCAAATCAGCGGTTTCGTAGCGCAGGTCCGGCTCGAACCCCGCAAGCCGGCAAGCCTGCAGGGCCCAGTGCCGGCTGGCGGCGCCCGCTGGCTCCACCACCCAGGGCAGGGAATTGGCATGCTCCAAGGTGTGCACCCGGTCGAATTCCGCGTTTCCGGCCGCGCCCCGTGCCGGCAAGGCCAGTCGGATCGGATCGTGAGTCAGAACACGCCGATCGAGGTTGTCATAGTGCGGTGCGGAATGCCCCGAGTACTGCTCCGCGACCACCAAATCGAAACTTCGGCTGCTGGTTTCATTCAGCGCGTCGGCTGGCTCCTGCTGGCTCATTTCCACCCGCAGATTGGGGTGCCTGGTGCGCAGTTCGCGCAGTACCGGCGGCATGAGCCGGAGCATGGCCGTCTGGAAAACCGCTAGCCGGACGGTTCCGGACACCGTGGACATGGCCGCGGACAGATCCGCTTCGGCGCGTTCCATGGAATCGAGCAGCTCTTCGGTGTGGGCCACCAGGATCTGGGCCTGCGGGGTGAGCTTGAGGGTGCGTCCGGTGCGCCGCAGCAGCTCCACTCCGGTTTCGGTTTCCAGCTGGCTCAGCTGCTGCGACACGGAGGAGGGGGAGTAGCTCAGCGCATCGGCCACCTCGGCAATGGTTCCGCGGATATGCAATTCGCGAAGCAAGCGCAATCTTCTCAGTTCAAGCACGGATTTCCCGCCATTCAGTTAATGGGGACTCACGGAGTCCAGACACTTCGGCAAAACCGAACGAACATCTTCGGTTTTGTTCACTTTTGCTTAAGACAATATAGGTTCATACTCGATCTTGCACACAGCTTTTCTTATCGGCCCACTGGCAGCAGCAGGCCGCCGGATTAGCCATAACGACATCAGCGTTCGGTGCCGAACCACAAGTACGAATTGCATCGAAGGGACCACCAGTGTCTTTCACCTCCACCCAGCACGTAGTGCCAGCCGCACTAGATGCCGACGGCAACCCGCTCACCTCGCCGGCCGAACTCGCTGACGACGTCATCAAGCTGGTGCGCCGCTGGCTCACCGAAGCTTCCGAATATCCCGTAGATGCCGCCGCCGCCCGCCTGGCCGGAGTGCTCAAGGACCCCAAGGGCCTGGACTTCACCGTAGGCTTCGTCGATGGCGTGATCCGCCCCGAAGACCTGAACGTCGCGGCAGCCAACCTCAAGGCGCTGGCCCCAATGGTTCCAGGCTTCCTTCCCTGGTACATGCGCAAGGCCGTCGCAGTTGGCGGCGCCATGGCCCCAATCGTGCCGCAGGTAGTTGTCCCCATCGCCCGCAAGGTCTTGCGCGAGATGGTCGGCCACCTGATCATTGACGCCTCGGATGCCAAGCTGGGCGGCGCGATCTCCAAGATCAAGCGCGAGGGCGTGGATCTGAACGTCAACCTGCTCGGCGAAGCGATCCTCGGCGAAGGCGAAGCGGCCCGCCGCCTGGATGGCACCACCAAGCTGCTGGAACGCGATGACGTGGACTACGTGTCGATCAAGGTCTCCTCCACCGTCGCCCCGCACAACCACTGGGCGTTCGATGAAGCCGTGGAGCACATCGTGGACAAGCTGCAGCCGCTGTATGAGCTGGCTGCCAACAGCCCGAAGAAGAAATTCATCAACCTGGACATGGAAGAGTACAAGGACCTGGAGCTGACCATCGCGGTCTTCACCAAGAGCCTGTCCAAGCCCGAATTCAAGGACCTGCCCGCCGGCATCGTGCTGCAGGCCTACCTGCCAGATGCCCTGGGCGCGATGATCCAGCTCCAGGAATTCTCCGCGGCCCGCGTGGCCGAAGGCGGCGCACCGATCAAGGTCCGCGTGGTCAAGGGCGCCAACTTGCCAATGGAAACCATGGAAGCTGACATCCACGGCTGGCCGCTGGCCACCTGGCACACCAAGCAGGACTCCGACACCAGCTACAAGTCCGTGCTGGAATACGCGCTGCGTCCGGAACACGTGAAGAACATCCGCATCGGCATCGCCGGGCATAACCTCTTTGATGTCGCGCTGGCTTGGCTGCTGGCCAAGTCGCGCAACGCCACCGACGGCATCGAATTCGAAATGCTGCTGGGCATGGCCACCGGCCAGGCCGAAGCGGTGCGAAAGGACGTCGGCTCGCTGCTGCTCTACACCCCGGTGGTGCACCCGCAGGAATTCGACGTGGCCATCGCCTACCTGATCCGCCGCCTCGAAGAGGGCGCCAGCCAGGAAAACTTCATGTCCGCAGTCTTCGAGCTGGCCAAGAACGAGGCCTTGTTCGAACGCGAGAAGAACCGCTTCCTCGCATCCCTGGAAGCCATGTCCAATGTGGTCCCTGCCCCGCATCGCGTGCAGAACCGCCAGGTCCAGGATCCGTCGCTGAGCACCCGCGTGGCGGGTTTCGCCGACGGCTCCACCGAATTCTTCAACACCCCCGATACCGACCCGGACCTGAACCAGAACCGTGCCTGGGGACGCGAGATCCTGGCCAAGATGCAGGAATCGCCGCTGGGCAAGGAACTGGTCAAGAACAACACCCTGAACAGCGCCGGCGAACTCGACGAGTCCATCGCCATGGGCGTGGATGCCGCCGCCGGCTGGCAGCAGCTGGGCTCGGCCCAGCGCGCGCAGATCCTGCACCGTGCCGGCCTGCTCTTCGAGGAGCGCCGCGCCACCTTGCTCGAGGTCCTGGGCTCCGAATGCGGCAAGACCATTGACCAGGGCGATGTGGAAATTTCCGAGGCCATCGACTTCGCGCACTACTACGCGGAACTGGGCCGCGAACTGGATGCCGTGGATGGCGCGAAGTTCGTCCCGTCGAAGCTGACCGTGGTCACCCCGCCATGGAACTTCCCGATGGCGATTCCGGCCGGTTCCACCCTCTCGGCGCTGGCCGCCGGTTCCTCGGTGATCATCAAGCCTGCCAGCCAGGCCGCCCGCGTGGGCGCCGTCATGGTGCAGTGCCTGTGGGATGCCGGCGTGCCCAAGGACGTGCTGCAGCTGGTCTTCGTGGGCGATCGCTCCCTGGGCCAGCAGCTGGTCTCCGATGAGCGCGTGGACCGCCTGATCCTCACCGGCGGCTACGAGACCGCGGAACTGTTCCGCTCCTTCCGCAAGGACCTGCCGCTGCTGGCTGAGACCTCCGGCAAGAATGCCATCATCGTCACCCCGAACGCCGACCTGGATCTGGCTGCGCGCGACGTCGTGCAGTCGGCCTTCGGCCACGCCGGACAGAAGTGCTCGGCAGCTTCGCTGGTGGTGCTGGTGGGCTCGGTGGCTGAATCCCGCCGTTTCAACAACCAGCTGATCGATGCGGTGAAGTCGCTGAAGGTCGGCTACCCGTGGAACCCCGAATCCCAGATGGGTCCATTGATCGGCGAGCCGGGCGAAAAGCTCAAGCGGGGCCTGACCACCCTGGGCGCCGGCGAGCGTTGGGCCATTGAGCCGAAGCAGCTCGATGACTCGGGCAAGCTCTACTCGCCGGGCGTGCGCTACGATGTGGCCCGCGGCAGCGAGTACCACAAGACCGAATACTTCGGCCCGATTCTCGGCGTGATGACCGCCAAGACCCTGGAAGAAGCGGTGGAGATCGTCAACGAGGTGGACTACGGCCTGACCTCGGGCCTGCATTCGCTGGATTCGGCGGAGATGGGCTACTGGCTGGAGAACATCCAGGCGGGCAACATCTACGCCAACCGCGGCATCACCGGTGCCATCGTGCAGCGCCAGCCGTTTGGCGGCTGGAAGAAGTCGGCCATCGGCGCAGGCACCAAGGCCGGCGGCCCGAACTACCTGGTCGGCATGGGCTCCTGGGTGGACGCCCCCGCCACGCAGGGCGCAGCGCTCTCGGCATTCGACCAGCGCCTGCTGAACACCGCAGAACTGGATTCGGAGCAGGCGCAGTGGCTGGGCTCGGCACTGGCCAGCGACAAGCTGTGGTGGAACAACGAGTTCAACCAGGCCAAGGACCGCTCGGGGCTGGTCGCCGAGCGCAACATCTTCCGCTACCGCGCGGTTGACGTGACCGTGCGCTTCGAAGAAGCCACCAGCGGCCACGGACTGGCCGAGGCGCTGCGCGTCATTGCCGCCGGTGTCACCGCAGGTTCCCGCGTGATCTTCTCCGCTGACGTGCAGCTGCCCTTGGGCGTGCGCAACCTGTTGGCCGAGAACTCGGTCACCGTGGTGCGCGAAGACGCTGCGGCATTCGCCGCCCGTGCTGCGAAGCTGGCTGCGAAGACCGGTCCGGAGTCCGCTGCCCGCATCCGCCTGATCGGCGGCTCGATGAAGGCTGTCGCCGAGGCAGCCAACGGCAAGCCGGATGTGGCCATCTACGCATCGCCGGTGACCGCTGCCGGACGGGTGGAGATGCTTCCATTCCTGCATGAGCAGGCGGTATCCATCACCGCTCACCGCTTCGGCACCCCGAATCACCTCAGCGATTCGCTGATCTAGCAGGCAAGCGCATAAAGCAGTGGCCAGCATCCATTCATTTGGATGCTGGCCACTGCTTTATGTTGGAAAGCTCTTTACTTCTTGCGTACCTTGAACTTGGCGACCAGAAGATCCGCGGTGGCGGAGAGGATCGCCGGAAGAATGTAGCGCGCCAAGGTCACCAGGGTAAAGGCGAGTACGGATCCGCTGGCCGAACCAGCCACGGATAGGGCCGCAAATCCCAGGCCCACCGCCGAGAGCAGGCCGACGATCCAGCCAGCGAGCTTGCGGGGACGCAGGACGAACCAGCCAACCAGCGAAAGCACCGGCAGGAGCAGGCCCCAGACGGTGAAGTAGCCGGTGTACATTCCTTGCAGATCCAGCGCGGAGACCAGGAACCAATCGCCATACTCCACGGTGTCCAGTACCGGCAGCTTCAGCAAGATGTCCAGGACCAGCGACAGCAGGACCAGCAGCATCGCGAAGACCTTGGTGTCCTTGCGTGCTTCGAGCAGCCAGAAGCTGCCGATGGCCACGAGCCTGATCACCCATAAGGCGATCAGTGAGAGCAGGCTGCCGCCGGTGACATAGTCGGCGGTGGACAGCAGTGTGGATCCGGTGATGCCGGCGATCAGCACCAGCCAAACAATGATCAGGCGGGCCGGCAGATGCAACAGTGGTTTTTCTTCGCTCACTTAGCCAAGTCTAATGAAACTGGCTGTGCAATCCCTTTTCCTGTTCTTGGCAGGCTGGCTCAGACCTCGAGCTTCAGTGCCTTGCGCAAGGTCAGCGCGCCACCGGTGTGCATCACTGCCCTGCCGTAGATCTTCTCGGCAAACAGCAGCACGAGCCAGCAGGCAGCCAGGAGAATTGCCAGGGAAAGAATCGGCTCCCAGATAGCTACCTCGCCGGAGAGCAGGCGGCTAGGCATCGCCGCCGAGGAGACGATAGGAATGTACGAAGCGACCACCAGGAAGCTGCCCTTGGCATACAACCCGATGAACAGCACCGCCATCAGGAGGCCCACCACGGGCCCGCTGGATTGCTGCAGATCCTCGGTACGGGTAGCCAAGGAGCCCAACGCTGCCCAGATCCCGGCCAGAAGCAGGAAACCGCCGAAGAAGAACACCACGAACCACCCGGCCACCTGGGTGACAACTCCGAGGAACGGGATCTGGATCGGGGAAATGTAGGCAGCCAGCAAGCCAATGCTGAGGAAGGCCAGGAGCTGGATCATTGCGAGAACGACATTCCCGATGATTTTTCCTGCCAGCAGCTGGCGCAGCCGGATGGTGCTGGCCAGGATCTCGACCACGCGGTTCTGCTTCTCCTCGATGACCGAGTTGGCGATGGGCATGCCGAAGAGGAATGCGGCCATGTAGAAGAGGAATGAGAAGACCAGCGCCATGGCACTGGCCATCGCGGCCCGTTCGGAATCGCCATGGAGCTGATCGAGAATGAGGTCCTCGTTATCGGGCAGGCTAGCTGATTCCAGTCCGGCCTCGGCCAGCAGCTGATCGGTCTTCACGGTTTTCATTGCTTCGCGGACCAGAGAACTGAGCTCTTGGTCGACCGCGTTGAAACCGGTCAGCGTGAATTCCTGCGCATCGGCCGAACCGGACAAGGTCGCGTTCAGCCGCTCAGCGGATAGCTGCTGCTCCGCCTGTTCAGGAGCGAGCCTGGAAATGCTCAATTCCACGTCTTCGGGGCGATCCTGGATCACCTGCTCCAGCACCCGGAAACTGGCATCGTCGGTGGCCGCCACGGCGAAATTCGACGTGCGATTGGCGAGGAAACCGGTAAGGGCGACCGATCCGATGATGAATAGCAAGGTCACGATGGTGCTGATGATGAAAGCTTTGTCGCGCAGCTTGGTTTCGACTTCGCGCAAGGCGACAATGAGCCATGGAGCCGTGGTGGTGTTCACTTGATGATCTCCCGGTAGATGTCGGCCAGCGAAGGGCGATGGACTGCGAACTCTGCGACGGGCCCGCGGCTCATGGCGGTGGCGAGCACGCGTTGGGCATCGGATTCGGAGTCGAAATTCACCAATGCGTCATGGCCTGAAATATCGATAACGGTGACCCCCGGTTCATTGCGCAGCCAGCCCGTGTCGGAGCCCAGGGACAACCGGTGCCGGGATGCCTGCGTCGCACGGAGCCCGGCTGCCGATGAATTGGCCAGGATCCTGCCTTCCTGGATGATCACCAGGTGGTCCACCAGCACATCGAGCAGATCCAGCTGATGCGAAGAGAAGAGCACCGGTACGCCACGCGCTGCATAGTCGCGCAGGATGGAGCTCATTGCGTCCACCGCGATCGGGTCAAGTCCGCTGAAAGGTTCGTCGAGGATGAGCACGTCGGGTTCGTGCAGCAGTGCTGCGGTGACTTGCACGCGTTGCTGGTTGCCCAGGGACAGGGATTCGAGTTTCGACTTGGCGCGGTCAGCCAAACCAAAACGGGCCAGCAGTTCCATGGCCCGTTTGCGTGCTCCGGAGCGGGACAGGCCATGGAGCTGTCCGAGGTAGACCAGCTGGTCTATGACCGGCTGCTTGGGATACAGGCCGCGTTCCTCGGGCATGTAGCCGAAGTTGGGGCGGGTGGCTCCATTGAGCGGTTGGCCGTTGAGCGAAACAGAACCGGAATCGGCGCTGAGCAATCCCATGATGATGCGCATGGTGGTGGTCTTGCCGGCACCGTTGGCACCGACGAATCCGGTGAGCGCGCCGCCAGGTACGGTGAAGCTGATGTCATCGAGCACCAAATTCTGTGCAAATGACCGTGACACATGGTTTAGCTCAAGCATGTTTTCCTCTGCCAAGTATTGTTTCTACTCATCAGCTTAGGAAACGAAGCAGCATTTGCGCTCCGTCTGGAGAATGAAACTATTGGATGAGTCCGGCGCGGTGGGCGAATAGCACGCCCTGCACCCGGTCGCGCAGGTGCAGCTTCGCCAACAGGTTCGACAGGTGGGTTTTCACCGTGGCTTCCGACAAGGAGAGCACTGCGGCGATTTCCTGGTTGTTCTTGCCCTGGGCCAGTTCGCAGAGTACCTGGCGTTCGCGTTCGGTGAGTTTTTCCAGCTGCTGGGCCTCGGTAGTTGCCGCTGCCGAATCCGCGACAGGGACCGCGCCGGTGCCACGCTGGATGAGCTTGAGCGTGACTTCGGGGGAGAGCAGCCCGTGGCCGGCGGCCACCTGGTGCACGGCGGCCACCAGCATTTCAGGCTCTGCATTCTTCAGCAGGAACCCGCTGGCCCCGGCATCCATGGCCTCGAAGAGGTAGTCGTCGCGGTTGAAGGTGGTCAGCACAATGACTTTGGTCTGGGTGGTGCTGGCGATGAGCTTCGTGGCTTCGATGCCGTCCATCTGCGGCATTTGGATATCCATCAGCGCCACCGTGGGGTTCAGCTCGCGAACCATTTCCAGGCCCGCTTGGCCGTTGCCTGCCGTGCCGATGACCTGGATCTGCGGATCGGTTTGCAAGATCAGTTTCAGCGACGAGAGGATCAGCGACTGGTCATCGCAGATCACCACGGTAATTTTGCTCATGTTGCCAGTCTAGTTGCCGCGTCGGAAACCACGCGCAACCGGGCCCGGGTACGCCAGCCGTGCGGAATGCGCGGGCCGATTTCCACTAGCCCGTGATGCAGCTTGGCGCGTTCGCGAATGCCACGCAGGCCGTAGCCGCCACCGGCGGAATCCGGCCGGGGACGGCCGCTGTCGGTGACCTCGACTTCTATCCATGCGCCATCGGCATCGGTTCCCGAACGCAGCGACAAGGTAGCTGTGCGGGCCGTGGAATGCGCACGGACATTGGCCAGGGCTTCGCCGCTGATGCGGTAGAGCGCGAGCGACAGGCCTGCCGGCAGGTCGGAAATGAAGCCGGGCTGGTGTTCATCGCGGGAGATCTGGATGCTCAGTCCCTGGCGTTCATTGGCTGCGATCAGCTCATCGAGCTGCGCCATGGATGGTTCGGGGTTCCGTGCCCCCTCAGCGCAGTTCGGCGAATCCTCCGGTCCGCCATGTTCGCGCAATACGCCCAGCAGTGCCCGCGTTTCGCTGACTGCACTGCGTGCCGAGGACTCGATGCCGCGCATCAGTTCGATGGACTGCTGGGGATCGCGCTCATGCACCATGCGGGCGGCCGACGCCTGGATTCCCACCGAGGCAATGTGGTGGGCAATGACATCGTGCAGCTCGCGGGCGATGCGCAGCCGTTCCTCGTTGACCGCACGGTCTGCCAGCTGCTGGGACTGGTCGGCAATGCGCTGGGCCTGGGTTTCCACTATTTGGCTGGCGTAGGCATTGGTCCAGCTGACCATGCCCAGGAAGATCGCGCCGCCGAAGTACAGCAGGTTCATCAGCAGGTTGTAGAAGATGAAGGCCGTTGACGTCGGCAGCACGCCTGCTGGATCCTCGACCATGGAAGTTCCGGTGGCCGTGAGCAAATCGGAGGTGAAGAAGGTGACGATCACCCAGGTAGCCATGAACAGCAGCACCACGCTCATCGCTATCCACAGTCCCCGGCGGTTCTTCGACCACGTGACCGCGGTGTAGATGCCGATGAAATAGGCCAGCTGCGCGCAGAGCTCCATGCCGACTTGGTAGGTATTTTCGCTTCCGGCGCCCACGAACGCAGCCGAACCGATGAGCATCATGGTTATGGGCCAGCGCCGGCGGAACATCAGCGGCACGATCAGGGACACAAGCACGAGATAGGCGAGAAGAGGATCGGGCGCGTTCTCTTGCTCGGTCAGGGAGAGCAGCAGTTCGTGCATGGCCAGCGCCAGCAGGAGGAAGCCCGAAGCGACGATAATATCGCGGCGCAAGCTCTTCTTATCCGGAGACGGACGTTCCCAATCCACCGGAGGCAGCGTCGGGAGCCTCCGGTGTACTAGCTCGGGGAGTCGGTACATGGTGTTCCTTGATCATCTCGTTGGCCAGGCATTGGAAACGACTTTACCGGTCTGCGGTTCTCCGGGCATGAGCCTGGAGGCTTACCCCTGGCGTTGACCCGGGAGGAAATGCGCTAGGCAGAAAGGTTACTAGGCAGTAATGTGATGGTATGCACATGATTTTCCGAATCCTCATGGTTTACCTGAACAGCAAGAAGGCTTCCAAGCTGTCGATGTTCGACACCAGCTCAGTGGGCATGCGTGCCACGCTGACCGATATCGACTTTGCCGGCCACATCAACAACGGCATGTACTTCTCGATCTTCGATCTCGGACGCTTCGACTTGATGTTCCGTTCCGGTGTCTGGGACATCATGTCCAGGAATAAATGGGTTCCGGTCGTGCAGACCGAGACCATCACCTTCCGCAAGTCGGTGCGCCTGGGAACCAAGTTCTCCCAGGAAACCCGGCTGATCGGCATGGACGACAAATGCATCTTCTTCGAGCAGCGCATCGTCGTGAAGGGCGAAATCTACGCTCGCGCCTATGTCGCCACCCGGATGACCTCGAAAAAGGGTGCGGTTTCCAACGAGGAAATCCTGGCAGCAGTCGGCTTGGAACTGCCAGCAGACATGGTGCTGCCCGAGTGGCTGCACCAGTGGCGCCAGGACGGAGCGCTGCCCAGCACCCGCAAGCCGGCCCCGCACAATTGGATCCGCTGAATCAATTCACTCGCGCAATTCCTGCTGAACGGCGCGAATGCCGTGCCGGGGGACTCAACGTGCGGGATTCGGCGAAGCCTTGGCCGCATCAATGAACATGGCGATCAGCTCGGGATCCTTGACTCCGCGCGATGATTCGACGCCCGAGGAGACATCGGCGCCGAAAGCGCTGGACGCAGCCAAGGCATCAGCAACATTCTGCGGGGACAGTCCGCCGGCCACCAGCCAGCGCCGACCAGCGGCCAGATCCTTCACTGCCGCATAATCCCAGCTTTCGCCGCTGCCGGGGACCGAAGCGTCAATGAGCAGCAGATCTTCGCCCCAATCGGCAAACTGCTCCTCCGGGTCATCGCGCCGCACCGCGCGGATGACCTTGAACCCGGCCTCATGGGCGGAGCTCACATCCTTTGCCGTGCGCTGCCCGTGCAGCTGCACCCAACTCACGCCGGCGTCCGCCGCAAGCTGAAGCACCGTCTGGATCTCTTCGCCGCGGAATACCGCCACGGTGGCAATGCCTGCAGGAACAGCCTTCACCAATGCGGCGGCGCGCTGCGCAGAGATTTCCCGGGCACTGGGCGTGAGCACGAACCCGATGGCGTCAGCGCCATGGGCCGCTGCGGCTTGCACGTCCTGGGCAGTGGACAAGCCGCACACTTTGACGAAGGGCTTTGCTGCACTCACTTGGCGTTCTCCTTGGCCATATGGATTGGGGTGTAACCGCCAGGCGCGTTGGCGCGGATGGCCAGCAAGTCGCGGGCGTGATTCCACAGCCGCTTGTCCTCCCCGGTGACGGGCACCCAGGGCTTGACCGGAACAGCGGTGCCGGTTTCATCGCGGGTCACCATCACGGTCAGGCAGTAGGTCGTCAGCTGCATTTCCCGGGTCTTCGGGTCGCCAGAGCGCACATGCACCGCAATGTGCATTCCCTTGTTCCCGGTGTAGACCAGGCGCGCCTCGACCTCCACCAGGTGGCCGATCAGCAGCGGGCGGTAGAAACGCACGCCGCCGGAGAACACTGCAACGGTTTCCTGCTGGCAGTAGCGGGCCGCGCACAGCTCAGCGGCATCATCAATCCACTTCATCACGATGCCGCCGTGGACCTTGCCGCCCCAGTTCACATCGGTGGGCGCCGCCAGGAAGCGCAGCGTCACGCGTTCGGCGGTTCCCTCATCGGTGTATACCTGTTCGTTCATGGACGCGACGATCTGCTCGCGGATCTCAATGCGCGCCAACGCATTCTCGCGCATGGCGATTTCCCTGGCCGTACCCGGGGTGAACGCCGGAACCGGGGTCGGCTTGCCATTCTCGCCGACGGCTACGAAGATCACCAGGCAGCTGCTGGACTTCACCGGACGCAATTCGCGCGGATCGCTGAAAGACACCTCGGTATGGATGTGCATGGAGCTGGTTCCCGTGTACACCACCGAAGCGGTCACTTCCACCAGATCCCCGGAGTGGATCGGGTCGGCGAAGTGGATATTGCCTACATAGGCGGTAACGCAATAGCTGGAGGACCATCCCACCGCCGCAGCGTAGGCGGCCTTGTCGACCCACTCCAGAACGGTGCCCGCAGGAACAATCCCGGTGACATCGACGTCGGTCGGTGCCGCGAGGAATCGCAAGGTGACAGAATGCGGACGTTGTTTCAGCTCCGGGGTGCTCATGCACTCCAGTTTCGCGCACAACGCGCATCACGGGCAATGTATGACGCTTCACGGCCCAGCCTTGACGGCAAGCCCCACGGCGCGGAACTGCCGGTGTGCTCTGCCCTAGGATAGGAGGGTGCGTAGGGTCTTTGGAATATTTTCGGCTGCAACAGCCATCGTGGTGGCACTGAGCCTCAGTGCCGCGGCCGGAACCGCCGGCTTGGTGATCGTCGTGGGCCAAGGCCTGGATGAACTCATGGCCCATCGGCCGCTGGGCACCCAATGGTATGCCAGCGCCTTCGGCGAACTGCTGATCATGGCGGTTGCCACCTTCTTGATCCCGGTCGTGATCTCGCGCAACAGCCTCGACCTGACCGAGTACCACCGCATGAAGCTGCTCAAGCACTATCTGTCCATCGGCCCGCTGGCGGTGCGCGCCTCCGGCGATGGGGAGCTGCTGCATGCGGCGATGGACTCGGTGGAACGGTCCGTGAAATACCGTTCCAGCTTCATCGGCCCGGCCATCTCCGCGGTAGCCACCCCGGTATTGATCCTGTGCTTCATCGCCTTTGCCATCGACCCGCTCAGCGCACTGGTACTGCTGGTTCCCACCGCGCTGGTCCCGGTCATCGTCCTGGGCTTCCAGCGGCGCTTCGGCTCCTCGAACGGCGAGTACCGCCGAGCCCAGGGCATCCTCTCGGCGACCTTCCTGGACGCACTGCGCTCGCTGGGCATGCTCAAGCTCAACGGCGGCAGCCGGTGGATGGGATCGCGCATCGAGCAGGCCACCGAACGCGTACGCCAGCAAGTGATGAAACTGCTGGCCCGCAACCAGTTGATCTTGCTGGTCATCGATTCCAGCTTCGCCGTGCTGCTGCTCGCCAGTGCCGCCCTGCTGGCCTGGTGGCGCGCCAGCTCCGGGGCCATCACCCCGGGTTCTGCCCTGTCCCTGGTGATCCTGAGCTTCCTGATGCTCGCCCCGGTCAACTACGTCGGCAGCTTCTTCTACATCGGGATGACCGGCAAGGCTGCCGAGAAGAAACTGGCCGAAGTCGCCGACATCCCCATGCACCGCTCCATGGCCAATCCGCTGCACGTGGACCTGCGCCACCGCGATCTGATCCTGGAAGAAGTCAGCGCCAGCTACGACAGCGGGCACCACGCGCTGGACAAAATTTCCTGGCATTTCCCGGCCGGTTCGCGTACTGCCATCATCGGCCCCTCGGGCAGCGGCAAGACGACGCTGCTGCGCGTGCTCCAGGGCCAGCTCGAAGCGTCCTCCGGCACCATCCGCGATGCCCGCCAAGCCATGGGCCCGGCAACCTTGAAGGCCAATACCGCCGTAGTGGAACAGCACGCCACGCTCTTCGGCATGAGCCTGCGCGAGAACCTCCTGCTCGGTGCGCCCCGGGCTGCCGACGGCGAACTGCTCGTGGCGCTGCGCCAGGTCGGCATGGGAGCGTGGTTCGAGGCGCAACCCGGGGGATTGGCCCAACGCCTGGGCGAGGGCGGGGCACGGCTTTCTGGCGGCCAGGCCCAGCGCCTGTCGCTGGCCCGCGCCCTGCTGGCGCAGCGTCCCGTGCTGCTGCTCGATGAGCCCACCAGCGCCTTGGACGTCCAGACCGAAGCGGACGTGCTGGGGACCCTGCGCTCCTTGGACCGCAGCACCACGGTCATCACCGTCACCCACCGGCTGGGGTTGCTGGCCGACTACGACTATGTTCTGGTCATGGACCACGGACAGCTCATCCAGGCCGGACGCCGTGACGAGCTGCTGGCCGCCGACGGCTATCTCAAGGAAGCCATGGACGGATTCCGCCAACGCGCTGATGCGCTGCATGCCAGTGGCCGGAGCCAGCTGGGGGAGGGGAACTAATGCGCACGCAGAAAATCTCCACTATCAAAACCGTCGCCTGGCTGATTGGCAGCACCAAGGACCTGCTCCCGCCGCTGCTGCTGGCCTGCGTGCTGGCCTGCGCCACTCGCCTGGCTTCGCTGGGGATCTACGCCGTGGCCGGGTTCGGCCTGGCCAAGGCCCTGCACCTGGGCGGTGCGCAGCTGCCTATGGACCTTGGCTGGGGACCGCTGATCGCTGTGGTCATCCTGCTGGGGCTGGTCAAGGGCGCGGTGCGCTACCTGGAGCAGTATGTAGGGCACCGGGTGGCCTTCCTGTCCCTGGCGCGGCTGCGCAACCGCATGTACCAGGCATTTGAACGCCAAGCGCCCTTCGCCGCGGACAGCAAGAATTCCGGCGGCATGCTCGCCAAGGCCACCAGCGACATCGACAAGGTCGAGGTGTTCTTCGCCCACACCCTGCCCCCAGCCGTGGCGGCAGTGGCAGTCAGCGGCCTGGCAACCTGGGGAACCTGGGCGGTATTCGGCATGCAACCGGCCCTCGTGCTGCTCGCCGGCTATGTGCTGATCGGGCTGGCCATCCCGGCCATTGGGGTCGGCGCCCTGCGCCGTACCGCGCGGGCCACCGCCAGTGCTCGCGGCACCCAGAACCAGCTGCTGGCCGACACGCTTGCCGGCATCGACGTGATTCACGGATTCAATGCCGGCAAACCCGTCATGGCGCGGATGCGCGAAAGCCTGCACGAAAGCCGGCAAGCGGCGCGATCGGCCGGAACCCTGGGCGCGGTACGGGCCACGCTGACCCAGCTGGTGGTCTGGGGCAGCCTGCTCGCGCTCTTTGTCCTGCTGGGAACCGCCGGGCAGTTCGGCATGCTGATCGTGCTGTGCTGTGCCCTGGTCCCTTCCTATGAAGCGGTGCGCGCGGTAGACGGGTTCATCCTGGGCCTGCAGGATTCGCTGGCCAGCGCTCGCCGGCTGTACGCCACGGCGATAACCAGCCATCCGGTTTCCGAACCCGCCAACCCGGTTCCCCTTCCTGCTTCCGGCACCTTGCGCGTGGCGGATCTGTCGGTTGCCTTCGAGCGCCATCGGGTAGTTCGCGGCGTGGATTTCGAGCTGGAACCAGGCTCCCTGCTCGCATTGGTGGGCGAAAGCGGCTCCGGCAAATCGTCGGTCGCAGCAGCCCTGGTGCGCTCGGTGGAAGCTGCCGGCACCGCCAGCTTCGGCGATGTGCCGCTGGAGGCCGCCAGCTTGGCGCAGCTGCGCACCCGGATCATCCTGGTCTCCCAAGAGGCGGTGATGATCCGTGGAACGCTGCGTGAGAATCTCTTGCTGGGTGCAGACGGGATCAGCGACGCCGAGATGGAGCAGGTCCTCGACGAGCTGGGCATGGGCCCCTGGCTGCGCCAGCAGAAGGCCGGATTGCAGACCCGGTTGGGGGATCGCTTTGCCCGGCTTTCCGGTGGCCAGCGCCAGCGCGTGGCCCTGGCCCGGGCGCTGCTGCGCAACCCCGCGGTATTGATCCTCGATGAATCCACTAGCGCCCTGGATGCACGCAGCGAACAGCTGGTCCTGGAAGCAGTGGAACGCCGCCGCGGTGAAGGGATGGCGGTGCTGATGATCAGCCACCGGCTATCGATCCTGGCCCGGGCGCAGAACGTGCTGGTGCTCCATGAAGGAGTGGTGCTGGAACGCGGTGCGGCGCCAGCGCTATTGGCCGATGGGCAATCCTTGTTCTCCCGCATGGCCGTGCGCGAAGCGGACCGGATTTTGCCAAGCTGATCCACGCCCCGCTCAATGGATGGAACTGACAAGGCAGCGGGGAGGTACTAGGCTCGCATCATGATGCGAATAGTGGTTCTCCTGTTCCTGGCTGTCCTATTCACTGGCTTCGTGGTGACCGCAATCCTTGCCGGCACCTCCGGGGAATGGGTGTGGTGGATCCTCGTCGTGCTCACCGGTTTGCTGGTGCTTCTGGGCATCAGGGACCTGCTGCAAAAGAAGCATGCGATCCTGCGCAATTTCCCGATTGTCGGGCACGCCCGCTACCTCTTCGAATTCATCCGCCCCGAGATCCAGCAGTATTTCATTGAGCGCAATACCGATGGCCGTCCTTTCAACCGCGACACCCGCTCGCTGATCTACGCGCGGGCCAAGGGCGCCGATAGCCATAAGGCTTTCGGCACGGAGCTGAATGTCAATGAAGTCGGCCACGAATACCTGCTGCATTCGGCAGCTCCGGTGGCCCCGGTAGCATCGCAGCACCGCGTACGGGTGGGGTCCAGCCAGTGCTCGCAGCCCTATGAGATTTCGCTGATGAATATCTCCTCGATGAGCTTCGGCTCGCTTTCTGCCAACGCCGTGCTGGCGATGAACAAGGGCGCCGCGATGGGAGAATTCGTCCATGAAACCGGTGAGGGCGGGCTGACCAAGTACCACCTGGAATACGGGGCCGACTTGTTCTGGGAAATCGGTTCAGGCTACTTCGGCTGCCGTACCGAGCAGGGCCGCTTCAACCCCGAAACCTTCGCTGCCAAGGCGAACCATGAAAGAGTCAAGGGCATCACCATCAAGCTCTCCCAGGGCGCCAAGCCCGGGCTCGGCGGCGTGCTGCCGGCTGCCAAGGTCACCGCGGAAATCTCCGAGGCCCGCGATGTCCCGATGGGCGTGGACTGCATTTCACCGGCCAGCCACGCAGAATTCTCCACCCCGCGCGAATTGATGCACTTCGTAGCGAAGCTTCGCGACCTCTCCGGTGGCAAGCCAGTGGGCATCAAGTTCTGCGTTGGTTCCCGCACCGACGTCATGGCCCTGTGCAAGGGCATGCTGGAAACCGGCATCCTGGTGGACTTCATCACCATTGATGGCGCTGAAGGCGGCACCGGAGCTGCGCCGCTGGAATACGAGGACCATGTTGGCGCCCCGCTGACCGAAGGCTTGATGCTGGTGCACAACACCTTGGTGGGTGCCGGACTGCGCGACGAAATCCGCCTCGCCGCGGCAGGCAAGGTCGCCAACGGCTCCGACATCATCAAGCGGCTGATCCAGGGAGCGGATTTCACCTTCTCGGCGCGTTCCATGATGATGGCCACCGGCTGCATCCAGGCCCAGCAGTGCCACACCAACCACTGCCCCGTAGGCGTAGCCACGCAGAACAAGCGCCTGATGCGTGCCCTGGATGTGGAGGACAAGGGCCACCGCGTCTACAACTACCATCGCTTGACCGTCACCGAATGCGCGCAGATCATGGCATCGATGGGACTGACCAGCCCGGAGCAGCTGAACACCCGGATGCTGCGCCGCCGGGTGAACCTGCAGTCCACTCGCTCCTACGCTTCGCTGTTCCAGTGGTTGCGTCCCGGCGAACTGCTCGAGGATATTCCAGGTTCCTGGATGGAAGACTGGGATGAAGCAGACGCGGACCACTTCGGCGAGCATGCACCGCTGGCCTACACCGCGCCCAAGAGCGTGGATATCACCCCATCGGTGGTTCGCGAACCAGCCGATGCAGTGAACGCACCGCGCATCGAGCCCAGGGATTCAGCCAAGGTGCGCCCGGTGCATGCAGATGTCACCCGGCCAGAAGGCAAGCCGGGAGCTGACAGCTAGCCTTCCGAATCAGCAGCCAGAGACCGCAACGCCTCGTGGTCCACTTCCTCCAGCGAAGCCGGAATCCACGTGGGGTTGCGGTCTTTGTCGATGACCTGGGCACGGATGCCCTCGGCAAGATCGGCACGGTGCATCAGGTAGCGGGCCAGGCGCAGTTCGCGGTCCAAGGCCGAACGCAGGTCCTGCTCCTCACGTGCAGCCCGCACGTTGTAGAACGCGCTGGCCACGCTGGTCGGGGAATTCGCTGCCAGCATCTGCGCGGCACGCTGCGCCGAAGGATGGACCATCTGCTCCAAGCGTGCCAAGACTTCCTGCGGGGTGGCGGCACTGAAAGCATGATCGATCCAGCCGCGGTCCAGTTCCAAGGCGAAGGACTCGGGCGCACCGTGCATGACCTCGATAGCAGCCGCGATCTCTCCGGCATTCAGCCCCGCGAACTCATCGAGCTCATCGAGGATGTTCTGGGCGAAGTCCTCGGTGACAACGGCATCGGCAAAACCGAGAAGTACGGCATCGGCACCGGTGAAGGACTGCGCACTCATTGCAAAGAACTCGCCGAAGTGGCCCGGCGCGCTGGCCAGCAGGTGGCTGCCTCCCACATCCGGGGTGTAGCCGATCTTCGCTTCGGGCATTCCCATGGTGGCGTTCGGGGTCACCAGGCGCACCGGTGCGTGCGAGGCCAGGCCGATGCCCCCACCCATGGTGATGCCATGGGCCAAGCTGATCAGGGGCTTGGGATAGGTGGAGATCAGGTAATCCAGTTCGAATTCTCTCGCGAGCAGATCGATGAAATCCTGATGGCGTCCGGTGGTGACTGCTGCGTGGAAATCGGCGATATCTCCTCCGGCACAGAAGGCGCGTTCGCCGCGGCCGGTGAGCAGCACCAGCGAAATCGACGGGTCCACGGCCCACGCACGCAGCACCCGGCCCAGCTCAATGAGCATTTCCAGGGTCAACGCATTGAGCTTGCTGGCACGGTTCAGCTCGATGTGGCCGATTGGTCCATGCACGGCCGAGATGACTACGCCATCGCTGGAAGATGCAGGGGTCTGGTTCTCCACCGGGACATTCCTCTTTCTTGGGACGGATGCAGGCACCAGTGGCGCCGCGGCGCAACGAATCAGCGGGAGAGCACCTGGGCGAGCCGGTCCAATACCAGCGCGGCCTTCGGCTTCTTGGAATTCTCCGGTTTCAACGCGAAGATGGAGCGGGCCAGGCGAATCTCGGGGGCATCAACTATGCGGATGCCTTCCGGAGCGTTGGCCATGGCCAGATCGGGAACCAGGGCGGCGCCCAGTCCCGAGGAAACCAGGCTCAGCGACGCATTGAAGTCGTCGCAGTAGGCAGCCACCTGCGGGTGGATGTTGTAGGACGAGAACAAGCGCGAAATCAAGGTGGCATCCGAGGTGCCCGGGTGGTGGAAGATCCATGGCCATTCGGCCAACTGGTCCACGGTCAGCTGGGCGTCTTCAGCGATGGGCCAGGACGCCGGGATCACTACCCGGAACTGGTCATCGCCCAACCAGGTGCGCTCCAGGGACGCTGGCCACGACAGTCCGCCGGGTCCCACCTGGAAGATCAGTGCGAGGTCGAGGTCGCCGCCCGTGCCAAGGCCTGCGACAGTTTGCTGGGGTTCGCCGATCCACAGGCGCAGGTTGATGCCCAAGGAGGACCAATCCGGTGCCTTGAGGATTTGCGGCAGCGCGTAGGTCGCCAGCGAGGGGAAGATGCCAAGCTTGATTTCCTCAAGGTCGGTAGCTTCGGTGGAGATGGTGGCGACGTCTGCCATGAGGGCGTCGAGGTCGGTGAGCACCCGTTTGGCATGGCGCACCATGCGCAGGGCGCCTGGCGTCGGGGTGATGGAGCGTGCGCCGCGCAGGAACAGCGTGGTACCGGTGCTTCGCTCCAACGCTGTCATCTGCTGGGAGACAGCGCTGGCCGTGTAGCCCAAGCGGGTTGCGGCCGTGGCAAAGGAACGATGCGCCACCACTTCGAGCAATGTGCGCAGATGAACTGGATTAATCACTTCTAAAGTCTATGGCCTTTAGCCAAAGATTTGCTTAGCCCACGGCCTAGAGTTCGTCCTCAAGGTCAACAAGCTCTGTGCTTTCCTCGTCGTCGTCATCGTCTGCGGCGAATTCGTTGTCGAGCTGGTCTTCGGTTTCCAGGTCATCGTCGTAGAGGTAATTGCGCTGTGCCAGCGGGTCGAGGTTGCGCATGGTTTCCGGCATGTCGCTTGAGCCCTCATAAGCCTGGGAATCGCGTCCGTCATCCGGTTCGTAGATGTCGTTGCCGAACTCCGGCGCAAATTCTGTGGTGTCGAAATCCTTCGTCATTGCGTACTCCTTCGTCGAATACGAGGGATCCGCCGGAAGCCGGGGATTTACCTCGTGACTTCTCGTATCACCAGAGTAGGACGCTGCTTCGGGAAACGAAAGACTTGTTTTCTGCAGCTGACAGTGAATGACTTCTCAGTGGTCATGTTCGGCATAGTGCTCCAGCAGGGGAGCGGCACGGTAGGCCAGGTGCGTATGGAGCGCGAAGGTTGTTTCCGAACGGGTGACGCCCTTGACGCGCAGGATCTGGCGCAGTGCTGATTGCAGCTGGTGGGTGTCGGTGGCGATGAGCCGCACCCAGAGATCTCCACGTCCGGAGGTCTCGTGGATTTCCAGCACGCTGGGGATCTGGCGCAGCGCAGTGACCACGGTATCCAGATCGCGGTGGTTCACTTCCAACGTCACGAAGGCCAGGACGTCGTAGCCGAGCTTGCTCAGATCGATGTCGCGGCCGCCGTCGCGGAGGATTTCGGCGCGCTGCAAACGGCGCAATCGCGACTGTGCTGTGTTGCGCGCAACACCGACCTCATCTGCGAGTTCAGAGATTTGGATGCGGGGATCCTTGATCAGTGCGAGCAGCACTTTCAGGTCTACATCGTCTAATCGCACTATATGCTCACTCCGGGTTATCTGCGGGGACAAAATTTTGAACAATCTGCTCAAATGCTAGCAAGAAATCTCTCTCGTTGCTTCCAGCAGGCGGATATTAGTGAGTGAACGCTCTGTTGTAGTAGACAAACGCAAGCAGAACGCTCAACTAACCGGTGGGGCAGCGAGTGGCCCCACCGGTAAAAACTCTTTCTGGGCATTCTTCGTGCCCAGCTGGTCTGGACCACTTTGATCCCGGGAGTGAATTTGTCGGTTATCAGCGAGCTGCGCATGCAGCCAATGAACCATCGCGTACTCTCCTGGAACCCCGGGCTGACCGCTCGACTGGTGATCACCGTGTCCGTCAGCTTCCTGCTGCTGGTCGGAGCCAACCTGGCCACCCCGCTGTATCCGGCACTCCAATCCGAATTGCACCTTGGCGCCATGGGAACCACCGTGGCCTTTGCCAGCTACGTCTGTTCGCTGATGCTCTTCCTATCCACCGTGGGGCATTGGTCGGATCATATCGGACGCCGTGCGGCGCTGGTGATCGCGGTCGTTGTTTCCTTCGCTGGAACCCTGGTCTTCGGATCGGCCGGCAACCTTCTGGAGCTGTGCCTTGGCCGTGGTTTGCAGGGCGCCGGTGTCGCGCTGGCTACCGGTGCTAGCGCCGCGGCCCTGCGTGAACTTCTTCCTGCGCGGCCTGAGTGGGCTTCGCGCTTCACCCTCTTGGCCTCATCGGGCGGTGTCGCCTTCGGGCCGGTCTTGGGCGGGCTGCTGGCTCATCTGCCTGGCGGGCGCACTACCGTGTTCATGGTGCAGGCGTTCTTGCTGCTGCTGATCCTGGTCCCGTTGAGCACCCTGCAGGCCCGTCCGGCCATTGCGCTGGCTGAGCGCGGCCAGCGAAGCAAGGCCCTGGCCCCACGCCGCTTGGGCGTCCCCAGCTCGGCCCGGGCACCGTTCTGGCTCGCTGCCCTCGTTGGCTTCTTGAGCTTCGCCATCTTCGGCTTCGTGCTGTCCTTGGCACCTGGCTACTTCGCCCAGGCCTTTGGCCTGGATTCGGTGCTGGTCATTGGCCTGATTGCCGGCCTGCCATTGGGCATATCCGCCCTGTCGCAGCTGGTCGTGCGCGGCGGCAAGGCCTTGCTGCCTATCGGTCTGGGATTGATGGCGGCCTCCACCGTAGTGCTGGCCGTGGCTGCCGAGCATCGCCGGCTGCCATGGGCCATCGCGGCATTGGTTTTCGTGGGCCTGGGCCAGGGCATGGCCTTCCGCACTGCCTTCGCTCAAGCGGTGGACGCGGTCAACGACAAGCAGCATGCCCAAACCGTGTCCACCATATACCTGGTGACCTACCTGGGCAGTGCTGTTCCAGTCATCGCGCTGGGCTGGGCCGTCGGGGTCTTCGGGCAGCAGCAAAGCATCCTGGTCTTCTCCATCGGCTGCGCCGTGGTGGCCGCAGCGCTAGCCGTCTGGGCACTGGCAGGACTGCGCAAAGCACGCTAGAACCCGGCGTACTGTGGAGGCATGACTAGTCCTCTTCCAGCGCCTGCTAGCCGCGGCGCACAGTGGGCCGTGGCTGCACGCATCTACATTCCTGCACTGTGGCTCGGCCTGATCATCGGCATTTCATTCATCGAGGCACCACTGAAATTCACCGCACCCGGAATCACCATTCCCTTGGGACTGGGCATTGGACGCCGCGTCTTCTTCGCAATGAACATGGCCGAGATCATCTTCTTCATTGCCCTGGTGGCCGGTTCGGCCAAGCGCGCTGCCGGCAAGGCCTGGGGCTGGGGCGTAGGGCTGGTCGGCCTATTGCTGCTGATTAAAACCGCAGCGATCCGCCCGGGCCTCTCTGCGCGTACCGATGCGGTGCTTGCAGGAGTCTCCGATGGCGGATCGCTATGGCACTACGCCTATATTGGCGTGGAATTCTGCTTGACCCTCGCTCTGGTTGCGCTGCTGCTGATGGCAGCCAAGCGCTGGATCAGAATTACCGGGCGCTAGCCAGCTGGCAGGCCTCGGCGGTAATCATCACCGATTCGAGTCGAGCGTGCTCCTCGGTGGGGTAGTGGATGGTGATCAGTTCATCTGCCTGAGCTGCCGAAGCGAAGTGGCGCAGGTATTCGGCAACCTGTTCTCCGGTGCCCACCGCGGTGTAGCGCATCATGTCCAGGATCTGCTGCGCCTGCGGAGTATCCATGAGCATATCGATCTCCGCTTCGGTGAATTCCTTCTTCGCGGAACGGCCGATGAAGCTTGACACGCGATGGCGCTTGGCAACGTCCAGCAGTTCATGCGCTCGTTCAGCCGTTTCCGCAGCCAGCACGCCTACGCCGGCAATGACATACGGTTCAGCCAGTTGCTCTGAGGGGGTGAACTCCTCGCGGTAGATGCGGATCGCTTCATGCAGCGCAGCCGGTGCGAAATGCGAGGCGAAGGAATACGGCAGTCCCAGCTGGGCGGCGAGCTTGGCACCGAAGAGCGATGAGCCCAGGATGTACAGCGGAACGTTGGTTCCTGCTCCCGGGGTCGCCTGAACGGTAGGAACCCTGGATTCGCCGGCGAGATAGGCCTGCAGCTCCAGCACATCGTGCGGGAAGGAATCGGCGGCCGACGGGTCGCGGCGCAAGGCACGCAGGGTGGTCATGTCGGTACCCGGTGCACGGCCCAAGCCCAAATCGATGCGGTCGCCGTAGATTTCGGCCAACGTGCCGAACTGCTCGGCGATCACCAGAGGGGAGTGGTTCGGAAGCATGATGCCGCCCGAGCCGAGGCGAATCTTCTCGGTGTGGTGGGCTATGTGGCTGATCAGCAACGAGGTCGCGCTGGAAGCAATGGTGGGCATATTGTGGTGTTCCGCGTACCAGACGCGTTCATACCCATGGCGTTCTGCAGTTTGCGCCAAGCGGACGGAGGACTTGAAAGAGTCGGAAATAGTTGTCCCGGGTTCAACCGGAGCAAGATCCAGAATAGATAGCTTCACATTGGGTACAACCGGTGGCGTACGGGAAGTATTCCAGTAACTTCCGCCTCAAACGCAGGGAACGGCTATCCGCAGTGCGGATAGCCGTTCCCTGGCTAAGTCTGGCGTTAGCGCCAAAGACCTTCTTTAGAGAGCGCGAATGTCTGCAGCCTGCAGACCCTTTGGACCCTCAACAACTTCGAACTCCACCTTCTGGCCCTCGTCCAGGGTGCGGAAACCCTGGGTCTGGATTGCAGAGAAGTGTGCAAAGACGTCTGGATCGCCGCTGTCTGGAGCGATGAAGCCGAAGCCCTTTTCAGCGTTGAACCACTTGACGATTCCGGTTGCCATTTTCTTATTTGGTCCTTTCAGACGTTTCTCGCCGGTTTAGTTGGCGAGCTTGGTTGTAATCTGCGCATCCTCCGAATTCCAGGATGGAAGACGGATAATGCGAAGCAGCCAAGTCATTCACTTCACGTCTAGAAGGGGGCTCGCGTCAACCGAGGTGGTACGACATTCACAAACTTCTAACGGGTACTTCGCGAATTACTTTGGAACTACATTGCCTAGCCTACGTGTTTGGTGACGACAAATGAATAACTTTGAACCAATTAATCAGAAATTTGGTTAAGCGGTGAGCCGAGTTCACCGAAATGCCGGTTTGATGACGCGGAATACGACCACGGCAGCGATCAGGGACAACGCCGCGGCGATGCCGGAAGTCAGCAGGACTCCGTGGTCGAAGGCCATGGCTGCGGAGCCCAGCAGCGCTTGCGCATCGGCGGCACTCAAATCGGCGGCGACCTGGTGCGCTCCGCCCAAGGTCTCGCCGGCAGTTTGCAGCTGGGCATCGGTCAGCGAGCCGGGCGCGAGCAACCGCGAGGTGTAGACCGTATTCAGGATGGTACCCAGCACTGCAATGCCCAGTACCGAGCCTACTTCGTAGGCGGTTTCCGAGATCGCCGATGCCGCGCCGGCCTTGGAAGCCGGGACTGCGGAGAGCACCATGTCATTGGACAAGGTCTCGGTCATGCCGATTCCCGTACCGAGGACAGCAAACGCGGTCATGAGCAGGAAGGAATTGGATCCCTCCCCGGCCAGGATCACCAGCAGGTAGGCGACCGCGGAGAGGATCAGGCCGATGGCCATGATGTTCGGCGTGCCGAAACGGCGCGAGAGCGCCACCGAGAGCAATCCGAAGCCCATGGTCAGCACCAGGCCCGGAGTCATCCACAGTCCCGCCACCAGCGGGGAGAATCCTGCAATGAGCTGCAGATGCTGGGAGACGAAGTAGATGAAGCCCACCAGCGAGAAGATGCCGATCAGGTTGACCATCAACGCGCCAGAGAACAGTGCGTTGCTGAACAAGCGGACATCGAGCATCGGCTGTTCGGCCTTGAGTTGCCGGCGTACGAAAGCCGCACCGCAAACAATGGCCAGGACGATGGCCACGGCCGAGAAGTACCACGGGGCAGTTACCGCGGTCTTGATGGCGTAGACAAATGGCAAGAGGGTGAAGACCACCAGCAGGATCGAGAACGGATCCACGCGGCCCGGGTTCGGGTCCTTGGATTCGGGAACAAGGATCATGCCGCCGATCAGCAGGGGCAGGAGCATTGGCACGGCCATCAGGAAGACCGAGCCCCACCAGAAGTGCTCGAGCAGCACGCCGCCGACAATGGGGCCAAGCACAGCACCGCCGGAGAAGGCCGCCGCCCACACCGCAATGGCGGTCCGGCGTTCGGTATCATCCGGGAAGATGTTGCGGATCAAGGACAACGTGGCCGGCATGAGCATTGCGCCGAAGACGCCAAGCAGGGCACGGGCTGCCACCAGCTGGGTGGCATCCGTGGCGAAAGCGGCGAGGGCGGAAACCAGTGCGAAGCCGGTCGCGCCGATCAGCAGCAGCTTGCGCCGGCCGATGCGGTCGCCCAGTGATCCCATGGGGACCAGCAGCCCGGCCAGGATCAGCGGGTAGATGTCGATAATCCACAGCAGCTGGTTCCCCGAGGGGGACAGGGCTCCGGTGATTGCCGGGACCGCGAAGGAGAGCACGGTGTTGTCGACGGAAATGAGCAGGACAGGGAACAGCAGGACCACCAGTGCCGCCCAACGGCGCGGCTTGCTGAGCACTGTAACGCGTTCGGAGATATTCGAGGTCATGACGTTCGCCCTTGGATAGGTAGTGGAATGCGCGGGGATTTGCCCGCAATTGTTAACTGTACCGTCTAGACGGTATAGTTACAATTGTTGGTAAAGTCAGATCGATCACGAACTACACCTTGGAACGGAGAACTATGGCTCGCCCACCTGCTGCCCGCGGCAAAGTGCTTGACGCCTATATCGCGCTCTTGTGCGAAGAGGGGGAGCGGGCAGCCACGCTGGATGCCACGGCCGCACGCGCCGGAGTCTCCAAGGGCGGGCTGCTCTACCACTTCGCCTCCAAGGATGCGCTGGCGGATGCGGTCATCGAGGCCGCGGAGGAACATGTCGCCCGTGATGTCGAGGGGATGTGCACCTCAGCGGAAGGGGCGTCCGTTTATTACGTGCGCACCAGCGCGGAAGTCGATACCGAATTGGATCGGCATCTGGTGGCCCTGCAACGCCTGGCCCAGGCCGGGGTCAAAGCCGCGACGGAAAAAATCGAGAGCACCAATGAGCGCTGGTTCCGGTGCATTCTGGATGAAGTCGGCAGCAAGGACATCGCGCATCTGGTGATGCTCGCCGGCGAGGGGCTCTACGCGAATCTGGCCCTGCCCGGGACTTGGTACGAGCGCAATTTTGATGGCGAGCTCAATCGCTTACTAGAGTTGGTCTCGAGAATAAAAAAGTTGGGAAACCTCAACGAATAGCGGGCCGGTAGAAATCAATGAAGAACAAGAGCGTTGCTTCTCCAATCAGAGGACGAGTTGGAGCGCTGTTTGGCATCCTGCTGCTGGCACTGTCCCTGCGCGCCGCAGTGGTGTCAGTATCCCCATTGCTTTCCCGCATTGAAGCGGATATCGCGTTCACCGAGTTCACCACCGGCCTGCTGGCGATGCTCGCGCCCATTGCTTTCGCAGTCTTCGGCCTGCTCACTCCGCGGCTGATCAAGGCTTTCGGCCTGGAAAAAACCCTGATGATCTCGCTGGGCCTAGCTGTCATCGGCCAGGTAGCCCGGATCTTCATGCCCGAGGTCTACTCCTTCCTCGCCCTGTCCATCATCACCTTGGCCGGCTACGGCATGGGCAACGTGGTGCTGCCGCCATTGGTCAAGAAGTACTTCCCTGACCGTATCGGCATGGTCACCAGCGGCTATGTCACGATGCTGGCCATCGGCACCTGGATGGCCCCCCAGTTCTCTGTTCCACTGGCCAATCTCAGCGACTGGAAGATCTCCATTGGTTCCTGGGCCGCCCTGTCGGGCATCGTGCTGGTGCCATGGCTGGTGCAGCTGCTTGCCGACCGCGGGACACAGCGCCCGGATAACCCGGTCCACGCCAGCGGGCATCCGCAGCCTATCGCCAAGATCAACCCCTGGAAGTCCAAAGTGGCTTGGGGCCTGGCAATTTTCCTGGCCGGCAACTCGGCGCAGACCTACGTCTACTTCACCTGGCTTCCGCCCTACCTGCAGAACCGCGGCCTCGATGAAATGGCAGCGGGCAACATGCTGGCGCTCTTCGCGATCCTCGGCCTGCCGGTCAGCCTGCTGGTTCCGCTCTGGGTGCCTCGGCTGAAGCACCCGATCATTGCAGTCCTGGTCTTCACCTCGTGCTGGATTGCCGGGCACCTTGGCATCTACCTGTCGCCAACGCAGAACACTGCGCTGTGGATCTGCCTGGCCGGCCTCGGGCAGGGCACCTTCGCCATTGCGCTGCTGATGATGAACCTGCGCTCGCGCACGACCTACGGTTCAGGCGTGCTCTCGGGCTTCGCCCAGGGCCTTGGCTATGCCGGTGCCGCAGTGGTTCCCATGCTCTTCGGCGTGGTGCAGAAAGCCACCGATTCATGGGGTGCGGCCTTCTCGATGCTCGGCGGCTGCGTCATCGTGATGCTGGTCGGCGCGATCATCATCAATCCGCCGCGCACCATCGAAGACGATTCGCCAGGCACCGAGGACCTGGGCAAGCTCGAGCGCATCGACTAGAAGTGGCGCTGCGGACCCTCGCTGCACGGTGGCGTGGGGCGGGAGCGATGCCAATGGCCCGCGGCCAACGGGACCGACCAGCCGAAGCGGATGGAAGCCACGCGGATGGCAAAAGCCAAGGCGGCAATGCCGGCGCCCACCGGAACGTTCATCAGCCCCAGATGCCAGGCCACGGCGGTGAGCACGGCACCCACCATGGCGGCCAACGCGTAGATATCGCGCGGGTTGAACAAATCAGGGGTGACGTTGGAAATGACATCGCGCATCAAGCCGCCGCCTACGCTGGTGATGACACCAAGCAGGACCGCGGTGACCTGATTGAAGTCGTGTTCCAGGGCCTTGAGCGTACCGGTGACGCAGAACAGGCCCAGGCCTGCCGCGTCGAATAGCTGGACCAGGCGGTGCAGCTTCTGCACCGCGGGGGTAAACGCGTAGACGCACAGCGCCGCGAGCACCGGAGGCACAAAGTAGACCGGATGCGCGAAAGTCGCCGGGGACTGATTGAGAATCAAATCCCGCACCACTCCGCCGCCCAGTCCGCAGACCCCGCCGAGGAAGGCCGAACCGAGCAGATCGAAGCCACGGCGCGCGGCCATCAATGAACCCGCGACGGCGAAGAAGAAAATGCCCATGAGCTCGATCAGGATGTACATTTCGGGCCTTTTGCAGGTCAATCAGTGGGTGGTCAAGGCTCAATTATTGCTCACCGGCGAGCTCAGCCAAGAATCTTGGCGAGCTTGACCAGGGTGTTGTGGTTACGGGTCGTCACAATGCGTTGCTTTGCCTGTGCGGCCATGAGCTTCCCGAGGGGATTCGCGGTGCTTTCGCCCTTGCGGACAATCCACGCTACGGCACGGCCCTGGACCAGGTAGGCTCCTGGCCCAGCGGGTCCCTGGATAGCGGCGCCCACCGCTTGGGCATCCTCAGCCGATTCGCAGAGCGTGAAGTAGCCATGGTGTTCGCTGGCCGGATCAGGCAAGGGCAGCGGGAAGGGCTGGGACAGCTGCTGGATTTCCGCGACGGTGCAGACAAGCGTGGGAATCGGCCGCTGGTAGTGCCCGGCCAGAACCGCATTGCAGTGCTCCTGTACTTCCAACGGATCGGAACTGGATGCGCTGAGCACCGCATTGCCACTGGCCAAAAGGGTTTTCACGTCGGTGAAACCAGCAGCGAGAAGCAGCTGGGCCAGGTCCTTCATCAGGACCTTGACCCCACCGACATTCACCCCGCGCAGGAATACGGCGTATCTAGTCATGGATCAATCCAAGCGCATCGGATTGATGCTTGTCGAGGGTCGTTGTGAGTCATAAAGATCGCTAGGATCAAGAATATGCCTACGCACTTACCCTTTGGATCATGGCCATCATCGATTTCCGCGCATGACGTCGCTGCCGGAACCAAGCCGCTGGGCGGAGCCTGCTTCTTCTCAGGCAAGCTCATTGTCCAGGAAGGCCGTCCTGCCGAAGGCGGGCGCATCACGCTCATGGAATACGGCACCGACGGCACTGCCGGTGCAGAGCTCATCCAGGCACCATTCAACGTGCGCTCCCGGGTCCACGAATACGGCGGCTCCAGCTGGATGATCATCGAGGGCGGCACCCCGGCCATTGTCTTTGCGAACTTCGCTGACCAGCGGGTTTACCGGCAAACTGTCGGGGAGCACGATGCCGCGGCCCTGACCCCCGCCAGCGTAGCCGACGCAGACCCGCAGCTGCGCTTCGCCGAATTCACCCCGGGTCCAGAAGGCAGCATCCTGGCCATCATGGAAGACCTGCGGGCAGAACCGGTACGCCACATCGTGCAAATCCCACTGGACGGCAGCGCAGCCGAGGACCCGGGCAAGATCCGCATCCTCAGCGCCCCGGCGCGATTCGTTGCAGCGCCACGGCTGAACCCCGCGGGAACCCGGCTGTCCTGGATCAGCTGGGAACATCCGAATATGCCGTGGGACTCCACCGAGCTGCACCTGGCTGACTTCACCGAAGACGGCGTACTGGAGGACACCGTCATCGCCGGTGGAGCAGAAGTCTCGGTCATGCAACCGGAATGGCTCGATGATGACCAGTTGGCTTTCATCTCCGATGCCAGCGGCTGGTGGAACCCCTACCTCTACCAGGACAGCTCGGCACGCACCACCCGGCTGGTTGACCGTGCCGCAGAATTCGCCGGCCCGCTCTGGCAGGTGGGCACACGATGGTACCTGGCAGAAAGCGCCCGCACCCTGCTGTGCTCCTACGGCACCGGCACCACCAAGCTGGCACGCCTGCACGCGGACACCGGGGGATTGGAAGACCTCGCGCTGCCATTCACCGGCATCCGCCCGTTCGCGCTGCGTGACGGGTGGCTGCTCGCTGGCACGTCATCGATGACCCAGGGCGAAGAAATTACCTTGATCAATCTCGACACCTTGGAACACCACCCGGTGACCCGTGCGATTGCGCAGCTGCCGGATCCAGCGGTGCTTCCGGAGGTTGAAGAGTTCGAGTGCAAGAACCTCGCCGGCCAGTCCGTCCACGCGTTGCTCTACCGGCCTTCCCAGGAAGGTTTCGCAGGAATGGAGGGCGAACTGCCGCCCTTCGTCACCTTCGTGCACGGCGGGCCGACCAGCCAGGCTTCCCCGACGCTCAGTGCCACGGTTGCCTATTACACCTCGCGCGGGATCGGGGTAGTCGACGTGAACTACGGCGGCTCCACCGGCTATGGCCGCGAATACCGCAACCGCCTGCGCGGCGCCTGGGGTGTAGTCGATGTTGCCGATACCGTCGCCGTGGTCAACGCGCTGGTAGCGCAGGGCATTGCCGACCCCGCACGCATCGGCATCGAAGGCGGCAGTGCCGGCGGGTGGACCGTGCTGTGCGCGCTGACCTTCTCCAATGCCTTCACCGCGGGCGTCAGCCGCTACGGTGTTTCGGATCTGGTGGGCCTGGTGCAGGACACCCACGACTTCGAATCGCAGTACATGTTCACGTTGGTCGGACCGTATCCGGAAGCTGCTGATCTGTACGAGAAGCGCGCGCCAATCAACCACGTGGCGAAGATTTCCTGCCCCGTATTGCTGTTGCAGGGGGATGAAGACAAGGTGGTGCCGCCGGCGCAGTCCCAGATCGTGGCGGACGCGCTGGCCGAACGCGGCATTGCCCATGCCTACATCCTCTTCGAAGGAGAACAGCACGGGTTCAGGAAGTCGGAGAACATCATCAAGGCGTTGGAAAGCTCATTGGCCTTCTACGCGCAGATCTTCGAATTCCAGTCGGACGTTCCTGCAATCGTGCTGTCCTAGGACAGATCAGGACCTGGATCCGGGGCCTGCCAGGAATCCCGCAAGCGATCCATTTCGCGGCGGTCCTTCTTGGTGGGCCGGCCGGCGCCGCGTTCGCGGATCGGCACCTGGGGAATGACCAGGCGTTCGCGCGGCGGGGTGTGGTCGATGTAGCATTTTGCGGCAACTGGCGCGCCGACGCGCTTGGAGATCAGCCCGCTGACTTCCAGCTCGCGGTCGAAACCGTCTTTGCGCACACGGATGCGATCACCGGAGACAACGGTTTGCGACGCCTTCACCGGATCGCCGTTCAAGCGAACATGTCCGGCACGGCAGGCAGTGGTCGCGGACGAACGAGTCTTGTAGATGCGTACTGACCACAGCCACGCATCGAGACGTACTTTGCCGCTTCTTGGAATTTCGACCATGGGAAAATTCTAGATCAGCAGGTGGCTAGTGCCGCTGAAGCTGCTAAACCGTAGCCTCGTCGCAAATCCCGATCAGGCGCTGCTGCAGCGCTTCGGGTGCTTGGTCTCCTGAATTTGCGAGCTCCTGGAGCACATCGACCAAGTCTTGCGGCAGGCCACCGCCCTGGACCGACTTCACAATGGACGAGAGGACACGAAGTTCGCTAGCGTCAATGGTGCCGTCCTGGACCGGTGCGCAGGCCTGGCGCACGATTTCCTTGGACGCTGCATCGGTCAGCTGGTTAGCCGCGTCGGCCGCGGTGTCTTCAACAAATGCGCATCCGGTGCTCAATAGCGCCATACACGAAATCGCAACGAGTGCTGTTGCCTTTCGAACTTTCTCAATCCCCATAACAATAAATCATAGCCATGGAGATTGAGTTTCTGCTGAATGCCAACCGAGTCGATCATCTGAAGATCGGATGGCATGATGCACAATGGATCGGTGACTAGCGAGCAGAAGAACACCGCAAATGACAGCGCAACGGGGCAGCAAATCATTGCCCAACTGGCCCGGGAACTCTCCGAGGAATCCGCGGTAGCCCCCTGGCAGATCAAGGCAGCGATCGAGCTCCTGGACTCCGGATCCACCGTTCCCTTTATTGCCCGTTACCGCAAAGAGGTTACCGGCATGCTCAGCGACAGCCAGCTGCGCCTGCTCGAAGAACGGTTGCGCTACCTGCGTGAATTGGAAGACCGCCGCGCAGCTGTACTGGAAGCCATCGCCGAAGCCGGCAAGCTGACCGACCAGCTTGCCGAAGCGATTCGCGCCGCTAGCACCAAGGCGGAACTCGAAGACCTGTACTTGCCATTCAAATCCAAGCGCCGCACCAAGGCCCAGATTGCCCACGAGGCTGGCCTGGAACCCTTGGCCGATCTGCTGCTCGCGGACCCAATGACGGATCCGGTGCAGGCAGCTGCCGACTACCTGAACCCGGATGCAGGATTTGCCACCGACGCAGATGCGCTTTCCGGCGCGCGTTCCATCGTGACCGAGCGCGTATCCCAGGATGTCGTTCTCGCCGGTGAACTGCGCGAACGCCTGTGGAACACCGGCAAGATCGGTGCCAGCGTCGCCTCGGGCGCCACCGCAGAGGGCCAGGGAAAGTACTCCGATTACCTGGACTATGTGGCACCACTTGATCGCTTGCCATCACACCGGGTCCTGGCCCTGCTGCGCGGTGAACGCGAAGGCGTGCTGAATCTGCAGCTCGCTGAAGCTGATCCACGCGACGAGCGTGCCTTGGACGAAGCACGCAGCGCCTACGAGAACGCTATCGCCTCCTCCCTGGGGCTGAACGTTCCCACCGGTGCGCCGGCTGCCAAATGGATTGCGCAGACTGTGCGTTTGGCGTGGAAAGCCCGCCTGCTGACCCGCTTTGAATCAGACCTGCGCTCGCGCTTGTTCGAGGCCGCTGAAGACGAATCGGTGAAGATTTTCGCGGCGAACCTGCGCGATGTGCTGCTGGCGGCGCCGGCCGGGAACAAGGCCGTGCTGGGCTTGGACCCGGGCCTGCGCACCGGTGTGAAGGTTGCAGTGGTGGACCTGACCGGCCAATCGGTGGAAACGGCAACGATCTATCCCCATGCGCCAGCCAATAAATGGAATGAATCGATCGCGGTACTGGCCAAGCTAGCCCAGAAGCACGGCACCACGCTGATTGCGGTAGGCAATGGCACAGCGGGGCGCGAAACAGACCGACTAGCTGCCGAGGTCATCAAGGTGCTTGGCGGCGAGGGCGTCAGCAAGGTCATCGTCTCGGAAGCCGGCGCTTCGGTCTACTCGGCCTCCGAGCTGGCAAGCCAGGAATTGCCGGATATGGATGTGTCGCTGCGCGGCGCGGTATCGATCGCCCGCCGCTTGCAGGACCCGCTGGCCGAGCTGGTGAAGATCGATCCGAAGTCCATCGGCGTGGGCCAATACCAGCACGATGTCACTGCCTCGAAGCTGGACCGCGCGCTGGATGCGGTGGTCGAGGACTGCGTGAATGCCGTAGGCGTCGATGTGAATACCGCATCCCCTGCCTTGCTGGCCCGGGTAGCCGGCGTGGGGCCGCTGCTGAGCCGCAATATCGTGGATCACCGTAACGCCAACGGCCCTTTCGCTACCCGCAAGGATCTGCTGAAGGTACCGCGTCTGGGAGCCAAGGCCTTTGAACAGTGCGCGGGCTTCTTGCGCATTACCGGTGGCAAGGAGAAACTCGATGCTTCCTCGGTGCACCCCGAAGCTTATGTCCTGGCCAAGACCCTGCAGAGCAGCGCTGAGGCGCAGGGCCGCCGGCTTGAAGAGCTGAACCCGCAGGACTTCGCCACGGACCAGTTTGGCGAGCCAACCATTCGTGACGTGATTGCCGAGTTGCGCCGTCCTGCCCGCGACCCCCGTGGCGAGTTCGTGACGGCCACGCTCAAGGAAGGCGTCGAGACCATCAAGGACGTCAAGCCGGGGATGGTCATGGAAGGCACCGTCTCCAACGTTGCGGCCTTCGGTGCGTTCGTGGACCTGGGCGTCCACCAGGACGGCCTGATCCACGTCTCGGCCATGAGCAGCAAGTTCATTTCGGATCCTCGCGAAGTGGTCAGCTCCGGCCAGATTGTCAAGGTCAAGGTGCTGGAAGTGGATACCGTGCGCAAGCGCATTTCGCTGACTCTGCGACTGGATGACGAACTGCCTGCTGCTGGCGCGGAGGCCAGGAATTCCGGGCCAGGCGAACGCAAGGGACCGGGAGCTGGCCGTTCGGCGCGCCCGGGCCAGAACCGCACTGGGCAGAGCCGCACTGGGCAGAACCGCAAAGCCGAGCCCGCGCAGGGCAAACCGGCTGCACCGGGCAACACCGCGATGGCCGAGGCGCTGCGCAGAGCAGGACTGGGCAAGTAGGTTAGCATCGTATCGGCATGCCTAAGTTAGGTTAGTATCGGCTACATTAACTCGATCCCAACTTGGGATGATTCCCTAATTCAGGTTTGACTAAGTGAGTCCGAACTTCGGTGACAAGGTGGCAAAACAGGTTTAGTCTGATGACATGGAACTTACAGGAAAACTGGCAGAAGCCTTCAGCACCCAGGTAACTCTCGAACTAACCGCAGCAACGGTTTACCGTCAGCTGGCAGTTGAAATGGACGTATTGAGCCTTCCCGGCATTGCTGGCTGGTTCCGTGCCCAGGCCGGCGAGGAAATCGTGCACGCGGAAAAGTTCATGACCCACATGACCGACCGCTCGGCCCACCCGAAGATTGGCGAGCAGCCTGCCCCGACTGTGAATGTGAACAGCGTTGCAGATGCCTTCGCGGCTTCCTTGGCTCACGAGCAGAAGGTCTCCGGAGCGATTCGCGAGCTGTACCGTTTGGCACAGACCGAGGGCGACATCGACTCCCTGCCGCTGCTGCACTGGTTCATCGATGAGCAGGTTGAAGAGGAAGCCACCGTTGGTGAAATCCTGGATCGGGTCAGGATGATCGGCAACGATGGAAGCGGCCTGCTGCGACTGGATGCAGAGCTCGGCTCGCGTTCTTCCGCATCCTAGGAGGCGGCGAAGCACGCATCTTCTAAAAATGGAATAAACTTAGGGAAGCAACCGGTGGTTGCTTCCCTAAGTTTTTTCATTTGAGGTGGTTGTGAACCAGGTGGGCTATCCACATCAGTCGGCTCGGACGTCGTCCATTGCCAATACCCACCGGACGACTGCCTCGCTCAAGCTGCGCAAGGGCGCCGGCCGCCACTACGTAGTGCAGAGCCATTTGGAGCACGGCACAGAGCTGGTCCTGATTGAGGTCAACGGCTCGTGGGCGCATGTTCTCGTGCACCAGATCTACGGTTGGCTGCCGAATATCTATCTTGAAGCGATCCCGGCGGTCTTTGACGAGCCGGTAGTTGCCGAAGACGATGACGAGCTGGCCGAGCCAGTTCTTTCACGCTATTCATTGATCGAAGCCACCCATGCGACGACGGCAACGTTGAATCTGCGCAAGGGCAGCGGCACTGGGTATCCGGTGCTCAAGGTCATTGACCAGGGGTCCAAGGTCCGCTCGATGCTCCAGCAGGGATTGTGGTCCCAGGTGCAGTGCGGCAAATTGCTGGGCTGGGTTCCCAGCATGTACCTGCAGGAGATTCCCTCCCGTCCAGCCAAGGGCGGGCTGATCGCCGTCCCCAACCAGCGGGCACTGACCACCATCGGACTGAACGCGAGACGCGGTCCTGGCGACCATTACTCGCTGGTGCGGATTCTTCCGGCCGACACGGCCGTGGTCATCGTTGCGCGCCAGGGCGCGTGGCGGCAGATTGACCGTGACGGCGAAGAAATGTGGATCCCTGCCAGTCAGCTTCGCACGGTGTACTGACCAGATTCGATTCTGTTTCAGGCGATCTGCAGATCTGCAGACGAAACCAATCCGGATTCTGTCGCCACTACTGCCAGCTGCACACGATTGGTGACGCTCAGTTCCTCCATGATGCGCGCCAAGTGGAGCTTCACCGAGCCTTCGGAGATGTGTGCGATACGGGCGATCTGAGAATTGGTGAGCCCGGCCGCGACCAGGCGCACCAGGCTCCGATCGCGGTCGCTGAGCTTGCGCACGACGGATTGCTGGCCTGAGCGGCGCACGATTTTCGCGGTCGATTCCCAGCCGTCCGACGGCTGGGCAAAAAGTTGGTAGCCTGCAGCGAGCATGCGCAGTGCGCTGGGCAGTTCCGCGCTGATGGAGCTTTTCGAGATCAGCCCCGAGCTGCCAGCATCGTAGGCCTTGGCGATATCGTCCCGCTGGTATCGGGTAGCCAACACCACGATCTTGGTATTTGGTGCACTCTCGGAGATTTCGCGGATCGAGGAGAACAGATCCGTCCCATTCAGCGACGATTCCAGGATGACGAGGTCCGGCTCCAGCTCGGCTGCAGCTTGAACGGCCTCGGACATGCAATCCGAAACATGCTCGATCACCATGTCGCTGGCCTCGGCTAAGACGCCAGCAATCCCGGCCCGTGAGAAATGGTCACTATCAGCCAGATGAATACGGATATGAGACATACAAGAATCCTCCATCACTACGAACTGGAATTGTCCTGGCCAATCCTTCCTAACCCGTTCTGAGGCGGGGAAAGCTAGCAGGTGATTCACAGTCTATGGCCAACTAGTCAAATCCCTTGGCTTGACAGATAGCATTGCAAGGTTGTTGTCATATTGTTACATCACTGTTTGGGTAAATTTTCATGTCAGTGGTTGTAAGTGCATTATTTCCTCAAATGGCAGGAAGTTAAATTACTGTTCAGTATTACCTGCTGGCCATCGAATCTGACCGTGTGGCCAAGAAGTTTGACCTGAGTATGCAAAGAAATGGCTGAAAGAAACCTGTGAGTCGGGGTTCGTCCAGCATAGGGTCAAATAGGAGCTCTTTGGGGTTCCCTAGATCACAACCAACTTTTGGAGGATAGTGGTGCAAGCAAATAATTTGCCACCTAAGAATGGCAAGAAACCGCGTGCCGCACGCCGCGTTCTTGCAGGGGCAGTCGTTGCCAGCCTATTCGTGGCTCCTACCGTAACTGCCGCATACGCGGCACCTGCTGACGGCTCTGAAGCCCTGGGTCGCGTACTGGATCTGAACTTGCTGGACATTCCTGTTGCTGACGCTGGTTTTGCCTATGCTGGCAATCCAAGCGCGCCGGGCCCAGTTCATAATCCACTAAACGTTGAAGCTTTGGGTGCTCTGAACCTCAACTTGGGTACAGGACTCAGCAACGTGCCATTGATCAACGGTGACGGCACTGGACTTCTGACCTTGGGTGAAGCTGGAGTTCTTAGCTCGTACGCCGAAACCCCGAGTGTGACTAGCGCGAAGGCGGGAGCAGGCGCAGTCAGTGCTGATGGAACCATCGGTCTCGACGGCACTAACTCGGGCGATATGACTGCGAACGTCGACTTGACCCGATTGCTTGGTCAACTCGGTGTAGACGGATTGACCGACCAGATTGTCGACGAAGCATCGTTGGAGATCGGCGCGTTGGGCTCAACCGCTGACAAGACCGACGGCACCTTGGATACGCAATACCTAGTCGCAGGCGCGTCTGCCACCGTTAGCAGCCCTGCAGTCGAGGGCTTGACTAGCGCGCTAGGCGCCGTTGTCGATGATCTTGGTACGACACTCAACACTGGTTTGTCGACTGAAGGTGTACTGGGCACCATTACTTCTGGCCTTGAAGCAATTGATATCGATCTGCGCCCTCTCGCGCGTATCGGTGTCACAGATTCAACGGTTGCCCTTAATGGTATTGACGCGGCTTTGTCGCAAGTCAAGAACGACGTACTGACTGGCGTCGTCACTTCTGATACTGGGCTGGTAACCATTGATCTCGGGTCAGGCGACATTAGCGTTGACCTTTCAAAGATCACTACTGGCGGACTCAATGGTAAGCCTGCAAATTATGAAGTGCTAAGCACCACGGCAGTTCAGGAAATTGCAGATGAGATCACTCTTGCACTTTCGAATTTAGTAACGGATCTTCGCGACAGTATGGTTGCGGCGCTTGACCAAATCGACATCGTGGTAAATCTTGGCCTAGAAGCGCGTTTGCTACTTCCCCTGGCATCAGGTACCGCAACCGTAGAAGGAAGCGTTGCTAGCTTCTTGGGATTAGTTGAAGACCAGCCGACGACGAACGTCGATCTGACTCTGGCGGGACTCGACCTCGGAGCCCTTATTACTCCTTTGGCCACTGGTGTAGTGGATGTCGTGGGCAGTGCCTTGGGTACCTTGGTCAATCCGGTAATTGACGGACTGCCTGGCGTCATCACCGGAATCGTCAATGGCGTAACGGATCCTCTGGAACCAGTAGTTGAAGGGGTTCTCAACGAGATCGTTGAGATCACCGTCAATGAGCAGGGAACCACTGTAATCGACGATCCGGATAGCGAGCAGGATTCTACGGAGGCTGGCGACTACGTTGCTGCGCTTTCGGTGACGCTGCTGCCTGCAATGGGTGATAGTGCAAACAAGATCTCGTTTGCACGTTCCGAAGTACGAGCTGCGGATGAAGCATCAGTCATCATCACTTCCCCGGAAAATGGTGCACAGATTCCGGAAGGCGAAGTCGTTACCGTTGAAGGTTCTGCTCAACCAGGCAAGACCATCACCGTAACGCTAGATGATTTGACCGAGGAAGCCATCGTTGGCGAAGACGGGACTTGGACCGTCGAGTTTGAAGGCGTGACTCCCGGTGAAAAGACTGCAGTAGCGACTGACGGCGACGATGATGCGAATTCTACGGACGAAGTCACTTTCGAAGTAGTTGCCGCAGCGGTTGATGCTGACGCTACCGATGCTGATGCAGTTGATGCTGACGCTACCGATGCAGTTGATGCTGACGCTACCGATGCAGTTGATGCTGACGCTACCGATGCAGTTGATGCTGACGCTACCGATGCAGTTGATGCTGACGCTACCGATGCAGTTGATGCTGACGCTAGG
>NZ_SOBS01000012.1:0-42053 GCF_004365035.1 Arthrobacter sp. JUb115 | reverse complement strand
ATCCCGATGCAGTTGATGCTGACGCTACCGATGCAGTTGATGCTGACGCTACCGATGCAGTTGATGCTGACGCTACCGATGCAGTTGATGCTGACGCTTCCGATGCTGATGCCGTTGATGCTGACGCTACCGATGCTGATGCCGTTGATGCTGACGCTACCGATGCTGATGCCGTTGATGCTGACGCTACCGATCCGATGCTGATGCCGTTGATGCTGACGCTACCGATGCTGATGCCGTTGATGCTGACGCTACCGATGCTGATGCCGTTGATGCTGACGCTACCGATGCTGATGCCGTTGATGCTGACGCTACCGATGCCGTTGATGCTGACGCTACCGATGCAGTTGATGCTGACGCTACCGATGCTGATGCCGTTGATGCTGACGCTACCGATGCAGTTGATGCTGACGCTACCGATGCAGTTGATGCTGACGCTACCGATGCTGATGCCGTTGATGCTGACGCTACCGATGCAGATGGCACGGATGTGGACGGCGACGAAGACGGTGAATACCTGCCAGTGGACATCGTTACTCCACTCGAAGGCTCGACTGTTGAAGGACCTAACGTGCTCGTGAAGGGCACCTCGGATCCAAATGCTGTGGTAACTGTCAAGGCTACCGAAGTCGCTGATTCCGCTATTGCAAAGGTGTTCGCATTCTTCCAGAACGCCATCGCAGCTCCAGAGCTCGTGGTTACGGCAGATGATGAAGGCAACTGGGAAGTAATCTTCGAAGAAGTTGAAGTTGGCCAATACTCGGTCTTCGCCGATGACGGTCGCACCAACGACACCACCACCTTCCAGGTAGTTGAAGCTGCAGTAGATGCTGACGCTACCGATGCTGACGCTACCGATGCTGACGCTACCGATGCTGACGCTACCGATGCTGACGCTACCGATGCTGACGCTACCGATGCGATGCTGACGCTACCGATGCTGACGCTACCGATGCTGACGCTACCGATGCTGACGCTACCGATGCTGACGCTACCGATGCTGACGCTACCGATGCTGACGCTACCGATGCTGGCGATAACGACAGCAACGATTCGGGCAAGAACGATTCTAAGAACGATTCCAAGAAGGACAAGTTGGCCGACACCGGCGCAAACGCTCCACTGGTAATCGGCGGAATCGCCTTGCTGCTGGTCCTCGCAGGTGGAGCCGTAACCGTGCTCCGTCGTAAGAAGGCCTAAGCTATCGTAAAGTAGCACCATAAATCTTGAGCTGGGCAGCTGATATTAGCTGCCCAGCTCAAGACTTTTTATTTGGCACATGACTTAGATGTGGCTGCGCATCTGAACCTTGTTCTGTTGGAATATAGTTCTCTTAAATAGGCGAGTAATCGATACAGAAGATTTCAGTAGCTGGCTGAATGCCCGGCAAAGTGTTCAGCAGAGACCGATGTCGATAGAAAATTTGGGCAATGACGGCAAGCGGAATGACGCCCTGACATTCGAGAGGTAAGGATGACCAAAAAAGGTCACACGCGAAGGCTGATAGCCGTAATTGTTGCGTTGGTAATGGTCCTTGGTTATAGCGCAGTAGCAGTATCCATGGCAGTGGAAGCATCTAATCCAGTGAAGCGCGAATTATCGCCGTTCTTCAGTCAGAAATGGAATGTTTTTGCTCCCAATATTCAGAAGCGCGACTCCTACTTGGAGGTTCGCTCCCGGGCATATGACGACGACGGGAAAATCACAGAATCGGAATGGATTCCCGTTACCGAAGTAGAGCGACTACTGAATAAAGGCAGCTTGGCCCCCTCCCGGATTCAAAAACTTTCTCAAAACACCACCAGTGTTTACCTCTCACGATTCAACAAGCTGAAGTCCGATCAGCGGGAAACTGCACGGAAGAACTTTGTCTCTGTTGACGGTAAGAAACGCGATGTCATGACCGACAGTGAAGTCGTCAAAGCCATCCAGGGTGAAGAAAAAAACTCATCACGTGTAGTGAGCTTTGTACGTATGGATTACATGCTTGTTCGCTACGCCACGGTTTACTCTGAAGCCTATACCGGGAAGAAAGCACGTGATGTGCAATGGCGCATCGTCGGAGATCGAAATAACGACTTCAACCACCGCTTCATGGACGACGCGCAATTCGAAACGAGCGTGCGAACCTTCGGATGGCGTGCGGCTGATGCCAGCCCGTACGAACATGCCGTGGAGCATTTGGAGAACATGATTGACCGCCAGGAAGGCCGATAGGAAATGACATCTCTTATTGATAAATTCGGTAACTGGCTTCTCGAATCTAAACACTCTCTGATCAGCTTCTCGTTGCTGCGTATTATTTACGGCATCGGTATGCTCACCGTCTTGCTGCCAAGCATGGAAGACCGTTCCATACTTTGGGGGCCAGCCTCCTGGTGGGTTGATCCGGAAGCCAAACGGCGCGGCTACTGGACCTTTGACACGATTCTTACCAAGAGCGACGAATTGCTCTTCAGCCTTGGGTACATGGCTTTCATAGCCATCGTGCTGATCTTCATCGCTGGCTGGAAGACTAAGTACATCACGCCGTTGTTCCTGCTGTTCCTCGTTGCGTTGCAGTCCAACAACCCATATCTCACCAACGGCGGGGATACGCTAACGCGAATTACCTTGCTCTTCCTTGTTTTCGCCAACCTCAACGAGCATTTCTCAGTGGATTCTTGGTTGCGGCGACGTAAGGGAAAGACCGTCAATCGCAAGAACAAGCCAGCATGGAACGCGGTCCACAATATCGTGCTTCTGCTGTGCATGGCGCAGATCGTCATTGTCTACGTTATCTCCAGCTATCTGAAAGTCATCGGGGATAACTGGCTTGATGGAACGGGCTTCTACTATGCCTTGAATTTGGAGTCTTATCAGATCTACCCAGGACTCAACGAGCTGATTTGGCAGTCCAGTTTGTTCATCAAAATATCATCGTGGATGACTCTGATTGCCCAGGGCGGTTTCATCATTTTCATTCTGTGGCGCAAGCTGCGTCCATGGGCTGTGGCGGTCCTATTCACTATGCACATGGGCATCGCGCTTCTACTGGCAGGTCTCTGGCAGTTCTCGTTGGTCATGATCGCTTTGGACTTGCTCTTCATTTCCAATAAGGAATGGGCGGCGATCGCTGGATTCGTGAACAGAAAGATTCTTCGAAGGCGCTCGATCGAAGACGAACTTTTCGAAGAAAAGGAACTGGTTGCAGCTGGACGATAGCTAAACACAAAAATATGGGGTAGCTGAACTTTTGGTTCAGCTACCCCATATCGTTTAAAGAATTATTCGCCTACGTAGAACAGGCGCTTGTTCACGAATTCGTCCATGCCCAGCGGGCCAAGCTCGCGGCCGAAGCCCGAACGCTTCACGCCGCCAAACGGCATTTCTGCACCCTCTGCGCTGGCTGCATTCACGTTGGTCATGCCGGACTGCAGCTTCTGAGCCACCCTGGAGGCACGCTCGACGTCGGTGGAGTGCACCGAACCGCCCAAGCCGTAAATGGTGTCGTTGGCCAGCTCAGTGGCTTCCTCGTCGCTGGATACCTTGTAGACCACTGCTACCGGGCCGAAGAGCTCCTCGTAGTAGGCACGCATCTCCTTGGTGATGCCGGTGAGCACCGCAGGGGAGTAGTAGGCCGAAGGGCCGTCGTGCAGCACGCCGCCGGCGTGCAGGGTAGCGCCCTTGGCCACGGCGTCCTGGACCTGCTCGTGCAGGGACTCTGCCGCCTTGCGGGAGGACAGCGGAGCGAAGGTGCCTTCGGCTTCCGCCATCGGGTCGCCAGGCTGCAGGCCTTCGGCACGCTTGGTCAGTTCGGAAACGAACTCGTCATAGATGTCTTCCATGACGATCATGCGCTTGTTCGAGTTGCAGGCCTGGCCGGTGTTGTCGATGCGGTAGCCCCAAGCGGTATCCACGATGCCCGGTACGTCATCGGAGTCCAGGACAACAAATGGATCCGAGCCGCCCAGCTCCAGTACGGCCTTCTTCAGGTTGCGGCCGGCCTGCTCGCCGATAATGGCGCCAGCGCGCTCCGAGCCGGTCAAGGAAACACCCTGGATCCTGGAATCGGCGATGATGGTGGAGATCTGGTCGTGGGTGGCGAAGAGGTTGTTGTAGACGCCGGCCGGTACTCCAGCCTCATCCATGATTTCCTGGATGGCCAGTGCTGAACGCGGGCAGGACTCGGCATGCTTCAAGATGATGGTGTTGCCCAGCATCAGGTTAGGTGCCGCGAAGCGCGCTACCTGGTACAGCGGGAAGTTCCACGGCATGATGCCCAGCAGCGGGCCAACCGGGCGCTTCTGAACGACGGCCTTGCCGCCGGAGAAGGACTTGATCTCCTGGTCCGCTGCCAAGGCTGGTCCCTCGGTGGCGAAGTACTCGAAGATCTCCTGGCAGAATTCAGCTTCGCCCACGGCCTCGGACAATGGCTTGCCCATTTCGGTGGTCATGATCCTGCCGAGTTCTGCTGCGCGCTCGGCGAAGAGCGTGCCTACCTTGGAAACAATCTTGGCGCGTTCGTTGATGTCAACGTCCTGCCATGATTCGTAGGCGCTCTGCGCGGCAGCCAGCGCCTGTTCGACTTGCTCATCGGTGGCCGCGGCGAATTCCTCGACGACTTCACCGGTTGCCGGGTTCAAGACCTTGTAGGTTGGGGCGCTCATCAATGCTCCTGTCGTATGCACAAAAGTGGTCAGCGTAAGCCGTGTGGATCTAACGCTAGCGGACTCCACGCAATAAATGAATGTAATTCACTTCATATTGCGTCTACTCCGAGCTTATCCGCAGAAACAACATTCAGCCACCAAGGAACAGCAGGTATTTGGCTTGAGTGGAAGTTGCAGACGGAAGCGAATGAAAAAGCCGCGGTTTCCAAGACTTGTCTCGGAAACCGCGGCTCAAGAACACAGGTATTACCTGTGTGATCAGTGGATTACTAGCCGATAGCGGAAGAACGCCACCAGTCGATTCCGGCATCGCCCTGGGCGATCTTGGCAATCTGGGCCAATTCCGCGTCGGAGAACTCAAGGTTGTCCAGCGCGCCCAAGTTCTCGTCGAGCTGCTTGGTGGACGAGGCGCCGATCAATACCGAGGTTGCCGCGCCATCGCGCAGCAACCAGGCCAGGGCCATCTGCGCCAGCGACTGCCCGCGCGTCTGCGCAACCTCGTTCATGCTGCGGACCTTGGCCAGGTTCTGATCGGTCAGCTGGGCTTCGAGCGAACGGCGTCCGCCTTGGCGGACCACATCAGTGGTTTCCAGGTACTTATCGGTGAGCAGGCCCTGGGCCAGCGGGGTGAAAGCAATGGTGCCCATGCGTTCCTTTTCCAGGGTTTGCAGCAGGCCGTGCTCTACCCACGGGTTCAGGATGTTGTAGGAAGGCTGATGGATTACCAGCGGGGTTCCCAGGTCCTTGGCGATAGCGGCAGCCTCGGCGGTGCGTTCTGCCGAGTACGAGGAGATGCCCACGTAGGTGGCCTTGCCCTGGCGAACCAGGGTATCCAAAGCGCCGATGGTTTCTTCCAGAGGAGTCTTCGGATCGAAACGGTGCGAATAGAAGATGTCCACGTAGTCCAGATTCATCTTCTTCAGCGAGGCTTCGCAGGAGGCCAGCAGGTACTTGCGCGAGCCGAAGGTGCCGTGCGGGCCTGGCCACATGTCGTAGCCGGCCTTGGAGGAGATGACCAGCTCGTTGCGGTAGGGCTTGAAGTCCTTTTCCATCATGCGGCCGAAGTTCTCTTCGGCTGAACCTGCCGGAGGACCATAGTTGTTGGCCAGATCGAAGTGGTTGATGCCGTTATCGAAAGCGTGGCGCAGGATCTCGCGCTGGGAATCGAATGGACGGTTATCGCCGAAATTCCACCACAGTCCCAGGGACAGCGGGGGCAGGCGCAGGCCGGAGTCGCCAACGCGGCGGTAGCCGAAGTGCGCATAGCGGTCTGCGGCAGCAGTGTAGGGACGGTGCAGTTCCGGGATGGACGGGAGGCGTTCGTATTCCACGAGGCACCTTTCTGCCAGGTCAAGCGCTGGCGAGCGGAAATCGATTTGACGTCAGTTTCCACAATAGGCCAGAGCCTGAACTAAATAAATAGCGCAAAGGTGGATCCGCTGTGTGCGTAATGGTTTCGTGGATTGGGATTAAATGAAGAACCGACCCGCCAGGCCAAGGAGGTAACGCCTGTGCGGATCGGTTCATCTAGATCACTCGCACCTTGAGAAGGTAATAACCACACTAGGAGCTGAAACTTGAAAGTAGCTGAATGCGAGGTGTGCGGTCTCTTGGGAAAAGGCTTTTGCTAATAATTCGAAGGCGGATCCGAAGCCGGGAATGACTCGTCTTCCCACTCTTCGACGAGAGCTTCATCGTGCTCGTCATGGCGCTTCTTTTCTTCTGCGGCCAGCCGCAGCTTTTCCTCTTCAGCGCCACCGGGCTGCCCAGCAGCTGATTGTTCAGGCATGATCTTCCTCCCAACTTCCGTGGGCCACCCCCTGCGGATGGCTGGACCCTGTGTCTTCAGTGTTCACCTATTAGCCGCGGATGTCGAGGGCGGCGGCAAACACTGATTTCGCCTTCAACGTCAATACAGGATTTAATCGAAGGCATGCCGATGATCAATAATCCCGCAGATGGTTCCGAAATCTTCTTTGACGATGACGGGGCTGCCGGGGAGCCGATTCTCTTCCTCCATGGCTCCGCCCTGTCCCGGTCCATCTGGAGAGGACTCGGCTACACCAAGGCGTTGGGCCAGGGGCACCGCACCATCCGCATGGACCTGCGCGGGCATGGCAAGTCAGCCAAATCCCATGACGTAGCCGACTACACCATGGACAAGGTGGCCGGCGATATCCGCGCGGTGATGGATCACCTGGGCATCGGACGTATTCACATTGTCGGCTACTCTTTTGGCGCACGCACCGGGCTGCACATGGCCATGCACCACCCAGAGCAGGTGATCTCGTTGATCATGCTCGGCGGCACCTACGAAATTACCCCCGGCGAAATCGGGAAGCTCTTCTTCCCCGGCTACCTCGAGGTCCTGCGCAATGGCGACATCGAAGGATTCGTCACCGGGCAAGAAAAGAATGGACGCCTGGATCCAGCAACCCGCATGGCCTTCAAGTCCAACGACCCGCTGGCCCTGGCTGCCTACTACGAGGCCGCCGAGACCCTGCAGAACATCAACCTGTCCGAGCTGGCGAAGATCAGAATCCCGACCTTGCTGCTGATCGGCACCCGGGACCAGCCGCGCTTCGACCAGAACAAGATCATGGTCCGCACTTTGCCCAATGCGCGCATGGTGGCCTTGCCGGGGCGAACCCACGGCAGCACCCTGTTCCCGATTGAACCTGTGGTCGAGGCCATCGAGTCCTTCTGGGATGGACGCCAAGCATGAGTTCGGCCCGCTTCGACCTGAACAGGATTGCTTCAGGGCTGGCTTTCGGTCCCAGCAGGGAGGAACTCCATGAATCCTTGGCGGCTAATCCTGCCCAGCCGTTGGTGATCCAGGCGCCACCGGGATCCGGCAAGACGACGATAGTTCCACCCACGGTAGCCAACGCCCTGGACCAGGCAGGACTGGCTGGCAAGATCATCGTGACCCAGCCACGCCGTGTCGCAGCCCGGGCCGCTGCCCGTCGCCTCGCCCAGCTTGATGGATCGGTTCTGGGCCAGCGCGTTGGCTTCGCCGTGCGCGGGGAACGGCAAGCTTCGGCGCAGACCCGCGTGGAATTCGTGACCGCAGGCCTGATGCTGCGCAGGTTGCTGGCCGATCCGGATCTTGCCGGTGTGAGCGCGGTGATCATTGATGAGGTCCACGAGCGGTCAATCGATACGGATTTGTTGCTGGCGATGGCCAACCAGGTCAGCGAATTGCGTGATGACCTGTCGCTGATCCTGATGAGTGCCACCTTGCACGCCGGGGAACTCTCGGCGCTGCTGGCCCGTGGCCAGGCCGCTCCAGTGCTCAGCGCCCACACCGCGCAGTTTGCCGTGCAAGAAGCTTTCGACAGCTTCGCCGGAATCCGGAACACCGAACGCGGGCTGAACGATGACTACCTGCGCCACGTTGCCGCCGTCGCGGTACGCCACAGCGCGGCAGCCAACGCAGCAAGCGCAACCCCGGTGGACACCTTGGTGTTCGTCCCCGGGGTACGGGAAGTCGACCGCGTCTGCTCGCAGATTTCTGCCTCCGGAGTGCAAGTCCTGGCCTTGCACTCGCAGATCTCTTCCAAGGAACAAGACCGGATCCTCAGTGAGCCGGAGGCTGGCAGCGCCCCGCGGATCATCGTCTCCACCTCCATTGCCGAATCGTCGGTGACCGTGCCGCGCGTTCATCTGGTGGTGGACGCCGGCTACGCCCGCGAGCCGCGCCGAGACAGCTCGCGTGGTTTCTCGGGGTTGATGACCGTGGTGGCCAGCCGTTCCGCGGCCACCCAGCGGGCGGGCCGGGCAGGACGACTCGGGCCGGGCAAGGTGGTGCGGACCCTGGACCCCAAGTCCTTTGCCGCCGCCCCGGCGCACTCCACACCGGAAATCCGCACCGGCGACCTGGTCGCCGCCGGCTTGTCGCTCGCGGCATGGGGGACCCCGCGTGGCGAGGGGCTGGCCATGTGGGAAGCGCCGCCGGCTAGCGCCATGGCCAGCGATGAGCAGATCCTGCGCAGCCTGGACGCGGTTGACGGCACCGGGCAGATCACCGCCCTGGGCGAGCAGATGATGAAGGTTCCAGCAGACCCGCGTGCCGCCCGCGCGTTGCTCGAAGGCAGCCGGATTTTCGGCACCCGGGCTGCCTCGGATGCTGTCGCATTGATGGCCAGCTCGGAACGCATTGCCAGTGCGGACCTGAATGAATTGCTTGCCGCGGTGCGCCGGAGTTCGCATCCGGCGCACCGTGCCTGGAAGCATGAAGCGCAGCGCCTGGAAAAGCTCCTGGGCACTGCGGAAAACCGCACCGGGCGGCAGCCTGCACCGGCAGCTGCGGCCCTGGCAGGCGTGTGCGCTTTGGCGTACCCGCAATGGATTGCGCGCAAGGTCGGCCAGGAGGAATACCTGTTGGCTTCGGGGACCCGGGCAACCTTGCCACGCGGCAGCCAGCTGATGCATGAGGAATTTCTTGCGGTCGCCGAAGTCTCCCGTGCCGGATCCAAGGCGGTGATCCGACGGGCCGTTGGCATCGAACTTGGCACTGCCGTCGACCTGTTGCCGCAGATGCACCAGAAGCGCGAAGTGGCGGAGCTGGTTGACGGCAGGATCACCGCTCGCCAGATCGAGAGCTTCGGCGAGATCGAGCTGGCGGCCCATCCGGTCAAGGCCACCGCAGAGCTGGGCATGCAGGCTGTTGCCAGCGCCATAGCTACGCAGGGGATAGCCTTCTTCGGCACCCATGAAAAGTTTGATGCCTTGCGCCGGCGAATGGCCGTGGCCCATCGCCTGCTGGGCGAACCCTTTGCCGCGGTGGATGACCAGGCCCTGATTGCCTCGGCGGGCAACTGGCTGCAGCCGGTCTTGCGGCAGGTAGCCGCCGGCAAGAACGCGGCCAAGGTTGACCTGTATTCGGCATTGCGGACCTTGCTGCCGTGGGAGCATGCCCATGATTTTGATTCGCTGGTGCCCGAACGGCTCCAGGTGCCTTCGGGATCAAGGATTTCCGTGGCCTATCCCGAGGTCGGTGAAACCGGTCCAGCGGTCGTCGCCGTGAAATTGCAAGAATGCTTCGGGCTCGATGAGTCGCCGCGGCTGGTCAAGGGCAAGCTTGCCGTCCAGTTCCACTTGCTTTCGCCCGGTGGCCGGCCGCTGGCGGTGACCGATGACCTGGTTAGCTTCTTCAATGGGCCCTACGCCCAGGTGCGTTCTGAAATGCGCGGGCGCTACCCGAAGCATCCTTGGCCGGAGAATCCATGGGACCACGTGGCAACGGCAAAGACCAAGAACCGATTGGGCCGGCAGTAGGCAAAAGCACGCCGGGGCCGGGGCCCGGAAGAACGAGCCAGGTCCCGGCGTGCTTTCCGGCGCCCAGGTTCTAGGCGAACGCTGAGAAGCCGGTGATGTCGCGGCCCATGATCAATGCCTGCACGGTTTCGGTGCCTTCATAGGTGTGGATTGCTTCCACATCGGCGAAATGGCGGGCCACGCGGTTGCTGGTCAGGATGCCGTTGCCGCCGAGCAGGTCGCGGGCGTTCGCTGCGATGGCGCGTGCGGTGCGGGTAGCGGTGTACTTGGCCAGCGACGCCTGCGGGCCGGTCAGCTCACCGGAAGTTTCGCGCTTGGTCGCCTGCATGACCAGAACCTGGATAGTAGCCAGTTCGGACTGCATGCGGGCCAGGCGCTCCTGGACGATCTGGCTGGCGGCCAGCGGACGGCCGAACTGCACGCGCTGCTTGGCGTAGCTCACGGCCGACTCGTAGCAAGCGGTCGCGTGGCCCACGGCAGACCAGGCGACACCCAGCCGGGTGGCGAACAGGACCCGTGAGGTGTCCTTGAAGCTCTTGGCTTCGGGCATCACATCGTGGTCCGGAACGAAGACGTTCTCCATGCGGATATGCGCCTGCCAGATAGCGCGCAAGGAGAGCTTGTTTTCGATGGTGGTGGCCTTGTAGCCTTCGGCATCCTGGTGCACGATGAATCCGCGGACCTTGCCCTCGTCGTCGCGGGCCCAAACGATGCTCACGCCACCGACCGAGCCGTTGCCGATCCATTTCTTTTCACCGCTCAGGCGGTATCCGCCCTCGACCTTGGCGGCACGGGTTTCCAGCGAAACCGAGTCGGAACCATGAGTTGGTTCAGTCAGCGCGAAGGCGCCTGGAAGTTCGCCGCGCAGCATGGGGATGGCGTACTTCTTGATCTGCTGGGCATTGCCGCAGTACAGCACGGAGCGCAGAGCCAGACCGCCCTGGACGCCAACAATGGTGGAGACCGAACCGTCGCCACGGGCCATTTCCATGTTGACCAAGCCGGCAGCCAGCGGGCTCATTTCCTCGTAGCCTTCCAGGTTCAGGCCATCGCGCAGCAGATCCGCATCGCCGAGCTTCTTGAGCAGATGCAGCGGGTAGTCGGCCTTGTCCCAGTACTCGTGGATGTCGTCCTTGACCTCGTCGAGGATGAATGCGCGGGCCTTGGCTCGCCACGCGTTGTCCGCTTCGCCTACTTCGGCGAAGATTCCGGTCGGATCGATATTGACGTCTCCGGACCACAGGTCGTATTCGGGTTCGACAACGCCGGCGGGAAATTCAAAACCGGTCTCCAGCTGGGACATTTCAGATGCTCCTAATAGCTACGGTGAAAAAAGCTTCACTCCTAGACTAGTGGAACGCAGTGCCATGTCAAGAAACTTGGTTTCAGAAGTTGGGTGGAATCGATTATTTTCCGTGCTCTTTGAGCGCGCGGGAGACGGCCTGGAGAATCGCCTGCTCATCGGCGCCGGCATCCAAGACGGAAACCACCACGCTGGGGGCCGCCGGCTTGGTGGCAGTCGCTGCCTGTTCGGGGTCGAGCAGATCTGCGAAGCGGTTCAGGAACTGGCGCACATCGTTCGCCAGCTTGGTGCGGTCCGTGCTATGCGCGTCTTTCAGCCAGCTGCGCAAATGATCGTTGTGGATCGCAACCAGGCCAGCGCTAACGCCCAGGCACAGCGATTTCTCCGTGGCGCTCTTTGCCAAATCGCGACGGTTCAGGAACCCGTAAAACGCCCGTTCGTAACGGTGAGTGGAGACCAGCTCGCGCTCTCGCAGCGACGGCACCGAGGAGAGCAGCTTGTGGCGCAGCTGGGCGCCTTCTGGGTTGACCGTGTACTGGTCGAAAACCACATGCGCGGCATCGATGAGCGTAGTGATTGCATCAACCGACGAGGCGGCCAGCGTGGTCTCGACGTGTGTAATGATCATTTTCTGGTCGGCGAAGACCATATTCTCTTTCGACCCGAAACGGCGGAAGAAAGTGGAACGGGAAATGCCAGCGGCAGCTGCCAGCTCGTCGACGCTGGTGGCATCGAAGCCCTGGGTAATGAGTAGATCAAGGGCTGCTGGGGGTACTGCGGAAGAAGCGATCATGATTCACGAATTTAGCACGATTCAAGCTGGGAAATTCTTGGGTTCAGCTATGCGCGCCGCGCAAATGATTGTGAACTACTGCGCCCATGACTACGCTGAACATCAGGGCGTTCCATGCTGGAACGCCATTCTTGGACGAAATGAAAGAGAAGTGAGGGCCCATGGGAATCTCGATTGCAAACGCCGCGCTACGTTTGGTCAGTGGTGCGTTCATTCTCAACAGCGGCATCAACAAGTTGCGCATCGATGAAGCCAGCGCCGCAGGCCTGCAGCAGATGGCAGCCAACGGCGTGCCTCAGCTGGCCGAGCTGGAACCGGCAGTTTTCGGCAAGGCCGTATCCATCGGCGAGATCTCGCTGGGTAGCGCCTTGCTGCTGCCGCTGATCCCATCGCGGCTGGCCGGCTTGGGCCTGGGCGCATTCTCCGGTGTGCTGCTGGCTTCCTACCTGCGCACTCCGGGCATGACAGAATCCGACGGCATCCGCCCAACCGCGGATGGCACCGCCCTGGCCAAGGACGTATGGCTGGCAGGTATCGCTGTGGCATTGATTCTTGGCCGCAAGGGCGCCAAGAAGATCAAGAAAGGAAAATAAGCGGACGGAATCGCTTGAGCAAAACGCTCGGCAAGCCGTAAGTTGATCTTGGAGACTGCGGTTTTCAGCGGCCACATTTGAACTACAAGCTAAGAGGAGAACCAATGGGTTTCTTAGATGATGCAAAGAAGAAGCTGGGCGAGGCAGTCGAAAACGCGAAGGATTTCGCAGGCGACGCTACCGAGAACGTGAAGAACTTCGCAGCGGACGCCCAAGAAAAAATCGGCGAGAAGGTCGATGAATTCAAGAACGGCGATAGCAACGAAGAACCTGAAGACAAGGTCTAGCGACCACGAAGCCAGCGCCTGATCCAGCGACTTTCGAGTCCCGGACCAGGCGCTGGCTCCGTTAAGAGCTGCCTCTGGCTAGTGGCGCTGCGCCTTCTTGCCATCGCTGAGGAACGCTACAACGAGCACAGCAGCCACGCCGATGAAGCCCGGCAGCATCAGTGCCTGTCCCAGGCCAACAGACGTGGCTTCCATGATCACCGCAGGATCCTTGGAATCTGCCTGCGCGATCTGTGCCGAAATGCGGGCATCCATCATCACCGCGATCAGCGCAGAACCAAGCACTGAACCGATTTGCCGGGTGGTGTTGTAAATCCCTGAACCGGCACCCGCATCACGCGCGGTCAAGTCCTTGGTGGCTGCCAGCGACAGCGATGGCCAGATCATGGCTGAACCGATGCCTTGAACCGCTGAAGGAATCAGCAGCATCCACAGCGGGATATCGGCGTGCATCATGAAGGCGTAGACCACCGTGGCACCGCCAAACAGGAAGAACCCGGGCACGGCCAAGATCCGCGGGCTGAGCTGATTGACCTTCTTTCCCAGCTGCGGCGCGAGGAAGATCGCCACGAAAGCCATCGGAGAAATCATCAACGCGGATTCGGTGGGAGTCAGGCCTCGGACATTCTGCAAGAAGAACACCATCGGCAAGGCGATGGTCGCGATGGTCAGGCCCATGAAGGTGATCGCGACATTGGCCAAGGAGAAATTGCGGACCTTGAACAATCGCAGCGGAACCAGCGGTTCAGACGTGGTCTTGGACTGCCACCAGATGAAGGCTCCCATCAGCACCGCGCCGATGATAATCAGATGCCACGAATTCAGCGGGCCAATGAATGGTTCCCAATTGGTGGCATCGCCTTCCTGGATGCCGAAGACCAAGCAGAACATGGCCAACGCCGAAAGGATGACGCCGAACCAGTCGAAGGAATGCGCTTGGGATTCAAGGGCTGGCACGAATTTGAAGACCATGGTCAAGCTGACTACCGCGATGGGCAAGTTGATGAAGAAGATCCATTCCCAGCCGATGGAGTCCACCAGCAGACCGCCGGCAATCGGACCGATCAGCGAAGCGATGCCCGCCACTGCACCCCATAGGCCCATGGCTGCACCGCGGTGCTGATAAGGGAAGAGGCGGGTAATGAGCGTCATCGCCTGAGGGGAAATCATCGAAGCGCCAAGGCCCTGGACGGCGCGCGCCGCCACCAGCGAGCCGAGGGAATCGGACAAGCCGCACCACAGCGAGGCCAGCGAGAAGACCACCATGCCGATGAGGTAGATATTGCGCGGACCGAAGCGGTCACCGAGGCGCCCGGTGACCAGCAGCGGCACCGCGAAGGTGAGCAGGTACGCGCTGTTGACCCACAAGATGCTGGAGATATCGGCGTCCAGCGACGTCATGATGGAGGGCATTGCGGTGGACACGATCGTGGTGTCCAGCAGGATCATGAAGAAGCCGATGACCAGTGCCCAGAGGGCACGCCAGGCGGCTTTCTTGTCGAAGTGTGTTTCGGGATTCGCAGTTTCAGGCACTGGTCAAGGCTAGTCCCTATCAGCCCTGTGCGGAACGGATAGCGAAACTATGCATAGGAAATCAGTCGAAACTCACATCGCCCGAGATGCGGGTGGCGACATCGCCACTGACCCAGACGCCTTTTTCGGTAGCTTCAATATGCAAGATCGCTTCGCGGCCCAAACGCGTGCCCTGGCGCACGGTATAGCGCTGGGGTGCATAACCGGTCTGCGTCAGCCAGATGCCGAACGCAGCATTCAGCGAACCGGTGGCAGGGTCTTCCGGAACAGCCTCGCCGGGAATGAAGGCACGGACCTCATAGTCCGCCGGAGGCTGCAGCACCACATTGCGGAAGCGCTCTTCGGAACGCTCAAAATCAGAGAAGTCCAGCGGACGCAGCTCTTCGCGGGTACCGGAAACGCGCGGCATGACCGATCCGCGCGGTTGCCACACGCTCTGCGAAACGCTGGCTGCGGTGTAGGGGCCGATGACGCCTACTTCCAATCCCTGCAGCGCCTCATAGTCAGGTTCGATGCCCAGCACGATATCGGCGTCACGCAGCACCAGGCCCGCAGGATGCGGACCGTTGACCAGCCACTGGTGGTCCACCACGTCTTCTTCGCGAATGCCCAGCCCGGCAATCGCCCATTGCAGGACATCTGGTTCCAAAGGGCCCGACCTGGTCAGCGGGGGTGCGAGGAAGGCCAAGCGCCGCGAGTGGCGGTCGCTGCTTTCCCGTTCCACACGCACCGGAATCAGTCCGGCACCGCATTGCTGGATCAGATGGCCTGCGGGACCAGCCTCGCCACCGGACTCCAGCCAAGCATGAGCCGCGCCCAGCGTCGGATGGCCAGCAAAGGGCAGCTCGGTGCTCGGGGTGAAAATGCGAATGGCGTAGTCCGCTTCCTCATCAGTGGGCTCGACGAAGAATACAGTTTCCGCAAGATTCATCCACTGCGCAAAGTGCTGCATCTGGTCATCGCTCAGGCTGTCGGCATTGAACACGACTCCCAGGCCATTGCCGTTGAAAGCAGTGGGTGCAAAGACATCAACCTGCTGATAAGAGAATGTGCGCGACATACTTAGCATGGTGGCACATTAATCAGCAGGTTGACCCGGTGTTACGTGGTACGTCACGCAAAAAGTTGCGAACGCATCAAGGAAATGAACCTTCTTTACCAATGGTGCGCAACATCGATGACCAAGCGTGAACCGTCGCCAGGTCCAGGCAGTGCGAACACGCGCATGGGCAGCCGTGCCCTGGTCGAGAGCCCCACTTTGGTTTGGCCTTCAAAGCTGCCCAGCCACACCAATTGGCGGAACGTCGTGTAGCCCAGATTCTTCACTTCGGCGCCCGGGTTGAAATCCTCGGTTGCCGGGGCCTGCACCAGGATTTCCAGGTTGGCACCGCCAGTGGTGTCCACCTGCAGGCCGGAACCGATTCCGGTCAGTTCGCTGACATACCTGGCTGAATGGCTGGCAGCTGGTCCTGCGAGATCGATGACCAGCCGGTCAAAGCACAGGTGCCGTCCGGTCCGAAGATTTTCCACTGCGGAATGCGTGGACAAGGAGCTGGTTTTGGCCAAGGATCCCCAATAAACCGTTGGGCAGGAAGCAGACGCGAGGGCGGCCGGAGCGGGGGCCGCCGCGGAAGCGGGCGTCACCACGAGCAAGGCTGCCGCCACCGTGCCTAGAACGATTCCAATTTTTCCGTTGCGCATATGGATCACCGTCTCTCTTGGTTTGCGCCCGCAGGCAGAGCGGACTGCCAGTGAATCAACTAAAGGCCTGGAATGCGGCAAGCGCAAGGGCAGAAAAGAATTGGAACCACTCTGAGACGCTTCTGCAATGGAGCCGGAGAACTCCCGGGCCGTAGGGCGGAAGGCAGGTTCCACACAGCATTTATTTAGCGCCATATGACATGCTTTAAACATGTCACCTACCCCCGTTGAACCCATCGGCGAAACCGTCGAGGAAGTCATTACAGCCTCAAGCTTCCTCCCCGAATCGTTGCAATTTTGGGTTGTCCTGCTCATCGGTGCGCTCGTAGCCGCAATCCTGGCGTTTGTTTTCAGCGGCGTTGCCCGCCGCGTGCTGCGCCGGATCGGCGTGGACGAAGCCGACGTGAAAGCCACCAGATTCCCGTTCTTCGGCCTGGTTACCTCGATTATTGCCAAGTCGGCCTTCGCAGTCTTCTATCGAGAACGCACTTGGTACAACCCCTGGCAGTTCGCCATCCTGATCATTCTGGTCTTCTTCCTCACCTGGTTCATCATCAAGCTGGTGCGCGTGATTGAGACCGGCATGATGGCACGCTTCGAGGCGAGATTCGGTCCAGGGCGCAGGCTGGCCAAGGTCCAGACGCAGGTCGGCCTGATGCGACGGGTACTGGTTGCGGTGCTCTGCATCATTGCAATCGCCGCGGTGCTGCTGACGATCGAGCAAGTCAGGGCGCTGGGCGCCGGCCTGTTGGCCTCGGCTGGCCTGGCTTCGGTGGTCGTTGGCCTGGCCGTGCAGTCAACGTTGGCGAACGTATTTGCCGGTTTGCAAGTGGCCTTTACCGACTCGATTCGCGTGGACGACACAGTGGTAGTCGAGGGGGAACGCGGCACGGTAGAGGAGATCACCCTCTCCTACGTCGTGGTGCACCTGATCGACGGGCGCCGGATGATCCTGCCATCGACCTACTTCACCACGACGCCATTTGAGAACTGGTCGCGGCGCAGCACGGAGATCTCCGGAAACGTAGCACTGCAGCTGAAGCTCAATGCGCCGATTTCCTACCTGCGCCAGCGTAGCAGCGAACTGCTTGAAGCCTCCGACTGGTGGGATGGCCGGGACAATGAGCTGCTCGTGACCGACGCGCAAAACGGCTTGCAAACAGTGACCATTTATTTATCCGCGCGCAACGCCGGGGACCTGTGGAACCTGCGCAATATGCTTCGGGAGAAGCTGCTGGCCGAGCTGGTGGAAAACTACCCTGATTGCCTGCCGGATCCCCGGATGATTCCAAGCAACCCGGTCTAGCGGCATAACGGAAGCCGCTGATCCCAGTACTGTGAACTGGGATCAGCGGCTTTTGCCGTTTCCGGGGACCTAGAGCCGCAACGCAGCGGGTCCGTAGTCGTTGTAGCGCTCCTGGCGGGCCGTCGCTTCGCGCAATGCCGAGATGAGCGACTCGGCCTTGCCGATGAGATCCTGGATCAAGTCATCGTCACGTTCCACCCAAAGGTATTCGGGAACCGCGCGCACCGGCACGAAATTATCGTGCTCTTCCCAAACGAACAACGTGCGTTCGGCCCCGATCACATGCTGCTGCCAGAGCACCTGGCGCAGGTAGCTCTTGGGGATCTTCTTGAAGGGCTTGTTGGTGGTCTTGATTTCAGCCAAAACCGGAACTCCCGATGCATCGAAACCCAAGCCATCGGGAGTCGCCAGATGGAGTCTCGAATGCTGCGAGTGGAAGAGCTGGGAGGAGGGGAAAATATTGAAATTCTCTTGGACCCAGGCAGCGATGACCGGTTCGCGCTTGCGCCCGTGATCGGTGTAGGGATTGCCGGAGAAGCCATTGCCGTAGAGCTTGTCCCATGCGGCGTTCTTGATGGACTTCTCGGTGGACAACTTGGCCACGTCCGTTGCGGTGATGCCCTGGGCCCGTGCGCGGAGCCACTCAATGCGGTTGGAAGAGTCGGCTAGAACACGTTCGAAGCATTCATGTTGGACGCCGGGCACAGTAATCACTTGACCTATTCTTCCCCATGAATGGGCAAGAACCGTGCACCTTGGGCTTCGAGCTGGCGTGAGACTAGTCGCTGGCTTCAGCGATAGCGGTCAACAGCTGATTGATAGTCGGTGTCTGGCTGGCACGGAATTTCTCCGTGCCTTCCTGCAATAGCCGAATGACCGGGGTGCTGGTGATTCCCATTTCCTCGCCGCGCTCAACCTGCTCCACGACATTGATCTCTTCGACCTCCAACGCGGGCAGCAGTTCCTGCACGCGGGCGACAGCCAGCCGCGTGCGCACGCACGGTGCGCAGAATGGTTGCGTATACAGTTCCAGCTTCATCTGTTGCCTACTGCTCCTGCTGTCGTCGTGAACCAGCTGCCGGCTGCTCCTACCGGGGGATGAGCCTGGCCGGAGGCTACTTGGAACCCTGCGCTGATGTGCGCGGGTGCCATTTGTTGAAAACATTGGGTCATGCTTGAAAATTCCCTTGGCCATCCTCCCGTACTCGCCGCTCACGGACTCTACCGCAGCTTCGGTTCCACCACTGCACTGAACGGCGTCGATCTGCAGATTTCACTGGGCCAGTCCCTTGCCATCATGGGCCCCTCGGGTTCCGGAAAATCCACGCTGCTGCACGCCTTGGCCGGTATTGAACTTCCCGACGCCGGCAGCATCATGCTGAACTTCCCGGGCCGTGCACCGGTGGATATCCAGGGGCTCAAGGATAAGGCGCGCACCAGGCTGCGCCGTGAATCCTTCGGCTTCGTCTTCCAATCCGGACTGCTGATTCCCGAGCTCACTGCCGAAGAGAACGTGGCCATGGCCTTGATGATCAACGGCGTGCCACGCAACACCGCCATTTCCAGTGCCGGGGCGGCCCTGGCGGAACTGGGCCTGGCAGGAATGGAGCAACGCCGCATCGGCCAGCTCTCCGGCGGGCAGCAGCAACGAGTAGCCATTGCCCGCGCGCAGGTCACCGGGGCGATGGTGGTCTTTGCCGATGAACCTACCGGCGCGCTGGATTCAACCACGGGCTTCGAAGTGCTGGAGATCTTGCTGCAATGCACCGTCGGTGCCGGAAAATCCCTGGTGATGGTGACCCATGATCCCAATGTCGCCGCGCGCTGCGACCGTGTAGTGCAGCTGCAGGACGGCCAGCTGATCAGCGACAGTCTGCACCCATCGGCCACCGTGGATGGCGGTGCCCAGAAGTGAATATCCTGCACCTGTCATGGATGCTTGGCCGGCCGGCGAAGTCCCGGCTGGCACCACTGATCCTGACCGCCAGCGCCTACGCCATGGTCAGCGCGATCCTGCTGATCGTGCTGGGAGGCGCCTACTCCTTTACCAGTTTCGAATCCGCGGCCCAGGGGATGTACCTGCCATTGGCAGCCTTCGCCGTGGTGCTTCTGGTAGTCCCATTGCTGGTGCTGGGATCGGCCGCTGCCCGGCTCTCCGCGCGGTCCAATGACCGCGCCCTGTCGTCCTTGCGCTTGCTCGGCGCGACCGGGGCGCAGATCGGCCTCGTGGCCGTGCTGCAAGCCGCCGGCACGGCGTTGGCCGGCGCACTCGCCGGAATCGTGCTCTACCTCCTGGCCGCACCATTGGCTTCGCTGATTCCGTTCCAAGGTGCGCCGATCGGTTCGGCCATCTATTTGCCGCTGTGGGTGCTGGCGATAGCAGTAGTCGCTGTCGTGCTCCTCTCGGCAGGCAGTGCAGCTGCCGGCTTGCGCAAATTGGTGATCACCCCGTTGGCGGTGGCAACCCGCAGCACGGTGCCCACCCCCAGCTGGCTGCGCGCGGTGATCACCCTTGCCGGCATTCTGGTGCTGTACATGGTGTTCTCCAACATGGGCCAGTTCGTGCAGTCCATCGCCGCGATCATCGCAGTGGTGGTTGGCGGTTTCGGCTTCGGCCTGCTGGTGATGAACCTGGTCGGTCCGTATCTGGTGGCGAAGGTGGGCAAGGCCAAGCTGCGCAAGGCCAGAACTCCGCAAGAGCTGCTGGCAGCCCGCATGATCCTGGAAAGCCCTGCCGAATCCTGGCGCCAGGTATCCGGGGTTGCCATGGCTTCGTTCGTCGCGGTGGTGGGCGGCAGCGGGGCCGCCTTGATGGAGCTGACCGGAAGCGAACTCGATCAGGGCACCTGGCTGGAGCATGTGCCGGCCGATGTCACCACCGGCGTGCTGGTGACCTTGGCGATCAGCTTCATCTGCGTGGCCGCTTCGGCGGCGATCTCCCAAAGCGCCAGTACCCTGGATCGCGCTGAGCTGTATCGCGGGCTGAACCGGTTGGGCATGCCCTACGAAACGATGAACGCCGCGCGCACCAAGTCGATCATGATCCCGGCGCTGGCTGCCTCGATCGGTTTCGCCATCGCCTCCACGGTGCTCGTGCTGCCCCTGGCCGGGGCCGCCATCCTGCTCAAGCCGCTGACGGTCATCACGGTAATTGTCTCCGTGTTACTCGGCTTGCTGCTGGTGCGGGGAGCAATTTTGGTGGCTGATCCGCGGAAGCTGCTAGCAACTAGAGAATAAAGTCTCTGGTCAGCCCACCGAAAAAACCGCCCGATTTGGTTAGGGTCACTTCAGGGTCGGTGATTAGGGACGTTTCGTGTTGCGTAATGCGCAGAGAAACGCGTATCGTGGCATACGGCCCGGATAGGCTTGCCTAACCTAGCTAAACAAAACGTTGACAGAACCTCGCATAGTCTGGAATCACCGACCCATGAAAAATTCACGTCGCGCCGGAATTTTCGCCGCTTCAACTGCCATCCTCGCCTTGGGCCTAACCGCCTGCGGCGCGTCGAGCAACTCAGCGGATCCGTCGGCTGACACTTCAGCCAAGGCCGCAGAAGACTTCACTCCGGTCACCATCGAGAACATCTATGGTGAAACCACGATCGAAAAAGTCCCGGAACGCATCGCGACCATCTCGTGGGTCAACGCAGATACCCTGCTGGCTCTGGATACCGTGCCGGTCGGCATGGACACCGACACCTACGGCATGAACGAGAACAACTCCACCGCATGGAAGGACGCCGCTCTGGAAGAGCAGGGCGCTTCCATCGGCTCCGAGAAGGCGCCCGTGCAGTACAAGGTGGGCGATGACATCGACTACACCGGCATCGCCGCCAGCAAGCCCCAGGTCATCTTCGCTCCATACTCGGGGTTGAAGAAGGAGCAGTACGAGAAGCTGCAGGAAATCGCTCCGGTCGTTGGCCCCATCGAGCCTAACTACCTGACCAGCTGGGAACAGGTCACCGAAGTTGCCGGCCAGATGCTGGGCAAGGAAGAAGAAGCCGACGCCCTGATCGAAGAGATCGAAGGCAAGCTGGCCAAGGTCGGCGAAGACAACCCAGCGCTGAAGGACACCACCTTCATCGCCGCTGACCTCTCGGCGCCGGATACCGCCTACATCTACTCCGAAGGCGACACCCGCCCGCGCTTCCTGAGCGCACTGGGCATGACCCAGGCCGAGTACGTGCAGAAGAACGCCGCCAAGGACACCTTCTTCTTCACCGTGTCGCCGGAAAAGGTCAACGAGTGGGATTCGGACATCGTCTTCGCTTCGGCTGTTGCGGGCAACACCATGGAAGATGTCGTCAAGGGCCAGCCGCTCTACGGCCAGATCCCTGCCGCGAAGAACGATGCCGTGGCACTGCCAGGCACCGATGAAGCAACCCTGGCGATCTCCGCGGCTTCGCCGCTGTCCATCGAATGGGCACTGGATAACGTAGTTCCAGGCATCGTCAAGGCTGCTGACAACGCAGCTGCCGCGAAGTAGCTCCGGCTAGGGATTCACTGACAGATAGTGCAATTGGGCTTCCAGGGAATGGGTAGCTGCGCCCACCAAGCGCGCATCGAGGTCGGGGTAGACATGCTCCAGCAATTCAGCTGGCTGCGTGTGGACCCCGGCCTTGCCGAGTTTCTGCAAAGCCGCACGCACCTGGTCCAGCCGCGCATGCCGATGCTTGATGTACATCTGCAGCAGCGGATGCGAGGAATCATGCTGCTCGCCGTGCGCCGGATGCAAAGCCATATCGGGCAGCGCGAGCAACCGATGCAAGGAATCCAGGTAGTCGGCCAGTGTGCCGTCCGGGTGTTCCAAGATGGTGGTGCCCCGGCCCAGCACGGTATCCCCAGTGAACAAGTGGGCACCCCCGCCCTGGCGGATGAAGCACACCGAGTCCGAGGTGTGGCCAGGGGTGAAGACCACCTGGATGATGGCGCCGGCGGCGCTGATCGTTTCGCCATCGGCGAGCACCGGGGCATCCCGGCAGTACTGCTCCAGCATGGCACGCACCGGCGCACTGGTCATCCGGTAGAGCGCATCGATGCCTCCCGTGTGATCGGCATGCCGATGGGTAATGAGCACCAGTTGGATGTCGAAGGCCGCCAGCGCCTGCAGATGGTCCTCGAGCTCAGGGCCCGGATCAATCAGGACGACCGGAGTTCCAGGAAGAAGTTCATCCACTGCAGGGTCGAACAGCAGATAGGAATTAGTCCCGTCCAACGTCATTTCAGAAGGGTTCTGCGCGCGAAGCAGGCCGATGCCTGGAGTGATAATAGTGGGCAAGGGAAGAAGAGCCATAGCAATGAGTGTAGGAACCAATGACCGCGACTGAAAGTATTACGCGCCAAGCACCGGGGGCCAAGTCGCCAAAAGCTGGCCGGAAGCTCGGCGCCTTGCTGCTCCTTGCCCTGTTGCTCGGGCTGGCGCTGTTCGCTTCGCTGCTGCTGGGCGCGCGAAACGTCTCGATGGGCACCGTGTTCGATGCCATCTGGAATTTCGACCCGTCCAATGGCGACCAGGGCGTGGTTGCGTCCCGCTTCGCCCGCACTGTCGGAGCCATCGTGGTTGGCGCTGCCCTGGGTTTGGCTGGCGCCGGATTGCAGGGGCTGACCCGCAACCCGCTGGCCGATACCGGGATCCTGGGCTTGAACGCCGGATCCTCCATGGCCGTGGTGCTGGCGATCGCGTTCCTTGGCGTCAGCTCCCTGGCCGGAATCATGGTGGCCGCCTTCCTCGGCGCTGCTGGGGTGATGGCCTTGGTTTATCTCGTGGCCAACGTGGGCCGTGAAGGCGCCACGCCCATTAAGCTTGCGCTGGGCGGTGCCGCCATGGCTGTGGGCGTGGGCGCGATTACCAATGCGATCCTGATGATTTCCGATGCCACCATGGACCGTTTCCGCATGTGGCAGATCGGCACGTTATCCAGCAGCGGCATCGACACCTTCCTCGGGGCCATTCCCGTGGTGGCCGCCGGGGCACTGATCGTGCTGTCCACCGCCAAGGTATCCAATGCCGTGTCCATGGGCGATGACACCGCGATCGCCTTGGGCTTCAACTTGAACCGCGCCCGGCTGATCGGCTCCATCGGGGTGGTCATTCTCGCTGGCACAGCCACCGCAGTGGCCGGGCCCATCGCCTTCGTCGGCCTGATGATCCCGCATGCCGTGCGCTTGCTGGTCGGTTCCGACTACCGCTGGCTGATGCCAGCGAGCCTGATCGCCGGGCCGATCCTGCTCTTGCTGGCTGATACGGTGGGACGAATCATCGCCCCGCCCAGCGAGATCCAGGTAGGCGTCATGTGCGCCATGCTGGGTGGACCGATCTTCATCATCATGATGCGCAGCGGCATGAAGTCGGTGAGCCTGTGAGCACGAGCGAAATGGCAGCAGCCAACATGACCCAGCCCCGCAGCACCACGGAAACGGCCGGACCGGCGACGGCCCCGGCCTCGAAAGCCGCACCGGCGCTGGCAGCCCGCCGCAGATCCCGGGTGCGCCGCACCGCCTTGTGGATGTGTTTGGCCCTGGCGCTCGCCGTGGCGGCCTACCTGTTCTGGGGGCGGGACCGCCTCCCAGCTGCCGAAGTCTTCCAGGTGCTCAGCGGTGAAAAGGTGCCGGGCACCAGTTTCATCATCATGTCCGACCGCCTGCCGCGCATTGCGGTGGGTGCCCTGGCCGGTGCCGGCTTGGGCATTTCCGGTGCCTTGTTCCAGCGCTGGCTGGGCAACCCGCTGGCCAGTCCCGACGTGATCGGCGTGGGCTACGGCGCATCGGCGGCCGCGGTTTTCGCGATGATCACCCTTGGCTATACCGACTGGAAGCTCAACGCCTTCGCCCTGGCCGGCGGGCTGCTGGTCGCTGCATTGATCTACTGGCTCTCGGCCTCGGGCACGCGGACCGGTCCCCGGCTGATCCTGGCGGGCCTGGCCATCGGCGCGATGCTCCAGGCGCTGATCCAGTACCTGCTGACCCAGGCGCAGGTGAATACGGCCAGCGATGTGATGCACTGGCTGACCGGCTCGCTGGCCTCGAGCAACTGGGAGAATGCAATGCTGCTTTTGGCGTCCCTTGGCGCCATCGGCATCCTGTTGCTGCCCCTGGTGCTTCGCCAACTGAAAATGCTGGAGCTGGGCGAGGACACCGCGGCGGCCCTGGGGCTGCACGTGGGCTGGGCCCGGGCGATCTTGGTCTTTGTTGCTGTGGCCATGGGCGCCTTGCCGATTGCCGTCACCGGGCCGATGGCGTTCGTTGCCTTCCTGGCCGGCCCGATTACTGCCGCGCTGAACCGCGGCCCGATCAACATCCTGCTTTCCGGTTTGACCGGGGCAACGCTGGTGACTGTCGCCAATTTCTTTGCCGCGAACCTGTTCGCGGATCTTTCGCTGCCGGTGGGCGTTATCACCGGCGCATTCGGTGCACCCTTCCTGATTTGGATTCTGGTGCGCGCAAACTCAACTGGAAGCGGGGCATAACCCATGGCCACTTTGCAGGCAAGCGATCTGACCCTGGCCTATGACAAGGTCACCATCGTCGACGAGCTGTCGCTGGATATCCCTGCCGGGCAGGTGAGCATCGTCGTCGGGGCCAACGGTTGCGGCAAGTCCACCCTGCTGCGCGCACTGTCGCGGCTGCTCAAGCCAGCCGGGGGCCAGGTGCTCCTGGACGGGGCGGATATCCACTCCAAGCCGGCCAAGGAAGTCGCCAAGACCCTGGGCTTGCTGCCGCAATCGCCCACCGCTCCGGACGGCATCACCGCCCGCGAGCTGATCAGCCGCGGCCGCTACCCGCACCAGGGCCTGTTCAAGCGCTTCTCTGCCGAGGACGAGGCAGCGGTTAATCGCGCCATGGAGCTGACCGGCACCACCGAGCTGGCCGACCGCTCGGTGGACGAGCTCTCCGGCGGTCAGCGCCAGCGCGTCTGGATCGCCATGGCCCTGGCGCAGGAGACCGACCTGCTGCTGCTCGACGAGCCGACCACCTTCCTGGACGTGGCGCACCAGCTCGAAGTCCTGGATGTGGTCAGCGAGCTGAATCGCAGCCGCGGGATCACCGTCGTGATCGTGCTGCACGATTTGAACCTGGCCGCCCGCTACGCCGACTACCTGGTGGCGCTGCGCCACGGCAAGATCTACGCTGCCGGCCATCCCAACGATGTGGTCACCGAAAAGACCGTCAAGGATGTTTTCGGCATGCCCAGCCGCGTGATCCCCGACCCGGTGGGCGGCACTCCGCTGGTGCTGCCCATTGGCCGCCACCGGGTGCTGCGCACCGAGCAGGTGCTGGCTTCCCAGGGCATTTTCCGTACCGAAGCTTCTGCGAAGAAAACTGCGGTGAAGCAGGCGGCAAATGTGAAGCAAGCTGCCCAAGCGGCCGCCGCCCTTGATCCGCAATCGGAGCGCCCGGCCCATGAGCATGTGCCGACGTTGGCCTTTGACACCACTGTGGTCAATAGCCAGCAGCTCGCGCCATCCTTCCGCCGGGTGACCGTCAGCGGCGAGGACCTGGAGTACTTCGGCACCAACAGCCACCCGCTGGATATGCGCATCAAGCTCTTGCTGCCACCGGCCGGCGGTACTGCGTTGACCGACGAGATCGCCTCGATGCGACCCGGGGCGATGACCAGTCCTGCCGAGCAGCAGGGCTGGTACAAGCGCTGGTTGTCGATTGATCCCGATACCCGCGGCCACATGCGCACCTACACCGTGCGGGCCTTCCGCGAAGCCGGGCACCGGGACAATATCGGGGCCACGGCCGAGCTGGATATCGACTTCGTGATGCACGGGCACATGGTTGACGGCCAGCTCCAGGGCGGGCCGGCTACGGAGTTCGGCGACCGGGCCAAGGTGGGCGACCAGCTGTTGCTGCTGGGCCCGAACAAGACCCTGAACGACTCCAGCTACGGCGGCATCGAGTTCCGCCGCGGCGAGGCAACCCGCGTGGTGCTGGCCGGTGACGAAACCGCCGCCCCGGCGATTTGCGCCATCCTCGAAGCCTTGCCCTCCAACGTCACCGGCCATGCGCTGATCGAGGTCCCGGAGACCACGGATATCCTCGGTGCCTCCACCCGCTCCGGCGTCTCGGTGCAGTGGCTGACCCGTGGCAGCCATGAGCATGGTGAATTGCTGCAGTCGGCATTGCGCCAGGTAGTCGCGATTCCAGCAGCCGGCGTGGTCCATACCAACGCCGAGCCGGAAGATATCGATGTTGATGCGGACATCCTGTGGGAGACGGGCCAGGAAAATTCCGCACCGTTCTACGCCTGGATTGCCGGTGAAGCCGGCACGGTCAAGGAAATGCGCCGTTATCTGGTGCGCGATGCCGGCGTGGACCGCAAGCAGGTAGCCTTCATGGGCTACTGGCGCCGCGGGAAGACCGAGAACTAGCGGGCAGCGGCAACCAGCGCCCGAGGCCCCGGCACGCATATGCCGGGGCCTCGGGTTCTATCCGCTAGCTGGCAGCTAGTTTTCTTTCGCCGGGTTCTTGCAAGCGCCGCGCACCGGCCGCGGGTTCTCGCGGTCCAGGATTGCCAGCAGCCGGGTGAGCTCGGCGCGGTCCTCGTCGCCGAGCTTGTCGAAATAGCCGTCCATGCTCGAACGGCGCAATTCGGCGAGCTCGCCGAGCTGGGCGCGGCCCGTGGCACTAAGCGCAATCAACGTGGCGCGGCGATCGGCCGGATCGGGGGTGCGCACGACAAGCTCCTTGGCTTCCAGCTGGTCGACTACCTCGGTGGTCGAGCGCGCGGCGATGTGCAGCTGTTCTGCGAGCTGCGAGTTGCGCAGCCCGATCCTATCGACCCGGGACAGCAAGGTCAGCACCCTCGATTGGTGCGGAGTGATGCCCAGGGGAGTCAAGCTGTCCCTCCATCTGCCGCGAAGCATGCGTGAAGCGTGGAGGAAAAGATCTGCCAAGTCAGGCTTGGGCTCTTCGTTCTGCATATGTTCAAGGATAGTGTGTTTCTGGGAACAATTTCAAGATGCAACCACATAGTGAGGTTCCCTCTGTTATTCTGGACTTGAGAAATCCAGAGGTAGGGGGAGTCCATGAGTGCAATGGGAATGCCGGGGCCGCATCCGGGCGGTGGCGGGCAAGGACGGTCCGGCAACGCCGCCCGGGACAAGCAGCGGCTCACCGAGCATCCGGTGTCCCTGGCGCGCATCGCCGCGCTCTTCCGGCCCCATCTGGGATCGGTGATTGCGGTCATGGCGCTGATCGTGGCAGCGTCGGTCATCGGCCTGGCCCAGCCGTTCATCATCCGCGAACTCATTGATGACGCGATTCCCAACAGCAATATCCGATTGCTGCTCTTGGGTGCCGGGGGACTGGTGCTGATCTCCCTGGCTACCGCGATTCTGGAAGTCGTCCAGACCTGGCGGGCAACCCTGATGGGCCAACGCGTCATGCATGGCCTGCGGACCGGACTGTTCACGCACCTGCAGAAGCAATCCCTGGGATTCTTCACCAACTCGCGCTCAGGGGACGTGCAGTCGCGCCTGGTCAACGACGTGGGGCAGATGCAATCGGTGATTACCAATTCGGCCACGAGCATTGCCTCGAACCTGACCACCGTTGTGGCCACCGCCTGCGCGATGGTGGCGATCTCGTGGAAACTGAGCTTGATCTCATTGGTCGTGCTGCCGCCAGCGGTGCTGCTTGCCAAGCAAACCGCGAAACTGCGCCGCGCCGTGACAGGAAAGCGCCAGCGCGAGATGTCGAACCTGGCTTCGCTGATCGACGAGCGCCTGAGCATCTCCGGGGTCCGCCTGGCCAAGATCATGGGCACCGGAGCCGCTGATGCGGCGGCCTTCGGAGAGTCCAGCCACAAGCTCATCGACCTGGAAATGAAAAGCGCTTTGGCCGGGCGTTGGCGCATGGCCACGATGAGCATCATTTTCGCGGCCATCCCCGCGGTGCTGTACATCGTGGCGGGGCTGCCCGCCACCGGGCAGGGAATGAGCATCGGCACCTTGGTGGCCTTTACCGGGCTGCAGGCCGGAATCTTCCGTCCGGTCATGGGCATGATGCAGATTTCGGTCCAGTGGGTCTCGGCCTTGGCCTTGTTCAGCCGCGTCTTCGAATACCTGGATACGGACCAGGCGCTGCCGGTACCCCAGCGGCCGCGGGCGGTCGAACCCGGGAAGCTGCGTGGCGAAGTGCAATTGCGCAATGTCAGCTTCCGCTACCCCGAGGCGGACCGCGCCACCCTGGAACAGCTGGATTTGACCCTGGAGGCGGGAACAATGACCGCGGTTGTCGGTTCCACCGGTTCGGGAAAGTCCACCCTGGGGTCCTTGCTGCCCCGGCTGCTTGACCCTACCGAGGGCCAGGTATTGCTCGACGGCATTGACCTGAAGGAATTCGATCCTGAAGGCATCGCCCAGGCGGTCTCCGTCGTTGCCCAGGAAAGCTACCTGCTGCATGCTTCGATTCGGGAGAACCTCCTGTGGGCAGCGCCCCAGGCCACCGAGGAAGAGCTCTGGCAGGCGCTGGAAGCCGCGCAGATTGCGCAGCTGGTCCGCAGCCTGCCGCAGGGCCTGGAAACTCAGGTGGGGCAGCGCGGCCACCGTTTCTCCGGCGGCGAGCAGCAGCGGCTGGCCATTGCCCGCACCATGCTGCGCAAACCCAAGGTCCTGGTGCTCGATGAGGCGACCAGTGCCCTGGATACGGTCACCGAAGCTTTGGTGCAGCGGGCGCTGGACGAGCTCGCACTGGGGCGAACCACCTTGCTGATCGCGCACCGGTTGAGCACCGTGATGCGAGCGGACCGCATCGTCGTGCTAGAAGCTGGCCGGATTGCCGAAGCGGGAACTTTTGACGAGCTGGTCCAGCTTGGCGGGCAATTCGCCCAGCTGGTAGCCAAGAGCGAACTGGCCGAAAGGGCCAGCTAGCACTGGCCATCTTTCAGTCCCTGCTTTTCCAGCGAGGCCAGGATCTTCGGCAGTGCCGATTCCAATGCCGTGCGTTCGGAAGGGCTCAGGGAATCGAAAATGGTTTCACGCACGAAGCTCACGTGGGTTGGCGCGGCTTCCTCAATGGTCTTGCGCCCCTGGGCGGTGAGCGTAATCTGGTGCCCGCGGCGGTCGGTCTCATCTGAGCAGCGGCTGACCAGGCCCTTGGCTTCCATGCGGCGCAGCAGGTGGGAGAGGCGCGAGCGGTCCCAGCGCAATGCGGTCGCCACGTCGGCCGGGCGTAGACTTGGTTCGGTTGTTTCCGAAAGCACAGCCAGCACCGAGTATTCACCGGAGAGCATATTCGAATCGCGCAGCAGCTGGCGATCCATGCCGCTGGGGAACTGCCAGAGGAACTCGCGTATGGTGCGCCAGAGGTCCTGCTCGCTGTCGGTGAGCCAGCGGGTCTCTTCGCTCTTCATTCTCTTTCCTAACCATGTTGTCCCCAGGGAGGGGCATTCAAAATATTGTTGACGTATCAATCATCTCCTGTATAGTGGGATTTAGCAAGAGAAGATGACGTGTCAACTACATTGTTGGCCGGAGAAATCCAAGGAGAGCAACTTGTCGAAGATCGCTATCGTTACCGGTTCCACCCGTCCAGGACGTGTCAACCAGGGCGTCGCCCAATGGGTGCTGGCCAGGGCCCAGGAATTCGGTGGTGCCGACTACGAGCTGGTGGACATCGTTGATTTCAACCTGCCGATGCTCGACGAGCCGTTCCCGGCCGCCTACCAGAACTACCAGAACGGGCACACCAAGGCCTTCGCCGCCAAGATGAGCGAATTCGATGGATACATTTTCATTGTTGGCGAGTACAACCACTCCGTCCAGCCTGCATTGGCCAACGCACTGAGCTACCTGAATGCAGAGCTGAATAACAAGGCCGCTGGCATGGTCGGATACGGCTCCGCCATGGGCTCGCGTGCCGTGGAGCACCTGCGCGGGATCCTCTCGGAACTGCAGATCGCCCACGTGCAGAAGACCGGCATGTTCTCGCTATTCTCCGACTTCGAGAACTTCTCGGCTTTTGCTCCGACCGAACGGTCGGCCAACAGCGTGCAGCCCATGCTTGAACAGGTGCTCGCCTGGAGCAAGGCGATGCGCACCGTGCGCGAAGGCGCCACGGTCAACGCCTAGACCGGGTTGAAATCGGCGGGGAGTGGAAAAGTGCATTGTGCCATTTCCATACCTGCCCAACTGCCATAGTCTCGAGGTGAATGGTTTATGCACGGGACTTCAAAATTCTTTGGAAGGAATGCGATGAGCGAGGAATATTCGACCAAGGGCGCCTACGTCACCGGCGGAGAATTCACCCGGGACACCAATTACATCCAGGACCGCATCGTCGCTGATGCCAGCGCCGAGCACTATGGCGAGGGAAACAGCCACAGCAAGATCGGGCATCCCAACGCGGGGCTTTCGGACGGGGCCCGGCTTTGGCCGGTGGAAGCTGGCCGCTACCATCTGGTCGCAGCCCGCGCGTGCCCCTGGGCCAACCGCACCCTGATCGTTCGCCGCCTGCTGGGCTTGGAGGACGCGCTGTCCGTCGGACTGCCCGGCCCAACCCACGACGCACGCAGCTGGACCTTTGACCTGGACCCCGGGGGCAAGGACCCTGTCCTGGGTACCGAGCGGGTCCAGGAGAACTACTTCAAGCGCTTTGCCGACTATCCACGCGGCATCACCGTGCCGGCAATCGTCGATATCCCCACCGGTGCGGTTGTCACCAATGACTACCCGCAGATCACCTGGGACATGTCCACGCAGTGGAAGGAGTTCCACCGGGAAGGCGCCCCGGACCTCATTGCGCAGGACCAGCTCGATGAGATGCTTCCGCTGATCAAGCGGATTTTCACCGAGGTCAACAACGGCGTCTACCGTGCCGGGTTCGCCGGGGACCAGCAGGCCTACAACGATGCCTACGACCGGTTATTCGCCACCTTGGACTACCTCGAAGACCGGCTGGGCACCCGCCGCTTCCTGATGGGTGATCACATCACCGAGGCCGATGTTCGGCTGTTCACCACGCTGGTGCGATTCGACCCGGTCTACCATGGCCACTTCAAGGCCAACCGCAACAAGCTCATCGACATGCCGAACCTCTGGGGCTATGCGCGGGACTTGTTCCAGACCCCGGGTTTCGGCGACACCATCGACTTCGAGCAGATCAAGGCGCACTACTACGTGGTTCATGAGGACATCAACCCGACCCGGATCATCCCGAAGGGGCCGGAGTTGGCGAACTGGCTCGAAGCGCCGGGCCGAGATGAGCTGGCCGAGAACGGTCCGTTCCTGAACGGTACGGCACCGGGCGAAGTCCGGGCTGACGAGCGAGTCCAAGCCGGGCACAACCCGTTGTACCCCGCCTAGGCGCGCTGGCGATCCACGGCGGATCGGCTCAGGAGCCCGCTATTTCGAGGGGTCCTGGGCCGATCTGTCCTATTCGAATTCGAAGCCTTGCCCCTCGCAAGCTTCCTGGAAAGCGGCCAAGTCAATAATCCGGGGATCCCCCGATTCATCGGCGGCCACCGCAGCGCTGATCTGTTCGGTGGAAGCCTTCGCCCCATGATCAGCGGCTTTCTGCATATTCGTTGCGCCGATGCCCTCGGGGTCAACCAGGCCCCCGCCAAAATGCACGCAGGCGGTATGGCCCTCGGGATCGAGCTGGCGCAGCTCGTCGACCGAGGGGCCAGCGCATGCGGACAGGACCAGAACCAGGGTAGCCAATACAGGCAGGATTTTCTTCACATCCCAATCCTAGGCCTGGACCTGGCTGGATGCTGTGATCCATTGTGCAAGTATTCGCTGGCGACATGGCCCAATGCATGGAACCGAGTGCGGGCGTCAACGTGGCAGGATTAAAGCATGACGATCATTGCAGCTGCGGATGGATCAGCCCTAGGAAACCCCGGACCGGCAGGTTGGGCCTGGTATGTGGACCAGGACAACTGGGCCGCTGGCGGTTGGGACCACGGAACCAACAACATGGGGGAGCTCCAAGCGGTGCTCGAACTCTTCCGGGCCACCGAGCACCTGCCAGAAGAAGAACTCAGAATCCTGTGCGATTCGCAGTATGCGATCAACTGCATCAGCAAGTGGATGCCGGGTTGGAAGAAGAAGGGCTGGAAAAAGGCCGACGGCAAACCGGTCTTGAACCAGGACATCCTCAAGGAACTTGACCGGGCCATTGCCGGGCGCAAGTTTACCTTCGAGTGGGTCAAGGGCCATGCCGGACATGAGCTGAATGAAGCTGCTGACGGCCATGCGCGTGCGGCTGCCACCGCGCACCAGCAGGGCTCTGCAGTAGAGGCCGGACCGGGCTACACCGCCGGCGGCGGCCCCGTGGCTTCCCATGCTCCAGCGGCTGAAGATGCCGTGCTGGCACCCGGCGGGCAAACCGCCGCCGCACCGGAACCCGGCGTGGACATCGCGGCCACCGTCTTCGAACTGGAACAAGGTTTCCTCGACCCGCAGATCCGCACCAGTTTCGCGGAACTCAACGACTTCCTGCATCCGGGCTACCAGGAAGTGACTCGCCATGGCGGCCTGCTGGATGTGGCCACGGTCCGGACCATGCTGGAATCCGGGGCGAGCCTGCCCAGCACCGGTGCGGTGCAGGTCCTTGCGGCCCGGGAAGTGGATGCGCAAATGGTGCTGCTCGCTTACCGCATGAAGCCTGCAGAGGGCCCGGTGCTCGTCGTATCTTCCTGGTGGCAGAGCACCGAAGGCGGCCTGAAGCTTCGTTTCCGCCAGGAAACGGTCGAGCAGACCGCGTAGAAAACACGCTTAAAGCAGTGATGCCCGCCAAATGGCGGGCATCACTGCGTTAACGGGCTGGGATCAGTACTGTCCCGGGCGGGTTTCGATGACGCCCTTCTTGTAGTTGATCCGGTTGACCAACCAGGTCACGGCCCACAGCAGCACGCCGATGACCAGCAGCAGGCCGGCAATCTCGTACTGGACCCAGTCCTCACGCGAACGAGCCCACGGGCCGGCAAGGAACAAGCAGAAGAACACGCCGAGGATCGGGATGATCGTTGGAGCGCGGAACGAATCGGGTTCCGGCTTGTCGCGGCGCAGTACCAGCAGGGCTACGTTGACTACGGCGAACACGCACAACAGCAGCAGCGCGGTCGTGCCGCCCAGCGAGCCGACAATGCTGCTTCCGTTGCTCAGGTTCACGTAGACCACCAAGGCGATGGCCAGTCCGGTGCTGAACAGGATCGCAGCCCATGGCGAGCGTCGGGTCGAATGCACCTTGCCCAGGAACTGCGGCAGCACGCCTTGGCGGGCCATGCCGTAGAGCAGGCGGCTAGCCATCAGCATGTTCATCAGCGCGGTGTTAACCACCGCGAAGACGGTCAAGAAGGGGAAGATTGCGTCAACCGGCAGGTTCGGCAGGCCGATGCGCACAACATCCAGCAGGATGCCGGCATCCGGGTTCTTCGGGTTCAGCAGATCGCCGGTCGGAATCACCATGATGACGGTGACGGCCACCAGCATGTAGATCAAGGCGCAGATGCCCAAGCCGATGAGCATGATCTTCGGGAAGGTCTTGTTGGGATTCTTGGTTTCCTCAACCAGGTTCACCGAATCCTCGAAGCCCACCATCGCGAAGAACGCAATGGCAGTACCCATGGTCACGGCGGCGAAGACGCTGCGGTCGGTCGGGGTCTCGAAGACCACCAGGCGGGAAATGTCACCCTGGCCCGAGGCGATCACCGCGAAGCCGATGCCGATGATCGCGGCCATGATGGCCAGCGAAACTATGGTCAGCACGAGGTTGAACTTCACGCTCTCGCCTACGCCGCGGAAGTTGATCACGGCGAGGATCACGATGATTGCAATAGCTGCCCACATGCCCGCTTCCGGGGTGTTGGGAACACCCTCGACAAACTGGCCAATGCCAATGAGCAGGTTGCGCCCCACCAAGGTGGCCGAGGTGGCGGCACTGGTGATGCCCGAGCAAGCCACGGTGAACGCCACCAGGAAGGTGACGAAGTGGATGCCGAATGCCTTGTGGATGTACAAGGCGGCACCGGCCGCGTGCGGGTATTTGGTCACCAGTTCGAGGTAGCTGAAGGCGGTGAGGGTCGCGATCGTGAAAGCGATCAGGAACGGCAGCCAGGCGGCTCCGCCCACCTGGCCGGCAACTTTGCCGGTGATGGCGAAAATTCCGGCGCCGATGATATCGCCCATGATGAGGAATAGCAGCAGCTTCGGGCCAATCACCCTGCGGAGTTCTGTTTCTTTGCCGTCGGTAACGGCCGTGTCACTGTTCACAGTCATGCGATCGAGATCATCTCCTTCAATTTTGTAGGCAAACATTACAACTTTAGGGTCAGCGCATGAAGTGGGCAAACCGGCTTCAAGGCTGGCTCACAGAACTTGGGGTCCAGCGGTAGTGAAATGTCGATTAGTGGCTTAAACAAGCCAATGCTGTGAGCTGACGTACCTATATGCTAGGTGTCGGGTCAGCGTGTGGAACTACCGGGACATGGGATCGAAGCGGTTAGGGTTAGTTGACGAGAGACAAGCACTTTGAAGGATTTAGATGCAATCGGTGATCACTGAAGAGTTCGCGCCCCTGGCGGAAGCACTAGAGGCGCGAGCCGCTGAGGAAGAAGGCTATTCGGCGCAGCTGGCCGTGTACCACCGCGGCGAATTGGTGCTCAGCCACAGCGTCGGCGAGCACCTCTCTGGTGACGCGCTGACCTGTGTCTTCTCCTGCACCAAGGGCCTGGGCGCGCTGGTCGTGGCACTGCTCGTGCAAGATGGGCTGATCGATCCGAACGCGCCAATGGCCACCTACTGGCCGGAATTCGGGGACAACGGGAAATCCCAGCTCACCGTCGGCGAGGTGCTCAGCCACCAAGCGGGAGTGCTCGGCGTGCCCGGGGGCGTGCCCAGCGAGATCCTCCTGAAATCCGCCGAATACGCCAAGGTGCTCGCTTCCATGCCAAGCGTCTGGCCGCTGGGCCAGCACATTGTCGGCTACCATGCGATCACCCTGGGCGTGCTCATGGAAGAACTGGTACGCCGGGTCACCGGCAAGGAACTGAAAGACGTCTTCGAGGAGCGCATCCGCAAGCCGCTGGGAGCCGAAGCCTACATCGGCCAGGACCCCGCGCTGGAATCGCGCTACCGCGATGTACTGCCGGGCGCTGACGCCGCACCGGAATTCTTCGATCCGTTCTCCCCGGCCGGGCTTTCGGTGAACTCGGCCTCCGGTTTCGCGCTGGAAAACGGCCCGGTCTACAACTGGCACGAACTGGCCAACGCGCCTCAGGTGCGCGAACTGGGCCCCGCATCCATGGGCGCGGTCGCCAATGCCCAAGGACTGGCCGCAATCTATGCCGCCTCATTCGGTGCCGTGCCGGCACTGGGCGCCACCCGCGGATTCCTCACCGCCGACACCTGGTCCCAGGTTTCCACCGAACTGGTCTACGGCCATGACCGGACCAATGGACTGCTGCAGGCCTTCGCCCTGGGGTTCATGAAGGCCACCGCGCGCAACAACTACGGATCGATTTTCGCCTACGGCCATGACGGTGCGAACTCCTCGCTGGCCTTTGCCGATCCAGCCCACCAGCTGGGCTTCGGATTCATCCCCTCGCGCAATGAAGGCGCCAAGGAGATCTCCACCGGAGTCAAGCTCAGCCAGCTGGCCCGCCAGCTGATCATGCAGAAGAACATGTCGGCCCAGGCTGCCGGCAGCAACGCGTAGTAAACCCATCGGGAATGGAACGAAGCAGGAGCGAAGTGAAGAAGTTTGTGGCACTAGGTGACTCGTTCACCGAAGGCGTTGGCGATGTGGATCCGACCCGGCCCAACCAGGTCCGCGGCTGGGCGGACCGGGTTTCGGAAGTGCTCTGCGCCGAAGGCGAATGGGAATACGCCAACCTGGCGGTGCGCGGCAAGAAGATCGGGCAGGTGATCAACCAGCAGCTGGACCAGGCGCTCGCACTGGCCCCGGACCTGGTCACCATCTATGCCGGCGGCAATGACATCCTGCGCCCGAAGGCGGACCTGGATGCGCTGATGCGCGGCTATGAAGGCATGGTGAGCCGCTTTGCCGAAGCCGGAAGCGCGGTCGTGCTGTTCACCGGTTTCGACACCGTGGAATCACCGTTGTTCTCCAAGACCCGTCCGCGCACGGCCATTTACAACGAGAAGGTTCGCGAAATCGCGGACGAGTACGGTGCGGTGATCGCCGATTACTGGCGGTGGCGAGAATTCTCCGATCTGCGCTACTGGGCGGTGGATCGGCTGCACATGAACGAGCTGGGCCACACGCTGATGGCTTCGAAGGTCCTTGACGTGCTCGGCACCCATCGGATCACCGAGGGAAACTGGTCCTCCAGGATCCAGCAGCCGTCCCTGCCGGAACTGGCCGTGAACTCGCGCGGCGAAAAGCTGAAGCAGGAATTGGGCTGGGCCAGAGAGCATTTGGCTCCGTGGGTCAAGCGCCGGATCACCGGCACCTCGTCGGGTGATTCCTTGTCAGCGAAATATCCTGATTACATCCGTTTAACTGCCGACGCCAACTGAACGCATTTATGACTTTTCCGGACCCCGCTCCTGTTTGACCTTGGGGGCGGGGCAGGTAACATGGTGGTGTGCTGCAGGTCTCCGGCCGGCAGCGCGCGCCATAGACGGATGGCGGGAGAGTCCCGTTCACACCATGGACGGGCGCCGTAGGAGCAATTCCTCCCCAGGAAACTCTCAGGCACCCGTACCGCCATCATGAGGCAACTCTGGAAAGAAACCGGCCCGTTCCGGTTCACCGAAGGTGCAAGTGCCCGGCTTGGTTTGCTGGATGCGTAAAACTCTCAGGTTATGCAACAGGGATGGGGAGGTAAAAAGACCTTCCTTTGGCATGCGCCAAGACAGATCCCATGGAGATACCAGCACCATGACCATCACGCAGACTTCGGCACGAGCGAATACTGAATTCGTTTCACGCCATATCGGCCCACGTCCTTCCGACGTCACCACCATGCTTCAGACCCTGGGCTACGACAGCCTGGAAGAACTGATCGACACCGCCGTTCCGGCAGACATCCGCCAGGACTCCGCACTGGATATCCCAGACGCCCTGAGCGAAACCGAAGCCCTAGCCCACCTGCGTGCGCTTGCCTCGAAGAACGTCATGAAGACCCAGATGATCGGCCAGGGCTTCTACGACACCATCACCCCAGCCGTGATCCGCCGCAACATCGTGGAAAACCCAGCCTGGTACACCGCTTACACCCCGTACCAGCCGGAAATCTCCCAGGGCCGCCTCGAAGCCCTGCTGAACTTCCAGACCATGGTCATGGACCTGACCGGCCTGCCCATCGCCAACGCGTCGCTGCTGGATGAATCCTCCGCCGCCGCCGAAGCCGTGCTGATGATGCGCCGCGCCAACAAGAAGAAGTCCAAGGGCAAGACCGTGCTGGACTCCAACATCTTCCCGCAGACCCTCAAGGTCGTGCAGGGCCGCGCTGACGCGCTGGGCTTCGAAGTCGAGATTGCCGACCTTTCCGCAGGCTTGCCAGAGGGCGAGATCTCCGGCATTGTCCTGCAGCAGCCTGGCAACGACGGCTCGATCGCGGACCACGCTTCGATCATCGCCGCCGCCAAGGAAGCCGGCGCCATGGTTACCGTGATTGCCGACCTGCTGGCCCTGACCATGATCACCCCTCCGGGCGAGCAGGGTGCCGATATCGCCGTGGGCAACACCCAGCGATTCGGCGTGCCGCTGTTCTTCGGCGGACCGCACGCTGCCTACATGGCCGTGGCCGATGGCCTGACCCGTTCCATGCCAGGACGCCTGGTGGGCGTTTCGGCCGATGACGCCGGAGTCCCTGCCTACCGCTTGGCCCTGCAGACTCGCGAGCAGCACATCCGCCGCGAAAAGGCCACCTCCAACATCTGCACCGCACAGGCCCTGCTGGCCATCTGCGCTTCGATGTACGCGGTCTACCACGGCCCAGCCGGACTGAAGCAGATCGCCTCGCGCGCCAACAACCACGCCCGGGTGATCGCCAGCTCGCTGGTTTCCGGCGGCTACACCCTGGCTTCGGACTCCTTCTTCGACACCGTTGTGGTGAACGTCGAGAACGCCGATGCCATCATTGCCAAGGCCATCGAAGCAGGCATCAACCTGCGCAAGGTGGGCGAGACCCAGGTGGGCATCTCCACCGACGAGGCCACCACCTCGGGCGTAGTCAAGACCCTGCTTGAGGTCTTCGGCGCAGAGCTCTCGGCTCCGGAAGGCTTCGAGATCCCGGCAGGGCAGGTGCGCACCAGCGACTTCATGACCCACCCGATCTTCAACACCATCTCCTCCGAAACCCAGATGATGCGCTACCTGCGCCGGCTCTCGGACCGCGACCTGGCCCTGGACCGCACCATGATCCCGCTGGGTTCGTGCACCATGAAGCTGAACTCGGCCGCCGAAATGGAATCCATCACCTGGCCGGAATTCGCCTCGATCCACCCCTACGCGCCTGCAGCGCAGACCGAGGGCTGGCGCGAGCTGATCACCGACCTGGAAGGGCGCCTGACCGCAATCACCGGCTACGCTGGCGTTTCGATCCAGCCCAACGCCGGCTCGCAGGGCGAATACGCGGGCCTGCTGGCCATCTCGGACTACCACCGTTCGCGCGGCGAAGGCCAGCGCGATCTGTGCCTGATTCCGGCTTCGGCCCACGGCACCAATGCCGCGTCGGCAGTGCTGGCCGGGATGCGCGTGGTGGTCGTGAAGACCGCAGCCGATGGCACCATCGACGCGAACGACCTGGATGCCAAGATCGAGGCCAACAAGGACGTCCTTGCAGCCATCATGATCACCTACCCATCCACCCACGGCGTCTACGACTCCGACGTGCGCGAGGTCTGCGACAAGGTCCACGCCGCCGGCGGCCAGGTGTACATCGATGGCGCGAACATGAACGCCATGGTTGGCCTGGCCCAGCCAGGCAAGTTCGGCGGCGACGTGTCGCACCTGAACCTGCACAAGACCTTCTGCATCCCGCACGGCGGTGGCGGTCCAGGCGTAGGCCCAATCGGCGTTGGCGAGCACCTGCTGCCATTCCTGCCAGGCGATGCTTCGGGCACCTACTCCGAGCGTGATGGCGTGCCGGTGGTGGCGACCGCTTTCGGCTCGGCCGGCGTCCTGCCGATCTCCTGGGCCTACATCGCGATGATGGGCGGGGACGGCTTGACCGAAGCCACCAAGCACGCGATCCTGAACGCGAACTACATTGCCAAGCGCCTGAACGAGCACTTCCCGGTACTGTTCACCGGCAACAAGGACCTGGTTGCCCACGAGTGCATTCTGGACCTGCGTGAACTGACCGCCAAGACCGGGGTCACGGCCGAGGACGTGGCCAAGCGCCTGATCGACTTCGGTTTCCACGCGCCGACCCTGTCCTTCCCTGTGGCAGGCACCCTGATGGTGGAGCCCACCGAATCCGAGGACCTGGCCGAGATCGAGCGCTTCATTGAAGCGATGATCACCATCCGCCAGGAAATGGACGAGGTCCTCTCCGGTGCCTACAGCATCGAGGAATCCCCATTGCGCAACGCTCCGCACACGGTCTCCGCCGTGGTCAACAGCAAGTGGGACCGCAAGTACTCGGTCGAGCAGGCGGCCTTCCCGGTCCCGGCGCTGAAGTTCGACAAGTACTTCCCAACCGTGGGCCGCATCGACGGCGCCGGTGGCGACCGCAACCTGATCTGCTCCTGCCCGGCTCCCGAAGCCTTCGAAGACTAAGGAAGAGTTAGAGATGACTGAGACTATTCAAGCACTCAAGCACACCGCGCTGCACGCGCAGCACGAAGCTCTCGGCGCCAACTTCACCGACTTCGGCGGCTGGGACATGCCGTTGAAGTACGGTTCGGAACTGGCAGAGCACAAGGCCGTGCGCTCCACCGCTGGCCTGTTCGACCTGTCCCACATGGGCGAGGTCTACCTCTCCGGCCCGGAAGCCGGCAAGGCGCTGAACACCGCCCTGGCAGGGAACCTGGGCATCATGAAGGTCGGCAAGGCGAAGTACTCGCTGATCCTTGACGCCGAGGGCAAGATCATCGATGACCTGATCGTCTACCGCCTGGAAGAGGAGAAGTTCCTCGTCGTGCCCAACGCCGGCAACGCCCCGGTGGTTGCCGCCGAACTGGCTGCCCGCGCCGCCGGCTTCGACGTCGTCGTGGACGACGCTTCGGACCGCCAGTCGCTGATCGCCGTCCAGGGACCGAACGCCGAGGCGATTGTGCGCAAGCTGGCCGCCGACGAGGCAACCGCCCAGGCGGTCACCGAACTGAAGTACTACGCTGCGGTGAAGGTGGTGCTCGGTGGCATCGACGTGCTGCTGGCCCGCACCGGCTACACCGGCGAAGACGGCTTCGAGCTGATCATCGAAAACGAGGATGCGGCAGCCCTCTGGGAAAAGAGCGTTGAAGCCGGCAAGGACCACGAGCTGGTTCCTTGCGGCCTGGCCGCCCGCGACTCGCTGCGCCTTGAAGCCGGCATGCCGCTGTACGGCAACGAGCTGTCCCTGGAACGCACCCCGTTCGATGCCGGATTCGGCCCGGTGGTCTCCTTCAAGAAGGAAGAGGACTTCGTGGGCCGCGAAGCCCTGGAAGCGTTGCGCGGTGCGACCCCGCCACGCAAGCTCGTCGGCCTCAAGGGCCTGGGCAAGCGCGCCGGCCGCGGCGGCTACGCCATCGTCAAGGACGGCGCAACCATCGGTGAAATCACCTCCGGCCAGCCTTCGCCAACCCTGGGCTACCCGGTTGCACTGGGTTATGTCGACGCCGAATTCGGTGCAGTGGGAACCGAGCTGGAGGTAGACCTGCGTGGTAAGACTTTGCCTTTTGTCGTAGTCGAACTGCCGTTCTACACCCGAGCCAAGTAACGTTAAACATCAGTAGGGCTAAGCAAATCGCCCGCTAATTCCCTTGGGAGAGGAAATACCGTGAGTAAAGTTCTTTCGTCATTGCGCTACTCGGCCGAACACGAGTGGATCGATGCATCGTCCCCAGCAAAGATCGGCATCACCCAGGTTGCCGCCGACGCCCTGGGCGACGTGGTCTACGTCGACCTGCCAGAGGTCGGCGACTCCGTTACCGCAGGCGAGACCTGTGGCGAAGTCGAGTCCACCAAGTCGGTTTCCGACCTGTACTCGCCAGTGACCGGCACCATCGTTGCCATCAACGACGAGGCAGTGGACAACCCAGGCATCCTGAACGAAGACCCATACGGTGCCGGCTGGCTGTTCACCGTTGAGGTCGCCGAAGAGGGTCCGCTGCTTTCGGCAGCTGACTACGCAAGCGCGAACGGTGGAAACGTCGAGTAATGAGCAACCAGACTTTTGAATCCGTTGCCGCTGCAACGTTGACCCAGTCGCTGGCTTCGCTGGACCCGGAGATCGCGCAGCGTATTGACGCTGAGCTGGCGCGCCAGCAGCGCGGCCTGGAAATGATCGCTTCGGAGAACCACACTGCGCAGGCAATCATGCAGGCGCAGGGTTCGGTACTGACCAACAAGTATGCCGAGGGCTACCCGGGCCGCCGCTACTATGGCGGTTGCGAGGAAGTTGATGTCATCGAGACGCTGGCGATCGAGCGCCTCAAGGACCTGTTCGGGGCGAAGTTCGCCAACGTGCAGCCGCACTC
>NZ_SOBS01000011.1:0-137395 GCF_004365035.1 Arthrobacter sp. JUb115 | reverse complement strand
GATCAAGGATTCCAGTATCAGCATTGGTCGTGGAAGGCTTTGCTGCAGGAGCATGGTGCGGTGCAGTCCATGTCTCGTAAAGGGAACTGCTTCGACAACTCGGTCATGGAGAATTTCTTCGGTCATCTCAAGTCGGAGATGTTCCATGGAGAGCACTTCGCAGATTTCGAGGATCTCAAGGTGGAGATTGAGACGTACATTGATTGGTACAACGTCAGTCGGCGTCAGGAACGACTGAAGGGTATGACGCCGATGGAATATCGATGCCATACCCTTGCAGCCTAAGCAGGACTATTATTTAGCTCGTCCAACTTTTGGGACCCAGTTCACATCGCCAGATGCCGGGGCCAAACTGCATAGTCGCTGGGATCGCTACCGCGATCGCCGGGGTCGATGCGATCATGGCGGCAGGCAGCAACCACTTGCACAGTCCGACCCGCTGCCGCTTGGAGGAGAGAACCATGGCATCAACCGGTCCGTTACCGCGCTTCGAATTCGATCAGAGGCTGGGTGCCTTGCCTGATTGGAAGCGTGATGACCTGGGTTTGCGGGCCGCTTACCGTTTCGATTGCGCGAGCACGGCCTTGCAGTTCATCGTCCAGGTAGGCCTGCGCGCCGAGCAGGACAACCGGCATCCGCACCTGGAGTGGCGGGTTACCATCGTCGAGCTGCGCCTAACGCACAACCAGCCCGAGCATCTGGGAACACTGGACCTGGAATTAGCCCGCCATATCTCCATCGAGGCCGGCAAGCTCGAAGCGCAGGTTGTCACCGAGCACTGGTAGCCCCCGGCGTTCGGCCTTGGCGGCGGCGGGCCACCAGCAGCGAAATGGCGATGCTCTGCACCGCACCCACCAAAGCGCCCAGCGCCGTCATGGAAATACGGTCGATGAGCAGGGACGCGGCCGGTTCAGGGCTGACCAGGTGGACCATGAGCAGTGCGGTGACCGTCATGAATACCATCCCCACCGCATAGTTGCGCAGAATCACCAGCTCGATGACGAACTGCGAGGCCAGCGCAGCGGCCAGGATTACCCAGACCGGGGAATCGAAGGCGAAAACTATTGCGGTCAGCGCTACGCCAATGCAGGTGCCTGCGCAGCGCTGCAGCCCGCGGGCTACCCGCGCATAGGCATCAGCGCCGGTGACTGCGGCGATCGCGCCGAGACTGGCCCAGTACCAGTGGCCGTCGCTGAGCAGATGCCCTGCGATTCCCGCCAGCAGCACGCCCGTGCCCATTTGGAGCGATTGGGCCATGGCCCGGCGCGAGGGCGACCAGGCGTATCCGGAGCGCAGGGTATGAAGCAGGTTGGCTTTGCGCATCGACAGGCCAAGCATCAGCAGCATGCTGAAGGCCATTGTTCCGCCGCCGGCCAGCAGCACCCCGGTGAAGCTTTGCGAAGTGGCCGGGATGCCCAGGCAGGCGCCGCCGGCGAAGACCGCGAAGACCGGTCCCGGCGGCATCCAGCGCGCGGCATGGGAGACGTAGTTGGCGCCAAAACCAATGAATGCCAGCACGAGCACGCGTACCGGGAACGGTGCCTCGATGAGCGAAAAATAGGTGCCCAGCAGCATTGCGGCCAGTTGCACGATACCTGCCGAGAGCTGCTGCCAGAAACGCGGCGCGTACGCGTCGAAACGGCCGAAGACCGCGCAGAAGGCGCCGAACGCTGCATACATTGCCCAGTCAAGGCGGCCAAGGCCGGCCAACAGGATCAGCGGCGCGGCCAGGCTGATCGTCGCCTTGGCTGCCGGGATGAGCGACGGGCGGTGCGGGGCCACGACGACGCTGCGCTGCACTATTGCTTCTAAGTGGCGCTTCACTGGCGTGCCTCGCCGTCCTGCGTAGCGACCAGCTGCAGCAAGGCGCGCAGCTGCTCCCGCTGCGGCTCATCCAATGCGCCGAAGACCTTGGCTTCGTTATGCGAGGCAGCCTCCATCGCCCGGGCAGCGAATTTCCGGCCCTCGGGAGTCAGCGTGATGACGTTGCGGCGGCGGTCCTCCGGATCAACTTCGCGTTCCAGGATCCCACGGCTCGACAGCTGATCGAGGTAGGCCACCAGATGGCCGCGGTTCACATTCGAGCGATCTGCCAAGTCGTTCTGGGAGATGCCGCCGAACTCCTCCAGCGCGCAGATGATGGTGAAATGATGCCGGGACAAGGACTCGGATTCCATCAGCTCGGTGAGCTCCTGGGTGCCGATGCGTCCGGCTCGGGCGGTGAGATAGCTCAGCGAGTTCCATTGGAACTGCGGAATCCGGTGTTCGTTCATCCCTTCAAAATATCATTTCGGCTTGAAACGATTTCGCCATGAAGCAGTTTATTCGATGAATCTCACACGCAGCTGGCGCGCGTTCCATCGCCAGCTGCGGTCCACGGAATCATCGTCTCTTGGAAGGTGAGGGCTTGTTCTCCTTGGCCGTCGCCATAGTGCGCCGTCTGTCAGAGCCGAAGATCCGCTACCAGGAACTTGGCTCCCAGCTCGCCGATGAGGATGGCCGGGGCATTGGTGTTTCCGGTGGTGATCTTGGGCATGATCGAGGCATCGATGACGCGCAGCCCTTCCAAGCCGCGTACCCGCAGCTGCGGATCCACCACGGCCTGCGCATCCGTGCCCATGCGGCAGGTACCCACCTGGTGGTGGTAGGTCACTACGTTGTTCCGAATGTAATCCTCCAGCTGCTCATCGCCGCGTATTTCTTCGCCCGGGTAGATTTCCCTCGCTCCCCAGTCCCCGGCCAAGGCATCTTGCTCCACCATCGCGCGGCATTGCTTCATCGATACCAGGAATGCCTGCATATCCCGCGGATCATCCAGCGCATTCAAATCGATGTTCACCGGGTCATCCAGGCCGGGCCCGCCCAGGGTGATTTCTCCGCGGCTGTGCGGGGTGACGATCCCGGAGTGCAAGGTGAAGGCAGTGCCGTCGACCGGTTCCATGCCCGGGGAGTACATGGGCACGGCGAAGAAGATCGGCTGGGTGTCCGGGCGATCCAGGCCCTCGCGGGATCGGGTGAACATGTGCGATTGCGAGACGGAGACCCCGGCACGCGGGGCGGGTATCGCGCGGGTGGTGGTTTCGGCAATCACCGGTGCCAGCAGGTGGTCATGCAGGTTCTTTCCGACCTGATCCAGCTCATGCAGCGGCATGACGCCCGCGGCTTCGAGCTCGGCCACCGGGCCGATGCCTGAGCGCAACAGGATTTGCGGGGATCCCAGGGCACCGGCGCTGAGCACCACCTCATCCGCGCGCAGCTCCTGCAGCTGCCCGCCGATCCGATAGCGCACGCCTACAGCGGATCCGGATTCGAGGATCACCGAATGCACCTCGGCGTCCGTGATGATTTCCATGCACTCGCGCACCGGCTTCAGATAGGCCTTCCAGGTGTTGATGCGTTCGCCGCCAGCAACGTTGATCTGCTCCTTGGAAACGCCTTCCAGCTGCTCGCCGTTGTAGTCGGGATTGAATCCGATTCCGGACTGCACCGCGGCGTCGATAATCGACTGGTGGATCTCATCCAGCTCGTAGTCGTTGTCCACCGGCACCAGCCCATCGCTGCCGTGGAATTCGCTGGCGCCGCCAGAGAAGTTCTCGATTTCCTTGTAGATCGGCAGGACATTCTTCCAGGCCCACTGCTCGCCGCAGTCCTTGGCCCAGTCATCGAAATCCTGCGGGGCGCAGCGCACCCAGATGGTCGCATTCAGCGCGTGGGAACCGCCGAGCACCTTGCCCCGTGGCAGGTGCATCGGCTTGTTCGCTGCCCCGGCCATCGGGACGGTGTGGTAATCCCAGTCGTCCTTGCTATGCCACAGCTCGCCCATGCGCGAGAGGTCGTGGATGGCAGGGTTGGTGTCCTCGGAGCCAGCTTCGAACAAGGTCACCCGCGCCCCGGCATCCACGAGCCGGCGCGCGACCACCGAGCCAGCCGAACCTGCGCCTACGACTATGACCGACTTGCTGCCCATGGGTATTCCTCCAGCTAGGATGCCTGCGAAACTTGTTTCTCCCAGCCTGTACAGGCTAGCGGGTTTTCCCTTGGCATCCGGCGCACAACAATTGGCATCGCGTGCGCGTTTTTACCCTACGGGCCGCTTAGATCCCCTTGCGTGCCGCACGCAGTTCATCGACACGCACCAGCACCACGCCGCACACAATCAGCAGGCCGCCGAACAGCTGCACCGCACCCGGCAGCTCGGAGAGCAGCAGCCAAGCCCACAGCACCGCGAAAAGCACCTCGGTCAAGGAGATGAAGCTGGCCACCTTGGACCCCAGTTCCCGGGCGGCCATCACACCGGTGGTGTAGGAGAACACGGTGGCGATCAGGATCAGCCCGGTCAAGGCCAACCACCACGGGGTTTCATATCCAGCAAATGATCCGCTGCCGGCGGCCCACTGCATTGGAAGGATTCCCAAGCCGCCAACCAGCAGCATGGTTAGCGCGCCAACGGCCATGCCACCGGCCGACAGCATGATGGGTGGCAGCGCGCCATCGACCTTGGCGCTAATGAAGAAGTAGACCGTCAGGCCCACCGCTGCCCCCAAGCCCCAGAGCACGCCGATCGGATCAATCCGCGTGGTGCCGGTCAGATCCAGCACCGCCACCAGGCCTGCCAATGACAATAGGGTGCCAGCGATCGTTGCCGCCGACGGGCGCTTCTGGTGCTTGGCCCAGAGCACCAGCACGATGAGCACCGGAGCCAGATACTCCAGCAGCAAAGCCACCCCGACATCCAAGCGCTGCACCGCCAAGAAATAGCACAGCTGGCAGGCTCCCACTCCAAACAATCCGAAGAGCACAATCGACACCCAGTTGGTGCGCAGCAACGTCCAGCGGCCGCGCATCGCCAGGACCGCAGGGATCGCCAGGACCAGCGCGGCGCCGGCCATGCGTGCGGCCACGGCCGCAGTGGGACTCCACCCTGCTTCGAAAAGCCCCTTGGCGAAGGAGCCGGAAATCCCGAAGGCCGCGGAGGATGCCAGCGCAATCCAGATCCCCCGGGACTGGCTTTGACGCAGTACTGGACTGCCGGCAGTGGCGGCCGGAAGGCCGGAATCAGACAGGTCGCTCATGAGGGTCTTTGAAGTCTTTCGCGAAGAATTTCATGCCGCCGTTCAGGGGCAAATGGGGGTATGAGCATGACGATACGGTTAGGCTTGAGTGGCAGTCAATCTACCCAGCTTCCAGGAACGAATTATGACCTTTGCACCAGATATCGAAGCTTCATTGAAGTCCGTGGTGAACCTTCTGAATACCGAGGTGCAAATCGTGGATATGCTCTCCACCGTCGCTGATCTCGATGAGTTCCTTGATGCCGAGAATTTCGAAGGCTCCCGCGCGCACAACCAGGCAGAGCTTCGCTCCATTCGCCAGTTGCGTTCCCAGCTGAAGAACATCTGGATAGGTACCGAAGAAGAATCCGTCTTCCGGGTCAATGCGATCCTGCGCAACGCCAACGCCCAGCCTCAATTGATCAAGAGCGAATCGCTGGGTTACCACCTGCACGCCACCACCAACAGCACCCCGCTCTACGACCGCATGGCCGTGGACGCCGCGATGGCACTGGCGGAAGTGATCCGCTCCGGCGGATTGCAGCGGCTGCGGATCTGCGCCTCGGAGGACTGCGAGGCGGCCCTGCTGGATCTGTCGCGCAACCGCTCCAAGCTGTACTGCGATACCGGCAACTGCGCCAACCGCGAGCACGTGCGCGCCTACCGTGCGCGCAAAGCCGGAAAACGTATCGACTAGCCAGAACCCCGACACTGAGCACACCAAGTCTAGTTTCGTCCGTGATCGGCCAGCGCCCCTGCGCACTTCATCACCACGCTGCCATCCCAATCTCGGTGGCAACACCCCCCGGATCATTGGTTAGACAGGGGCAAGACACCATGCCGAGATTGGTCGGCAGACAGTCCCTATGATCCTCTTTTTAGGGACTATCAAAAAGATAACGGGCCAGCACGTGGCCAAAATGGCGTTGGGCGATGCCCCTCGCCTTTTACCTTGCCCGGGCCATATGATGAACACACAACCGGGATACCGGCAGTTGCAGTAGTGGAAGGGGCAGGTCATGACTCAGGAAACCCACGCTTCGGATGATTACGAGGCACGGATAGAAGCAGCTGAGAGCGGACCATTGAAAGCCGCGGCCCGCTGGGTTGTAGCTCTGGCTTCTGCCACGCTGGGCGATGCCGAGTACGAAGCGAACGAGCCCCAGGTAGTCGTGCATTCCCGCCAAGACGATTCGGTACTGCTGCGCATGACAACCTCCAGCCTCGAAGAAGCTGAGCGGCTGATCGTCCAGATCCGCGCGGATTTGGAGGCCTTGGGCACCGAGGAGTTCAAAGCGGAATGGGAAGGCGCAGGCGACAAGCCCTAGCTGGATGGGCCAGCGGCTAGTTTTCGACAAGAATCCCGTCGATATCCGCATACACCATCGCGCCCGGTCGGACCTTCACATCCCCGATGCTGATCACTTCATCCACCGAACCGTGCGAGCGCTTGACGGTTTTGCGCGGGTTGCTGCCCAGTGCCTTGATCCCGAGTTCCATCTCAGCCAGTGCCGCACGGTCGCGTACGGCGCCGCTGATGATGACCCCGGCCCAGCCATTGGCTTCGGCATTCGCGGCAATCATGTCACCCATCAGGGCGTAACGCAGGGATGCTCCCCCATCGACCACGAGCACTGCGCCATTGCCCGGGAAGCTCAGGATCTCCTTGACCAGGCCGTTGTCCTCATGGCACTTCACGGTACGTGCCGGCCCGTGGAAGGACAGCCGCCCGCCAAAGTCCTGGAATTGAGCCGAGACGGACTGCAGTGCATCCCCATGCTGGTCGTAGAGGTCGGCGGTGCTGATCGGTTCCTGGTGCATGGTGTTTCCTTCATGAGCTGCGATAGTGGTCCACCACACAGCTTAGCCCGCAGTGCCCGCAACCCCAGCGCATGACGAAAGTGTCAGAGATTCAGTTCCGCTTCATAGGCCTTGGCGTCCAAGGCGCCGAGGCGCGAATTGCGGCGGCCGAAGCCCAGATAGATCGCAGCTCCCACAGCCATCCAGATGGCGAAGACCAGCCAGGTGATGCCAGCCAGGTTGAACATCAGGAACAGGCAGGCAGAGATGCCCAGAATCGGGGTCACCGGATACAGCGGGACGCGGAAGGTCCGTGGGGTATCCGGCTGGGTTTTGCGCAGGTACATTACCGAGACACCTACCAACGAGAAGGCGAACAGGGTGCCGATGCTGGTCGCTTCGGCCAGCTGGCCCAGAGGAATCAGCGAGGCGGCAATGGCCACGACCGCGCCGGTGACGTAGGTGCCGATGACCGGGGTGCGGGTGCTGGGCGAAACCTTGGCGAAGAAGCGAGGGATCAAGCCGTCGCGGCCCATGGAGAGCAGGATGCGGGTCTGCCCGTACAAGGTGGTCAGCACCACCGAGACGATCGCGATCACCGAGGCGAGGGCGAAAGCCAAGACCATCCACTTCTGTCCGGTGATTTCGGAAACAATCTGCACCAGGGCGGCTTCTGACTCGGCGAACCAGTTCCACTCCCGGGCGCCAATGGCAGCTACGGCAACCAGCACGTAAATGGTGGTTACCAGCACCATGGCGATCATGATTGCCCGCGGCAGGTCCTTCTGCGGATTCTTGGCTTCCTCGCCGGCGGTCGAGGCCGCGTCGAAGCCGATGTAGGAGAAGAAGACCATGGACGCTGCCCCGGTCACGCCCGCGGCGCCCATGGGCAGCAGCGGAGCGAAGTTCCCGGCATTGAAAGCGGTGAAGGCGACCACCACGAAGAAGACGAGGATGGCGATCTTCACGATCACCATGACGGTGTTGGCCAGTGCCGATTCGCGGGCACCGCGAACCAGCAGCAGGGTCGCCAAGATGACCACGATCAATGCCGAGAGGTTGATGACGCCGCCGTCGCCCGGGCCGGCGGCCAGGGCTTGGGGCAAAGCCAGGCCGAAGATCTCCAGCGTCTGGTTCACGTAGGCGCCGGCACCCACCGCCACCGCTGCCGCGGAAACTGCGTATTCCAAGACCAGGCACCAACCGCACACCCAGGCCATGCCTTCGCCCAGCGTGGCGTAGGAATAGGAATAGCTGGAGCCGGAGACCGGGACCATGCCCGCCATTTCGGCATAGGAGACCGCCGAAAGCAGCGCGGTGATGCCGGCCAGCACGAAGGCGATCCAGATCGCCGGGCCGGCGACCGGAACGGCAGATCCGAGGATCACCAGGATGCCGGTGCCCAGGGTGGCTCCGACGGAGATCATGACCAGCTGGGTGACGCCCAGCGAGCGCTTGAGCGTCCCGAGCCCGGCGTTGTTCGCGGCGTCGTTGGCCATCGCCTGGATGGACTTGCGCCGTCGCAGCTGCTTGCCCAGTGGGGTGCGGCCATGCTGATCAGAGATACTCGTGCTACTCACTTGAAATCCTTGGTGCGTGCTTGAGGCGTCCTGCCTCGATCAATTGGCCCGGCAAACGACAACGCGCTGGGACTATCTGTGGATGGACAGTCTCAGCGCGTCATGCCGCGTGGCTAAGCTTTATTATCAGTCTTCAAACTTCTTGTCCGGGTTGGATGAGGATCGGTTTACCCCGGTCCCCTTTCCCAGGTCAGGATCATTGTCCTTGGCAGCCATGGTCATCACCGAGATGACCAGCAGGCTTGCGACAAAGGCGATGCCGAAACAGGCCAAACCGATATCGAAGCGCAAGGGATTCTGCGATCCGCCGGTGGAGCTAACCAAGCCGACCACGCCGGCGACGATGGCCAGGATCAGCGAGAAGCTCAGTGGGCCCTTGATTGACTGGCTCCACGGTTGCTTCTTCTTGTTGTTTCCCACCAGGAACTCCGTTTCTACTTTTACTGCAGACCTAAAGACTAGTTGCTTTCCTGGTCCGGCGAATTGATCGTGGTCGGGGCGGCTGCCTTCATTTCATGGCGATGGCCGAAGGCGGCAATCAGCGCGAAAACGGCCAGAACGATAGTTCCGCCGCCAATCAGGCCGAACAATGCGTGCGCATCCATGCCACCGCTGAAGCACAGCGAAATGGCCAAGATCACGCCCACCGCGCCGGTAACCAGCTGGTTCCTGAACGGCGGGAAGGCCTCGCGATGCTTGGCAAAGACGATGAGCTCGGCAATGCCTCCGGCCAGGAATGCAAAGGCACCCACATAGCCGACCCAGGCAATCGAGCTGACGAAGATGGTGGCGATACCAGCCAGAAGCATCAATCCCGCACCCAGCGCGTAGGGGGCGCGCGACTTCTCCGGCGCGCTTTCCACAGATACGTACTGCCACATGAACACGCCAGTGACAACGAGGAACGCTGCCGTGGAGTAAGTGACAACTTTGTCATCTGCGCCGATCCAGAAAATCGACATCAGGGCATAGGCCAGGGCCGTCAGGCCGCGCAGGAAGACCGGGCGGAAAACATCTGAAGCTTGAACTGGGGTGGTTTTTGGTGCAGGCACAATTTCTATTCTACCGCTCATAGAACTAACCGCCACTTCGCCCGGGGTTAATCACATCAGCCACGGCGGCGAATCAGCGACCGGTCCAGATCCCCGATGCTCGCCGCGCCCATCAGCTGCATAGTCACTTCCACTTCCTTGGCCAGCAATTCGATGGCACGGCTGACGCCTTCCTCTCCCCCAGCCATCAGGCCGTAGAGGTAGGCGCGGCCAATCAGCACGAAGTCCGCTCCGGCACACAGCGCGGCGACAATGTCCGCGCCGGACATGATGCCCGAATCCATGATGATTTCCATGTCCTCACCGACTTCGGCACGCACTTCGCCCAAGGCCTCGAAGGCGATCGGAGCGCGGTCCAGCTGCCGGCCGCCATGATTGGAGACCACCAGTCCGTCAGCACCGGCGGCCTGGGCCTGGGCAGCGTCTTCGCTGGTGAGCACGCCCTTGACGAAAAGCTGGCCCTTCCACAGCTCGCGGATCCATTTCAGATCCTCGAAGTCCAGGGAGGAATCGAACATGGAGTTGATGATCGTTGGCAGGTCTGCCGACGTATCCGACAGCGATGCGAACTTCAGCGAATCGGTGGTCAAGAAGTTGTACCACCATTCGGGTCGGTACGACGCATCGAGCACGGTCTTCACGGTCAATTCCGGCGGGATCTTCATGCCGTTGCGGGTATCGCGGTGGCGTTGGCCGGCCACCGGGGTGTCCACGGTGACCAGCAAGGTGTCATAGCCCGCTGCAGCGGCACGTTCCACCAGCGCCCTGGACTTCTCCCGGTCCTTCCACAGATAGAGCTGGAACCATTTGCGGCCCTCGGGGGCCGCCTCGGCGACCTCCTCGATGGATCGGGTGCCCATGGTGGACAGGCTGAAGGGAATCCCTGCTTCTCGGGCAGCCCGCGAGCCGCCGATTTCGCCCTCGGAGTGCATGAAGCGGGTGAAACCGGTGGGGGCGATACCGAAGGGCAATGCCGATGGGGCACCGGCAATGGTGGTGGAAAGATCCGACTGCGCGGTTCCGTGCAGGATTCGCGGCAACAGCTCAACGCTGTCGAACACCGCTCGGGCGCGGGTCGCGGTGATTTCTCGCCCGGCAGCGCCATCTACATAGTCGAAGGCCGCGGCGGGGGTGCGGCGCTTGGCGATCTTGCGCAGATCCCAGATGTCGGCGGCACCGGCCAGCCGGGCGACGCGAGGGCTAGTGCTGGGGAGCTTGAACTTCATCAGGCTGACCAGTTCGGCCACGTCGGGCAGTTGGCGCTTGAGATTACCCATGGGTTGTTCCTTTACTTCGGTGGAAATTGCCGGTCTAGTACAGGGTGCGCGAGCTTGCGCGGGTGCCGATGAAGATGGCAATGGCCGAGGACAGGCAGCACAGCGCCAGGTAGCCCGCTGGCATCGCGATGGAGCCGTTGCCCGCCTGCAAGAGCGCAGCGGCAATCAGCGGCGAGAGCCCAGCGACGATGGCGCCGTTCAGTTCGCGCGCGATGGCAATCCCGGAGAAGCGCACCGAGACGGGGAACAGCTCGGTGAGGAAGGCCCCTTGGGCACCGGAAGTGCACGGGATCACCAGCGCGTAGCCGGCGGCGATGCCCAGGAACCCGAAGGCGAACTCGCCGGTGGAGATCAGTGCGAAGATCGGGAAAGCCAGGATCAAGCCTGAAATGTTTCCCGCCGCCAGCACCTTGGAAGCGCCGAACCGATCGGCCAGCCAACCGCCCACCGGCGTGAGCAATACGGAAACCAAGGAGCCCAGGGTCACCGCCAGCAGCGCATGGCTGCGTTCCATGCCGCTGGTGACCATCAGGCTCAGCGCGAAGACCGCAAGGATGTAGTTCACCGCGTTGTGTCCGGTGATGGCCAGGAAGCCCAGGGCCACGCGGCGCCAGTGCGCGGCGAAAACCTGCACGATGGGGAGCTTGGCCTGCTGCTGCTCGGCACGGGCCGAAGCCATGGCGGCGGCATAGTCCGGGGTCTCTTCCAGCTTGTTGCGGATATAGATAGCCACGACGAACAGCAGTGCCGAGACCAGGAATGGGATGCGCCAGGCCCACCCGAGCAGTACCTCGTCACCGGCCAGCGAGACCAGGAAGAAGCACACGGTGGCCAGCGCGATGCCCAGCGGCGGGGTGGAGAGCACCAGCGAGGTGTAGAACCCGCGTTTTCTCGGCTCCACGTATTCGGCCACCAGCGTCATGGCCCCGGTCAGTTCCGCGCCAGCGCCGAATCCCTGGATCAGGCGAAGCAGCACCAGCAGGCCCACGGACCACACGCCCCAGGTCTGCGCGGTCGGCAGCAGGCCGATGCCCACGGTGGCGATGCCCATCAGGATGACCGAGAGCAGCATGGCCGGGCGGCGCCCGAACCGGTCCCCCAGGTGGCCGATGAGCACACCGCCCAGCGGGCGGGCCACGAAGCCCACCGCGAAGGTCGCAAAGGACGCGATCGAGGCCGCCGCTTCTCCGGCTCCGGCGAAGAACAGCGGACCGATCACCACCGATGCGGCCGCGCCATACAGCGCGTAGTCGTACCATTCAATGGCCGTGCCGAAGACAGAGGCGAACAGGGCCCGGCGCCGGTTGCGCGCTTGCTGCGTGCTGGCAGAGTTCTGGGTGATCGGCACAGTCGTAGTCCTTGCGATAAAGTGGTGTTCCGTAAGATACCTGAAATATATTTCATCCCAGACTAGAGTGTTGCCCAGAGCGATAGCTAGATCAGGTCGCCAAGTTACGCCCCTTAGGAATCGGAAAACCATGGCCAGCTCGCTCTCCGAACAGCTCACGCTCACCTTGCGCGAACGCATCAACCGCGGGGAACTTGCCCCGGGAAGCCTGATCATCGAACCGGCACTGGCCCAGGAGTTCGAGGTCTCCAAGACCCCGGTGCGCGAGTCCCTGCGCCAGCTCACCAGCGAGGGCCTGCTGCAGGTGCTGCCCAAGAAGGGCTATCTGGTTCGCGCCATCTCGATGAATGATGTCTATGAAGTCCTGGAACTGCGCAGCTTGCTCGAACCGCATGTGGCAGGACAGGTAGCCAGCATGCATTCGGCCGCGCTTGTGGTTTCCCTGGCCGGGCACCTTGAAGCCCAGCAAAAGCTGGCGGTCTCCGACCCCATTGCCTCCATGCATGCCGCCCAGTGCTTCCATAGCGAACTGGCCGCGGCATCGCGCAACTCCCGCATTGTGGACAGCCTGGAGAACTGCTTCACGCAAACCGCTCGAGCCCACTACGTGTTGCCTTCCATGCAGCCATACATGTCTCAATCGGACGAGCTGGCCGAGCACCAGTCGATCTTTGCCGCCATACAGAATTCAGATCCTTCAGCGGCCGCCGAGGCCATGACGCTGCATCTGGAATCCATCCGCCGAGCCATGCTGGGACATCACTAGCGGCCAACCACTGGTGCATCATGGGCAAGGCACACAGCATCGCCGTGCTTGCCGGCGCTGTCGTCAGCACCGATGCCATGCCAGAAGGCCTGCGCTCACTGAACGAGTCCGCTGACGACTTTCTGGTTCAAGCTGGATCCAACGCCAAGCACAGGCAGACGATGCCCGATAACCGGATTGAGCGGCTTGGCGTGCATGACTCGCTCTTCTCCTGCGCCGTGGGCAGCCTGCTGCAATTCCGCCAGCCAGGGGACGTGGACTTCTTCGTGGTCCGCGAGAACATCTTCGAAGGCATCGAACGCCGTCATCCGGAAAACGGTAGCGTCCTGTACCAGTATCGGCCACGCCCTCGAATACGCATTGGAGCTCGCGCAAACCGGTAGCGCCAAGCACCTGACCAGCCCGGCGCAACAGCTCGTTGCCCAGCCCGGATCCGGGTGCCGGGGCACCACCAGCTCACTGGACCATGCGGTCACCCATGAGATTGCCGCCCAGGCAATGGAGCTCCAGGAGTAATCGGTGGCGAGCGGCCCGGTGGCCTGGGTTCAGCTGCCCAACCGCATCCAAGCGCTGTTCCTGGCACGCAGGGACAGGCTCACGCCGCGAGCTGCCATGTAGCCGATGGCGAAAGCAACCCAGATCCACAGAATCGCTGACGTGGAGTCCTGGGCAAAGACCTGAACCGCCCAGAGCATCGGCACGTAGAGAACAAGGTTGGCTACGCCTACCAACCCGAGATAGCGGGCATCCCCCGCACCGATGAGCACGCCGTCCAGCACGAACACCAAACCGCACAACGGCTGGGACAATGCCAGCACCCATAGCCCAACGGTGGCCAGCTGGCGGATCTGCTCATCCGGGGTGAAGATCATCGGGAAGACCCACGAGGTGGCAAGCAGCAGGATCCCGGTTACCACGCCGAAGCAGATGCCCCAGCGGCTCATGATCCCGGTGAGCTTGCGGACCTGCTCTGCATCCCCGCGGCCCAGCTCCTGGCCAATCATGGCCTGGGCCGCAATAGCCAACGCATCCAGTGCAAAGGCCAGGAAACTGAAGATCGTGAAGACCAGCTGGTGCGCTGCCAGTGTCTGGGTGCCGGCGTTGGTGGCGACAAGAACCGTGAGGAGCAACGCCGCGCGCATGCTCAGGTTGCGCAGCATCAACCAGGAACCGACTTGCCCGGTGGAAATGAACCCGGACCAGCTCGGCGCCATGGAAATTCCTTGCTTGCGGATTCTTGGCAAGATCATCCACAAATACACCACCGCCATCATCCACTGGGCGATCGATGTGCCAAGCGCGGCACCGGCTACGGACATATCGGCCCAGTAGACCAGCACGAAGTTCAGGACGATATTCAATCCGAAGCCAGCGGTGGCCACGATCAGCGGTGTTTTCGTGTCCTGCATGCCACGCAGCACGCCGGTGGCTGCCAGGACCAGCAGCATCGCGGTCAGGCCAGGCATCGAGTACTTGATGTAATCGACGGCGAATCCAGCGGTTTCCCCTTCGCCGCCCATCAAGCCCACAAGCCGATCGGCACTGAAGTATCCGAGCAGCGACAGCGCCACCCCGAGGACTATGGCAAACCACATGCCATCACGCCCCGCCGCCATGGCCTTGCCGGGGTTGCCTGCGCCCAGGGCCCTGGCTACAGCTGGCGTGGTGGCATAGGCCAAGAAGATCATCAACCCCACCGCAGTGTGCAGCACCGTGGTGCCCAGTGCGGCGCCGGCCAGCTCGGCCACACCAAGGTGGCCCACGATGGCCGAATCGGCCATCAAGAACAGCGGCTCGGCGATCAAAGCACCCAAGGCGGGAACTGCCAAGGCAAGGATCTGCCGGGCCAAGCTCCGCGGGGATTCGGTGGGGGTTGAAGGATTCACAACCTCAACTCTACGAAGCAGAGTGGACTTTCACCATTTGCTTGCGCGCAGGAGGATTCCCGGTGCAGTCCTCTTTCCTGCGTCCGGAGCGAGTACTAGGTTTGGAAGCAAGCAGGGCACAGCCAGCACCGCCAGCAGAAGACAGGTTTCCCATGGGACAAGAACATATTGGCCATTGGCAATGCGCGGGTTGCGCCGTGGAGTTCCCGCCGGGCCCGCAACCCACCGGCACCTGCCCCATCTGCGCCGATGAACGCCAGTACATTCCGGGCGGAATCCAGCGTTGGGTGCGCACCGAAGACCTGGCAGCAGCCGGCCACCAGCTGACGATCACTTCGCTGGAGCCGGGACTGAATGCGATTGCTTCTCCCGAAATCGGCATAGGCCAAAGCTCCTTGCTCGTGGAGACCACCGCGGGCAACCTGCTCTTCGACGTGCCCGGGCTGATTACCGGAGAAATCATTGATTGGCTGGATAGCCGCGGAAAGCTGGCGGCCATTGTGGCGAGCCATCCGCACATGTACGGGGTGCAGCAGCAATACAGCCAGGCGCTGGGTGATGCGCCGATCCTCGTCGCCGAGAAAGATGCGCAGTGGGTCCAGTATTCCTCAGCCGCCGTCAGGTCCTGGTCCCAGCCTTTTGAGGTGCTGCCCGGGATCAGGCTGATGCAGCTCGGCGGCCACTTCCCGGGCAGCACTGCGGCTGTTTGGGAAGCAGGGGCCGATGGCCGCGGAGTCCTGCTGGCTGGCGACGCGATTTTCCCCGTGGCCGATGGCAATGCGACCTTCTTGCGCAGCTACCCCAACCGCATCCCGCTCTCGGCTGCCGTGGTGCGGCGCATGGCCAAGGATCTGGAGCCGGTGAAGTTCGACCGCCTCTACAACAACTTCGCGGCCTGCATCCAGGCCGATGCCCACCGGGTGGTCCAGTTCTCTGCGGAACGCTATGCCAGGTGGGTATCAGGAGAATTCGACGATCTGACCTGATATTTCGCGCAAAGTTGAGTATTCCGAATGCGGAATATGAATTATCCGCGAAGGGATGGGTCCCTTTTGGAGAGCAAGGAAGCCATGATCAGGGCAACCACCTGCAACGCGCCAACGCAGAGCACGACGCTGGCCCAGCCGTAGTGCATGAAGGGGATGCCGATGAGCCAGCCAAGCAGTGACGAGCCCACGTAGTAGAACAAGTTGTACAGGCTGGAGGCCTGCGCCCTGGCTCCGGTGGCCAGCACCGGCACCCACCCGCTGGCGACCGCGTGGGCCGCGAAGAAGCCAGCGGTGAAGATCAGCAACCCGCTGATGATCACGACCAGGTTCCCGGCCAGGGTCAGCAGCAAGCCCAGGGCGCTGGTGAGAATGCTGATGCGCAGGGTATTTCGCCGTCCAGCCTTGGCGACGAGTTTGCTGCTGGCCACCGAGGTGTAGGTTCCAGAAAGGTAGGCCAAGAAGACCAGTGCCGCCCACGAAGCCGGAATCAGGTAGGGCGGTGCTTCCAGCCGGAAAGCCAGGTAGTTGTAGACGGCCACGAATCCGCCCATGAGCAAGAATCCCTGGGCATAGACCAGTGCCATTTTGCCATGCAATGCATGTGCGAACTTCTTGGCGATGCTGCGCAGGTTCTGGCCGTGGATGGGGTCGAAGCCCTGGGCGCTGGGCGCCTTGAACAGGAAGAAGAGCGTCGCCAGGCCAGCCATGATGCTCACTGCCGCGACGCCCCAGCGCCAGCCGGCGGGGTCTGCGACAAAGCTGGCGACCAAGCGTCCGGCCAGCCCGCCAAGGGTGGTGCCGGAGATATAGGTGCCGCTGGCCACGGCAACGGCTCGCGGATTGACCTCGTCAACGAGGAAGGCCAGTGCAGAGCCGGGAACACCTGCCAAGGCAATTCCCTCGAAGAACCGGATCGCCACCAGGAACTCGAAGCTTGGCGACAGGCAGCTGAGCAGTCCCAGGGCAACCGAAGAGATCAGGGCGATGCTGATGACCTTGCGGCGCCCGACGCGGTCGGAAATGATGGCCCATGGAGTCACGGCCAACGCCAGCCCCAGGGTCGCTGATGAAACGGCAAGTGCCGTGTGCGAAGAGGTGATGTGGAAATAGCCGGCGATCACCGGCAGCAGCCCCTGCACCGCATAGAGCTGGGAGAACGTGGCAACGCCGCCGGCAAAAAGCGCCAGCAGCATGCCCCGATAGGCGGGGGTGTTCGGTTCGAGTCCGGTAAATGCCACTGCCTAGGCTCCAGCGGGAAGCAGCGGGTAGATCAGGTACACCACCAGCAGCGCTACGGCATTGTTAATGACATGCAGCATGTAGGAGTAGGCCAGCGACTTGCCGCTGAGGATGTAGGCAACACCCATCATGAGGCCCAGCATGAAGTACGGCACGACCTCCAGCCACGAGCCGATGCCCGCGCCAATGAAGTGGATGCTGGCGAACAGCACCGTGGAGATCAGTGCGCAAATCCAGACGTTGAGCTTGCGTGAAAGCTTGCCAATGAGCAGATGGCGGAACAGGTATTCCTCGACGAATGGGCCGAAGAGCGCAGTGACGACCAGCATGACCGGCAGCGGCACCGTTCCGGCCATGGATTCCAGGGCCGCCTGGTTCTCGCTGGTGGCCGCTTGGCCCGTCAATGCGGCGATGATTCCGTTGGCCATGATGGTCAGGAACCAGCCACCGGGCAGCATCAGCCATTTGGCCCAGGGGTGGTAGCGCATGGTCTTGAACGACTCGAAGAACTGCGGACCGCACTGGATCATCGCGAGAATGAAGAAGGTGACATACAGGATCAGGTTGATCCCGAACAGCGCCTGTTCCTGGGTGGAGAAGGCGCCCATGTAGCCAGGGATCAAGCCGATGAGGCCTGCTGCGCCCCCGACAAAGAAGACGAGGTAGGCAAGAACTGTCCAGAAGTCGCCCTTGGTGAATTGCCCGGCGTTGAAGACGCGTTGCTTGGGCCGCGGAGCCGAATAGGGGTTCATGTACTCTGGCCGTTGTTGCATATGACAAGCCTAATCGCCTTCCATGTGGATTTCCCAAGTTCATCGTTCCACGTGAAAGGTCGAACCCAGTCCAGCCGACGTCGAAGTCTGCTGGACTGGGTTCAGCGAGCTGCGGTAACCGCGAGCTCCCATCATCTGCTAGTTCTTGTCGAAACCTTCGCGACCCTTGTCCACGAAGGCCGGGAAGAGCACCTTGTAGCTGACACCGGCAATGGCCGCACCGATAACCGGTGCCAGGATAAACAGCCATACCTGGCCCAAGGCTTCCGGGCCGGCGAACCATGCGACGCCCAGGGAACGTGCCGGGTTGACCGAGGTATTGGTGATGGGAATGGACACCAGGTGGATCAGGGTCAATGACAGGCCGATAGCGATCGGCGCGAAACCCTGCGGCGCGCGCTTGTCGGTGGAGCCGAGGATCACGTACAGGAAGATCGCAGTCAAAACGATCTCTGCGACCAGTGCCGCAACCAGCGAATAGCCATCTGGTGATCGCTCCCCATAGCCATTGGAAGCGAAACCGGATTCGACTGCGTTGAATCCGTCCTTGCCCGAAGCGATCCAGAACAGCACGGCACCCGCCACCGAAGCAGCGACGATCTGCGTGACGATGTACGGGAGGACATCCTTCCACGGGGTGCGCCCGGCAAAGGCCGTGCCCAGGGTGACGGCAGGGTTGAAATGGCCGCCGGAGATATGCCCTACTGCGTACGCCATGACCAGCACAGTGAAACCGAAAGCCAGAGCTACGCCCAGGAATCCGATGCCCATGTTCACGGTTTCATCTGCGATGACCTTGGCTGCGAAGATCGCTGAACCACAGCCACCGAAGACCAGCACGAATGTGCCCAAGAATTCTGCCGATAGTTTTGCGCCAACAGTTGGCACAGCTGCATCTGACATGCTTTTTCCTTATCCTCGATGAATTATGCGAGTTCAAGGCCAGCTTATGTCCTGCCGATGGGGCTGCGGTAGGCCTGCGGCTACTTAATAGATCTCGTTCGTCTTATTTTTCTTCTGGGTTCATGCTTCTGATCTGCCGCGCCGCAGTTGCGGCGTTTCTAGATCGTGGTTCGGGGCTGCCGTTCGAAAATTGAAGCGGCCGCAATGCCGACAACGACACCGAGAAGATTTCCCATAGCGCAGTCCCACACCATCTGGGATCCGCTCTTCGGATTAGCCAGCTGAAGCATCAGGATAATCAGCGGCGTGAAAAAGCTGAGGGCAAGGCCGTAGTTCCGGACCATATAGGCCTCGGTTGGGAACATCAGCAAGATGATGCAGCAGCCGATCATCAGTTCGCTGGGAGTCAGGGCCGTGATCCCAAACAACACGCCTATACCGGCCAGGGTTCCCCCGATGCGGTGAGCCCCACGTCGCAACCGTCCCCGGGCATTGCCGACGGCAAGCGGAACGGCCGCCCCGGCCATGGTCCATTGGAGATGCTCGACCTGCAGAGTAATCCCGACAGCTCCAGCTAGGAAGACAACTATCAGGTAGGTGCATGCCCTGCGCAGGATGCGGGGCCATGGAATCGCGAGGCCTTCCGAGCCGCACTCTTCCACTCGTCCGAAGCGTGCGGCTTGGCCGAGCAGGATGCTGAACAGAGCGGTGGCGACGAACGCGGCCAGGCCTTCAAGGGCGGGAAGCTCCCCCACCGGCAAAGTTCCCAACGCACCAAACGCAAAGAGCGGAAAGAAGGCACCGCCGGGCTTGAGCCCATATCGATCAGCGATCAATGAGCTGAAGGCCGCCCAGAACATTCCTCCGGCAAGCAGCGTCCACCCGCGCATACCCAAGGGGGCCATGGCGATCCCGCAAATTCCCGCACACAGCATCAGTGCAGCTCCGAGCACCTGGTCCTTCAGTCGCTGCGAGCGATGCGGATTTCGGCCGTACATCCCGACAATGGAGCCGAAAACAGCGTAGGCAAGGAGGTCCGTTCTGCCAATCAGCAGCAGTGCAATCCCCGGAAGTCCCAATCCGAGGCCTACGCGCAGGGCCGGGCGGATCTCTGGGCTGTGCGAAATGGCGAAGAGCTGCCAATTCACGAGCGAACCGCGCGTGAATTTGAACTTACCAATGGCTGTGGAGACCGGAGCTGCTCTGCCTGCCGTCATCATGGAATCCCGAGTCGTCCTGGCAATTATCTGATTGCTTGCATCCCTTGGATCCCATGGTGCCTCAAGATGGTCAGGTTCCACTGTTCTCTCCGCTCCCAGTTGCACGGCCCAATTCCTAAGCGACTTGGGGTCTGGTTCTAGGTTCAGGGATTACCATTGATCAGATCCAATAATTAGATCCGATGATTCAGTAAGTGCTACTTATGATTCCTGCTGAGATGCATATCGACCGCAGGGAATGTGCTAGAAATTATCTTTTCGAGCGCCTGCGACATCAGGGTTAATGGACTGCTGTCTTCCATTACAAGAGAAATTTGCGAGGTAACTTGCGGATCATCCAGCCTGTAAAGCTCAATACCAGGCAGAGCTCCCAAGGGTGGCAACCACTGGCGCGGAACTATGCTGGCCCAGTTCCCGGTGGACACATGCGCGAGCAACGTGACTATCGAGTCGCATTCGATTCGCGGCGAGACTACCAGATCGTGCCGGCTGAGCGTCTGGTCGAGGACCTGGCGCCCTCGAAGAGATGAGTCGAGGAGGCATAAGGGCAACTCCAACGCCGTCGCCCAAGCCGTCGTTGCGCCCTCGGGGAGCATCCCCGGCGCAGTGAGCAGCACATGTTCCTCGGCATAGAGCGGATAGACCAGCAGTCCAGCTAGGTCCTGCGGCTCCGCGTAGATAAGGCCCGCGTCAAGCTCGTAGTTCCTGATCTGACGGACGATGTCCGCCGAATGGAGACTCGCCTGGACGTTGATGCCCACTTGCGGATGCGCACGGGCAAACTTGTCGGTGAGGGTTGCAACAGTTGAAGAGGCAGCAGGAACCGTTCCCAATCGAAGTGTTCCGTTCAGGCCATTCTCGTAATGGGAGATTTCCTGTCTCAGCGAGGCATGGTCTTTCAGGATTTTCCGAGCCCATTTGAGAACCGTCTCGCCTTCAACGGTCAGTCCTTGGAAGGCATGGCCCCGGCGGACCAATGGCGCGCCCAGTTCCTTTTCGAGTTTTCGAATGCCCTCTGATAATGCTGGCTGGGAGACCGCGCATTCTTCAGCTGCCCGGGCAAAATGTCCCTCATTGGCCAGTGCCACCAGATATTCCAACTGTCTAAGCATCATGTTCATATTGCATCATCTCCTGCAGGAACAAGTGCTATCGATGGCCTGGGGGCGTGCCGCAGCGGTTCGATCAGAAGCAGGCCTGGCAATGCAAAAAGACCCCGGCACCGGCAGTGAAAATCTGCCAGATGCCGGGGTCTTCGCGACTCAAGGTCCTACTCGGTTTCTTCCTTTGCTTCCGGTGCCATGTCACTGGCCACCGTGGCTCCGGCCGCTACCGCGGGCACCGCAGCCGTATCCGGATTCGCATCCACATCCTCGGCCGGGCCGGCGAACTGCGACTGGTACAGCCGGTAGTAGGCGCCCTGGGTCCCCAGCAGGTGCTCGTGGTTGCCCTGCTCCACGATCCGGCCGGACTCCATCACCAAGATGGTGTCCGCGTCGCGGATCGTGGACAGCCGGTGGGCAATCACGAAGCTGGTGCGGTCGCTGCGCAGCGCAGCCATCGCCTGCTGCACCAGCAATTCGGTACGGGTATCCACCGAGCTGGTCGCCTCGTCCAGGATCAGCAGCGACGGGTTGGCCACGAACGCGCGGGCGATGGTGATCAGCTGCTTCTCGCCGGCCGACACGTTGGTGCCTTCCTCGTCGATGATGGTGTCGTAGCCATCGGGCAGCGCGCGCACGAAACGGTCCACGAAGGTCGCCTTCGCGGCCGTGATCACTTCCTCATCGGTGGCATCCAGCCGGCCGTAGCGGATGTTCTCCATGATGCTTCCGCCGAAGAGCCATGCGTCCTGCAGCACCATGCCCACCTTCGAGCGGAGGTCAGCGCGGGAAAGGTCGGTGATATCGCGGTTATCGAGCATGATCTTCCCGGAGTTCAGCTCGTAGAAGCGCATCACCAGGTTCACCAGCGTGGTCTTGCCCGCGCCGGTCGGGCCGACAATCGCCACCGTGTGCCCCGGATCCGCGTCGAAGGACAGGTCCTCAATCAGCGGCTTGTCCGGGGAGTAGGAGAAGGACACGTTCTTGAAGGAGACATGCCCGTCGGCACGGGCAGGAAGGCTGTCCTGCGCGTGATCCGGTTCCTGTTCCTCCGCGTCCAGCAGCTCGAAGGTGCGTTCAGCCGAAGCCACGCCGGACTGCAGCATGTTCGCCACGCCGGCAATCTGGCCCAGCGGCTGGGTGAACTCGCGGCTGTACTGGATGAACGCGGTCGCGTCGCCCAGGCTCATCGTGCCCGAAGCCACGCGCAGCCCGCCCACCACGGCGATGCCCACGTAGGCCAGGTAGGACACGAAGTTCATCACCGGCATGATCATGCCCGAGACGAACTGGGCGCCGAAGCTGGCCTTGTACAGTTCCTCGTTGCGGGCGGTGAAGCGGTCCACCATGTCCGCTTCGCGGCCGAAGACCTTCATCAGCTCGTGGCCGGAGAAGGATTCCTCGATCTGCCCGTTCAGCGCGCCGGTGTTCTTCCACTGCGCGGTGAACAGCTTCTGCGCCCGGGTGCCGATAATGCCCGCGGCAGCTGCCGACAGCGGCAGGGCCACCAGCGCGATCAGCGCCATCTGCCAGGAGACCACGAACATCATGATCACGATGCCGATAACGGTCATGGCCGAGGAGACCAGCTGGCTCAGCGCCTGCTGCAGCGCATTCTGGATGTTGTCCACGTCGTTGGTCACGCGCGAGAGCAGATCGCCCCGCTGGCGCGTGTCGAAGTAGTTCAGCGGCAGCTTGTTGATCTTGTCCTCGACGTCCTTGCGCAGGTTGTAGACCACGCGCATGACCAGCTTGTTCAGCAGCCAGCCCGAGGCCCACGAGAAGAGCGAAGCGACGAAGTACATGGAGAGCACGATCAGGATGTACTGCGAAAGCTGGGTGAAGTCGATGCCCTGCCCGGGGACGAAGTCCACCTTGGAGAGCATGTCGGCCTGGGTTCCCTGCCCGGAGTCGCGCAGCTGCTGGATCACCAGCTCCGCGGGCGTGCCGGCCGGGATGTTCTTGCCGATCAGCCCGGCGAAGATCACGTCCATGGCCTTGCCCAGGATCCGCGGTGCGATCACCGAGAGCACCACGTACACGGTGATCAGCGCGAACACCAGGACCATGCCCAGCTTGTACGGGGACATCAGCCCGACCAGGCGCTTGGCCGATGGCCAGAAATGCTCGGCCTTGCGCACCGGGGCGCCGCCGCTCCAGTCGTCGGCTCCCGCCGCGGCATCGAATTCATTGACGTCCGCAAGCTCGCTTTCGAGCTGCTCCGGATCGATATTCTTCTGCTTCTTCGCCATTTAGGCCACCTCCTCCACGCTCAGCTGGGATGCCACGATTTCCTGATAGGTTTCCGAGGTTTCGAGCAGTTGCTCGTGGGTACCCCGGGCCACGATTTCGCCATGGTCCAGGACCAGGATCTGGTCCGCACCGGTAATGGTCGATACGCGCTGGGCCACGATGATCACCGCGGCGTCCTTGGTCGGTTCGGCCAGGGCCGCACGCAGCCTGGCATCGGTGTTCACATCCAGGGCCGAGAAGGAATCATCGAACAGGTAGGTGCTCGGCTTCGCGGCCAGGGCCCGGGCAATGCACAGGCGCTGGCGCTGGCCGCCGGACACGTTGGTGCCGCCCTGGGAGATCTTCGAATCCAGCTGGCCTTCGCGTTCGGCTACGAAGCCGTCGGCCTGGGCCACCCTCAGCGCATCCCACAGGTCTTCTTCGGTAGCGTCCTGTGCGCCGAAGCGCAGGTTGCTGGCGATGGTCCCGGAGAACAGGTAGGGGCGCTGGGGCACCGCGGAGATGTTCCGCGAAATGGTGTCTCGTCCCAGTTCCCTCAGCGGCACCCCACCGATCAGGATTTCGCCTTCGGTGGCGTCGTAGAGCCGCGGGATCAGGTTCAGCAAGGTGGTCTTGCCGGCACCGGTGGAACCGATGATGGCAGTGGTCTGCCCCGGCTTGGCGGTGAAGGAGATATCGTTGAGCACCGGCGCCTCGGCGCCGGGGTATCCGAAGCTGACGTTCTTGAATTCCACGGTGCCCGGGGTGGGCAGCGCGATTTGCCGTTCGGCGGCGTCGAGCATGCTCGGCTCGCTATCGAGCACCTCGGAGATGCGGTCGGCCGAGACCATGGCACGGGGAATCATCATGGCCATGAAGGTACCCATCATGACCGCCATCAGGATCTGCAGCAGGTACTGCAGGAAGGCGGTCAGCGCGCCGACCTCCACCTGGTTGTTATCCACCCGGTGCCCGCCGAACCACAGCACGGCGGCGGTGGACAGGTGCAGGATCATGGTGATCGCCGGGAACATCAGCACGAACAGGTTGCCGACCTTGACACCGAGGTCGGTCAGCTTCTGGTTGGCATCGGCATAGCGCTGCGTCTCATGCTCTTCGCGCACGAAGGCGCGCACCACGCGGATGCCGGTGATCTGCTCGCGCAGCACGCCGTTGATCCCGTCGATGCGGGTCTGCATATCGCGGAACAGCGGCATGAGCTTGATGACCAGCAGGCCCACGACAATGAGCACCAGCGGTACCGAAACCCAAACGAGCCAGGACAGTCCGGGATCTTCGCGGATCGCCATGATCACGCCGCCGATGGACATGATCGGCGCGGTGATCATGAAGTTCAACGCCATCAAGGTGAGCATCTGGATCTGCTGCACGTCGTTGGTGCCGCGGGTGATCAAGGTGGCGGCGCCGAATTTGTTGACGTCCTGTGCCGAGAAGGTCGAGACCTTCTCGAAGACCGACTGGCGGATGTCGCGGCCTACGCTCATGGAGGTCTTGGCCCCGAAGTAGACGGCGGCCACCGCGGTGGCTACCTGGATGAGGGCCACCACCAGCATCAGTCCGCCGGTACGCCAGATGTAGTCGATATCGGCTTCGACCACGCCGACGTCGATGATCCTGGCGTTCAGGCTAGGGAGATAAAGAGTGGCCACGGTGGTGGCCAGCTGCAAAATGACTACGGCAATGATCCACCCCGTGTACGGCTTGGAGTGTTTCAAGATGAGCTTGAGAAGCATGTGGAAAATCCTCGCTGGCATCAAGCTCTCCGGCATGCTGGACCTTCGGATTAAGGGCAGCGTGATTGAAGAGCGATTGCCAGTCTAGCGCTCGCCTTGGACACTTTGAATCATCCTTGCGATTGATTTTTATCAATCACTGGCAAGTACCGGTATTCCCGCAGGATCCCGGGCATGGTGGCGTTAATCATAAACCGTGTATTTACCGGCAGGACAGGTGCCGGTTACTTGCCACCAGCTCCTCTTGCGGTGGACATCACCCTTCTGCCGAGTCCTGTGCCCCGCGGCCCAGGTAGGCCAGCGCGGCCACCACCTGGGTGCGGGTCGCGGTTTCCAATGTCGGGTTGATGGCCGGGGCGAAGAACGGCGAGTGGTTTGCCGGAATCTTCGAGGCGACAGTCCCTTCGGCGAGCGCTGCCTGGTAGGTCTTTGGATCGGCGCAGCCCACGGTCCAGTAGACGTACGGGATCCCGAAGGCATCGGGAATGGTGCTGAAGTCTTCCGAGGCGGTGGCCGGGTCAGCCTGATAGACCTGCCCGTCGGCGAAATGCTCTTCAAAGGCCTTGGTGACCTTCTCGTTGGCCGCCGCGTCATTGCTGGTCAGCGGGAACTGGTCGTAGAACTCGAAGTCCGGTTCCTTGGGCGAGCCGGCCGCGGCGCATTCGCCGCGCACGATGCGTTCGATGGAGTCGATGACGTGCTGGCGCAGCTGGAGATCATAGGTGCGAATGTTCAGCAGCAGCTGGGCCCGGTCCGGGATGATGTTCGCGGCGCTGCCGGCGTTCAACGCGCCGACGGTCAATACGGCGAACTGCCCGGGCCGGGTTTCACGCGAAACAATGGTCTGCAGCTTGAGCACGATGGACGAAGCCATAACCACCGGGTCCACCGAATTATGCGGCATCGAGCCGTGGGCCCCGCGCCCGTAGACGGTGATGCGCAGGCTGTCGCCGGCGGAAAGGACCGGCCCGGCGGTAGTCCCGATCATTCCGGCTTCAGCCGGCATCACGTGCTGGGCCAGCGCCACATCGGGCTTCGGGATCCTCTCCACCAGCCCGTCGGCCACCATGGCCTTGGCCCCTGCGGCGGTTTCCTCGGCCGGCTGGAACAACGCCAGATAGGTGCCGGACCAGCTCTTCTGGTTCCCGGCCAAGAACTTGGCGGCGCCGAGCAGGGCGGCCATATGCATGTCATGGCCGCAGGCGTGCATGGCACCCGGGACCGTGGAGGAATATTCCAGCCCGGTGTCCTCGGCGACCGGCAGCGCATCCATGTCGGCCCGGGCCAGTACCGCCGGCCCGTCGCCATTGCGCAGGACCCCGACGATTCCGGTGCCTCCGATCAGGCAGGTTTCATAGCCCAGATCCTCGAGTTCCTCGCAGATTCGCGCCGAGGTCTCGTGCTCGGCCAGGCCCAGCTCCGGATGCCGGTGGAAATGCTTGTAGAGCTCCTCCTGCCAGGGCAGCTGCTCCAAGATCGAGGCGGTGATTTCCTGTGCAGTGCCCATTGGGTTCCTTCCATCGCGCCCAGCTGCGCTGAGCCCCAGGGCCCCGCTGGCTAATTCGTTTTCAATCTATCCCCTGGCCGGCAGGACAGTCCAGAATCCGGCCGATTGCAACGGGAACAATGGCTTGGTAGCGCCAAGACCGCTAGCGGTCCTGTTCGGTGCAGATGCAGAACCTGTTGCCTTGCCGGTCCGTGGCCACGGTGAAGCTCGGCGCATACTGGGCATCGAGGCCGGCGCTTTCGCTGCCCAGCGCCTCGAGGACCGGCTCGCTTTCGGAGAACGGGACCCACACATCCAGATGCAGGCGGTTTGGGTTCGGGTCCGGTGTTTCCTGGAACCAGATGGCCGGCAACCTGCCCGCTGGATCGGCAAGGCTGCCGTCGGGCTGCTCGCGGTAGCCCAGTCCAGCGGCCCACTGCCCGGATATGGCTTGGGCGTCGTCGGTGTCGATGCCGATTTCCACCACCTTGATCAAATCCAGTCGCGCTTTGGCATGCAAGGCGGCGGCCCGCTGCGAGATTTCCGAGGCCAGCGCGAGGTCCCTTTCGGTGATGTCGCCACCGGCGTCGTGGGACACGGTCGAAACGAACAAGAGGTTGTAGCGCCAGTCCACATCAGGATGGTGGTTGGCCATCTGCGCCGCGCCAGCGATGTCGCTGAACAATTCAATGGCTTCTGCCGAACTCTTGGTCTCGTACACGGTGCAGAGCTTCCCGGCCAGCTTGCGCCACTGCGGCAGAGCCTCCAGCCGAGAGACCAACTCGGTGCTTTCAATGCGGTCGTTTACGGTCATGATCTCCTCCTCCTGGTGCAACTGTGGCACCACTTCCGGGCCGGCTCAAGCGGTCGGCCGCAATGCACAGGTTGGCAACAGCGCCAGCCGCTGCGAACTGGATGCCGCCTGTGAACCGGAACCCGGCTGGTCCTGGCGCAGGCGAATCGGCTTAGCCTCGATAGCAAGAGCGCAAGGAGGGCCCCAATCCCATGCTGAATATCTTCCAGGCCAAGATCAGCGACTCGACGCTGGATGACATCACCTCGGAGGACAGCAACCGCAGGCGCCGGCTGCTGAGCCTCGCCGCCCTGCTCGTGATTGCAGCCTTCGTGCTGGCGGCTCTGCTCGGCGCATTCGACCAGAAGAAGAGCATGGAACAACAGGCCGACGGCTTCGCGGTCCAGCTGCAGTATCCCGCGGTGGTCCGTGCCGGCAATGAAATCCAGCTGAGGGTTGAGATCAGCTCTGCCAACTCCTTGCCCGAGACCATCACGCTGGACCTGAGCGAGGACTATCTCATGCTCTTCGAGGACTTCTCGGCCTTTCCCGAACCCGAGTCCGAGTCGAGCCGAGCCGAGCTGATGGAACCATTGAATTCGAGGTGGCCCCGGCACCGGGGTCGCGGCACATGGTTGCCACCCTCACGGGCCGGGCTTCGGACGAATGGTCGCCGAGCGCCAAAGGCGTGCTCGGAATTACTGCCAACGGCGAAAGCACCGACCTGAAGATCAGAACTTGGAGGATCCCCTGATGGAAATCGTCATCCGCGCAGCCACCGCCTTCATCATCCTGTGGCTGGTCACGCGCGCCGCCGGCAGATCGACCCTGGGCGAGCTCAGTTCCTTCGAGCTGGTGCTGTTCGTCGTCCTGGGCGATCTGGTGCAGCAGGGCATCACCATGGAGGACCGTTCGCTCACCGGCAGCCTGCTGGCGGTATTCACCATGGTGGTCCTGGCCGCTGCGCTGAACTTCGCCAATATGCGCTGGCCCAAGCTGGGCAAGCTGATGCAGGGCCGCCCGATTGTGCTGATCCGCGACGGGGTCCTGGACCGCAAGGCCCTGCACAACGAGCGCATTGGGCTGGACGAATTGAGCATGCTCGCCCGCCAGGCTGGCATCGAGAACTACAGCAGCATCCGGCTGGCGATACTGGAAGCCAGCGGCAAGATTTCCTTCTTCACCCAGGAAGCCGAATCCCGTCCGTGACCACGCGATGGCAATGGCAGAAGGGGCATCCCTGCACGGGATGCCCCTTCTGCGGTTCTCAGCCCACCGGTGCGCTACTGCTGATCGGGTGTTTCGCGCTGGTCCGGCAGGTTGGCGGTCCGCTCGGCGTCCAGGCCTTGCTCGTCATCCTGGTCGGGGTAGTCCAGCAGCGTATCGTCGACCGGACGCTGCCCGTCAATCGGTTCGGGAAGCAGCGTTTCGGGATTGAGCGCCAAGGGATCGCCGTCGTTTTCCTCCAGCACCCGGTCTGCTCCGCGCAATGGATCCTCGGCGTCCTGGGCCTGGGGTGCATCCGATGACCCAGCCGCCGGCTGGCTATCGCGCCCATCCAACGGCTCGTCCGTGTCCGAGTCCTTGCGCACGTCGTCGAATTCAGAATTATTCAGTGACATTCCAGCTCCTTGTCGTGTTTCCAATCGGTAATGATTTCCAAGGTGGTCTTCAGCTTCTGCCGATGCTGCTTGCGCATGAATTCCAAGGTAGTCCCTTCGAAATCCGGGTCGGCCGATGCGGTGGCATCGGTGGCCACCGCCACCGGCAAGTTCGCAGCGAAGGCATCGGCCGCGGTGGCGGAGATGCACGTCTCGGAGGAGACCCCGGCGAGCACCAGCGAACTGGCGCGGCGCTGCAGCAGCAGGTCCTTGAGCGCCGTATTCCAGAAAGCGCTGTCCCTGCGCTTGACCACCTCGATGGCCCCGTCCAGTTCCAACTCCGCCAGGTACGCGGCCTGCCCCGTTCCTTCGAACAGGTAGCCCTGGTCGTCTTCGAGCATCTTCAGAGTCCAGGTGGATTTGTCTTCCTTGTGCACGGTGCGCACGCTGATCACCGGGTATCCGCAGGCCCTCGCCGCTACGGCCAACTGGTTGCAGCGGGCTGCCAGATCCTGGCGGGCCAGTGCCAGAGCCGGATCCTCGAAGAATCCTTCTTGCAGGTCAATGAGCAGCAGCGCGGGGTGGCTGAAGTCGCTTGTCGCGCTCATGGCTCAGCATGTTCGGCGCAGTGCTGGCAGCAGTACGCCTTCGGGCCGTGGTGGACGGCGTGGCCCAGAATGGCGCAACCGCAGTGCGCACACCTTTCGGCCATGGCGTGGATGGCGCATTCGAAACTGTCGAAGCGGCCAGAGCGCCCGTTCCGGCTGAGCGTGAACACCATTTCGCTTGCATTGCCGCAGATATCGCAGGTCTGCATGGATTGCCTCCTGAACTCGGATTGGCCATGGAACAGCTAGCGGTCCCCTTCGCCTTCGGAATACTGGTCTTCCGGGGAATCGTCGAGGTCGGGGTCGGCTCCTTGGACAGGAGGCAGGTGATTCCCGGGCTGCTCCAGGTCCTCTTCTGATGGTTGCCCGGAGTCGGCTGGCAGGTGTTCGTCGTCGGGTTGCCCCAGCGGCCAGAGATTCTCAACCAGGTCCTTGTCGGGATCCTTGAATCTGTCGGCAGCATGCGAAATGGCATCTTTGGCTTTGTCGATGAATCCCATGGTCATTCTCCTCACGTTGCGTTTCCCGGTTCTCTACCAACTACCAGCTATTGGCGGCACAAGTACATGATTAATCGGCTGTTGCCAGAGTCGAGGGGGCACATCTGCAAGCTCGCTGGCAATGGTTGAAGACCTGCTTGTTGTGCTGGAGCGTGGAGGGTGTCCCACAGGAATACGCGAAAGGAGCACGATCATGGTTGCAGTCAAGGAACTAATGACCTCGCCTGCCAAATGCGTCAAGGAGCAGGACTCGATTCAAGTCGCCGCCCAGATGATGAAGGACCTCGGGGTCGGCATGCTGCCGATCTGCGGCAAAGACAACCGCCTGGCCGGCACGATCACCGACCGCGACATTGTCATCAACTGCGTTGCTGACGGCGTCGTGACTTCCAGCACCAAGGTGGCCGATTACGCCCAGGGCAAGCCGGTCACCATCGGAGCAGACGACTCGGTCGAAGAAGCCATCCGCACCATGCAGGAACACCAGGTGCGCAGGCTTCCGGTCATCGACGGGCATTCGCTAGTCGGCATGCTCGCCCAAGCAGACGTCGCCCGCTACTACGACGAGCAGAGCACCGGCAACCTGGTCGAAGGGATTTCCCAGGACTAGGATCTCCCAGCCCAGCCGGACCGCAACGCAGAGCGTCCGGGAAAACCATGGTTTTCCCGGACGCTCTGCCCTTGTTCTCATGCGATTCTCCTGGCGGGAACGCCGTCACCGTCCGTTGGCGTCTGTGCCTCCCCGCGGATCGTCCAAGGAGCTCGGTCCCCGGATCACGCGGTACAGGCCGTAGATGAAGACCAATGCGCCCCAGCCGGCCACGATCCATAGCGGCCCTGAGGTGCTGTCAGGCGCTGCGAGCAGCGCATAGATGGCGAATCCTACGGCCACGAGCCCGCCGACAATCGCCAGCCACAGGCCAGCGCGATGTTTGCGGGGGCTGTCCGCTGCTTTGCCAGTCATGGCTTTTCCCTTCGCTGGAGGGAAAGTTCAGCCCGCGTCATAGCGTTCTTCCCTTTCCTCGGATTCATCTTCGGTGTTCTCGTTGATGCTGCCCCGGCGAACCACGCGCTCGTCCCCTGGCTGGGCATCGTCATCCGGTTGCGTGGTGCGAGCCGGATTCTCGGGCTTCTCGCGTTCACTCATTGCGTCTCCTTCCGTGGCGGTCTGCTATGAATTGCGCAGGGCTTCGATGAGTTCGGCCTTGCGCATTTTAGAACGGCCATCAATGCCGATTTCCTTGGCCCGGTCCTGCAGCTCCCGGACCGTCCAGTCCTCGTAGTCCCCGGCCTTGCCTCCGCGCTTGCCCACTGCTGACCGGCCATCGCGGGCGGCGGCGTTGGCGATGCGCGCCGACTTCTGCTTGGAGTTCCCCTCCTCGCGCAGCTCCTCGTAGAGTTCTTCATCCTTGATCCGGCTCTTGCCTGCCATGGGTTTCCTCCCTCTCACGCTTCGCCAGCCGGCCCCTTCGCAGTGCCAGCACTGTGCGTTCCACGCTAGCCACTTCGCTGATCAGGGGACAGCGCCCCTGCCGGACTTTGCGCTGAATCCCAGACTTCAGCGGTAGCACAATTCATTCAGCGGGGTGCGAAACTGGATCTTCGCAGAAAAAAGTCTGGCTGTTGCCGCCAAAGGTGGAGGTGATCCGCGCGCAGCGGAGGGTCCGGAGCACACTGGAACTGAACCCGGACGCCGCTGAGCGCACCGCACCGGCGTCCTGCCGCAACAGCAGGAGGAAATCCCATGCCCGAGAAGAGTCCCCAGAATCGCACTGAGCCGCTCGGTACCGAAAGCGAAGACCGCGCCGGCAAGGAAAAGATCATCCCGCCCGAACAGCGCCAGGAGGAACCCGGCCTGGACCGGGACCTGAAGCCCAAGGCGGATCATGGCGAGCGCAGCTACAAGGGCCGGGACCGGCTGGCCGGAAAACGCGCCCTGGTCACCGGCGGCGACTCCGGCATTGGCGCGGCAGTGGCCATCGCCTTTGCCCGCGAAGGGGCCAAGGTCGCCTTGGCCTATCTGCCCGCCGAACAGCCTGATGCCGACGCCATCGCCGGGGTCCTGGAAGATGCGGGAGTCGAAGTCCACTTGCTGCCCGGGGACCTGCGGGACCGCAATTACCGCGATTCATTGATCGACGAGGCGGTGACCGCCTTGGATGGCTTGGATATCCTGGTGAACAACGCCGGCAAGCAGATCAGCGTCGAGTCCCTGGAAGAGCTGAGCGACGAGCAGGTCGAAGCCACCTTCGATGTGAACATTTTCGCGATGTTCGCCTTGAGCCGCGCAGCCCTGCAGGTGCTTCCCGAAGGCGGATCCATCATCAACACCACCTCCATCCAGGCCTTCGATCCCTCGGATCACCTGATGGACTATGCCGCCACCAAGGGCGCGATCAGCAACTTCACCAAGTCGCTGGCGTCCCAGGCAGCGAAGAAGGGCATCAGGGTCAATGCAGTGGCTCCGGGCCCCATCTGGACTCCATTGCAGCCTTCGGATGGCCAGCCGATCGAGGCGCTGCCTGAGTTCGGCCACGATACCTGGCTTGGCCGGGCCGGCCAGCCGGTGGAAGTGGCCCCGGCCTATGTGTTCCTGGCCAGCGATGAGGCTTCCTACGTGGTCGGTTCCACGGTGCACGTGAACGGCGGCAAGAACCAGCCGTAGGACGGTGAACTGGTCCCCGGGCGAAAGGGCCCGGGGATCATTCCACGTCATCCTTGCTGATGGTGAATTCCATATTCCTCCGCTCGTATTCGCGCTGGCTGAAGGTGGCGCGCTGGACTTCCTTGACCTCGTCAAAGCTGGAGCCGATGGCTCCGCCCATGGTTCCCAGCGAGGATGCCAGCCAGGCAAGGTTGATGTATTCGGCCATCGTGACATCGTGGCGCAGCTGGTAGGCGAGGTATTCCTGGTCAATGACAATCAGCGAGCCTGCCAGCAGGGCGAGGAACAGGAGCAGGTACATGACTGTCGCGGCAAACCCGACCGTCAGCACGGTGGCCGCGTTGTAAACGACCATCCGCTCGCGGCGGCGGTTGCCCTTGGGCCTCTCCCACAACCGGTTGTGCAGCAGCAGCCAGAGCGTGAGGATCAGGATGCTTGAGACCGTGATCAGCGAAAGCCGCCCGGCAGGCAGGTAGTCGGCCATGGACCAGATGCTCGTGTAGAACACGCCGAAAGCACCAGTGGCCACCGCACCTGCCATCGCGGAGGAAAGCCGCGGCACCAGTTTCCACGGCTGGTTGCTGCGCACCATCCCGGCGATCAGCAGCAGCCGCCCGCGCAAACCCTCGATGCTCGAGATGCGGTTCTGCTCGTTTTGCCCGTCCTGCCGGCTGGCGTGCACGCTCATCACCCGTCCCAGCGGGGTCGGAGGCGGAGCCGGCTGCTTGCCGGTAGCCAATTCCCTGACCAGTTCGGCCAGTTCCCGTGCCACGGTGCGTGGTCGTGCCAACCCGAGGCTCGGCATGGAAAGCACGGCCGAGGCATCCTCGACGGAAATCACCGAACGCACCGGCCGGTTCTGCACATAGTGCGGTGCATCCGTGAGGTAGATGATGAAGTCCCAGCCATGCTTTTCCCGCAGCCTGGGCACCTTGTCGTTCAGCGCGACCCGTCCGCTCTCCCCCAAGGGCAGGGAAAAGGGAGCTACCTGCACGTCCCATTGCTGCTCGTGCTCCTGCAGCTTCTCCATGACCCCTTCCAGCCGGGCAGCGATCCGATTGGCCATCGCGTCGGCTATGCCAGGGTCGGCAATTAATCCCACCGTGCGCTTCTCGGGCTCTTGCACGCTCATCAGCACCTCGCAGCTCTCAGGGCAGCAGTTTGGCCCGCTCCCACAGCACACACTAGGAAGTCGCGCCCGGGCCTGCAGTGCCGTTCAGCAACCTTGCAGGAATCAGCACCGGCAGTGCACGCTTGATCCCTGGAATTCCGGGGATCCCCGACTCACAGGCAATGCCCATCAAACTTGCCTTGTTGCCTGCTGCCCGGTGTGGAATGGTCGGTGCCATCGCCCATCTGATGAAGAAAGGACCATCCATGGAATCCAACCAGCCAGAAGAAGAGCGGCACGCGGGGATCACTCCAACGCCCAATGAGCCCGCGGAGGAAAAGGAGAATTCTGTCGGGGACCACGAAGACGCGTTCGAGCAGCCAGCCGAGGAGCAGGACCCGGACCAGGTGGACACCGACCAGTTCAATACCGACTGATCCGCGTTTGTGTTCCGCCGGCAACGATACGACTAGGAGATAACCTCTTGAAAGCATTGACATGGCAAGGCAAGCGAAAGATCGGTTTCAGCGATGTCCCGGATCCGGTGATCCAGGATCCCGGGGACATCATCATCAAGGTCACTTCCACCGCGATTTGCGGATCGGACCTGCATCTCTATGAGCTGCTGGGCCCCTACATGCATGCCGGCGACGTGCTGGGCCACGAAACCATGGGCATCGTCCAGGAAGTTGGCAGCGGCATAACCAAGCTGTCGGTAGGCGACCGGGTAGTCATCCCGTTCAACATCTCCTGCGGCCACTGCTGGATGTGCCAGCACGACCTGCAGTCGCAGTGCGAGACCACCCAGGTGCGCAAGCACGGCAAGGGCGCCCAATTCTTCGGGTACTCCGAACTCTACGGACAGGTGCCCGGCGGCCAAGCCGAATACCTGCGCGTGCCCCATGCCGATTACGGTGCGGTGAAAGTTGGCGACCAGCTGCCCGACCACCGCTACCTTTTCCTCTCCGATATCCTGCCCACCGCGTGGCAGGGCGTGCACTACGCCAATGTCCCCGACGGCGGAACCCTCGCGGTCTACGGGCTCGGGCCGGTGGGGCAGCTCGCCGCGCGCATCGGCCGGCATCTGGGCTATGAGGTGCTGGGCATCGACCCGGTGGCAGAACGCCGCGCCATGGCCGAGCGCCACGGCATCCAGACCCTGGACTTCACCAAGGACACCGTGGGCGAATTGCGCGGGCGCACCGGTCGCGGCCCCGATGCCGTGCTCGATGCGGTGGGCATGGAAGCCCATGGTTCCCCGGTTTCCTCGATGTTCCAGCAGGCCACCGGGTTGCTGCCGGACAAGGCCGCGCAGCTGGCCATGGAGAACGTCTCCGCGGACCGCACCAGCGTGCTGGATTCGGCCATCGATGCCGTGCGCCGCGGCGGCACCCTGTCGATCAGCGGCGTCTATGCCGGGGCCGCCACCCCGATGCCGATGGTGAAGCTGTTCGACAAGCAGATCCAGATCCGCCAGGGCCAATGCAATGTGCGCTCATGGACCCAGAGGCTGCTGCCGCTGGCCGAGGATGCAGCCGATCCGCTGGGCCTGGACGACTTGGTCACCCACGAGCAGCCGCTCTCGAACGGTCCGCAGATGTACGAGACCTTCCAGAAGAAGCAGGATGCGTGCATCAAGGTAGTGCTCAAGCCCTAGCGGCTAGGCGCTTTTCTTCCCGGAACCGGAGGCCTTCTTCTTGTGTGGCGAGGAGGAGGCCTCCTTTGCCGTTGCCTTCTTCGTGGCTGGTTTCTTGGCTGCCGCCGCTTTCTTCGCAGGTTTCTTCGCAGGTTTCTTCGCCGCTGGTTTCTCCGCCGCCGCGGTCTTCCCATCCTTGGCTGCCTTGGCCGGGGCCTTGGCATTGCGCCCATCAATGCTGCGCTTGAGCGCCTCCATCAGATCGATGACCTCGCCGGACTCGCTGTCCTGGTCCGGGGATCCGAAGGTCGCCTCGGTATCCAGGTCCTCGCCCTGCTCGATTTTCGCTTCGATCAGCGCCTGCAGCTGGACCTGGTAGTCATCCTGGAACTCGTCCGGCGTGAAATCACTGCTGTACTGGTCCACCAGGGAGGCAGACATCTTCAGTTCCTGCTCGCTGATCCGCGGTGATTTCTCCGGTGCCACTGCCTCGGCATCGCGCAGCTCGTCCGCCCACATGACCGCTTGCAGCACCATCACCTTGGATCGGACACGCAAGATGCCCAGCCGGGTCTTCTGTCGCAGGGCGAAGCGCACCACTGCCAGCTTCTCGGTGTCCTGAAGCGTTCGGCGCAACAGCTCGTAGGCCTTGGGCGACTTGGAGTCCGCTTGGAGGTAGTAGCTCTTCTCCAGCATCAGCGGGTCTACTTGGCCGGCCGGGACGAACTGGACCACCTCGATTTCGCGGCTCTTCTCCGCAGGCAACGCGTCCATGTCCTCATCGGTGAGCACAATGGTCCGTTCCCCGTCCTCATAGGCCTTGTCCAGATCCTTGTAGGCGATTTTCTTCCCGCACACTTCGCATCGGCGCTCGTAGCGGATCCGTCCGCCGTCCTTGTCATGGACCTGGTGCAGGTCGATGTCGTGGTCCTCGGTGGCGCCGTACGCCTTGACCGGCACGTTCACCAGGCCGAAGGCAATTGATCCAGTCCAGATAGCTCGCATGGGCATAGTGAAGCATCTTTCCGGCCAGCGCGTCACTGCCCCCGGCGATACTGGCAGGCAGCGCTGAGGTTCGGCAGCGCGAAACGCAAAGCTTGCTTGGAACGCTGGATTCCCCGGCGCCGCTCGGGAAGATTGGCCCTCATAAGGCAAAGCAAAGGACAGCGCATGGCACGCAGGGAGCAAACCGTCACCGTCGCGGGGCACACGCTGAAGGTCAGCAATTTGGATAAGGTCCTGTACCCGCAGACCGGAACCACCAAGGGCGAAGTCATGGACTACTTCCAGCAGGTGGCCCCGGTGCTGATTCCGCATGCCGCGTGGCGCCCGGCCACCCGCAAGCGCTGGGTGGACGGCGTGGGGACCCCTGAAGAACCGGGCAAGGTGTTTTTCCGCAAGGATCTCGAGGACTCCGCCCCCGGCTGGATTCCCTCGGCCAAGCTGCAGCACAAGACCCATTCCAATACCTATCCGCTGGTCAACAACGAGGCGGTGCTGGCCTGGATGGCCCAGGTGGCCGCGCTGGAAATCCATGTTCCCCAGTGGCGCTTCGATTCCTCGCTGGAACCTGCCAACCCGGATCGGCTGGTGCTGGACCTGGATCCCGGTCCGGGCGCCGGTTTGGAGCAGTGCGCTGAAGTCGCCTTGATCTGCCGGGAGATCCTCGACGGCATGGACCTGCCCAGCTTTCCGGTGACCTCCGGTTCCAAGGGCATCCACCTCTATGCCGGACTGGATGGCAAATACACCTCGGAGCAAGTCAACGAGGTGGCCAAGGAATTGGCCTCCACCTTGCAGAAGGAGCACCCGCAACTGGTCCTCGCCAGCATGAAGCGCTCGCTGCGCGAAAACAAGGTGTTCGTGGACTGGAGCCAGAACAACGCCTCGAAGACTACCGTCTGTCCGTATTCGCTGCGCGGCCGCGCACGGCCCACCGTCGCCGCCCCGCGCACCTGGGAGGAAATCGAAGCGCCGGGGTTGGAGCAGCTGGACTTCCACGAGGCGCTGGACCGCATTGCTGATGGAATCGATCCGCTGGCGCAGCTGGCCTCGGTACAACAACAGAATCCCGATCGCCTGGCGGTCTACCGCTCCAAGCGCGATGCGGCGCTGACACCTGAACCGGTGCCGGAGCAATCCGGGAATTCCCAGTCCGCGCAGCCGCGCGGAAAGGACGGCACCGGGCTGTCCTTTGTCATCCAGGAACACCATGCCCGCGCGCTGCATTGGGATTTCCGCCTGGAGCACGACGGAGTGCTGGTCTCCTGGGCGGTGCCCAAAGGCCCACCCCTGGAACCAGGAATCCAGCGCTTGGCGGTCATGACCGAAGACCATCCGCTCTCCTACGCAAGCTTCGAAGGCAGCATCCCCAAGGGCCAATACGGTGCTGGGGAAGTATCAATTTGGGATTCGGGCAGTTGCACCATCGAGAAGTGGCGCGAAGGCAAGGAAGTCATCGCAGTGCTCACCGGCTCCCGCGAGGGCGGGCTGGGTGGAGTGGACCGGCGGTTCGTGCTGATCCAGGCCGCAGGGATGGGCGGCAAGGACAATTGGCTGCTGCAGCTGGCCAAGGAACAGCCGGTAGGAGCCGATGCGGGAACGTCCGCTGATTCCGGTGACGGAGAACCGGAGGCTGCTCGCGAGCCTAGCGCCAAGCAGGCCGTGGCTGACCTGTCGGGCCAAGCTTTGCGCCCCATGCTGGCCACTGCCGGCACTGCTCGGGAGATCTCCGGCGAGCGGGGTTGGAGCTTTGAAATGAAATGGGACGGCTACCGCGCGTTGGCAGTAGCCGATGGCATCAAAACCAAGCTGATCAGCCGCAACGGCCATGACCTGTCCGGAGACTTCCCGGAACTCGAAATCCTCGGTTCGCTGCTGCCGGAGCGCGCCGTGGTGGACGGGGAAATCGTCGCCCTGGATTCTTCGGGCCGCCCTGACTTCTCACTGCTCCAGCAACGGGTGGCCCATCAGCGGAAGAAACGCACGAAGCAGGCCTCGGCCATCAGGATCCAGTACCTGGTCTTCGACGTGCTGCAATTGCCATATGACAAGGATGCAGGACTGGTGGATCTGACTGCCCTGCCCTACGAGCAACGCCGCCAACGGCTTGCGGGCCTGGATATCGACCAACAGTATGTGCAGGTGCCACCAGCCCACACCGGGACCTTGGAGCAGGCCATCGAGACCAGCCGTGCGCTGGGCCTGGAAGGCGTGGTAGCCAAGGAACGCGACTCGGTCTACGAGCTGGGCCGGCGCAGCACCAGCTGGGTGAAGCTCAAGCACCAGCGGCACCAGGAAGCTGTGGTGATTGGCTGGCGGTCTGGGCAGGGGTCGCGCAGCCGCAGCCTGGCCTCGCTGCTGCTGGCCATTCCGGGAAATGGCGGCTTGGAATACGCCGGCCGGGTGGGCACCGGATTCAGCGACGCGCAACTGGCCGAAATCCGCGAGCGGCTTGAAAAGATCGAACGCAAGACTCCCCCGGCCAAGAACATCCCGGCAGCGCATCAAAGCGATGCGCACTGGGTGAGCCCGAAATACGTGGCAGAAGTCCGATACAGCGAACTGACCTCGGACCGCCTTCTGCGCCATCCGGTGTGGCGTGGCTGGCGCGATGAGAAGCAACCGGATGAGGTCCGCTGGGAACCGGCGGAGCCGACCGGGAACCAAACTCCAACTAACCGCTAACAGAGGAGCAGAACATGAAATTGCTGGTAAAGATCTTCGGAACCCTGATTTCGCTCGGTGCAGGCTGGCTCGGAGCCAAGCTCGTCTCCGGGGTCTGGCATAAAGCCATGGGTGAAGAACCGCCATCGCTGGCCAACCCCGAAAAGCAGCAGCAGGCCGCCGTAGGCAAGGTGCTGGCGTTCGCCGTGATCTCGGGGGCAAGCGCTTCTGCCATCCAGGCCATGGCCAAACGGTGGACGCGTTCCCTCGAAGCCAAGGCCGCCAACCGCTAGCAGGCCGCATTCTGGCCGGTAACCGGATGCACCGGGTCGCGCAGCTGTTGCCAGTTGCCCGCCTCGGTGTTTTCGTTGGTGCAGGGCAGCTTTCTGCGCGGTGTCCACTGCCCTAGTGCATCGCGGATGGCTGAAGGCCTGCGGGACTCGCATGGTGATCAATTGGCCGGGCGACAGTTTCGCCAGCACGCAGAACTGCCAACGGGAAAGCAATCTTTTGCACCAGCCAAGCCTTCCTTGATGCCTTGTAAGCGTGCATCACGGTCAATGGCGAGGTTATTGCCTTCCAGAAGTCGTTGGATCGCTCCCGGCTGGCGTTCTGCTCTGGCAGGCAGGAACACCCCGGAAAGTTCGGTAACCGCGAGGACACCAGAGCATCAGGGCGCGAATGCTCAGTGGTCCAGTCCGTTGGAAATATATCCCAGAAGTCTCTGGCATTGAGTGCATCCACTGAATTAGAATGAAAACAAAATATCACTATATGAAAGTTGAATCGATGACTGCCCATTCTTCTCCGCTCACCGCCGGCCAGCCAGCGCCAGCCTTCTCCCTGCAAGATGCCAAGGGAGAGACCATCTCGCTTTCGGATTATTCAGGGCAGAAAGTCATCGTGTATTTCTACCCCAAGGCCGCGACTCCCGGCTGCACCACCGAGGCCTGCGATTTCCGCGACAACCTCAATTCGCTGCAGGCCGCAGGATTCTCCGTTCTGGGCATCTCCCCGGACGCGCCAGAAGAGCTGGCAGCCTTCGCTAGCGATGAATCGCTGAACTTCCCGCTGCTTTCCGACCCGGGCAACGAAGTTGCCAAAGCCTACGGCTCCTACGGTGAAAAGAACATCGGGGAAAAGACCGTCGTGGGCACCCTGCGCTCCACCGCTGTCATCGATGAAGACGGCAGCATCCGCCAAATTGAATATGCCGTGGATGCCCAGGGGCATGTGGCGCGACTTCGCGATTCCCTCGGAATCTAGAGGATTCCGCACCCGGATCTTTCCGGTGCCAGCCCGGATGCTTCGAGCCGGGGCCAGCTTTCACCGGCCCCGGCCACACCCTGCAGTCTGCAGTCTGCAGTCTGCAGTCTGCAGTCTGCGTTGAGGATCCCTGGACGGCAAGCTACATCTGCATCTCGGAATGGGCATTGGCCAACAGATGCGTGAAAGCACCACGCTCGAATGCAGCCCGCTGGCGGACCGCTCCATTGCCTGTCTCCAGCATGTTCCTGAGTGAAATCACGGCATAGTCGTAATCTCCATGAGCCCTCAATGCGTCCTCAATGAGTCGGAGCATTCTGCGGGCCAGTTCCTCCACAGCGACCTGCTCTCCGGTTCGCGTGTCCACGTGCACTCCGGTGATTCCGTTCTTGGCCGCTTGCCACAATGAGAGGTCCAGGACTTCGGGCAGATACTCGATCGCATCGAATTCGCCGGCCACCGCAGTCTCGACCAGCCCTCGCATGAGCACGGCCAGCAATACCGAATCCTGCGCTCTCAACTGCGAGTCCGCGACCCGAATTTCGAGTGTCGGGTACTTTTCCGACAACCGGGCGGACCATCCGATGTGGCCTGGGTCGGGAACTGCATCGGTTCCATTGATTCGCGCAAGCCGAGTCCCATAGTCTTTCGAATCCTTGAAGTACGGCGGAATTCCCTGGACGGACCACTTTCGATAGTGAATGGTTCTCCACGATGAAAAGTTGCTGTCGCCCCCTTTCCAATACGGAGAATTGGCGCCCAGGGCGCAAAGAAATGGCAGCCATCCGCGCAAGAAGTTCAGCGCACGAATTCCCGCTTCGGAATCAGGGATGGACACATGGACGTGCAAACCGCACATGTAATGCTCTGACGCTATTCCGGAAACGAAGTTGCCGATTTCCCGATACCTTGCATTATCGGTCAGCTCCGGAGCCTGCTGGGCAATCATCGGCGCCGCGCCCAAACCCGCGACCAGCAGGCCGCGGGAGGCCGCTTCGCTTGCCAGAGCACTGCGGAAACTTCCCAGCTCATGCAGGGCCTGATCCCGGTCTTCGCAGATGGCGCTGGCATGTTCTATTTGGCAAGCAAGCAGTTCGTTCTGCACTTCGCCATTGCGTTGCGAATCCAGCGCTTGCCGTAACGCTTCTTTATCCGTGCTGGCCGGCAACCCTGTTTCTGCGTCGAACATGAAGAATTCTTCTTCAATGCCAAAGGTGCTCATTTCGTGCCTCCCGGAACATGGCTGCTAGGGCGTCGGACCAGCAACCGGCCTGTGTTGACTTACTGCTGGCTAACCTGGCCTGCCTGATGCGAACTAGCGGGGAACTGCTCATCATTCTTCTTGCGCGGAACGGATTGCCGCATGATCAATCCCCTTTCAGCTAGGCTGCGAATATCCGGATGGCCGCAGCTTCATCCGCCTCGGCGGCTTGCGTTCTGCGTAAGCGGATTCTGAAACAGTAGATCCCGTAGCCTGGCTGCATCTGCTTGCCCGATGGATTCTCATGGTTTTCCCATCAACCCAGAATGAATCGGACATGAAATCTGAACTAGCTGTGAGGTTCAGGGACATTGTTTAGTCGGGCGAAGGGTGCGCAGCCAATCGCTGAGTGGTGTCGGTGGTGGTTGTAGAAGTGGAGCCAGCCGGGCAGAGCCAGGCGTCGCTCGGCGTTTGAACCGTAAAACTTGGCATAAGCCCACCCGCCCCCGAGTGTGCGGTGGGACCGCTCGATCGTCCCGTTCGTCTGCGGCTGATAGGGAGGTGCTCGCTTGTGTCTGATGCCAAGCCGAGCGCAGAAGTCCCTCCAAAGGTGGGATCTGTAGGCCGACCCGTTGTCGGATAGGACTCGCTCGACGGTCACGCCCCGTTCAGCGAACCAGGCCACAGCGCGTTCGAGAACTCCCACCGCTGTGCTTGCCCGCTCGTCCATGCAGATCTCTGCATAAGCGGCTCGGGGGTGGTCGTCGATCACTGTGTGAACGAACGCCGTTCCGGTCCGCGGCTTGTGGTCTTTGCCTCTGGGCAGTCCCGGAGTGGCGGTTCTGTTCCGTGCGCCTTGCTGCCGACCAACGTAACGATGTCCACCACCGTCGGGGATATTCCCGAACTTCGTGACATCGACATGGATCAACGATCCCGGATAAGGGTGCCCATGTCGCCGCAAGGGCTCACCAGTGACACGATCGATATGGGAGAGGCGGTTCACGCGGCAACGGGCGAGGACCGCGTGAACCCTGGACGCCGGGAGGCCAAGTCACGCAGCGATCTGGGCTGGACCAGCCGAAGTCGCAAGCGCAGATTGATGATCCGCTTCTTCTTGGCATGCTCGGGCGTCCTGCCTGGACTGCAATGCGGCCTGCTGGAGCGATCCTGCATCCCATGCCCACCCTCTTCCCGTCAACGACCGGCCCCCTTCCGGGCAGTGATCGGAGAGAGCCTATACATCTTCGCTGCCATCGTGGCCGGATAGCCGTCTTCAACAATCAGACGGGCTATCCGGAGACGGGTACGAGGCGTGAGCAGCGCATTTGGATCAGTCATCGATTGGCCTCCGCAGTGGTTTCCAAAAGCGTGTGCCGGCTCAGCACCATGGTCAAGAGCGCGGCCGCCGCCAATGCCGCGGCCACCCAGACCGGCGCGAGCACCCCCAACCCTGCCGCGAGCCCGAACGCGCCAAGCACAGGACCCGCCGCGGCACCGAGGTTCAATGCCGCGGTTGCGTACGAACCGCCCATCGTTGGAGCAGCCGACGCTGCATACAGCACACGCGTGATCAAGGTGCTGCCAATGCCGAACGACAGGAAGCCCTGAACGAAGACGAGGACGATAAGCGCAACGGGATGCGACGCGACCAATGCCAATCCGATCCATCCTGTCAGCAGCAGCGGGCCGCCGACTGCAAGCACGACGCCGGGGCGTTGATCTGACAGTCGCCCAGCGATCGTGACGCCAAGGAATGATCCGACGCCGAACATCACCAGTGCGAAGGACACCCACCCATCAGCCATCCCCGCAGTCTCGGTCACTACGGGGGCGAGGAAGGTGAACGCCGCAAAGGTCCCTCCGTTGATCAGCGCTCCAAGTGCCATGGCCAGGATGAGCCGCGGCGTCGCCAACTGGCTGAGCTCGGCACGAAGCCTTGGCGAGGACCCGGCAGTTGCGGTCTGACCGGCATTGTTCGTGATCCCTCGAACGACTCCGAAGACCGCCGGAATACAGAGGATGGCGACTGCCCAGAACGTCGTTCGCCAGCCCAACGCTGTGCCGAGCAGAGACCCAGCGGGGACACCCGCGACGGTTGCGATCGTCGTGCCGGAGAGCAGGATCGACAGTGCACGCCCCTTCTGGTTCGCTGGCACGAGAGTAGTGGCCGTGCTCAGTGCTACCGCGAGGAATCCTGCGTTTGCAAGAGCGCTGAGCACCCGGGTTATGAGGAGGAGAGCGAACACGGGTGTCATCGCTCCGATGACGTGGCTTCCCGCGAACACGAGAAGGCAGACGATCAACGTGAGCCGCGGTGGCCAACGGCGAGCGAATGCCGCCATCACTGGCGCGCCGATGACCATACCGATCGCGAAGGCCGAAGTCAGCAGGCCCGCCGTGCCGACCGAGACGTCAAGCTCGGTCGCGATCGCGGGGAGCAATCCCGCGAGCATGAATTCTGAAGTGCCCATGACGAAAACCGCCAAGGCAAGCATGTAGAGAGCAAAAGGCATCGAGTACTCCGAGGTGAGAAATCAAGAAATGGTTCTTCTTGTCACCACGGCCAGCACCCCGGGTACGCCAGACATACGCCCACACAGATCGTGGGCGTCGTAACTACTGGTTGAAGGGGCTGGCGGTGTGACCGACAACCCCGGACATGTCTGACTCGGGACTCGACATATCCCGAACTCTACAGCGCTCGACTGCGCGTGGTGTGGATAGACACGTCCCTAATCGGCACGACGTCGTTGCGCGCGGGGGCAGAACACTGTCCCTGGACATCACAACTGGCTCTGGAAGCGGCAACGATCTGCCCGCAGCTGCGGCGAACAGCAAGCATGGCTGTGGACCTTGGAAATGCGGTCCGTTCCGGCGTACATACGAAGCCTAGCGACGGGCAGTCCGCGGCGGACCAAACAAACTACTGACTAGGCCGGAAACTAAGTTCAAAAAGCTCTCCTCTGAGCCTGAAAATTAGCTGGAAACCCAGGGACACCCCTCCCGGTCGTAGACCAAGTGGCCTAGGTTTAAAACACACTCCGCTTCTCAATGACGGCGAACCTTGCCTGCCGGCAGGCTAATCCGCAATCTGCGAAGTGGCGTGACTTATGGGGGCTTACTCGAAAGTTACGAACAAAGTGGAGGTAGTACTAATGCCAGGACGTATAGTCAGGTCCAAGACTGCTGAACGTGTCACGGAACTCCTGGGATCGCGCGAAGGACGCTCCCATTTGAGCGAGTACGGGTGGATCCCCGGAATGCCCGTGATCATTGCACAACTCAACGAGCCGGTAGACGATGTCATGGGCCTCGCTTCCGTTCACAATTGCGCTGTTCTCGTGGCGATACTGGACGCCCAGGGCGAGCAGCTTCGTTTCATCCATGTCTCGCCTCCCAACGGTGCTCTCCGGATCGTCGATGAGACTCCTGCGAATACCCGGATCTGCACGCTCTTCGAGCAAGCGGAGGAAAGCGGCATGCTTGCCTTCCGAGTTCGGTATTGGACCCACACGGCAATTGCCAACGCCCTGCCAGTCTTCACCCCGGAAGAACAGTGGCCGCTGGCGATGACGCGCAGCTAGGTGCAGGGGCACTGGAGGCCCCGCCCAGGTGCCGCTGATTCAACGGCTCGCTGCTAACCGCATATAGTCCATTTTCGACTGACGGTCCTGGCTAACCCCGGAATTCTCCGGGGAAGCCAGGACCGCTGCCGCAATCCCCTGTCTTAGCGCCCGGCGATCTTCACCAGCTTGTGGTTGATGAATTCGTCCATGCCGTACTTGCCCAGCTCGCGGCCGATGCCCGAGCGCTTCACGCCGCCAAAAGGCAGCTCAGGGTAGGAAGCCGAAGGCTCGTTGACGGCCACCATGCCGCTTTGCAGCTGCACGGAAACGCGCTCTGCGCGTTCCATGTCCCGGGTGTGGATGGAAGCTCCCAGCCCGTAGTCGGTGTTGTTGGCCAGGGCCACGGCTTCCTCTTCGCCATCCACCTTGTAGAGCACGGCGACCGGGCCGAAGAGCTCCTCGGAGAAGGCACGCATCTCGGGAGTCACCCCGGCAAGGATGGTCGGCTCGTAGAATGCGCCCGCGCCCTGGATCGGCTTGCCTCCGGCCAGGACCTGGGCACCCTTGTCGATGGCATCCTGCACCTGTGCGGCCAAGCCGTCGCGGGCAGCGGCCGAAGACAGCGGGCCAAGGAAGTTCTCCGGCTGGGCCGGGTCGCCCACCTTGATTCCGGCCACCTGCTCCACCAGCGCTTGGGAGAAGTCCTCGTAGACCGAGGAATCGATGATGAAGCGCTTGGCCGCGTTGCAGGCCTGGCCGGTGTTCCCGAAGCGGGCGCGCATGCCCAGCTTGGCGGTGCGCGCCACGTCCGCGTCGTCGAAGACCACGAATGGATCCGAGCCGCCCAGTTCCAGCACCACCTTCTTCAGATTGCGCCCGGCAATCTCTGCCACGGCGGATCCGGCGCGCTCGGAACCGGTCAGGGATACTCCCTGCACCCGGCGGTCGGCGATGATGTCCGCGACCTGGTCGTTGGTGGCGAAAATGTTCACATACGCGCCCTGCGGGGCGCCTGCTTCCTTGAAGATCTCCTCCATGGCCAGCGCCGACTCCGGGCACTGCGGCGCGTGCTTGAGCAGGATGGTGTTGCCGTTCATCAGGTTCGGCCCGGCGAAGCGTGCCACCTGGTAATACGGGAAATTCCACGGCATGATGCCCAGCAGCGCGCCGACCGCTTCCTTGCGCACCAGCGCCTTGCCGCCCGAAGCGATTTCCAGCTCTTCGTCTTCCAGGTACCCCGGACCGTTCTTGGCGTAGTAGCGGTAGATCGCCGCCACGATGCCGATTTCCCCCAGCGACTGCTTGATGGGCTTGCCCATCTCGCGGGTGATGATCGCGGCCAGCTGATCGGCGCGTGCCTCGTAGATGTCTGCCACGCGCTCCAGCAGGGCGACGCGCTCCTGAAGCGCGGAGACCGACCACTGGGTGTAGGCGCTGTGCGCCTCGGCGATGGCATCCTGGATCTGCGCATCGGTGGCAGTCGGGTAGGTTGCTTCGACTACGCCGGTGGCGGGATTGGTAACGGCATAAGTGGACATGGTGCTCCTTCGAAGATTCGCTTGTTGGACACTTAGCGCCCAGTCTTCCAGCTCCCGGCGCCAATGCCCCGGACTCGTCGGGTATTGGCGTGTTCGCCACGGAAAGTGCCGCTGTTCCTCCAAAGCCGCGAACTGGGCCGCAGCAGGGATTGCAGTACTGCTGGACTCCTCGCAGCTGCGCCGGGTGGTGCGCTGGACGCTCGGGATCCGGCTCGATCCTACTCGCTTGCCTCCTGCTTTCCTGGAGCCTCCGAGCTGTCGCCATCGAACCTGAATGCTTCCTGCGGATTGGCCGCGATCCGTGACCTGCGGCGCGCTCTTGCCTAGCGTCGTAGGCAACCAGCAGCGCTCCGCACGGACTGCGGAGCCGGATGCGCGGCCACCTGCCGCGCCACCCGCAGCTGACGACAGCAGCAGAGGAAGGGAAGACATGAGCACCAACGATGACACCAGTTCGAATCCATTCCCCGATGACCCGCGCAGCACCCCGCAACCCGGAACCGTCCGCCACGGCTTGAACGATCCGGATCCGTTGACCGAGCCGCAAACCGACCTGTTCCCGTCGGGCACTGTCGAACCGGTACCGGCCGACGCGCATGATTCCGATGACCGGCAGTCCGCAGGAAGCGGCAGTACGTCGGGCAAAGCGCAGGCAGCCCAGGATCTGGCGCGCGAGGGCCATGAATCCGCCACCCACGTGCTTGACAGCGCCAAGCAGGAAACCTCGATGCTCGCTGAGCAGGCCAAGGACCAGGCCACCCATCTGTGGGATGAACTCGGCTCCGACCTGAAGGAGCAGACCTCCGCGCAGCAGCGGAAGGTCGCGGCCAACCTGCGCGACATCAGCGATGAGTTCCGCGCCATGCTGGACCAGTCCAGCGCGAGCGGAACCGCCTCCATGCTGGTGGACCAGGCTTCGCATCACAGCGGACAGGCCGCCGATTGGCTCGAACAGCGCGAGCCGCACGACTTGCTGGACGAGGTCAAGGGCTTTGCACGCAAGCGTCCTGCGGCCTTCTTGGGACTGGCGCTGGGCGCTGGGCTGCTGGCAGGACGCATGACCCGGAATGCCAGCGAGCCGAAGGAAGGCACAGGGCGCCGCGACCAGGAGCCACGCCCCGGCACCACCAGCGCACCGAACGCCTCGGGCGTTGACGGGCCAGGTCCGGTGCGGGTTGACCCGTCCTTCCAGGGAACCACCCGCGTGGATTCGGCAGGCAACCCGGTCCATGCCGATTCGGTGGACGTTGACCCGCTGCGCTCCTACCCTCCTGGGGATCCGCGCAGCACCGACTACCGCTAGGAGCATTCGATGACTCACACGACGCCAGATCCCGATTCCGCAGAACATGAACGCAGTTCACTCGGCGCCCTGTTCAATGACCTGACCCAGAACGTATCGCTGCTGGTTCGCCAAGAGATCGAGCTGGCAAAGACGGAGTTGAAGGAGTCGGCCAGCTCCGCCGGCAAGGGTGCAGGCATGTATGCCGGTGCCGGTGTAGCCGGCCATTTCGTCTTGCTATTTCTTTCCGTTGCGGCTTTCTTCGGATTGTCGCTCTGGATTGGCTACGGCTTCTCGGCCTTGGCGGTCGCCGCCCTCTGGGCGGTGATCGGTCTGGTCTTGGCAAGCGCAGCCAAGAAGAAGATGCAAGAGATCAAGGGACTGCCTAATACGGCCGAGACAGTCAAGAGGATTCCATCAGCTTTTACTCCGAAGGATGATGCACCATGAGCAAGAATTCAGAAGAACTCCGCGCGGAAATCGCCCAGACACGAGGCGACATGCAACAGGATGTGGATGCGATTGCCGACAGGGTCAGTCCCAGCCACATTGCCCACCGACAATCCGAAAAGGTCAAGGACTCATTCAGGAAGGTGAAGGACTCCGTCATGGGAACCGGTGAATCAACAAGTGACCAGCTGCACCACTACAGTGAAGACGCCGCGGAAGCCGTCAGGGACGCACCGCACAGGGTGGTGGAGCAGACCAAGGGCAATCCGCTGGCCGCCGGAATCATCGCCTTCGGGGCAGGACTGCTGGCCTCGTCGCTGCTTCCGGGGACCCAGAAAGAAGCCGAGCTGGTCCAGCGGGTCAAGGACAAGGCAGAACCGCTGGCCGAAGAGGCCAAGGATGCGGCGAAGCGGATTGCCGAAGACCTGCGGGAGCCTGCGCGGCAGGCCGCCGAGGACCTGCGGGATTCCGCGCAGGAATCCGTGCAGACCGTGAAATCCGAAGCCAACTCCGAAGCCGAGCATCTGCACGGCGAAGCGAAGGACACGGCCAAGCAGATGGATAACGGCTCCTGATCCCTAGGCGCGGCAAGAGGCTGGTGCGTGCAATCACTGATTGGAACCACCAGCCTCTTGCTCTGCCCGGTAGCCGCCGAGCTAGGCGGGGCATCCACCAGAATTTAGCTAGCTAAGCTAAATAACCACTAGGATGAGTCCATGGAGAACTCCAAATGACTCAGCCTGCTTTGCCTGCCCAGCTGGTATGGTTCCGCGATGATCTGCGCACCAGCGATCACCCAGCGTTGGATGCCGCGCTTTCTTCCGGTCCGGTGATCGCGGTATATGTCCTGGACCAGGCATCTGCCGGCATCCGCCCGCTGGGCGGCGCGGCCAAATGGTGGCTGCATCAGGCGCTGGAGGACCTTCGCAGATCGCTGGAAAAACTGGGAATCCCGCTCATCCTGCGCCAAGGCCCATCCGCCGGGATCATCAGCGAACTCGTGCACGATGGCAACGTGCAGACCGTGCACTGGAACCGCCGCTACGGCCACGCCGAACGCGCCGTCGACATGCAGATCAAGCAGGACCTTCACGCGCGAGGCGTCCACGCCCACAGCTACAGCGGGACGCTCCTGCATGAGCCCTGGGAGCTGCTGACCAAGAACAACACCGGCTACAAGGTCTTCACGCCCTTCTACAACGCGTTGCGCGACAGCGAGATCCGGCCTCCGTTGCCCGCGCCACAGGCACAAGAACCCCTCCCGGACACTAATCTTCCCGCCAGCGACGAGTTGGAGAGCTTGGAATTATTGCCGGCTTTGGACTGGATTGACGGGCTCGCCGCGCAATGGGAACCCGGAGAAGCGCCTGCGCGCCAGCGCCTGGAGCAGGTGCTGGAATCGATCGCCGAAGACTACCCGGAGCACCATGACCGCCCCGATCTGGACGGAACGTCTGCCCTCTCCCCCGCCTTGCGCTGGGGGCATGTCAGCGCAAGCCAGATGTGGGAGGCGCTGGGCCGTCTGGCCGCCGTAAATCCCGAGGCTTCCGACGGTGCCACCGCGATGCGCCGCCAGCTCGCCTGGCGGGATTTCTGCTGGCACCTGTACTACCATCACCCGCAGCTTCCGGAGCGGAATCTGCGTGCGCAGTTCGATCATTTCGACTGGGCCTGGCCTGAGGCAGACCCGCAGGCCGCGGAATATATGAGCTGTTGGCAACAAGGACGCACCGGTTTCGGTCTAGTGGACGCCGGCATGCAGCAGCTTTGGCAGACCGGATGGATGCATAACCGGGTGCGGATGGTGGCAGCCAGCCTGCTGGTCAAGAACCTGCAAGTGCATTGGAAGGTCGGCGAGCGCTGGTTCTGGGACACCTTGGTAGATGCGGATCTCGCCAGCAATACTGCCAATTGGCAGTGGGTCGCTGGAAGCGGCGCCGACGCGGCACCGTACTTCAGGGTGTTCAACCCGGAACTGCAGGCCAAGAAATTCGATCCCCAGGGAAGCTACACGGCTCGATTCGCGCCGCTGGCCGCGGAGCCCATTGTGGACCTGAAGCAATCGCGGCAGGCTGCATTGGATGCTTACGAGCAGATGAAACTCAGCTCATAGTCGCGAAGCGTCTGGCAGCGAGAAGATGAAGCCCGCAGATCCACGATGACCTGCTATTCGCTGTTTCGGCCCAACGCATCTTCGGCTCGCTCTCTCAACGCATCAGCTTCCTTGCCGAGGGATCCAGAGCGTCCCCAACCGAACACCAATGCGAAAACGCCTACCGCATCCTTGGGTGCCTCCGGTGCCGGCAAATAAGTCCAATCAAGACCAATCCGCCTTCCGTCCTTCTCCGAAGAACTTCTACAGGGTTCCTTCCGGAACCCGCAGAACTCGACACGGACTAGAATCCGTGTCCCAGGAAGGACTGATTGCCATGCGCACATCGCCTAACCGCTTGCTCGCAACGATTTTCGGGGCCGTGTACCTCCTTGTCGGCCTGCTCGGGTTCCTTGTCACTGCCGGCGTGGATTTCTTCGCAACAGAGGGCGGGAAGCTGATCATTTTCGAGGTCAATCCACTTCACAACGTCATCCACCTGGCCATCGGCGCAGCACTGCTCATCGCTGGGCTCGGATCCGTGCGTGCTTCCAAGCTCGCCAACACCACGGTGGGCGCCGTCTACCTCCTCGTTGGCATCCTCGGCCTCTTCTTGGCCTCTACAGCACTGAACATCATTGCCCTGAACGGTGCGGATAACGTCCTGCATCTAGCCAGCGCGATTGTCCTGCTGTCGGTAGGCCTGTCCCAGGACCGGACGCCAGCAGCCCATACTGCACGGTCATGATTTCCCATGAGGCCACGGAGCCTGCCACCGAACCTGCCCTCCAAGGGCGAGATGCAGTTGCGAGCTCCGTTGCCTTCGGCGGCCTCTATGCCGGGATCGCCGGACTGGGAGTCGCGGCGCTGGCCGCGGCCTCCTCCGCCAGCTTGGCATCGGCATTCGGGGTCGGGTCCGCCCCGGCACCGTGGTGGGCGTGGCTCGGCGCGATAGCATCCGCAGCCTGGGCTGGGGTGGCGCTGGTGTACGCCGTTGCCAGCCTGCTGAAGGCAGCGGCCCCTGCCGTGAAGCTTGCGGTCCCCTGCCTGGCGCTCGTCTCCTCCGTGCATTTAGCCAGCATTGTTGCCGGCCTTTGGGGGTTCCCGGAGGGAACGAAGAATCTGGATCTCACGATTGCTTCCTTGCTGCTGCTTGAGCTGTCGGTGCTGGCGGTATTCCTGTGGCAGCGCAAGCGGCGGAAGAACTATCCGCACCGGGCAGTGCGTTCCAGCAGCCTAGTTGTCCTCGGGAGCATGTTTGCCGGTTCGGTTGCGGTTGCGGCGGTTGCCAGTTTGGGGTTGGCAGCTTCGTCCGCTGGAGAACTCGCGGTACCGCATTCCGAGCACGGCGCTCATCGTTCGGGAGACATCGACCCGGGAATCATTGGCAAGATGAAACAGGCAGAACACCACCACTAGCCGCAGCCAGGGGGCCAGTGCCAGTGATCCAACTGGCCCCGATAGCTGCAGGCTAGGCCCGCGGATCAACAATGATCTTCACGTGTTCCTCATTGTTGTTGATCAGCTGGTCGAACCCTTCGGAAACCAGCTCGTCGAGCCCGATGCGCCCGGTGATGAACGGGGCCAGGTCCAGTTTGCCGCTTTGCACCAGGGCAATGGTGTCCGGATGGTCATTGGCGTAGCCGATGGTGCCGCGCAGGTCGATTTCCTTCAAGACCAGCTTGGGCATGTCCACTTGCGGCTTATGCCCCCAAATCGAAACGTTGACGATCACCCCGCCGGGAGCCACCGCGTCCAGGAGCATATCCAGCACCACCGGGACCGAGGAACACTCGAATCCGGTATCCGCACCCCGGCCGCCGGTCGCTTCGCGCACCCGTTCGGCCACGTCCCCTTCCCTGGGATCGAAAATCCCGTCGGCAATTCCGGTTTCTCGCGCCTTGGCCTTGCGGGCCTCGGAGAGTTCCGAGATGTAGACTGTCAGCCCCTTGGCCTTGAGCACCGCTGCGGTCAGCAGGCCGATCGGGCCGGCACCTCCCACGATCGCCACCTGCCCGGCCTTCGCCCCGGAGCGGACGAAGGCGTGGTGGGCCACCGACAGCGGCTCGATCAGCGCGGCCTCATCCAGGGGGATCTTGCCGATGGGATGCACCCAGCGGCGTTCCACGACGATTTTCTCCGATAGCCCTCCGCCGCGGCCGCCCAGGCCGATGAAGTTCATGTCCTGGGAGAGCTGGTACTGCTGGCCTTCGCCGGTGTCCACATCCTCATGGATGATGTACGGTTCCACCACGACGTTCTCGCCGATTTCAAGGCCGGTGATGCCTTCGCCCAGGGCGGTAATGGTTCCGGAGAATTCATGGCCCATGGTCACCGGAGCGCTCTCCCCGGAGAGCGGGTGCGGATGCCCGGCCGGCGGGATGAAGATCGGGCCCTCCAGATATTCGTGCAGATCGGTGCCGCAAATGCCGCACCAGGCCACGTCGATGGCCACTGTTCCCGGTTTCAGCTGCGGCTCATCGATGTCCTCGATCCGGATGTCCTTCTGGTCGTAATACCGTGCTGCGCGCATGGCTCCCCCTCGATTCTTCTGCCTGTCGGTGACCGGCCCGATCCCGGCCGGCCATTTCAGCTCCAAGCTACTGCGGCAGCCAAGGTTTGGGAACCGTTGCAAGAGGTTTCATCCGATGGCTCCAGCAAGCCATCCAGCCAAAACCCAGCCAGCAGTGCGCGGCCTGTTCGCGGCGCACAATGGACTATGGACATCATGTCGGCGGCGCAGCGTTCGGCGCTCATGTCGCGCATTTCCAGCAAGAACACCGGACCGGAACTGGTCCTGCGCCGGTTGCTGCATGCAGCGGGGTACCGCTACGGCGTGCACGGCGTCCTGCCTGCACGGCAAGTTGCCCAGCTGCGTTCTGCGCATCCCGGCATCCCGCTGCGGGGCGGAAAGCTTCCCGGATCCCCGGATCTGGTCTTCAGCGCCCGGCGCAAGGCCATCTTCGTCAACGGCTGCTTCTGGCACGGCCACGACTGCCCGGTGGGCCAGCGGCGCCCCGCATCCAATACCGGGTACTGGAACCCCAAGCTGGATGCCAACATCGCCCGGGACCAGCGCAATCGCGATAGCCTGGCGGCACTTGGCTGGGAATCGCTGACGCTCTGGGAATGCGAGCTGAAGGCGATGGATGGCGTCTTGGACAGGGCAGCAAGTTTCCTCGGACCGGTACGGATCCTGCCGGGCAGCCCCGGCGGGCAGGACCCGTCCCAGGGCACCGGTGTTGGCTAAGATCAAAGAGTCCGCCCGATCTGCCCGCAGAGCACCTACCCGTTCCCGAGGTCCATGAAAACCAGCACGTCCCGCTTCGAAGTCCCGGTACTGCTGGGAACCCAGACGCTGTTCAATATCGGCTTCTACGCCGTGGTTCCCTTTCTTGCCGTAGTGCTGGCCAACGACTTCCTGCTGGCAGGCGCTGGAGTGGGCCTGATCCTGGGTATCCGGACCTTCGCCCAACAGGGCCTTTTCCTGGCCGGAGGCAGCTTGGCCGATCGCTTCGGCGCCCGGCGCATGATCCTCATTGGCTGCGCAGTGCGCGCCGCCGGGTTCTTCACGCTGGCCGCCTCCCTGTCCTTGGGCGACCCGAAGCTCTGGTTGTTCATCCTGGGCACATTGCTCACCGGATTCGGCGGGGCACTCTTCTCTCCGGGCCTGAGCATTCTGGTGGGGGCTGCCCAGACCGCGCGCGACAGGGGCCAACCCACGGGAGCCAAGCGGGCCACGCTCTTTGCCTGGCTGAGCGTCACCGGAGAAATCGGCGCAGTGGCCGGACCGCTGGTGGGAGCGGCACTGTGGGACTGGGGGTTCGCGGCCGTTGCGGGTTTCGGGGCAATCTTCTTCATCGCCATCGGACTGTTCCTGGCTGCGGCATTGCGCCGCTACGCTCCGGAAGGCACTTCACCGGATTATGCCGGGACACGGGCCAAGCGGCAGGCCCAGCCTGGCAGCCTGCGCCGATGCCTGGCGGACCGGAAATTCGTGGCCTTCTGCGCCCTGCATGCCTCTGACCTGCTGGCATACAACCAGCTCTATTTGGCCATTCCCCTGGAATTGGAACGCACGGGCCTGCCCACCCAGTGGCTGGGACTGGTTTTCGCGTGGATCTCCGTGCTGACTCTGGGCTTGCAATTGCCCATCGCATGGCTCGCCGCACGGATCGGCGCGGCAGCGACCCTGCGTTGCGGATATGTCTCCAGCGCCCTGGGTTTCGGCGTACTCGCCTTTCTCCCCGCCACGGCTTTCGGCGAAAATACCGCGGCGGTACGCATCTTGTGCGCGGTCACCCTGCTGGCCTTGGGGCATATGAGCGTGCACCCTGCAGCTCTTTCGCTCGTTCCCGGATTCGCCGGACACCGGGGTACCGGATCCTACTTCGGCTTGCTGTCCAGTTGCGGCGGCCTGGCGGTGCTACTGGGGAATTTGCTGGTGGGCTGGCTCTTGTCCCAGGCCGGCCAGGGCCACATCCCCGGATTCCTGCCGTGGCTGGTTCTCATCATTCCGCTGGTCGTTGCTTCCTGGCTTGGCGCATCGCTCGTGAGGCGTTCAGGCCTGCAGACCCAGGGTGCGTGAACTGCGACACATGACGCGCTGCCCTCGCAGAATTTCCACGGGGCACCCCAACTTTGCACTACTCAGCTTCCACTCTTCCCAGGCTCCCTGCGGGGGCTTTTCCTCCGCTTTCCTTGCCGGGCCATAATCAGCAAAACGAGTCAACTAATTAGGGTACGCTTACCGAGGCTCTATTGCATTAGATGCCAATCCATCACGTAATGCCGAAGGATTTCCATGAAACTTGGACGATTGAGCGTTGCCGCAGGTTTTGCGGCCATTGCCCTGGCGCTGACCGCCTGCAGCTCCACCCCTGCGAGCTCCGCCCCGGAACAAGCCGCGGACTCGGAAGCCCGCGTGATTGTGGCCAATTTCCGCGCCCCGGTATCCAATTGGGCGCTGGAAAGCGACGACGCCTATGTGCTCTCCATCGCCGGTTGCTTGGAAACCCTGGCCAAATACAACCAGAGCACCAAAACCGTTGAACCGATGCTCGCTGCTTCCTGGAAGCAGTCCTCGGATACCGAATGGGATTTCGAGCTGCGCAAGAACGTGCTGTTCCAGGATGGCACCGCCATGGATGCCAAGGCCGTTGCCGGCTCGCTGAACCACGTCCTTAAGGCCACCGCTCCAGCCCGTGCGGTGAACCCCAAGACCATCAAGAAGGTCCAGGCCGTCGACGCTGATACCGTGCGCGTCACCACCCCCGCCGCGGATCCGTTGCTGCCCTACCGCATGGCCAGCGTGAACGCCGGCGTGCTTTCCCCTGCCGCGTACACCGGCAAGGGCATCGACCCGATGAAGCACTGCACCGGACCCTTTGCCCCGGTCTCCGAAAAAGCCGGGCAGTCCCTGACCTTGGACCGCAATGAGAATTACTGGGACGGAGAGGTGAAGCTGGCTGGCGGCGAAATCCGCTACATCACCGAAGGCGCCACCCGCGCCACCCAGGTGCAGACCGGTGAAGCGGACATTTCCATGTCCATCCCGGCCACCAGCCTGGCGGCTCTGGAAGCCGATAGCAAGATCAGCGTGCTCAAGGCCGACTCGCCTCGCACCTCGACCTTGTACCTGAACAACTCGCGCGCTCCATTCGAGAACCGGGAGCTGCGCAAGGCCGCCACCATGGCCTTGGACCTGCCGGCCATGGCCGCCAGCATCTACGAAGGCGCAGCGCAGCCTGCCACCGGCCCCTTCGCCCCGAGCGAGCCGTGGGCCAACCCGGATCTGGCCGTACCGCAGGTGAATATCGAAGAAGCCAAGAAGCTGGTGGAAGCTTCCGGATACAAGCAGGACAAGCCGCTGGAAATCATTGCGATCACCGAACGCGCGGAGTTCGCCGGGGTAGGCGCCATCATCCAGGAGCAGTTCAAGCAGATCGGCTTGCAGGCAAACGTGGTGACCAAATCCTATGGCGCCGCGGAGCCGGATGTACTGGCCGGCAACTACGACATGATCCTCAGCCAGCGCAACCGGATGATCGACATCGCTGATCCGATCGGCTTCCTGCAGTCCGACTACACCTGCGAGGGCGGCTACAACCTGAGCCACTACTGCAACAAGGACTACGACCAGCTGATCGGCCAGGCACTGGCAGAGAAGGACGAGGCCCAGCGCCACGACCTGTACCGCCAGGCAGGCAATCTGCTCGCCGACGATGCAGCGAACGTCTGGCTGGTCAACGAGCAGGCTATCGACGGCGTGGGAGCCAAGGTCCAGGGCTACGTCCAGGACCCGCTGACTCGCTACGTGCTGACCAAGGATCTGGCGAAGACCAGCTAGCGTGTCTCCTCTAGCCACCATGCTGCGCCGGGCCATTGGACTCGGCGCAGCAGTTCTGCTTTCATCCTTCGCGGTATTCCTGGTCCCCTTCGTTTCCCCCGGGGACCCCGTGCGGTCCTTGCTGCGCGCCCGCATGGACATCGGGGCCGCCGACGAGGCAACGGTGCAGGCCTACGCACAGCAATTCGGCCTGCACGACCCGATGCTGGTGCAGTTCGGACGGTGGCTGGGCCGGTTCGCCACTGGAGACATGGGCATCTCGCATATCAGCGGCACCCCGGTAGCCGACCAGGTGCTGCCGGCCATTGGCGTCACCCTGTCCTTGGCAGGCAGCGCGCTGGTGGTGGCCATCGCCGTGTCCATTGTCTTGGGAGTGCTGTCGGCCACCCGTGCCGGGAGGTGGCCCGATAGGCTGATCACCTCGGCGACCCATGCGTTGATTGCCATCCCCGAATATGCGCTGGCTCCGCTGCTGGTCCTGCTCTTCGCGGTGCGCTTCTCGCTACTTCCCTCGGCCGGTTTCGAATCCCCGGCCTCGATGGTGCTGCCGGTCTTCATTCTGGCCTTGCGCCCCATCAGCTTCTTCACCGTCGCGGTGCGCTCTGGGGTGCGCCAGGCATTGGACTCCGAGCACGTGCTGGCCGCCCGCGCCCGCGGGCTGAGCAGCACCCAGGGGCTGGTCCGCCATGTGGTTCCCCACGGTTTGCTGCCGCTGTGGACCATGGTGGGTGTCTGGTTTGCCGGACTGCTGGGCGGGTCGGTCATCGTGGAAGTCATCTTCGCCATTCCCGGAATGGGCCGGCTGATCTTCGACTCCATCGTCGATGCCGATATCCCGGTCGCCCAGGGTGGCGTGGTGGTGGTCGTCACCTGTGCCGTACTGGTGACCGGAATCGTTGACCTGGTGCACAGGATCAGCGATCCCAATGTGAGGATTGGTGTACGACATGGCTAGGAATCATTCCAGGGAAATCCTGCTTTCCCCTCCCGCGTTCATCTTGCTGGCGGTGGTCATCCTGACCATCGCCGCTCCGTGGATTTCCCCCTACAACCCCGACGCCCAGAACCTGGCGGACCGGTTGCAGGGACCCAGCCTGTCCCATCTACTGGGCACCGATGCCCTGGGCCGCGACACCTTGAGCCGCGTGCTGCACGGTGGCCGGTTCTCGCTATCGGTAGCGCTGATCACCACGCTGTTCGCGCTGCTGGTTGGCACCGCACTGGGCCTGCTCAGCGCGGTGCGCGGCGGGTGGCTGGATGAGCTCTTCCTGCGCGTGAACGACTTGCTGCTCGCACTGCCCGAAATCGTGATTGCGCTGCTGATCATCGCGGTCATGGGTCCCGGTTTCTTCACCATGGTGCTTTCCGTAGGCGTCGTGGCATGGACCCCCACCGCACGGTTGGTGCGTTCCATGGCGGCCCAGGCCTTATCCACCCACCACGTCGAAGCCTCCAGGCATGTCGGTGCTTCGCGCTGGTTCATCCTGCGCCACCACGTCCTGCCCTTCGTGGCTGGACCGGTGCTGGCCCAGGCGGCATTGCGCTTCGGGCTGCTGCTGGTATTGCTCGGCTCCTTGTCCTATCTGGGCATCGGCGTCCAGCCGCCGCAGTCCGACTGGGGTTCAATGCTGGCCGAAGCCCAGCCCCATGCCATCCGTTCCCCTTGGGGCCTGATTGCGCCGGGCGCAGCCATCTTCCTGGTCAGCTTCTGCGTCACCTTGCTGGGCAATCGAATCACCCACGTGCTGGGCGGGCAGGACGTGCTTGCCACCGAGGCCAAGGCGGAAGCCCATGACTAGAGAACTTGAATTCATTGATCTTTCGGTCAGCTCCGGCGATCAGCGATTGCTCTCCGAAGCACGCGGCGCCCTGCGAGCCGGCGAATTGGTGGCGGTTGTCGGACGTTCCGGTTCCGGCAAGACGCTGCTCACCAAGGCGATCATCGGCCTGCTGCCCCAGCAGCTGCGTGCCGAGGGCCAGATCCTGCTTGACGGCCAGCGCCTTGACCAGCTGGGCGAGAAGGCCATGGACTCGGTGCGCGGACGGCGCATCAGCATGCTGTTCCAGCAGCCCAAGCGCGTGATGAACCCGCGGCTGACCATCCGCGCGCATCTGCTTGAAGCTCTGGGAGCCCACGGCTGGGGCAAAGCCCGCCAGCACGAGCAGCAGGTGCTGTCCTTGCTCGAAGAAGTAGGCTTGTCCCCTGCCCAGCAGATTGCCGGCCAGCGCCCGGACCAGCTTTCCGGCGGGATGGCCCAACGCGCCATGCTGGCCATCGCCTTGGCCGCTGACCCGGAGTTCATTTTGGCTGATGAACCAACGTCATCCTTGGACTCGATTCTCAAGGCCGAAGTGCTGCAATTGTTGCGCCGCAAGCAGCAGGAACGTGGCGTGGGCGTCCTGTTCATCACCCACGACATCGCCAGCATCCAGCACATCGCAGACCGCGTCGTAGTAGTCAGCGACGGGCAAATTGTGGACCAGTGCCCCACCGCGCACATCTTCTCCAAGGACCGCCATTCCAAGACACGCGAGCTGGTGGAAGCCAGCTTGCCTCCCCTGCGCACGCCACGCGTTAAGGATTCCGCATGCTTGCTGGAAGCAGTGGATGCGGGCAAGAACTACACGCGCCGCGCAAAGGGCCCGGCAGCATTGAAGCCCACAAGCTTGCGCCTGCACGGCGGCCAGGTCCTGGGAGTGGTGGGCCGCTCCGGTTCGGGCAAGAGCACCTTCGCCCGGCTGCTGGCCGGGTTGGAAGAGCCAACGACCGGACAGATCATCGATACGCGCCGCAATGGCGAAGCAACGCGGGTGCAGGTCATTGCCCAGGAACCGTACTCGTCCTTCGATCCCCGGCTTTCCATCCGCACGTCAATGAGCGCGGCGGTGCACCGGCTGCCGGCAATCCAGGCCGGCGAGCGCATGGCGCAAGCCATGGCCCAGGTGGGATTGGCCGAGCAATTACTGGATCGCAGGCCGGGCCAGTGCTCCGGCGGCCAGCTCCAGCGTCTGGCTATCGCACGAGCGCTGTTAACCGAACCCCAGGTATTGATCTGCGATGAATCAACTTCGGCACTGGATTCGGTAGCCCAGCGCCACATCCTTGATCTGCTACTTAAGTTGCGCGACTCCATGGGGTTGAGCCTCGTGGTCATTTCCCACGACATGGACGTGATCCGTTATGTCAGTGACGACGTGGCCGTGTTCTATGAGGGCGAATTGGTCGAGCACCGTTCCCTCAGTGAATTCTTGACCAATGCGAAACATCAGCACAGTCGAGATCTCATCGCGGCCTTAGACATGACGTCGACAAATGATCGAATGCCCCGGCCTCTTACGTCGGCGTAAAAGCGCAGTTCAACAACTAATTATCTATCTGACTGGTCATTGGCGGAGGCAAAATGGGAGTCGCGGATGTCAACGATCGTTGCGCAACAAAACGGTCTAGCTGCACGATCCTGCTCCTGCGAGTCGACTAAATCCGTTCCATTCATTGGGTTCCATTCGTCGAACGACGGCTCAGCCTTGCACAGTTTCAGCAACCGAAGCCAAATTTCTTCACTTGCCATCCGGTCGTAATTCGGAGTGATACATGTAAGACCACAGGGCCAGACCACTAGCGAAACGTGGACGCGCGCTCAGCATTATCTGGCCTAGAACCGAACGAATATCGGAATGTCAGTGGGGCTCATGAATTGCCGGGCAGAAAATGGAACCTGAAGAATTAACTATCCATCCTTCACAGGACCGGATTATTCGACAAGGCAAACACCACGATGAAACAATGAACAACCCTCAATCAAGGAGTTGAATTGACCTTATCTATGATGGCCATTATCTTCTCAGGCGTCTCAGTATTCATTTCCGCTAGCACTTACATGACGAATCAGTGGGCGCGAGAGCGTTCGAAAGTGAACGAGGCGGTCGACGCGCTCACTACAGAATCCATTGCTCGATGCCGATTGGTCATCGGGGCAATCTCTCGGACAGACTCACAAACCACTTTGAATTCCGAGGATCACAACGAATTTGTTGAGGCGGCCTTCCGTTTGATGTGGGCCATACAGCGCACAGCATTTGCGACCAATACGATCAAGAATTCAGCAATCGCTCCTGTCGAAGCTCAGCGACTCTATCATCACCTATCAGTAATTACCCCAGAACTTTCGGAGGCCATCAAAAATCATGGTCACGAAGTCAACTGGGGCGGAGAACTGCAGGAAACGAACAAGGTAATCCGTGAGCTTCCCGAACATGTCTTGGATGGCTGGTCGCGTAAGATCTCGAAAAAGAATTTTAAAGTCCTAGAAAAACCTTCATTGATTACCCTGTGAGTCGGTACTTCATCGAACTCCATAAGTTCGTTGGCAACACCCAACTGACAGCCAGGGCCTCTTCCGTGATTCACCGCAATCGTAATGAGACAAGCTGACCGATTAGAGACTAGTCTCCCCGTGCCCGGTTCAACGTCTCTGAAGTACTAAATCGTTCTTTGCCGCGGCATCGTCGGACATAACCGCGTCGTCAGTTCGTGCAACAGCTCCGGAACGTAAGATCAGCGACCGGCCCTTGTATGGCGACGGACGGAACTTATAGGTTTTAGTTATGACCGACCGTTCAAAGAAGATCCCGTCCTTCATCCGCCGTATGCCGTTACTCGCCTTGGGCGTTGCTGTATCCGTCTCGGGATGCTCCGCTCCCGCACCGGATCCCGGCGCTGGACAGGAACCAGAGGCAACAGATACCCGACTGGCAGCGGTCAGCGACTCGGGAACGCTGAAGGTCTGCACCACCGGGGACTACCGGCCGTTCACCTATCTTGACCCGGACACCGGGCAATGGTCGGGAATCGACATCACGATGGCCAAGAATCTTGCCGAGTCGATGGGCGCAGAACCCGAGTTCGTCCAGACCTCCTGGAAGGACTTGATGCCGGACTTCCTCTCCGAATGCGATATCGCCGTGGGCGGGGTATCCATCTCCATGGAACGCGCCCAGCAGGCCTACTACAGCGAAGCCACCCTGGACGAGGGCAAGACGCCCATCACCTTGTGCGAGAACGTGGAGAAGTACGACACGGTCAAGGAAATCAACCAGCCCGGGGTCCGTTCCATCACCCCGATTGGCGGGACCAACGAGAAGTTCGCTGATGCGAACTACCGGAAGGGCGAGATCATCCGTTTCGAGGACAACAACAAGATCTTCGATGAGATCATTGCCGGGCGTGCCGACGTGATGACCACCGACGCCTCGGAGACCCGCTGGGTGGCCAACGAGCACCCCGAGCTGTGCGCGGTGCACCCGGATCAGCCATTCAATTTCTCCCAGAAGGCGTACCTGCTGCCGCTGGGCGATGACGAGTTCCAGGAATACGTGAACCAGTGGCTGAACATGGCCAAGAACGATGGGACTCTCGCGGCTGCCGAGAAGCCCTGGTTCGGATAGCCGCCGCCAGAACATGACAATAGGCCAGCGGCCACACCCCGAACTATTCGGGGTGTGGCCGCTGGCTTCTTCTAGTCCTTGGACTGGCCCAAACCTGGAACTGCTAATGCATGTGGCTGCCGCCATTGATGTCAATGGTGGTGCCGGTCAGGTAGGAAGCGCCTTCGGAGGCCAGGAAACCAATGACCGATGCGACTTCTCCGGTGGTTGCGGTGCGCCCAATGGGGATGCCCGCGGCAATGGCCGCCTCCTGCTCGTCGGTGCTGCCCACCCGGATGTTGGTATCCACAGCGCCCGGCGCAATCGCATTGACGGTGACGCCGCTGGCCGAGATTTCGCGGGCCAGCGCCTTGGTGAACCCGAGGATTGCCGCTTTCGCCGAGGAATACGGGACCTTGCCGAAGACTCCGCCGCCCCGCTGGGCAGAGACAGAGGACATGTTGATCACACGTCCCCATCCGCTCTCGATCATTTCCGGCAGGAATGCCTTAGTCACCAGGTACGTGCCCGTGGCGTTGACGTTCATGAGCTTGTTCCAGATCTCCAAAGTCGTATCCAGGAAATCCACCGGGGAGGTAATCCCCGCGATGTTCACGACGGCACCGGTAGGAGGCAGTTCCCCCGCGGCGACGCGGGCTGCCACCGCCGCCTGGGCCGCGGCGACCGAGGATTCGTCGGCAACGTCGATCTGGTGGCCGAATGCCGGCACGCCAAATTCCTCTGCAATCTCCGTGGCTACGCGCTCGGATGCGGAGTGGTCCAGATCCAGAATCGCTATGCCCCAGCCTTCCCGGGCCAGGTGCCGGGCGGTTTCGATGCCGATCCCCTGTGGCGAGGTGGCACCGGTTAGTACTGCAGTGCGCTGGGTTTGATTCATCGGATTCCTGCTTTCAATACGGCCCGCCCGAACAACGATGAGGCGAACTTGGTGGTTGCGGTGCTCTGCTCTGGACAAACGCACCAGAAGTTTGTGGTGCACACCACGATAGTTTTGTTTACTGTTGACAGTCAACTGTTAAATTTTCTCTTGACAGAACTTGTGCCGTCGCTCACACTTCTATTAGTGTTGACTGTCAACAATGAAAATTGCCCGCATCCCACAACTCACGAAGGGAGCCACTCATGAGCAGCGAAGCTCTAGAAATGCGTGGCCCGATCCACGGCACCAAGGACGCCAAGCGCGTCGCGATAGGCTCCAGCGTTGGAGCCACCATTGAAACCTACGATTTCATCGGCTTCGGCACCGCGGCCGCCCTGTATTTCGGACACGTATTCTTCCCCGGCGCTGACCCGCTCACGGGAACGCTTGCATCCTTCGCCACTTTGGGCGTAGGTTTCGCTGCCCGGCCCTTGGGCGGGATCATCGGCGGCCATCTCGGTGACAAGATCGGGCGCAAGCCGGTGCTTGTCACTTCGCTGATCGTCATGGGTCTTGCCACATTCTTCATCGGCGTGCTGCCCACCTACGAGCAGGTCGGCGTGCTGGCTCCAGCGCTTCTGGTCTTCGTGCGCATTGTCCAGGGCCTGGCCTTCGGCGCCGAATGGGGCGGGGCAATCCTGATGACCTACGAACACGCGCCATGGAAGCAAAAGGGCAGGTTCACCGGGATTGTCCAGTCCGGATTCCCGGTAGGGCTGCTGCTGGCCAATCTGGTGTTCCTGGTCAGCGTGCAGTTGCCTGGCGACTGGGGATGGCGTGTTCCGTTCCTGGCCAGCCTGCTGCTGGTGATCGTGGGACTGGTCATCCGTTCGAAGGTCCCGGAGTCCCCGGTCTTCGATGACGTGAAGAAATCAGGGCAGATCGTCAAGTCGCCGATCAAGGATGTCATTCGCACCGACTGGCGCAATATCCTGCGCGGCATCGGGCTTCGCATTGCCGAGACCGCGGGCTACGCGGTCTCCATCACCTACATGATCTCCTACCTGCACACCACTGGCTTGGCCGCGAACTGGCAGACGCTGACCGCCTTGAGCATCGCCTCGGCCATCGGCATCTACGCGACCTACCGCTGGGGCCGGCTCACCGACCGCGTTGGACGTCGCACCGTCTACCTCTTCGCTTGCGCCTTTGCCGCGCTCTTCGGCATTCCGATGTTCCTCATGGTCAACACCGGCTCGTTCCTGATGATCATCGCCACGATCGTGATCTCCTATGCCATCTGCCAGAACTCCATGGCAGGTGCCCAGGGGGCTTGGTTCCCGGAGCTCTTCCAGGCCAAGACCCGCTCCTCCGGCGCCTCACTGGCTTACCAGATTTCGGCCATGGTTTCCGGTTTCACCCCGTTCATCACCACATTGCTTTTCATGCAGTTCGGCTGGATGGGCCCGGCCGCGCTCTTCATCGGCTACGCGCTAGTCGGCTTGTGGGCGGCGCTGGTGACCAAGGAAACCTGGGGCCCTCGCGAACGCCACCTTGCTGACCAAGCCATCGCCGAGAATCCGCAGGCAAGTTGCGTCTGACCCGGTGAGCCAACCCGAACCCCGACCCGTTGAATTCCTGAAAGGACTTCCCATGGCAATTGCAGCCACCGACAACCAGACGCTGAATTTGGGCCAGCGCACCGAAAGGGTCCGCGACGCCGCCTACCGCATCCGCCACCACTCGCTGAATATGGGCGAGGTGCAGGGCCAAGGATATGTAGGTCAAGCATTGGGCGCTGCGGACATGTTCGCGGCCGTCTACGCGGACCAGCTGGACTTCCGTCCGGCAGAACCGGACTGGGAAGACCGCGACCGCTTCCTGCTTTCCACCGGCCACTACGCCATCGGCTTCTATGCCGCATTGGCCGAAGCGGGCATCATCCCGGTGGAAGAGCTGGAAACCTACGGGTCGGACGATTCGAGGCTTCCGATGTCCGGGATGTCCACCTACACCCCGGGCATGGAAATCTCCGGCGGCTCGCTGGGCCACGGCCTGTCCATCGCGGTGGGCATGGCCCTGGGCCTGCGCCACCAGCACAGGACCCAGCGGGTGATCAATTTCCTCTCCGACGGCGAACTCGATGAAGGCTCCACTTGGGAAGCGGCCATGGGTGCCGCACACCACCAGCTGGGCCATCTGACGGCCATGGTGGATATCAATGCCCTGCAAGCCGATGGCGCGACCGCCGGCGTGCTGCGCACCGAACCGGTCACCGAGAAATGGGAAGCCTTCGGCTGGTATGCCCAGCGGATCAATGGCAATGACCCGCGAGCGCTGCTGCAGGCCTTCGACAACATCGCGGCCCAAGCGGCCCTCGCCTCGCGCCCCTCGGTCATCCTGTGCGACACCAAGGTAGGCCGCGGCGTTCCGCTGCTGGAAAACCGCGAGAAAGCCCACTTCATGCGCATTGAAGACAACGAATGGCAGATCTGCCGCGACCAACTCACCGAAGGCTTCGAAGGGAGCAACTCCTAAATGTCTGCCACCGCTAAACCACGACTGAAAACCTCGGCCATGATCGCTTCCTTCGCGGAGCCGGGCCAGAAGACCGCGCCAGCGCCTTTCGGCCATGCCCTGGCCAAGGCGGCCGACCAGGATCCGCGCATCGTGGGCCTGACCGCCGATCTGGGCAAGTACACGGATATGCACATCTTCGCCCAGCAGCATCCCGAACGCTTCTTCCAGATGGGCATGGCCGAGCAGCTGCTGTTCGGAGCCGCCGCGGGATTCGCCGAAACCGGGATGATCCCCTTTGCTTCCACCTATTCGGTGTTCGCGGCCCGACGGGCCTATGACTTCCTGTGCCTGGATATCGCCGAGCCGAACCTCAATGTGAATATCGTGGGCGGCCTGCCCGGGCTGACCACCGGCTATGGCCCGAGCCACCAGGCCACCGAGGACATTGCCATTTTCCGCGGGATGCCGAACCTGACCATTGTGGATCCCTGCGACTCGGTGGACATCGAGCAATCGGTGCCGCAGCTAGCGGCCTGCGAAGGGCCAACCTACCTGCGCCTGCTGCGTGGCAAGGTGCCTACCGTCCTGGATGAATACGACTACAGCTTCGAATTGGGCAAGGCAAAAGTACTACGCGGCGGACGTGACGTCGTCTTCGTCTCCAGCGGCCTGATGACCATGCGCGCGCTGGATGCCGCGAAGGAACTGGCCAAGCACAACGTGGATGTTTCGGTGGTGCACTCCCCCACCATCAAGCCCTTCGACTCGGAAACAGTCCTGAAGGAGGTTGGAGGGGACCGCCTGGTGGTCACGCTGGAAAACCACTCGGTCATCGGCGGGTTGTTCGAGACCCTGGCCTCCACCATGATCCGCGGCGGGGTTTCCTCTAAGGTCGTTCCCATCGGCCTGCCCGATGAATTCTTGGACGCAGGCGCGTTGCCGACACTCCATGACCGCTACGGGTTGTCGATCAGCGCAATTGTGTCCAAGGTCCTCTCCGAACTCGGCTAGCTCGCCGGGTAATCCACCAGAACGATCGCCTTTGGCGGGTGCGTTGCTCTCGACGCACCCGCCAAAGGCGCTAAAATCAACAGTTAACAATCAACAGTTGATCTCCAAGATTGAGGGGCGCTTTATGGCTATGGCCGATTCTTCCTTGGTGGGGCTTCGGAAAAAGAGCCTGCGCGAGCAGGCTCTGATCGCCCTGCGCCGCGCCATCACGACCGGTGAACTGGAGCAAGGCACCCACCTAGTGGAAACAGAGCTGTCTGCCTCCATGCAGATCAGCCGGGGCACCTTGCGCGAAGCCTTGCGCCAGCTGGAGCAGGAGGGCCTGGTCTCCGCAGGCGAACGCGGCCGGTTGTCAGTTCGCCACCTGGACAACAAGGAAATCCAGGACATCTTCGCGGTGCGTGCCTCGCTGGAAACCCTGGCGGCAACGACGTTGCTGCAGCGCGAAGACCTTTCAGACGCTCTCGCGCAACTGCGCTCCGCGGTCAGCACCATGGAGCAACTCGAGGGCCATGAAATCGAGGAGCGGATCGAAGCGGATCTCGAGTTCCACCGCACTCTGTGCCGGCTGTCCGAGAATGACACCTTGCTGCATGCCTGGGAGCAGCTTGAGGGCTCCATCCGCATGTCCATCATGTTCGGCGGCTACGAACGCGGGGTGCGCAATATGGATGTCGCACGGCATTTCAAGCTGGTGGACACCATCGAAGCTGGCGACAGGGCCGCGGTCAGCGCGGAAATCTCCGAGCATATGCGCATTGCCGCCGAAACCCTGATGGGCTCATAGGAATCTTCTGCGGTCTGCCCATCTCGCTCCTCGAGGTGTTTGTGCTACGCCTCGATGCGGCGGGGCCCAACCGGACTTGTACCGGTTACGGTAATACGGTCCGGAAAGCCGGACGTTCATCGAACAAAGCGTTCAGTCGCCCCTGACAATGGTGCCGGACGGGATCGTTGATCCGCTCCTTTTTCCACGTGCTGCTCCTCGACTGGTTACGTCGCCACCACGAACCACCAAGCGGATAGTGATAGCAACACGGATCCTTACTATCATTTTCTAAGAAAGTGATAGTAAGGGGAATTCATACCATCGCTTTGGAGGGACCCATAGCCGGCTCCCTTTACGCCTGGCCTGCGTTCAGCTCCCCTATTTTGAGGTACCAAGAGCACTTCTGACTGCCGAAAATCCTCATACTCTTTTCCGGTGCTGAAGTTCGGCGATCGAGATGACCTGGACTTTGCGCAAATGAAAAAGCTCATCAAGAGCGATTTGACGCAAAAGCTTTCGCTATTGAAACCTCCCTGTTGCCCAGTGACCTAAGCCTACGCGCACGTTCATTCACATTAATCAATGTGAACAAACGTATACTTTCGTAAAAGTGTACGTATATTCACCTTCTTGATTGTGCACGTACGTTCACTTATAATAATGTGTATATACGTGCACAACAGGAGGTTTCATGAATCGCGACGTTTCGACCCAAAAGGAACTCGGAGCATTCGTGCATGATGCCCGGATGAAACTCGGCCTCACTCAAGAAGCCCTAGCCGACCGCGCAGGCGTTTCGCGCAAATGGCTTATAGGCCTGGAGCAGGGTGTACGCACGAGAGCTGAACTCGGCAAGGTGTTAGATACCTTTGAAGCACTCGGGATATCAATAAATCTTTCTTTCAATGCTGAACCCGAAATCGAGTCATCAGATGAAGACCGCTACCATTCGATAGCTCGTATCTCTCCGGCCGCGTCGGAAGCAATTAGAAAAGCCTCGAGTTTGGATCAGTCCTCTTTCCCAAGATTGGCACCCTCGAACATAGGTCAATCGGCCTTCCGAAAACTAGCCGCATCGGGTCTCGGCGAATCCTCATTCCAAAAGTTCGCCAAAGAACTGCGCAACCAAACAGGCATCCGAAACCTAGCCGCCTCCGATCTCGGTCAATCGGCGTTGCAACAGTCCCTTAGAAAAGGGTTGCCTAGTTCAGATGCTTCGACTTTCGATCGCAACTCAAGCACCGCGAACGACGTAGAAAGCGAGCAGGATCAAGCACTTCTTGATAATGACGAATGCAATGAACCGGACAATAAAGATGAGAACAACGAACAGGGCCCGCGATGAAAGAACTCGTGACCTTTTTATACGGGCAGCCTGTCGGAATCCTTCAACAAGATCATTCCGGTAACAGAAAATTTCAATTCGTCCCACAAGATTCTAGACAAGCCAGATTATCCCTGGCAATGCCCTATCGAGAGACCCCTTACCAGCGCTCTATTACTGATCCGTTCATCGAGGGGCTAATTCCGGAAGGCGAAGCTGTCCGCCAGTCGTTCGCTGATGACTTTGGCATTTCGGCAAAGAATCCCTTCGCCTTACTTGAGCATATTGGGTTTGAATGTGCAGGAGCAGTGCAGTTCGTACGGCCGGATGAAATTGATGAGTTAACGCGTTCCGCAGGTGAACTCGTGGCTTGCAACGACAATGAAATCGGTCAACGCATCAGGGTTTTATTTTCGTCTCCGAAAGGATCGTGGACTGTCGGTCGTGAAAGGTGGTCACTAGCTGGAGCTCAAAGCAAATTCGCTTTGAGATGGCAGGACGGATGGCATGAAGCCACTGGCAGCGAACCGACAACCCACATTTTCAAGCCCGGCATCCAAGATTTTCGAGATCAAGCACTCAATGAGCACCTATGCCTGAAGACTTTGGGACGCATGGGATTACAAGTTGCCGAAACCAACTTCACGCAGTTTGACGGGCAATCGACAATCGTGGTGAAACGGTACGATCGGCTTATTGAGGGAAACAACGTCTATCGGGTCCATCAAGAAGACTTCTGCCAGGCCACTTCGACCTTACCTACAAACAAGTACGAGTCGAACCGAGGACCCAGCGCACTCAAGATCATTAAGACCCTTCGAGAAGCTCGTGCTCCTGAAACTGAAGTTCAAAAATTCATTGAAGGCCTAATAGGAAATTACCTTTTGGGAGCTCCCGACGCACACGGCAAGAACTACTCGATACTCCATCTCCCTGATGGCCGTGTGCAGCTTGCGCCATTTTATGACATCGCATCTGGCTTGCCCTACGAACACGTTAGTAACGACGGTTTTCCGAAGAAAAACGATGGATTGCGGAAGGCCGCCATGTCCATCGGGGGCGAGCGACAGTTCGGGAGAGTCTCATCAAAGCATTGGTCAAGATTTGCTCGTGAAGCAAAAATAGATGAAGAGTGGTTGCGGATGACAGTGAGTGCGATGACGTACGCTCTGCCTATCGCCATGGCAGAAGTTTTCGAAAACGAATCCGAGGCCATAGGCAACAGCGAACTACCGAGCAAGCTTTATCCAAAGGTCGAACATCTCTGTGCGACAACTCAAACTCTTCTAGAGCATGACGTGTAGCTCGCTGGATCTGGAGAAGCCACCGCTTCCGTTTACGAACGGAAGCGGTGGCTTCATCTAAACTAAGTCAGAAGTTTTAGAGGCTAGTTCTCCCAGAATGGGTAGTCGATGTAGCCCTTTGGACCTTCAGTGTAGAAGGTCGCAAAATCTGGTTCATTCAGCGGCAGCTGTTCCTTCCAGCGGCGCACCAGATCCGGGTTGGCAATCGCAGGGCGTCCCACGACAACCGCTTCGCCCCAGCCTTCGGAAGCCACGCGTGCGGCTTCCTCATAGGTGGTGATCTCCGCGAAGCCGGTGTTCAGCAGCACCGGTCCGCCAAATGCCTCGCGCAGCGACTGGACCAGCTCGCCGGCTGGGTCATGGTGCAGGATGCTCAGGTTGGCCAGCCCCAGTGGCGCGATGCCCTGGACCAGCGCAGTGTAGGTAGCCAGCACATCCGCACGATCGTTTTCCACGGCACCCTGGACATTGTGTTCCGGCGAAATGCGCAGGCCGGTCTTGCCAGCGCCAATGGCGTTGGCTACTGCGGTCACGACTTCGATGACAAAGCTGGCCCGGTTCTCCGGGGAACCACCGTAGTTGTCGTTGCGGGTGTTGGCCGAAGGCGCCAGGAACTCGTGCAGCAGGTAGCCGTTGGCCCCGTGAAGCTCCACGCCGTCGAATCCGGCGGCGATGGCGTTGCGCGAAGCGGTGACGAATTCTTCGATGATCCTTGGGAGTTCTCCGGTGGCCAGGGCATGCGGAACCGGGTACGCGTGCTTGCCGGTGTAGGTGCGTGACTCGCCTTCAACTGCTATGGCGCTTGGCGCCTCGACGTAGTTTGCACCGGTGGTTTCCGGGTGGGTGACTCGTCCGGCGTGCATGATCTGGGCAACGATGAGGCCGCCTTCGGCGTGCACCGCATCGGTGACCTCCTTCCAGCCGGCAATCTGCTCCTCTGTGACCAGGCCCGGCTGGCGGACGAAGCCCTGGCCGGCAAAGCTCGGGTAGGTGCCCTCGCTGACGATCAGGCCCAGGGACGCGCGCTGGCGGTAGTACTCGACTACATCTGCGTTGGGCACGCCGTCCTTGCCAGAGCGAGAGCGGGTGAGCGGTGCCATGACCAGGCGGTTGGACAGCTTGAGGTCGCCGAGGGCGAGAGGGGAAAACAGATCCATGGGGCGGGACTCCTGAATTGGAAATTGTAGTTGCACAGCGTAACTACCTCCGCAAGCAACTTATTCCGTTTCGGCTAAAAACATGAGCTGGCTAACGGCTCCAAGGCATTGGAATCGCCTGAGGCTCATTGCTTGGATTCGCGGGCTCGCCAGGAGCAATAAACCAGCGGATGCGGCACAGCTCCGCACCGCATCCGCTTGATCCGACGGGCTATACGGCGGTGTAGCCACCGTCGACCAGGTGGTAGCTGCCGGTCACGAAGGACGCGGCATCGCTGGCCAGGAAGGCCACTAGCGCCGCCACTTCTTCCGGCTTGCCCAAGCGGGCGATCGGGTGCTTGTCGACCAGCGCGTCATAGGCTTTCTTGGGCATCTGCTGCAGCAGCGGGGTGTCGATGAAGCCCGGGGCCACGCTGTTCACGCGTACCCCTGAGGTGGCATACTCCACGGCGGCCGTCTTGCTCAGGCCCACCACGGCATGCTTCGTGGAAACGTAGGCGGAGCTGCCGGCGAAGCCCACCGAGCCGAGGATCGAGGCCATGTTCACGATGGACCCTCCCCCGTTCTCGCTCATGGCGTTGGCCTGGGCGCGGGTTCCGCGGAAGACGGCGTTGAGGTTCACGGAGATGACCTTGTCCCAGTCCTCGTCGGTCAGCTCGCCCACCTTGGCGGCGCGGCCGCCGATGCCTGCGTTGTTGACGCCGATCTTCAATGGAGCCATGGCGTTGGCCGCCTTGATGGTTTCGTCGATGACAGCCGAAGAACTGGCATCTCCTGCAACAGCTACGGCTTCTCCGCCTGCGGCCTTGATGGTTTCCACGGTAGCGCCAGCGGCCTGTGCATTGAGGTCCTGGACCACCACTTTGGTTCCGTTGGCGGCTAAGAGGATGGCGATAGCCTGCCCAATGCCCGAACCGGCGCCGGTGACTACTGCCGAACGATCTGCTACATCATACTGAGCCATGATGGACCCACTTTCCGTTTCAAGATGGTCACGGGATTTCCGTTGGCCTCATACCTTGGACGCTACTCCGATCCATCTCGAAAGTCGATGACGTGTCAATCAAAGGTCTATGAGCTCAGTCACTGCTCCGCAGAGCCAACCAGGCGACGCAGGTTGCTGCACGCCAGCATTGCCCGGGCCTATTCCCCGGTCATCGAAACGATGCGTCGGCGTACCATCTTGGCACCTTCGAGCAGGCCCTCGATCTTCTGCACTTCCAGCTTTTCAGTGTCCACACGGTGGCGCGGTGCCATGTAGGCGAGCATTCCGATGAGATCGTTGCCAGCGCCGCGGATCGGGACCGCCACGGAAATGATTCCCACTTCCAGCTCGTCAATGGTGCTTGCCCAGCCGCGTTCGCGGATCTGATCCAGCTCGGCGTCCAAGGCTTTCCATGTGGTGATCGTTTGGCTCGTCAGCTTTTCCAGCTTGCTTCCGGTAGCAATGCGGATCGATTCCTTATCCAGTTCGGAAAGGAGCAGCTTTCCGGTAGCCGAGGCATGCAATGGCCAGCGCTGGCCCTGCAGCTCGGTCATCGACATGCCAATGGCGCGCGGAGACGCTTGCTGCACGAGATCCAGGTCGTACTTCCCGTGGCGCACGCTCAGCGTCACCGTTTCGTTGAGCATGTCGGCGATCTCCACTACCACGTCGCTGACCCTGGATAGCAACCCCGGGGTGGGATCAACGTCCTGGGCAATGCGGGCCAGATCCCAGCCGAGGGTGTAGTGCGTGTCCTGGCGGTCGACGAACCCTTCTTCTTCCAGGGTCAGCAAGAGGCGGAAGACCGTGGCCCGGGCCAAGCCGATCTGCTTGGCGATCTCCGTGACCGTCAAGGGTTCCCCCCTGGCGGCAAGGGCGCGCAGCACCGCGATTGCCCGTGAAACCGACCGGTTTGCCGCCATGCCGCCAGAGGATTTTCCACTTGTTTCTCCCATGGAGGGGAACCAGCCTTTCGAATAGTCTTCTATTCAGCCTAGCCGGTTGACCGCAGGGTGAACACTCTGCCCATAAATCGAGCCAAGGCCCGATTACCCTTCGAGTGCGGCGCGCACCTCACGGGATACCCGCAACCCGCTCTCGATAGCACCGTCGAAGAAGCCGGCCCAAAGGTTGGCCAGGTCGCTGCCGGCCAGGTGCACTGCCCCTTCGGCACGCTGCAGCTCGGCTTGGCCCGTGGTGTAGGCCTGCGGCCGGTGGATGAGCCAGGTTTCCTTGGCGTAGGGATCCGCGTTCCAGTCGTGGGCCGCGATTTCCAGGACTTCCAGGTCATCGCGCCAGGCACGCAGCGCTTCCTGCACGTCCTCGATACTGGTGATGTCCAAGCGTGAGGCGTCGGCGCCGAAGGAGACCAGTACTGCATCCTCTTCGCCCACGAATTCCGTGCGTACCACCGAGAGCGGGTGCTCCTGGGTGGAGTACGCGAAGAATGGCTTGATCGGACCCTTCACCCGGATCCAGAGCTTGAGCCCCTGTGATGCGGTACCTGCCTGGCTCACCTCGCGCTTGACCGGCGACAGCGCAGGCTGGATATCCAGCTCGTGCAGGATGTTCAGCGGAACGGTGACAATGACCCGGCGAGCGCGCAAGCTCTCGCCGCTTGCCAGTACCACGGTGGCGCCCTGCTCATCGTGGGCAATCGAGGCCACTGGCGCATTCAGGCGGATCTCTCCGGGAACGTCGGATGCAATGGCCTTGACCAGCTGGTCATTGCCATCTTCCAGCCGGTAAACGGCGCTGGCCTCATGCATGACGCGCCATGCTCCGGAGGTGGCCGCGGTCCAGCGGATCGCTGCGCTGAAGCCGACCTGGTCCAGCGGCCCATTGCAATGCCCCACCCAGGCCGCTTCATTGGCCTGGCGCTCGTCATCGCTCAGATCCAGGCGGTCAAGGGCCTGCTGCAAGGTCAGCTGATCGGCCTGCGCGAACTGATCGTCATTGGAGACCAAGTCGGGGCGCGGCAGGAGCTTTCCGCTTTCGCCTACCAGGGCGTGCATGCCGTGGTCGATCAGGTCCATGAAGCCGGCCAGGTCCCCGCGCTGCACCTTGCCATCGGCATACCAGAAGGTCTCCTCGGACTTCGGGCCGCGGCCCGCGCGCAGTCCGTAGCGGGTGACCTCGGCCCACACGTGCGGCTGGGTCCAGTGCAGCCAGTTTCCGCCCAGCTCCAGGTGCTTGCCCAGGCGGTCCTCGGTGTAGAGGCGGCCGCCCATGCGGTCGCGCGCTTCGAGCACGGTGACCGAGTAGTCGGCTGCGCCCAGTTCGCGGGCGGCGGTCAGTCCGGCCAGGCCGGCGCCGATGATGATGACATCTGAGTCGTAAGTGTTGTCCATGGTTTTCCGGTCCTTTTCATGTGCCAGTCGTGTACTGGTAGCCACTGTATGGTGCGGCATCCCGGAGATCACTTATGCGGATGTATGATATTCATACTATTTTCATCACTGCGCACAAAACCCTGGAGAAAAGATGGCGGAACTGCTCACGATCGCCAAACTCATTTCTGATCCGGCCTTGGATACCAAGGTGATCGCCGGCCAGTCAGGCCTTGGACGCATCGTGCGCTGGGCGCAGACCAGCGAATCCGCTGAGCCGTGGCGCTGGCTGGGTAACGAGGAACTATTGATGTCCCTGGGCCTGAATATCCCCGCGGAAGCCCAAGAGCAGGCCGATTTCGTCCGCAAGGCGGATGCTGCGGGGATTGCAGGGCTGATCATTGGCCAGGATGGGCTCGCACCCGAGCTCACACGCGAGATGCTGCAGGCGGCCGATGAACTGACCTTCCCGGTGCTGTCCACCGGACCGCAAACCCCCTTCGTGGTGATCGCCCGGACAGTGGCCGCCGTGACCACCAACCAGCTGAACCGCTCGGTCCTGCTACTTTCCCGGATGTACCAGGAAGCCGGATCGCAGAACCGGAAGGGCAAGCGCAGCGGCGACTGGGTGGAAAAGCTGTGCTCGGTGGACATTGCTGTCCAGGACACGATGACCGGATGCCCAGTGATCGGCACACTGCCCACGAATGCGCATCGCCGCCACTCCCTGTCCACCATCCGCCCCACCCAATTGCTCGTCCCGGCCGACGCGCAACTGGATGCCCTGCTGCTGGTGCACCTCAAGCAGATCCTCGCGGTCGATGCCAATTCGCTGCTCCAGGATGCCGGCAATGCCGTCGCCGCGGCCGAAACTTCCCTGCGGCTGGGCCTGGCCGGCAAGCTGGGCGAACAGGATATCGATGGCGGTGCATGGATCGCTGGGGAGCCCGGATTCCGGGTCGCCTGCGCCCCGGGAAAGCTGCTCGATGCCGTGGCGATGTCCCTGTCCTTGCACGGGTTGATGCCGCTAGCCACGTCGTGGAAGAACAACTCCATCGCCGTAGTGCGCGAGAAGGATCTTCCGGTGCTACGGACGATCGCCAGCGAATTGCAGGCCACTTTCGGACTAAGCTCACCGCAGCAGCGCTTCGCAGACCTCGAAGGCGCGGCGCAAGAAGCGCAGGGGGCGATTCCTTCTGAACCCCGGCCCGGAGAACTCGTTGAATTCTCCGGACTGCAGGTGTCACTGCTGGCCCGATCCGCCTCGGAAGCCGAGCGAATCGTCAGCATGGTGCTCGGCCCGCTGGCAGGCTCCAGCAACCAGGTAGCCGTGTACCGGGATTCCCTTTTCGCCTTGCTGGACCGCGACCTGCAATGGCAGCACACCGCAAATTTCTTGGGCATTCACCGGCAGACCTTGGCCTACCGGATCAAGCAGGCCGAATTGCTGACCGGGCGCAGCGTACGCAAAGTAGTGGATATCTCGGACTTCTACCTCGCGCGCAAGGCCTGGCCCGTGGTGCAGGCCTAGCCAGTACGCACCGGCTCCAGCGGATAATTCCCGCAATGCAAACCGCCCGGTGCGCGTTCCCTCCATCGGGAACGCCCACCGGGCGGTTGCTGCGAGGCATATCGAAGCTAGCTACTTGTTTCCGGAGCACGCGCTGGCACTGGGGCGAGAAGCATGGTGGAGGTATCCAGCAGCTCATTTTCATCCTGTCCCTTGGCCAGGGCCAGCGCTTCTTCGCGCGTGCGCACCACGGGCACCGAACCTAGCAGCGGACGAGATGCCGTCTCGCGCAGCTTGAAGGTGGCACAGAGCGCAATAACCGAGAAGAACATGATGTAGTAGGCCGGCGCGAAGTGGTTGCCCGTGGTATTCACCAGGATCTGGCTGACCAGCGGCGTGGTTCCGCCGAAAATGGAAATCGACAGGTTGTGGGTGACGCCCATTCCGCCGTAGCGCGAAGCGGTGGGGAACAGCTCGGACATGACAGCTCCGGTCATGGCCAGGAAGAACGCGCTGGGCAGGGCCACCATGAACAGCGAGAGGTACAGCGACCACATCGTGCCAACATGCATCAGCGCGAAGGCCGGCACCAGCAGGACCAGGTTGCCGATGGTCGCGATCATGTAGATCGGCCGCCGACCGATCTTGTCCGACCAGTTGGCTATCACGGGGATCAGCACTGCCTGGAGGACCAGCACCACCACAGCTGCCACCGCGGTATGCACCGCTGGCGAGCCGATTTCCGCTTCGAGATAGGTGGGCATGTAGCTGGTGAGCATATATCCGGAGGTGCCGTCCGCGGCGATCAAGGCGCAGCCGATGAGGATCTGCGGCCAGTAGTGGCGGAAGATGTTCGGCAGATTGTGGCGGACGAACATTGGATGGACCTCGCCGACCTCGGCAGCCTCGCGGGCCGCTTCGAAGGTCGGGGATTCCGGGATCTTGCTGCGCAGCGAAATCGCCACGATGCCCAGCGGCAGTGCCACCAGGAACGGAATGCGCCAGCCGCCGGCGAGCATCGCATTCTCGCCCCACGCCGAGGTGGTGATCACGGAGGTGGCAGCGACAACTGCCGCACCGGCAGCGAAGCCGAGCATCGATCCCGAGTTCAGCAGGGAGGTCATGAATCCGCGGCGGTCATCCGGGGAGAACTCGGCCACGTAGGTTGCGGCGCCGGAGTATTCGCCGCCGGTGGAGAAGCCCTGCAGCATCTTGAGCAGGTACAGCGGGACGATCACCCACAGGCCGACCTGCCCAGCGGTGGGAAGCAAGCCAATCAGCGTGGTGGCTCCGGCCATCAGGGCGATGGTGAAGAACATGACCTTGCGCCGGCCGATCTTGTCCCCGAGCGGGCCCAGGATCATTCCGCCCAGCGGGCGGACGATGAAGGACACGGCGAAACCGAACAGCGTCACCAGCAGGCCCATGCTCTGGTCCATGCCTTCGGTGAAGACCGCGGTCATGGTCACTGCCAGATAGCCGTAGACCCCGATGTCATACCATTCGATGAAATTGCCAATGCCCGCGCCGATCTGTGCGCGGCGCAATTCCTTCTTGTCGACGACAATGCAGTCATCGGCGCGGAGCCTGCGCGATACCTTGGGCAACGCGGGACGCTGCATTCTCGATGATTCGCTCATCGTATTCTCTTTCCTGCCGGGAATTGGTTTCGAGATCTGATGCTCTCGCTGCGCATGAACTGCTGTGGAATTTTCACTTGCAATAGCGAAACAAGAACTTCATAACGTTCACCAGATGATCATGCTAGTTATCTAGTGAACACGACACTCCGGTGATGCACAACACATTCAGCAAAACATTTCATCGTCGGACCCAGCTCCGGGGCCCGGAAATTCAAGGACTGCAGCTGCACGAACGGAGCTGACATGGCGACTGAGATGATTTTTGCCGCCCTGGGCGTTGCGCAGAAATGTCCCGGATTAAACCCGCGACGGCGCAGGAGCATTGCCCATATGACCGGGCCCATAGCGGCACAGGGCACCAAGGCAGCGCCAGAAAGCCGCGCGAGGCAGCGGGATGATCCCGCGGGAATTCGCGCGGCTTGGGTGGAGAAGGCACCAGGAATTTTACCGGTGGCGCCTCAGGCCCGCGGCGTCCAGCGCCCGGGAGCCAGGGGCCTTGTCCAGCAGGCCTGGTCCCTGCGGGAGGCTATTTTCCGCTGTCCATGTAGTGGATGCAGCGGCGGGCCAGGCTCTTGCTCACCCCGGCTTTTTGCGCGATGCGCTTGGCATCGCGGATCGGCACCGGGATGCCCTGGCGTTCAATGACGGTCGCCACCCGCTGCACCGCCCAGGACGGCGGCGCAGCCGGGGGCTCCATTGCGATCCCGCTCATGCAAGGACGCTTTCCCGCAGCTGCGCAGCGCGTCGCGTCTCGGCCACATCCCGATGCAGCTGCTCCACCAGGGTTCCAGCATCCGCATATTCAATTTGCGGGCGCTGGAATTCCAGCAGGCGCACCACCAGGTGCTGGCCGTAGAGGTCCCCGGAGAAGTCGAGCAGATGCGCTTCGAGCAGCACCTGCCCGCCGGTGCGGTAGAAGGTGGCGCGCCGGCCGATGGACACGCAGGCAGGCACCTGGCGCCCATCGGGCAGCAGCACTTCGGCACCCCACACGCCATCGAGCTGGTCATCTTGCAGCATGGGGATATTCGCGGTGCGGAAGCCGAGTTCTCGCCCGCGGGCGTCTCCGTGCTCGACGATTCCTTCAATGGCATGCATGGGCTATTCCCTCCTGGTGGTACTTCGCGGTTCCGCTCAGCGGCCGCGCGGCTGGCCGTTGACCAGCTGCGGAACGCTGTCCGGGTTGGCATCCTGCAGCTGTGCCGGGAGCAGATGCTGCGGGAAGTTCTGGTAGGCCACCGGGCGCACGAACCGCTCGATGGCGGCGGCACCGACCGAGGTGGTCCCCACCGCGGTGGTGGCCGGGTAGGGGCCGCCATGCTGCTGGGCGTAGGTCACCGAAACCCCGGTGGGCCACTGGTTCCACAGCACGCGTCCGGCCTTGTTCGCCAGCACCGCGACCAGCTCTTTGACGCGGTCGCCTTCTTCGCCGTGGATGGTTGCGGTCAGCTGGCCCTCGAAGGTCTGCGCCGCAGCCACCAGCTGCTGCTCGGAGTCGTATTCCACGACCAGTGCACTGGGCCCGAAGCACTCGGCCTGCAAGGCCTGCGGATCTGCCAGCAGCTCGTCGATGCCGGTGACCAGCAAGGTGGGCGAAGGCTGCTCGCCCAGCGGTTCGCTGCCCTGCGCGAGCACCTCGACAGCGGGATGCGCGGACAGCTGGTCCAGCACCTGCCCGTAGCCTTCGCGGATGCGCTGGTTCAGCAGACCGGTCCCGGCCGGGAGCGCGGCCTCGGACAGCAGCGGGCGCAAGCCCGAGCCGCGCGGGATGAACAGTGTTCCGGGCTTGGTGCACAGCTGGCCGGCGCTGGTGGTGAAGGAGCCGATGAACTCGGTGATGACCTGTTCGCCGCGCACCTTGGCGGCCTGCTCGGTGACGAACACCGGGTTGTTGCTGCCCAGCTCCCCGTAGAAGGGAATAGGTTCATCGCGGGAAACAGCCAGGTCCATCAGGGCCCGGCCCCCGGGGATGGAACCGGTGAATCCTGCGGCCTTGATCCGCGGATCCAGCAGGACGGCGCGCCCGGCTTCGGTTCCGAAGACGACCTGGAATAGCCCGTCCGGCGCGCCAGCCCCGGCCAAGGCCTCGTTGACCACCTGGGCGGTGAGCCGCGAGAGTTGAAGATGCCCATGGTGCGCCTTGACGATGACCGGGTTGCCAGCTGCCAGCGCCGAGGCGCTGTCGCCGCCGGCCACCGAGAAGGCGAAGGGGAAGTTGCTGGCCGCGAAGACCACGACAGGTCCGAGCGGAATGCGGGTGCGCCGCAGATCCGGGCGGGCGGCTCCCATGGGCCACTGCGCATCGGGATGGTCGATGCGCGCGTCGAGGTATCCGCCATCGCGCAGCAGTTCCCCGAAGAAGCGCAGCTGGAAGGTGGTGCGCTTCAGTTCCCCGCGAAGGCGCAGCTCGGGCAGGTTGGTCTCGGCCATGGCTATCGGAACCAGCTGGTCCGCGGCGGCATCCAGCGCGCTGGCCACGGCGTCCAGGATGCCGGCTCGCTGGGCCGGGCTGGTTGCGGCCCAGGCGCCGAAGCTGTCTTGCGCGGCGGCCAAATAGGCTTCCAGCTGCCCGCTGGTGGTGTTTTCGATGGTTGGCGCAATGCTCAGGGCCATTTTCAAGCTCTTTTCTGCTCTGTGTATCGGTTCAGGAATGCGTGGCGGCACTAGGTGCGGGCGTGTAGTCGAAGGAGATTTCTCCCCATCCCTCGAAGCGGCCGGTAATCGCCGTGCCGGGGACCATCTTCTCGGCAGCCAGGCAGCTGCCGGGCAGGATGAATTGTCCGGCCTTCAGGGTGATGCCGTATTCGGCGATGCGCCGGCAGAGCCAGGCGATGGCCGATACCGGATTGCCGTGGATGGCGTTGGTGTTCCCGCGGGCCACTTCTTGGCCGTCGAATTCAATGCAACCGGGCTGGTTCGCGAGATTGACCTCGGAGAGCTTGCGCGGCTGCCCGCCGAGAATCACCCCTCCCACCGAACCGTTATCGGCCAGGGTGTCGAACAGGCCAATCTTCCAGTCCTTAATCCGGGAGTCGATGATTTCCAGTGCGGGCACCACGAAGTCGGTGGCGGCCATGACGTCCGCTGCGGTGACATGCTTGCCGCCCAGGTCCTTCTTCAGCACGAAGCCAGGTTCAAGCTCAATGAAAGGCTCGATGAAGTCGGCGGCGCTGATCGGCAGGTTCTCCGGGTAGAACTGGCTGGCCAGCAGGTAGCCGTAGTCCGGTTCATCCACCCCGAACTTGCTCTGCATGGCCTTGGCGATGTTGCCCAGCTTGAAGCCGGAGATGCTGTCTCCCGCTTCGACATTCAGCCGGATGATCTCCTGCTGCACGCGGAAGGCATCGGCCACCGTGGGGCCTGCGGAATGATCGATCAGGCTTTCCAATGGCTGGCGTGATTCCTTGGCGGAAATCAGGCGCTGGGCAGTCTGGGTAATGTTGATTGGCAAAGGGATCTCCATCCTCACCTCGGGCGGCGCGGACCGCCGGAATGTCTTGGGCAGACGGGGCGGCGGCTTGCCTGCCGCCCCGTCGCTGCTGCTTGCTACTTCTTGATCCGCTGGTCGCCCAGGTGCCAGATGCTCATGGCCGAAAGCATTTCGCGTGGATCCCAGACCACCGATTCTTCGGTGACCCTGCCATCGCAGTGGCTGATGAAGGTCGCGCCGGTCACGGTCACCGTGCGGCCGGTCGGCGGGACGCCCATGAATTCGCCGGTGTGCACCCCGGTGCTGCGCCAGTGGATTGCTGCCAGGTTGTCGTCCTCGATGGCCCGCAGGATTTCCATGTTGAAGTCGCTGAAGGCCTGGTGGGATTCGGTGATCTGGTTCAACAGGTCATCGATGCGCTCTTCGCCGGTCTTGGAGTAGCGCACGTAGTCTTCGGATACCAGATCCGCAAAAGCCGCGGTATTGCCCTTGCTCCACGCCTCGGTCCAGGCGGAGGTGATGCGTTCCAGGATTGATGCCATGATGCTAGGCCTTTGCAGTTGGGGCCGGTGCCGGCCAAAGGTTGAAATCTCCGAATTTTCCGCCGCGGAAGAGCAGCGCTTCGCGCTCTGTGGCTTCCATGGTTTCCACTCCGCCGACAATCATGTAGTGGTCTCCGGCGACGACTTCCGAAAGCACTTCGCAGTCGATCCAGGCCGAGGCCCCGGCGATGCGCGGGGTGCCGTTGGCACCGATCTCGTAGTCGATGCCCTCGAACTTGTCCACGCCCTTGCGGGAGAGCGCCCGGCTGACCGGAAGCTGCTCGGTGGACAGGATGTTCGCGGTGAAGCGGCCCAGGGAGCGCAGGGTCGGCCAGGTGCTCGAACCCTTGTCGACGCAGAAGGTGACCAGTGGCGGTTCCAGCGACAGGGACATGAAGGTTCCCACGACGAAGCCCATGGGCTTGCCGGCGGCGGTCATGCCGGTGATGGCGGTGACGCCGGTGGGCAGGGCGCCGAAGACCTTGCGGTATTCGGCCGGATCAATCCCCGTGTTCTGCGGGGTCACAATGATGGACATGGGGAACTCCTAGCTGGCTTGTGCGGTGGTCTGCTGGTTCAGTGCTGCGCCTGGGTGGTCCAGGGGCAGCCGGGCGTTGCCTTCTCCGAAGAGCGTCTCGCGCAGGGTGGACCCGGCGAAGGAGGTGCGCATGGCGCCTCGGCGCTGCAGTTCGGGAACGACGAATTCTGCGAAGTCCTTGATGTCCTGGAACTTGATGGCATTGGCCAGGTTGAAGCCGCTGGCCCCGGTCTGCTCCATCCAGGAAATCAGCTCATCCGCGCAGGTTTCCGGTCCGCCCACGATGACCGGCGAGGTGCCGCCGATGCCGATGTACTCGGCGATGTCACGGGTGGTCCAGTCCTTGGACGGGTCCATTTTCAGGAAGAAGTTCAGCATGGTCTGCCCGGCGTTCGTATCGATGTTCTTCAGCGGGACATCCGGGTCGAAGGCCGACAAGTCCACCCCGGCCCAGCTGCTGTAGCGGGCCATGGCCCCGTCGTAGGAGACCAGCTTGAGGTACTCCTCGTATTTGGCCTGCGCTTCTTCATCGGTGGCAGCGCTGATGACGGTGATCATCTGCAAGGTGGCGATGTTCTCCGGGTTGCGCCCGAATTCCAGCGCCTTGGCCTTCAGCCCGTCGACCTGCTTCTTCAGCGCTTCCTTGGTCATCGCGTTCAGGAAGACAGCCTCGGCTGTCTTGGCGGCCAGGGCCACGCCGCGCGGGGATCCGCCGGCTTGGAAGATCACCGGGGTGCGCTGCGGCGAGGGTTCGCAAAGGTGGATGCCCGGAACGCTGAAGTGCTCGCCCTGGTGTTCGATATTGTGCACGCGACTGGGGTCCACGTAGGTGGAGGTCGCGGCATCGCGCAGCACTGCGTCTTCGTCCCACGAAGTCTCCCAGAGCTTCATGGCCACGGTGATGAATTCCTCGGCGCGGGCGTAGCGGTCGTCATGGGCTTCGGCGGCTTCGAGTCCGGCGATGTTCCGCGCTGCGCTGTTGGTATAAGAGGTGACGACGTTCCATCCCACTCGGCCATCGGTCAGGTGATCCAGAGTGGAGAACTTGCGGGCCAGCTTGTACGGGGCGTCGTAGGCGGTGGAGGAGGTGACGCCGAAGCTCAGGTGCTTGGTTACCGCGGCCATGGCCGGAATAAGGTATGAAGGATCATTGGCCGGGATCTGCGCGCCGTCCTTCAGGGAATCATTCACCGAGCCCTTGTAGGTCTCGTGATAGCCGTCGTTGTCGGCAAAGAAAATCCCGTCAAAGCAGGCAGCTTCGAGGAGTTTCCCGTACTCGACCCAGTAGCCGAGCGACTTGTATTCACCACCCCGGTCCTTCGGATGGCGCCATGTGCCAGCGGAAAGATGCGCCGGGCCGTTGAAGTCGAACGCGAAAACGCGCATCTCCTTTGTCATGTTGAATCCCTTCAATGTGTTCACTAGATGAACTATGTGTTTATTCAGTGATCACAGACTAGGGTGTCGAAGGCCACACCGTCAAGCGGTAAAGGAGTTCTATTTCACATGGATCGGCAATTGTGACAAGCAAGCTCGCAGGTGGGCTTTGCAGCAAAAGCCAGCCGCTTCGGATTCCTCCACGTCACTTCGCGTAGGCGAGGGATTGAAGGCATGAAATCTGGTGACGCCAAGAGAATGTTGGTGCGAGGAGGAGCCAGCGGAGCAGTCGGAGCAGTCGGAGCAGTTCTCTCGATGAGCTGACCTACGACTGCGTTTTTACCTTGGTTTGGGGACCAATTCCTTGCACGGCCGGAATGATGACTCAGCTCGCGAGGTGCAATAATGGCTGACCGAATAGACGAGTACCCACAATCCACCGGGGCAGAAGGGTGTGAATTCACCGTACGGCGTGCATGGCGCAGAGACTTGATTACCTTGGAGCGCACCGGGAATAGGCTTGGCCCAGACGCGGGCGCCTATCCCGCAGCAGAAAAATTGCTACGACAGCTGGTGCACCCTGTGCGCGGTGGACGACATGAACCGCTCATCGTGGGAGGAGAACAGCACCGCTCCCCCGCGTTCGAGTACGGAATCGATGGCCCCGTGCAGGCAGTGAAGCCCCGCCGAGTCCAGCGCTTCGGTTGGCTCGTCAAGGAGGAGCAGCTGCGGTTCGCGCACCAAAACGGTGGCCAAGGCAACGAGCCGGCGGGCCGAAGCCGGCAGCTCATAAGGATGGGTCTGCGCAAAGGATTCCAGACCCAGCTGTGCAAGCACCAACGGCACGCGGTCACGTTGGATGCTCTTCTTGGGAAGGCCAAAGGAGACCTCCCGGGCAACTGCACGCTCGAAAAGCTGGTCCGAAGGGTTCTGCAGGAGCATCCCAGCATCACCTGCCACCAGCACTTTTCCGGCAGTTGGCTTGATTAGCCCTGCTGCGGCTTTGAGCAGTGTCGTCTTGCCCGTACCGTTGGCGCCGGCCAGCCCCACGCATTCACCGGCACGGACTTCGAGGTCAAGGTTGGAGATGACCGGGGCGCTGGCGCCTTTGTATCCGAGTTGCACGCCGGCAAAGTCCAGCAAAGGCTTTGCGGATGCGGCGGGGACAGATGGTCTATTTGATTTGGAAGGCAACGCACTGGTTGCAGCGCCTGCAGTTGCTCGCTGCAAAGTTCCTTCCGCCAAGTTCCACAGTGAATCCGCTTCGGCCTCCCATGCTTCTGCCGTCCGGCTCAGCACCACAAGTGCAGTGCCTTCGGCACGCAACCTGGTGATCATCGAAGTCACGGCCTGAGTTGCCTTGGAATCCAACCCGGCCAACGGTTCATCGAGCACAATGATGGACGGTTTGGCTGCGGACAACGCGGCCAGTGCGACCAGGCGTTCTTGGCCTCCTGAAAGCTTGGCGGGATCGCGTTCCAGCAGATGTTCCAGGGAAAGCCGCGTGGATAGCTCGTCAATGAGGTCTGCCATCTCTTCACGGGGCATTCCTTCATTCTCCCGCGCGAAGACCAGCTCTTCTGCAACCGTCTGGCGAATCCCCGAGAGGTAGAGCCCGGCATCCTGGGGCAGCAGTCCTACGTGCCTGGCCCAGCCGGCGACGTCGATTCGTGGCGAACGCTCCGGAGAAAAATCGATCCGTTGCCCCGCCAGGCTGACCGTTCCCTCGCATTGGTCTGCTCCTGGCCGCGGAAGCATGCCAGCGAGTACTCCGCCCAGCGTGGACTTTCCGGATCCAGAGTCGCCGGCAATGACAGTCAGGGAACCCGGGGAGAATTCCAACTCGATCTCGCGCAAGGCCTCGGCGTGCGCCTCGGAGTAGCGGAAGCTTCCCAGCCTGAGGTGCAGCGCCGCCGTGGTTCCGGCAGGTGCACGGTGAACCATATCCATCATGAGGCTCCCCCGAGAGGCACCAGAATCGCTACCGGCACCAGCACCGAACACAGCAGGGCAACCCAGCGGACGCCCCTCTGGATCTGCGAGTCTGCGACACGGCGCAATCTGCTGTGCTCACCGCGGGCAGGGAAACCGCGCGCGGCCAGATGCACCGAACGGTCATGGGCATCTTGCACCGAGGAGAGCACCAGCGGAACGGATCGCAGCCTCAGGCGCTGCAGCCACCCGGCCAAACCCCGGCCGGTTCCTGCTTTCCGCAAGGCCTGGGCTTGGCCGATGGCATGCTGCTTTTCCATCATCTGCGGAAGAAGGAACAGCGTGGATGCCAACAGGTATCCCGCCTGCGGCGGAGCCGGAGACAAGTCGATAGCTGCCACCAGCTGGTGCTTGTCGATCAGCAGACCGCAAAGCAAACCCGCCACCACCAGCACGGCGGTGCGCAAGGCCAGGGCCATGGCGATCTCCGCTCCCCCAAGCGTCAGGCTGACTGGCCCCCATGCGGCGATCACCGCCGACGAATCCTGTGAAGCCAGTCCATGGATCATCAGCAAGGACAGGAGGGTCGGGAGCATGATGGCACCGCTGAGCGCCGCGAGTTTGCGGGCCTTGCCCGCAACCGCGCCAATGGCCAGGCAAAGCGCTATTACCGCGCAGCTCAGCCACCAGCGGCTGGCAGCCGTGGCCACCGAAACGGTGAGCACGGCTAGGCAAAGCACGGTAAAAGGATGCAACTCAGCGATGCGGCGCTTCATAGGTGGCCTACTTGTTTCCGCTCTTGCCCAGCACCTTGTAGCGGCGGATGAATTCGAAAGAACCGCTCAAGCGCTTCGGCAAGGCGAAGACCAGTAACGCCGCGATGAGGAAGACAATTGCCTTGTCTCCCGGGTCAGAGATCAGGGCCTGCTTGGTGACCGCGGAGAGCAGCGAATCACCCATGGAGCGGAAGGCCGCAACTACTGCGCCGGTACCGACTCCCGAGGTGCCGCCGTAGACGAAGGCAGCCACCGGGGAGGACACTACGCCAACCAGTACACCGGCAACTAAGCCTGCGATTGGGGCAAGGTATGGCCGGCGCAGGGCGCCGTAGCGAGCGGCGGTTCCCGCGAGGAAGCCAACCAGTGCGGCTCCGGCAGCGAATGGCAAGACGGTGGGAGCAAATAGCGACCAGATCAGCGTGCTGAGCACACCGGTGGCGGCGCCGGCACGGCGTCCGGCCAGGAAGCCCACAAGCACAGTGCCGATGGAGTCCAGGTAGAGCGGGACCATGACGGACCCGACGAATTGGCCGAGGATGATGTTCAGTGCCAGGGCGACTGGGATCAGCGTCAGGGCGGAGACCGGCAGGTCTGGCAAGACTGCGAGCAGCAGCAGGACGGCAGCGATCAGGTAGGCGGCGAAAGTTGCCAAGGCGACACCCTGGCCCAGGCCTTCGACGATTCCCGTGGGTTGGGTAATGACCAGGAACAGGTAGGTTCCAACGAGCAGCAGGGTTCCAGCTGCGCCGAGCACCCTGCGCCGCAGGAGCTGGGCTGCTGATGCTTCAGGCAAAAGAAGATTCGGTGACATGATGAGGCAATCCTGGGGATACGAGTTAATTGCGCGCAGGATTGCTCCCGCAACGCGCGAATGGCGGGTCTATGTCACCTCGACCCGGTAGACGATTCTAGCCCACCTGCCTGTGCTCAGGAATTCCCGTTGAGTTTCCTTGCCAGCGCACCAAGGCGCTGGACCAGCTCGGCGAACCCTGCCTCAGGGTCGTTTGATACAACCACGTGGGCATTCGCCGGCTTGCCCCACAGCCCGCGGAAGTCAGCCACGGTGGTACCGAAGAGCAACGGCGATTCTGTCTCGACGTCCACCGTTGCGGGACGGGTCTCGTAGTCCAGCGTCCCGGCGGCAACACCGGCGGCAAAGAAGTCGTGCACGTGGGCGATGTAACCCTGGTCGTATTGCCGGTGGAATTCGAAGTAGAACCGCAGTGCATCGGAGAGATATCGCACCAGCGGATTGGAGGACTTGCTCAACGTCCCTTCAGGGTCGCTGGCCTGGACTATTTCCGGTTCAGCGCATCCAGCTTCAATGGAGAGCCTAGTAAGGAAGTCCGGCTGCATTTCGAAGTTCTCCGTGGTGTCCAGGGAGCAGACAATCGGCAGTTTCGAGGAGTCCAATCCTTGTTCAGCGGCAGCAGAGTAGGCAGCAAAAACTTCCTTTGCGGCGTGCGGGTCTACGTGGGTGTTCCACTCGGCCGTCGGTGTTGTATTCCCTTGGTAGTAGAAAGCACCGCCCATGATCACTACCTTGCGCAGCAACCAGGGAAGTCTAGGTTCTTCGCGTAGCGCTAGTGCGAAGTTAGTCAACGGGGCGCTGAGCAGGACCGTCAGCTCTCCCGGGTTAGCTCGGGCTGCTTCAATCCAGTAGTCCACTGCGCCAACATCTGTTGAAGATTCGGATTCTGAATCTGGAAGAGTCGCGTAACCAACACCTTGCGTACCGTGAGTTTCCGGTGTGGTCACCAGCGGAATCTGCAGAGGCTCCCGTGCACCAATGAGTACCGGAACTTCGGGGCGACCGCAGAGCGCCAGCAGAGCTCGATTATTCGCAGCGACTTGTTCGACGTCGACATTTCCAGGCGTGCTGGTGAGGGCCTCTATCTTTACGTGGTCGCAGGCGCACAGGAACGCGAGCGCCAAGGCATCGTCGATACCTGTGTCGTTATCAATGAGCAGATGAACCTGTGGTTCGCCTTCATCCCGTTCCGCATCGGATCGTACTGCATTCAATCGCACTCCTAGAAGCTCTAGAAAATCATCGGCCAGACTACGTCAGGTTTACATTCGGGCTCAAATAGTCGTACAGAGCGTTGTCGATCGCTTTCTCAAAATGCAGGTTCATCGTGACAACGTCAAGCTGCTCTTGGTTCTTTCCAGACATGTGAGTCTGCTCGGCATTACGTGAATCGGCCTGGCCTAAGTAAAAGAATTCGGTACCTTCCGCATCGTCTTTCTTAACGAAGACGTACAGATCAACCTCGTTATCCACTATTCGCCGGACTTCATCGCTCTGTAGCGTTCGCCTTGATCGCGTGAACCATCGCAGATGGGAAGGATCAACCAGTTCATCCTGGTACGCGGTACTAGCCGAGATATCGTCAGATTTGTGCAGCGTCACAAAAATCGGGCAGGTCTTCGATTCTGGGTCGACTTTGTACCCGTAAAGCGTCGACGTCCATTTTCGTGGCAGTCCCAGAAGACGTGTCACTTCCTTTCGGGAATACTGTCCTCCAACGATAAACGGATCTCCAGCAACATACCGGTCTCGCACTAGGGCCATGCCCGTTTGTATGATGTCGTCCACTTCGTTGGTGAATGCACGGTGTGAACGATATGAACTGAGAAAACCAGGATCAGCCGATATGGACTCTCCATCGATGTTCGCCAAGCGAATTCCATATCGACTTTGATCAACTTGTCCGTGATTAGCAAGATTCAGAGTTTCTACGGTGCTCATCAATTCGCGATGGGCCGCGTCGATTCCTTCGTTGAGGAGCGCTGCTTGGAATTGGGGCAAGGTTACCGACCCGTGTGAAAGCAACTCACGGACAAGCACGAACTCATGAATTCTCTTCGACGTCAGGACTTCATGCGATAGTAGTGACAACGCATTGAGCTCATCCTGGCTAAGCTCATGATCAATCCGCAAAAGACTCTTGACCAACGCTGGATAGTTTTCCTTCTTCGTTGCCAGCAATACCGGATCGACCGATTCAAATCGATAAAAATCAAAGAGCTTCGGTGCGCGTCCGACGCGGTTCTGCATCGACTGCATCGCACCGCGGAGCTTTTGAATGCTGTCCAGAGCAGTTGTACGGATGGAATCAAGTACACGCTGCTGCGAGACCTTATCGAATCGAACACTCGATAACCCTGCAAGTACGCCCGCCTGTTCGGTGGAAATAAGCTTCTCTTTCAGCGACTCTTTGTTCAGCGATTCATCGCCGAAAAGCGCGATCGGGATCATGTAGTTGTTCGCGTAGTTGCCAATGAAGTCGATCACCACCAAGTAGTCCTTCATCGGTGCTTTACGCAAACCGCGTCCAAGCTGCTGCACGAACACTATGGCCGATTGCGTTTGGCGAAGCATCACAACCTGATTCACTGTGGGGATATCCACCCCCTCATTGAAGATGTCGACGGTGAGGATGTAGTCGAGTTCTCCGCGTTCCAGCTGCCCAACTACTCGTTCTCGCTGTTCCACGGAATCGTCACCGCTGAGACTCACCGTCCGCAAAGTTTTCCCACGCAGTTGCTGCTGGTTCAGCGCTGCAGATAGAGCAGCAGCTTCCATTTTACGAGAACAGAAAATAAGCCCCTTCGGGGCAACACCCGCCTGCCCATATTTAGCCAGCGCGTCAATAATGTGGTGAACACGGTCCGCCGTCACTAGATGTCCCAGATCATCTGTGCTGTCTAGGATCGTCTGGTCATCAAGCGTTACGTCGGCTATCCCGTAGTAATGAAATGGGCTCAGCATGTTCTCTTCCAACGCGTGATTCAAGCGAATCTCATACGGCACGTTGTAGTCGAAAAACTCAAAAACATTGAATCCATCGCTACGTTCTGGTGTGGCTGTCAGGCCAAGCAGGAAAGTAGGTTCGAGGTATCCAAGGACCTTCTTGTATGTTGGAGAACCAACGCGATGCGCCTCGTCAACGATGATGTAGTCAAAAGTGTCTGGCTGAATTTCGTGCAGCACACTATCTTGGGACAATGTCTGCACCGTTGCGAAAACAAACTTGCGGTCGCTTTGTTTGGAGACACCCGCAAGTTTGCCAAAATCGTTGTAGTCGCTACCGATGACGCGGCGGTACTCTTGGATGGTTTTATCGAGGATCTGCTCGCGGTGAACGATAAATAAGAACCGGCCAGGATGAGCTGCCCGTACTTCCAATGCCGAGAGGATCGTCTTTCCCGTACCGGTAGCCGAAATAACGATGGCCTTCGACGCCCCGCTCGTCCGAACCTGTTCCAGCGCTTTGAGCGCCTCCGTTTGCATCTGATTCGGGAGGATCGGCATGAGCAACTCGGACGACACAGCACTATCCGGCGACTGGCCGCTCACTTCAAGATCTTGTTCAGCCGCTATCGGCAGAAGATGCTCATCAACGTCAGTTCGAGGGGCAGTTGCTACTTTCCGACGTATCGGAGGAGGCGTGTACTGTTCCGCATACGCATCTATCCACCGTTGGCTCAGTGCTTCGGATTCTTCAAGCTGGTTCTGGGTCAACAAAGATAGCTGGTCAGCTAGATCGCTGCCCTCGGATGCAGAAACTTTCAAGTTCCATTCATAATTTTTCACGATGGCGTTACCGGTCAAATTTGAACTTCCGATCATGGCCGTAACCATATTCTCGGTTTTGAAAATATAACCCTTCGGGTGAAAGGCTCCCGCTTTGTGAATTCGAACGTTGATCCCTAGAGTTTCAAGGTTCAGTAACTCGCTAAAAGCCGATGGCGAATTAAAGCCCAAATAGTCGGAGGTGACAATCGTTCCTCGACCCGAAAATTCCACGAGCTCCTGTTTAAGTAAAGCAATCGCATTCGGGGTTACAAAAGCGACGGAGAAAATGAATTCATCACAACGGGCAAGCTCTTCGCGAAGGATGCGCAGAACTGTATTTCCGTCAGCGTTCAATACGACACGAGGGTGGTGATGGCGGCGAGATTGCTGTTTCCCGTCTAAGAATCCAAAAGTGACGTCTCTAGAGAGACCGCTACCAAGAACGAGATCAGCGTTTGTCTTCACTACGCCGCCTGGATGATTTCCACCGCGGGAATGTCCGCTGGCGCCCACTCCAGGGACATGAGTTCATCGCGTTTGAGCCACTTTGCATCTTCATGCTCTGTTAGCTGCGGTTCTCCTTCGACTAACTCGCAATAGAAGGTTGTCAGTGTGACAATTCCGAAGTCATATTCATAGGTGGTACTCGTGACTTCAGAATCTACTTTGACCGTACAGAGAAGTTCTTCTCGGATCTCGCGCTCTAAGGCTTTACGAGGTGTTTCTTCTTCTTCGATTTTGCCACCAGGGAATTCCCACATGCCGCCGAGACTTCCGTTTAGGCCTCGTTGAGCGCAGAGGATTTCATCGTTCCTGACGATAACGGCACCAACAACATTGATTTGCTTCTTCAAACTGATTCTCCTCTGACGTCAATCTCGAATCGCGACTTCCGATAGTTGCGATCCTATCGGTCTGTCCAGACGGAATCACATTCTGCTCCACAAGAGCCATGGATTATCGATTCATGGAAGCGGGAACCATGGGACGATTCAGTTCGATGGAGTTTGGGTATCTCTTATAAACTTACAGTGGGGTTTCGACTAGGGCTTTTCGAGTAAGCCATTGCATTTTATGCATTCAGTCTGCGATATTTGCATCCATGAAAGCCCTGGCGTGAGCAAAGGAAACGGTGAATTGATCTGTTTGCCTTTGGCTATGGCACCAGACCAAGAGCAGTTTCTGGGCCAAGTCTTGGACGTGTGGAAACGTCAAAACTTGGCCCAGAACTTAGGGCTAAGCACTATACAGCGGCACTACTTGGTCCAGTCTCAGAATCATGGCGTAGCGCTAGATCAAAGGTATAACGCTAAGCGTAGAACTACTGCACCGACGGACCCTGATTGTCATAACCCGGAGCGATCTCATCACCTAAAAAGTTCCGATAGGCATCGCCGTCTTTAGGTGCAGATCCGCCGGTGCCTCACGGAGTCAGTAGTGGAGGCCAGATATGGAGGAAACGGATAGCGATTTTCGCAATGGAGCATAGTGTTCAGATTTTCCGCTCGTCAGCTTCTTGAGCTTCAGCAGCTCGGCTACGCATGCGGTCTACCAAAGCTCGAATCTCTTTTCTCACGAATGACGGGAGGATCTCCCTGTCAAAATCATGCGCCAAGAGCTTGTCCCGCACGCTTGACTCGTCTAGGCCAGGCTCGGTGAAGAGATTGCCTACATGGATAGCGGATGCTCGCGACAGGCCGTTCGCGATCAATGACATATCGGTTCGACGAGTGACTCCCAGCTCGAGCATCAACCTAATATCTTCCATCAAATCCGGGATATCCGTTCCCCGGCGCGCGGCCTCAGATTTCAGGACATCAGTGTAGCAAGACAGAAATTTTGGAGCTTCATATCGCGCCACTCGTTCGACTTGGCTGAGAACCTCCCTTATTAGACCCGGGTAGTCGACTTCTTCATTGCGACTACGGCGGTATTTTGCCTTATTTTCAATAATTACTCGCAAAGGTCGTCCGGTCATCCAATTGATTAGGAGGTTTGCGACCAACAGTCTGTACTGACCATTACCGAAAGGCCCCCCAAGATGCTCATCTATAATTCCCAAAGCATCTTTGAAGGAGTCCAATGCATCGTCGGCACGAGGATCGACAAGGTGGATCGCATCGAGATCCGTTTCTGATATAGCCGCCCTTAGTCTCTCAATTGATAGAGGACTGACGCCAAAATGCCGAGCAACCACACTATGGTCTACAGAAATTCTCTTCAGCATGGACGCCACTTGTGTGTCGATTTGATGCGCGACAGTTGCGTCGCTTGTTAAGCCAGGGATGGAAGCGACAGAGCGGCCCCCGATAGCCTCTGCCGTAATGAAGCTCAAAGCTGCTTCAGTTTCTGGCGCGTACTTCGTCGTGGCGCTTGTCTTGGGCGCACCGTCTTGCATATATCCAAGGAGCGTGTCCGGGGCGTCGAGTGCGGACTTGGCTGAGATGGTGATTGGCATACGAACTCGGTCGGTAGGGATGTTCTTCCAAACATTAGCCTTATCAGTATCGATGCAAAAGATGTTGCCTTCAAACTCTGTGCCCCACCGGCCAGCACGCCCAGCCAGGTTCCAGAAGTCAGAAATGGTCATGTTATTCCGGGCGCCCTTCTTCGGAGCACGGACAAAAATGTTTCTGCATGGAAGATTTACGCCCTCCAACAAGGTGGAGGTGCAGGCAAGATACTTAATATTGCCTTTCTTAAATTCATCCTCAACGCGAAGTTTAAGGCTGAGAGGTATGTCACCATAGTGGAAGGCTACGCCTCGAAGTACGTAGTCTGCGAGTAAATATTTCTCATGAATAGTTTCCCTAATAAACTCAGCTAGATCGACAAGCTCATCCAGGTTACTTTCGGCCTCGTGTCCTAGCAGGTTATAGATCTCACGGGCATACTTCTCAGCGTCTGCCGCCCCGTTAGCGTAAATCAGATTTCCCCCTGCATCGCCGAGAGCATGGGCGATACGCGGTAAGCGTTGACCCGTTGACGGTACGTCTTTGAGTTTGACCGTCCCTATGTGCTGTTCTTCACCTCTATACCGATTGCGCAGTTCGAACTCGCGCGGTTTTCTGTGGACCTGGTTCACATAAATCAGATTCTGACTGACTGTAACGGACTCGCCAATTATATGTCTGCCTGGATCACCATTTGATGCCGACTGAACAAGGATTTCAGGATTTGCAGAAAGCGGACTAGCGAAAATAATTTGAGCAGCAGCATTCCTACTAGCACATTCAGAAATCACTTGGGACATAAGGATTCCCCGCGAGCTATTACCGATATTCTGAGCCTCATCGATAAAAACGAAATCAGGTAGGAAATCTGGATTGCTAGTAAGGTGGATATGCAACCGTTCCTGAGTAAAAATGTAAACGGAAGATTCGGGTGCATTCTCTTGCTCAAGACTCCAGGGAAGGGTCTGGATGGACACACTAAAGCCTAATTCTGTGCGCAACCCCGTGCCAACTTCTTCAATGAGTGCCCGCGTGGGCGCCAAATAAACAATTTTTATTTCGGGGTCCTGCGCCAAGCGTTCTTTTATCCAGGCCTGAACAATAAAAGATTTCCCGGCCGACGTGGGTGCAGAGATACTCAACCAACCGAGCTGTTGCGCTGCATCCCAGAACTCTTTTTGGAATGTGTTAAGGACAAAAGACACTCCGACTAAGTCGATCGTCAATTCGGATACTCGAGTACCAGCGTCCAAGCGCAGCTCGACGGGAGCTCTGCCCATAGCGTTAATATCTATAATTCCTTTTGCCTGCGCAAGAGCAGCAGCCCTTACGTTGCCTTCGCGCTGTAGAAGAAGTAACGCGGCAGCCTTTTGTTCACTCGTCGTTACTTCTCCAGACAAAAGGCATGACTGGGCGATGCGCAGCACTGCTTCATTGGCGGACTCTGAGTCGTAGGATGTCAACGCACTGGCACACATTAGGGCGAAGTTCCAGTCGATGTCAGGAACGTCCGACTCAGGCGTGAATATTCCGAATTCTTTCCGAAGATTCATAACAGTTGCATTAGATAGTGATTTCTTAAACCCGGGGAGTTCCAGAACCTCATTGACGAAATCAATCTTGGCAGTCATGCGTTTGTAGCTTTCTTGGGTTGGATCTCCGGAATGGGAATATCAAGCGTTGTCATGATTGCGTTTCGGAATTCCTGCGCGGAAGGAACGGGAACAAGGAAAATCTCAATCGCGATCTCCTGCAGTTTTCTAGAGTTGAGTCGTCTATTTATCTTCTTAATCCAGCTGGCAAGATTGGCTTCAATTTTCTCTTGGATCGCCACAATGTCGTGGGGAAGCTTGGGATAGTTTTTGTGGTCGAATCCTATAACGCAGGCACCTCGTGCTTCCACCTTTACTGACTCTGTATTGTCCTGATCAAAAAAACGGAGAAGACGAAGCTTTACTTCTTCATCCGCAGTGTCTAGATAGTGCATGACAAGCCACTGGTCGCGTCGGATGACCTCCCAGTCCATTCTGAGGAAAGGTTCCAAGCTCTTAAAGCACGCGCTCAAGGCATCTCCAACATCCGCATACATCTTTGCCTCGCCCCAGTAAAGCGCTAGGTTGCCACTTTCTTCTTCGAGGACAGCATGTACCGCATCAGCGCCGTGCACGTGGACGTTCTCAGATGTTTTCAGCGACATCTTTGTCATAAGTTGAGGTACTTCGAGAACATTTTCAAGGAGAGTAAACAGAAGTAGTTCTGAACCCTCTCCAGTCATGGGCTGAGCTTGGGCGAAAGTCTCCTTAGCTCGTCGGTAGAGTCTGCTACTCGCAGCTATCCGCTGATGTTCCGGGAGATCGGAGAGACGTTTGATATCTGATCGGGGAATGCAAAAGAAGATGATTTGGTCCGCGAGCACCTCCGCCAGCTGAGATAGCCTAACGTTCCCGTTGGCGTCGCTGAGAACATAATGCGTTCGCACCGTAGTTTTTGTTCCCGATAGGATTGTGGGTTCGCCGTGGTGAAGAGTTGAGTCGAGCAGGCCAGGGTTATAGCGCGCCATGTTCTTAAGCGCATGTGCAAATTTTTCGTCGGAGAGCAAGTTGCCTACTCGGTGGTTGTGAAGGAAGAAAGGACATGGATAAAGAACAGAACCGCGCTCGATTCGCAACGCATAAAAACCACTCTATCGTCCTCTAAAAAAATATTCAGAATGAAGTGGAAGGTTCTCTCCGCTATTACTGATTTTAATTAATGATACTTACACCCAGATATTACCCATAAATAGAGAGGCAGCGATTGGGTTGCTAGCCTTAGCCGGCGGTTTCTTGTTTTCTCTCCACCCTTCGGCTGCATTCTCATTGTCTGCTAGTGGCACCATCTTTCCTACACTAAGATTTCTGGCTGGCCTCTGCATCAAATGTTCCGCGCTCGCCTGAATGATCAATGTAATTAATCTGGCCGAAATTTGTTCCTGGCGTTGTTTGAGGATACTGCCCGAGTTTGGTCAGGAAGAGCGCGTCAGTCAAATGAGCTAGTGCTGAGAACCGCTAGCTGTACCAGCCAACCTTGGTATCTTGAACCTGAAGGGTGAACCCCAGCTGACAACATTCAGGAAGTGACCAGACGAATTGGACGCTCATGAATGACATGCTGAGACGTCTTGCAACCGAAGGGTTGCAAGACGTCTCATCAGACCTCAGTCCCCCAGCTGAAATTCCTTGGAAACTCGATGGTAGAAAATTCTTGCAACTATGCGTTGCAACTAAGATCCTTGAATAGTGTCAGCAGCATTAGTTGCGAGGCATTTTTAAAGAGCCCCCGGCGAAATTCTTCGGGCACGCCCGCGTGTTAATCAACCCCTAATGCGACGACCGACAGATTCATGTTTTACGGCGGCTGGAGTATGCCGTCTTGGCCTCGTCTATCGACCATGGTATTTGGGGCACATTGACTAGCCGGGTAGACGCGACAAAGCGCTCACTGTTCTGCGCCCAAAAAACCCTGGTAAAAGTACGGAAACCCGGGAGACGCCTAGGAACGAAGAGTTTGCCTTCCTACCCGCAGAAAACGTCTCTGCTTCCGACCGGAGGCACCGAACAATCTAGACGGCTAGGAATGTAATAGGACCGCAGATTGCTGAATCTGGTATGAACATCAACGCCATTCCCACCGTGAAAATGGACGGAACCACGACCTCCGTAGCCGAATACCACGGTGAGGTCTGCATCGGCTACGGACACCACTACCGGCCGGAAACGATGGCCAGCACGATCACCGCCCCCAAGAAAAGCAGCGTAAAGACCTTCAATGTGGTCCCCAGGCCGATGAGCACCCCGGCCAGGAACGTCACCGCCAACATGTCCCAGTTTATTGTCGCCGCCAGGATGGTCCCGAGGGCTAGCGCCATCATGGCCGCATCCCAGAGCCAGCGCCCGGCGATCCGGGCCGTCACCACGACCACCATGATCCACAGGCCCACCACCAACAAGAAGTTCCGGTCGAAGAATACCAGCGCCCTGTCGAATTCGCCGACCGGGATCAGTGCTGCCGTCAGCGAGGCGACAACGGACATCAGCACCGGGTATTCGAATTCGGCGCCAGCAGCGAAGGGCGCGAACCCGCGAGCGCCGAAGAGCGCGACCCAGTCCGAATAGCAGGCTCAGGCGTAGGCGTTCTTGGAGGGGACGGACAACAGGTGCAACAACGGTGAGGAGCATCAGCACTCGCTCGATGGTGAAGAAGTCCGGGTTGATCCACCCCGGATTGCTGTGTTTTCCCAGCGGACCGCCGATGCGCACGGTGACGCGTGGCACTGCACGGTGTTTTGCCTTGTCATCGACGAGCTACTCAGGGCAGAGAGCCCCCTACTCGGAGGCGTCGGGGAACTGCGCGGCCAGCCGTTCCAGGGTGCGTTCCATATTCGGCCCGGTGCTCCGGGTGAAGCCCATCAGCCGCAGCAGCCATTGGTGCCGCACCCGGCTCGCATCCCAGGTTTCGCTGACCAGCGTCCCCGACCCGACAGCTTCCAGCTCGTAGCGCCACCGATGCCCGCTGAAGTGCCGCCAGGCGATCTGCCGGTCCTGCTCGAATTCCACCACCGTATTGCTGATCCGGTAAGGGACCCCCAGACGCATCTGCATGCCGAACTCGCTGCCCAGCGTGAGTTTGCTCCCCTCGGCGTTCGAGGCCCGCACCGTTCCGGAGCCGTCGATGACCGGGTGCATGACCGGATCCCTGAGCAGTTCGAAGATCTCTGAAGGCGCGGCGGCAACGAGGCGGCGGCGGGTTTGCAGATACGGGGATGGATTCATCAGGCCATCCTATTCCGCATCTGATCCTGAGCCCGGTAGCCGGGCGAATCCCCCGACGTTGTTTTTATGCCATTCATGGTTCACCTTCACCCTCATGAAGGGAAATCGATGAGCAAGTTAAGCACACCGGCCATTAGCGTGCGAGAAGCGATCAGGACCTTGTACTTTGGATTATGGCTCCGCACGAGACACTGATCTGTTACTTACCCTGTCCGACCTAACTGGAGGCGTCCCATAATCATGCCAATCCCCTGTCTAACCGCCTGACCAGCACCATTGTGCAATGCCCCTGACGGACGCTGAATCTGGACCCTGAATTCCGGTCGTGGCTCAGACCCGCGGACGCCTAGCGCCCATACCTTGTCTTAGTTTCGAGGCCGCCAATCGAATGAAGCCAAGGATTCCACCCTGGAGTAACGGTGCCCCACGGTGGAATCCTTACCCTATTTGCGTCTCAGGAGAAGTTGATCCCGCCATCGATCAGGACCGTCTGGTCGGTCATGTGATCCGATTCCAGGGGTCGCACCGAACGCCAGCATGTTGCTGGCAACCCGAATCATCGAAGATACCCGCGTCCTCCTAGCCGCTGTAACAGGACCAGACCGGGGCCGGATGCATGCCTCGGCGAAGAACCTGAACATGGCGATTGGATGGTGAGTCGCCTACATAGGCTTCGCACCCTCCGATCAGCTAAGAGCGAGCAAGAGCATCTCCTGCTTAGCTTGAAGAAACTTTCGGTGACCCACGGATTAAAGGACAGTTAGACTGATAGCCTTCAGGACATGGATCCACAGCTGAGCGATTTCATCACGCACTTTGCATCTCTTGCTAAATTAGCCGAGCAGTCACTGCCGCAGGCTTCTGGCCGCCGGCTACGCCCGGCAGTGGCCGAATATCTGAGCATCGATCCCTCCACGCTTTCCGTGGTCACCGAATCCTTCGGACCGCACCGGCTGGCTGACGCCAACAATGTAATTGACGGACTGCTCGCTGCAGCCACTGACGTCCAGTTGCTCGGCCTGTCCGGCAATTCAAGACACCATTCAGATCTCTCCGAGTTGCTCACACAGGGCTACGAACAGGGCCTGTTGGGCGAACCTGGCTATGTTCTGCTACCCATAGGCCCAGGTGAACACCAACGCTTCGTGAGCCTTGGCGTCTTTCTGTTCACATTGGGCGGGCATCCTACGGTTTTGTTGCTGCGTCAGGCCAATCCGCAGTACGGACGCAGTGCTGCCACCTTGGAAATCGTCTGCGCCGACGGCACAACCATCGATCGCTTCCTTTCTGGCTTCCGCGAAGGACTGCGTTCCAGCAGCATATTCCGCGGCCAGGTCATCTCTTTCTCCAACGATGAATACTCGGCGTCGGTGGCCGGCGTCAGCTTCCATCCGCGCCCACAGGTCACCGCCGACCAGGTGATCCTCCCGGAAGGCACGTTGGAACGCATCAGTACACAGGTCACCAGCATCGGAGACCGGCGCGAGGTGTTACTGCGCCACGGCGCACATCTGAAGCGCGGGGTACTGCTCTACGGTCCGCCAGGCACGGGCAAGACCCACACGGTCAGGCATCTGGTTTCCGAAGCCACCGACCACACGGTGGTGCTACTCTCGGGCAATACCTTGCAATTCATTAGCGAGGCCGCCCGCATGGCACGCGCCCTGCAACCGGCCGTGGTGGTGCTGGAGGACTGCGATCTGATCGCCGAGGACCGTTCCTTCGGCCACGGCCCGCAGCCGCTGCTTTTCGAGGTGCTCGATGCAATGGACGGGCTGGATTCTGATGCTGATGTTGTATTCCTGCTGACCACCAACCGCGTTGAGTCGCTGGAACGAGCTCTGGTTCAGCGTCCCGGGCGCATAGATTTAGCAGTGGAGATTCCCCGGCCTGATTTAGCCGGACGCCGCAAGCTGCTGGAACTCTATGGTTCCAAGATCGGGCTGGATTCCAAAACCCTGGACGAGGTAGCGGGAACTATCGAGGGGACCACCGCATCTCTTGCCCGCGAACTGATCCGTCGGTCGGTGCTTCTAGCGGCCTTGCAGGACGCCACTCCGACAGGACATCACCTGCGCGTAGCCGCGGGCGAGTTGATGGATGATTCAGCCGCCCTGACCCGCAGTTTCCTCGGCGGCACCAGCGATCCAGAATCCGAAACGGATACCGATGAGGACGGCGGTAGCTACTTCGGCTATGTGGAGGGATACCGCCCAGGCATCGCCACGAGCCCGGGATTCGGCGTCAGCGAATTTCAGTCAATCGATGACTTTGATTCCGAGCAAGATGAGACTTCGGGCAGCCGGGATTGATCGCCGCAAGATCCTCTTAATTCCAGCAGCGCCTCATCGACCCCATATCCGTTGTTCATGCTTCTGAGCGAATCGGGCGGGAACTTATCGCGGACTAATCTGGCTCTTCAGAAATATGAGTGGAACCACCCCGCCAGGCAGCCCTGCGATCAGCTCAATCCTGCGCCGGGGAACTACTGATGCGCGGCGATGGTTTTGGCCAGCTCGTCGAATCCGAGCCGGCGCGCATTCTCCAGGGCGGTGCGGCCCTGCGGGTCGGTGATCCCCGGATCTGCCCCGGCGGCCAGCAGCAGCCTGGCGACCTGTTGCTGGTTTGGTCCTCCATCTCCAAGCAGGACGGCTTCTTGCAGCGCGGTCCATCCGGGATTGTTCACATGGTCAAGCGGAACACCAGCCTCGATGAGCATCTTCACGGTCTCCACATATCCGTGCTCGCTGGCCGGAATAAGCGCGGTCCCTCCATAGCGGTTGAGGCTTTCGACGTCCGCCCCATTCTCCAGCGCTAGTTCCAGAACCTCGTTGAACCCCTCGGCCCCGGCATAGAGAAAGGCCGAATCCTCAAGATCATCCTTGGCGTTGACGTCCCCACCCCCGGAGATCAGTTCCTGCACCAGTTCCACGTCATTGTCTTTGGCCGCGCGGATCAGCCGCTGATCCAATTCATCCTGCTCCACGGCGGTGAGGCTCGCTTCCGGTGCCGTGGTTTCTGGAGATGCGAATTCGGTACTGGACGGTTCCGGAGTACCAACGAGTTTGGCTTCAGACGCTGCCATGGAGCACCCCGAGAGAACAGCCAAACCCGCAAGAGACAGCGCCCCGATGCCCAAGGCCCTTCTTCCATGCCCAGTAGCCCTGATCTCCGTGGCAGTTGACGGGTTCTGGTTCTTGCTCATGAGCGCTCCTTGCTGGGGATCTCCCGTAGTCCGGAAAACGGGCTTCCTCCCATCATCCAACACCACGGCTGCTGCGGGCATCGTCCGATAGGCGATGAAAACCATCCAGAAGGCGGAGCACAAAACCTGTCCCAGGTCCTACCATGGGGAAAGCATCTACATCACGACAAAGGTCTTGCCATTCCTACCGCTACTGCTCCCCCTAAATTCATGCTTGCGCCTCGAGCCAACATCGACACCCTGGTGCATGTCGGCTTTGCCGTGCTCATGTTCACCGCACTCATCCGCTACGTCCTGCGCCATGATCCGGTGGAAAATCTCTGGATTATGGTGCTCGCCGGCGTGGTCTGCGCGCTCTACCTGGTCACCGCGTTCTTGGTGAACAGGAAGTACAAGCAGGCACCTTGGGTCATCGTGCTGGTAGCCACCTCCTCGGTCCTGGTGCTCCTCGCCCCGAGCTTTGCTTGGTGCTCCTTCGGGCTCTTCTTCCTGTGCCGCAGGACGCTGCGAGGATTGGCCGGGTATCTGGCAGGCGGGCTGACCGTCCTGGCCGCGGCGTTGAGCTGGTTCATGTTCAGCGATGACAGGGACATCGTGATGCTTCTCGGGCCCATCGCCATCGGCGCGATGCTGACCCTGATCTTCGACAGGATGGAACAGGACGCGGCAGAGCAGCGCCGGCTGAACGAAGAGATCTCCAGTGCGCAGCTGCAGCTCGCGGCCAGCGAGCGCCGCGCCGGGATCATCACCGAACGGGCACGAGTCTCCCGGGAAATCCATGACACGGTAACCCAGGGCTTGGCCAGCAGCCTGCTGCTGCTGGAAGCCGCCAACCGGAATTGGCCAACAACCTCCTCGCAGGATGAGGTCCGCCAGGCCAGCGAATTGCTCAGGCACAACCTCATGGAAACCCGGCGGCTGGTCCACGACCTGGCCTCGCCGGCGACGGATACCGGTCCTCTGCCCGAGGTGCTCCGCGAAGCCGCGTCCGCCTACCTCCCGGATCTCCAGATGCATGTCGTTGGCACCGAGCGCCCGGTATCGCCCGAGGTCCGCCATGCCCTGCTGCGCGTGGTGCAAAGCGCCGCTGCCAACGTGAAGCTGCACTCCGGCGCGGAGCAGGCCACCGTCACCATCGGTTTCCTCCAGGACACCGTCACCTTGGACATCCATGACAACGGCCGGGGCTTCACCCCGGAAAAGCTCCAGGCCCCATCCCAGTCCGGCGGCTACGGGCTACGCGCCATGAGGCAGCGCGTGGAACAACTCGGCGGGGAATTCTCGGTGGAAAGCACCCCGCGCTCCGGGACCATCATCGCCGCGCTGATCCCCAGCGAGGAGAACAACTCATGACAACAATTTCAGTGCTTCTGGTCGATGACCATCTCGTGGTCCGCAGCGGGCTGAAGGCGCTGCTTGATACCCAGCCGGATATCGAGGTCATCGCCGAGGCCGACTCCGGCGAGGCCGCCCTGCGGATCCTTGAAAATCTTTCCCCCGATGTCGTTGTCATGGATCTGGCCATGGGCGCGGGCATGGACGGCATCGACGCGATCAAGGAAATCCACCAGCGCAACGCCAAGCAGGCGGTGCTGGTGTTCACCACCTATGATTCGGATGCGGATATCGTGCGGGCCGTGGATGCCGGCGCCATGGGCTACCTGCTCAAGGATGCCGCTCCGGAGGAGATCTTCAGCGCCGTGCGCGGTGCCTCCAACGGAAAGAGCGTGATGAGCGCCCCAGTGGCCTCCAAGCTCTTCCGCCGGCTGCGCAACCCCGACGAGGCTCTGACTCCCCGCGAGGCGGAATTGCTCAGCCTGCTGGTCGAGGGGCTTGGCAACAAGGAGCTGAGCCAGCGGCTGTTCATCTCGGAAGCTACGGTCAAGACCCACCTGGCCCATATCTATGCCAAGCTGGGCGTGGAAACACGCGTCGAGGCGATCACCACCGCCCTCCGCCGGGAGGGCATGCGCTAGGTACCGCAAGGCGCTGGAAGACTCATCCACCAGGCCGCCAGTCCCAGCTTGATGGCCGATGTCTTTGCTGGCTTGAAACGACAAGATTGATTTATCACCAAGCCCCACCGGGCCTTAGTGGACATCATCTTTTGTGAATCGAGGCAGAACCCATGAAGAAGCACGTTAACACCTCCAAGCTGCTCATGTCGCTGGGCGGCGCATCCTTGGCCATCGGGCTGCTGGCCGGGTGCACCGCCGGCGCCGAGGCCGGGCAGGCCATCGCAGGCAGCACCGCCGAAGCCACGCAGGGCGCAGCAGCAGCCACCGGCACCATGACCCCGTCCGAGATCCTGTCCTCCACCGCCTGGGAAACCACCGGTGCCACGGATGCCCAGGGCGAAGCAGTGGAGCTCTCCGACAAGGATGTCAGCAACTTCGTGGGCAACGCCTACTTCCGCGCCGATGGCACCTTCGACATGTACAACCTGGATGACTCTCCCAAGATGCAGGGCGATTGGACCGTCAGCGACGATGGCAAGACCCGCAGCATCGTCGCCAAGGATGACGCTGGCAAGGTGCTGTTCACCCGCGATTCGCAGATCGTCACGCTCGCCGGCGAAGAATTCACCTACCGCGTCTTCCCAGATCCTGAAAAGACCGATGTCTACTTCGATATCGTCCACACCCCGACCAGCCACCCCGAGCCAGCTGTCTCCTGGCGATCATATTAAGCAATCCATCAGCCCACCACTGCTAGGAACCCTCCGGAAGTGGCGGGCTGATGGACAGTCGGCAAGCAAGTTAGATTCAGCCAGTCCTCGCCAGCGCTCCAGCCTTGCCCGGAAACGACCGAATTTGGTGTCCTTCATGGCCTTTGCCGCGATGGGCGCAAGAATTCCTGGCATCGCCATGCCCAAGAGTTAGTCCAGTTCGAGGATCCGGGTCATGTAGATGCTGTTAGGGTCCTCCAGATAGGAACCGAAGGGCTGGCATTGCTGGAAGCCGTGCTTTCGGTACAGCGCGCGTGCAGGTGCGAAGAACTCCATCGCTCCCGTTTCAAGGGATATGCGCGATAGCTTGCGCTCTGCTGCATCCTCCAGCGCATGGAGCAGCAACCGGGAAGCGACGCCTTGCCCGCGGAAGTCCGGGTCCGTCCGCATGCTCTTGAGCTCCTCGTGGCCCGGCTCCAAGACCGCCAACGCGCAAGTGCCCACTATGCGCTGGTCCTTCCGCGCTGCCCAGAGCCGGACGGTTGGCTGGCGCAGCGCAGCCAAGTCCAAGGCATGCTGGGACTCCAGCGGCGACTGCGGCGCCATGTCAGCAAGGTGGGCTTCGAGGAAGGCTCCCAGGGAGGGATCCTGGAAGTCTGCGGGTTCAATGGGCAACGTCATGAGCGACAAGATATCAGCAGTTTGTATCGCAGATGTTACGGGCAGCTAGTTGCCCGTTCACCGCCACTGCTCACAAATGCTCGGGCCCGGCTACCTCTGTGCGGCCTCCCGATTCTCCGGTTGCGCCCTCCTGCGGATACAAATCAGCTCCGGTGCGATCCTTCAAGGTCAGGGTTGCGATCAGCGAAGCGCCCACCCAGATGAACAGGTAAGTCGAGACCGCCACGGTGGTATTGAACTGGCCCACCAGCGCCGCGGCAATGGTCGGGGCGAACGCGCCACCGATCACCGAGCCCAGGGCGTAGCTGATCGAGGAACCGCTCAGGCGGATGCGGGCCGGGAACAGCTCGGCATACAGCGCCGGCAACGGACCGTAGGAGAAGCCCATGAAAGCGCCGAAGACCACCAGGGACACGGTGACCCAGGCCAGGTTTCGTGTCTCGATGAGCAGGAACAGCGGGAAGAGCCAGGCCAGCAACAGCACCCAGCCGATGATGAACATCTTCTTGCGGCCAATGCGGTCCGAGACCACTCCGCCGATCCAGGTGGAGATCAGCCAGGCCAGCGAGCCGATGGTGATGATGTTCAGGATGTCGCCAGCCTGCAGTTCCAGCTTGTTCGTTGCATAGCCCAGGATGAAGCCGCCGGTGAGCATGTACCCGGCAGTGTTGTTGCCCATGAATACCAACGTCGCCTGGATGACCTTCTTTGGGTGCTTGCTGAACAGTGTGGACAGCGGGGCCGACTCGGTCTGCTTGGTCCGGGCCATTTCCTCGAAGACCGGGGATTCCTCCACGCGCTGGCGGATGTAGTAGCCGATGAGGATCAGCACGAAGCTGAGCAGGAATGGGATGCGCCAGCCCCAGGCCATGAACTGCTCCGGGGAGAGAACGGCGGCGATAATGGCGCTGACCGCGGAGGCCAGCAGCATGCCGGCCGGTACACCGAGCTGCGGGAAGGCGCCGAATTTGCCGCGGGCATGATCCGGCGCGTGCTCCACTGCCATCAGTGCCGCGCCTCCCCACTCGCCGCCGGCGGAGAAGCCCTGGACGATGCGCAGGAAGATCAGGAGAATCGGAGCCCAGATGCCGATGCTCGCATAGGTGGGCAGCAAGCCCACCAATGTGGTGCCGACGCCCATCAGGACCAGGGTAATGATCAGCACCGCTCGGCGGCCGTACTTGTCGCCCACCCGGCCCATCACGATCGCGCCCAACGGGCGGAAGAGGAAGCTGATGCCGACGGTGGCGAAAGCGATGATGGAGCCCAGCGACGCTTCGGCGGGAGTGAAGAATTGCGGGGCCAGGACCAGGGCCGCCGCATTGGCGTAGATGAAGTAGTCGTACCACTCCACGGTGGTGCCCACCATGGTCGCTCCCGCGACGCGTTTCTGCTCCTTGGTCATGCGCCCGGGTACTGCAGCTGGAGTGCTCATGATTCCCCCTCGTTGTTGCGAGTATGCAGGAATCACTTTCCTCCGCCCCAACACCCCAGTGCTGGCCGTTCATGCAGGATCGACTCCCTGCCTTGATAGTAGGCCTCTGCCGAACCCGCTACAAGCGGTATTTCTCCATGCGCGCCGCTCCCCTGGTTGTTCGCGTTGCTCCTGCAAAAACCTGTCAGGCTTGCGCGAACAGCTTGGCGGCATCAGCCACGACCTGCTTCGCTCCGCCCTGGTTCCAGCTCTCGAGTTGGCGCGTGGCACCATTGCCGAGATTCGCGAGCGAGTCGAGGTAATCGGCCACGAACTGTTCATCGCCATTGCGCTGCAATTGACGGCCCGCGTAATCGAGCACCCGCTTCATCATGGCCTTGGCAGGCACAGGAGTCCTGGCTTCGCTATCGAAATAGGTGCCTTCCACCCCCGACTTCGCCGCTTGCCACAGGCCCAGGTCGAGAACCTCGGACGCTGCCGTGCTGGCGGGGTTCTGTGTTGCCGAGGCAGTATCCACGATGGCCCGGATGAGCAAAGCCAGGGCCACGGATTCGCCGGCTGCCATCTGCGTGTCCGCCGCCCGCACTTCAATGGTCGGATGGTTCACCGATAAGCGGGCAAACCAGCCGATATGTCCCGGATCAAGCAACGCCCCGGAGGTGATCATGTCCTCAATGCGCTGCTGGTATTCCTGCGCCGTCGCAAACGCCGGCGGGATGCCTGCCGCAGACCATCTGCGGTAGTGCACCGTCCGCCACGACGCGAAGCCGGTCGGCTCCCCGTTCCAGATGGGAGAGTTCGCGCCCATTCCCGCAATCAGCGGCAACCAGCCGCGCAAGGCATTCAGCGCCCGGACTCCGGCGGCGGCATCCGGGACATGCACATGGATGTGCAGTCCGTTGATGAAATGCTCGCGGGCGATCCCCGGGACGAACTCGTGGATGGTTGCGTAGCGCTGGCCCTTGGTGAACTCCGTAGAGCTCGGAAGCCCCAGCGCCGTTCCCGAAGCAAGCGGAAGCACCTGGTGTTCGCGGCAGATCCGCTCAATGGCGGCGCGCCGCAGCACCAGCGCTTCCACGGCTTCTTGCGCAGAGGTGCAGATTCCGGTGACGATTTCCAGCTGGCTGGCCAGAAGTTCGCGGTGGACCGTGGTGCCCTGCAGATCGAGGCCAAGCAGCTGGGCGCTGAGCTCATCGGCCATCGGCACCGGGGCGGCAGTTTCCGGATCCACGAGGAAGAATTCCTCTTCGATCCCAAAGGTCCTGGTCATGGATGCTGGTTCGCCTTCCCTGGGCAGCAATACGAACTGAACATTAGACGGCAGCTGGCCAGGGACGGCCGTTCCCGGCAGGAAACCCAGCGATTTTCCAGCTTCGCCGCAGCTGCGGACGCGGCTGTTCTCAGTCACCCGTTCACCCGCCTCGCCCTACGCCCGATAGCTCCCCCGGGCACTTGCTGACTGCTTTTCACAGCTGCTACTGAGCTTGCGGCCATGCAAGCACAAGCCCGAGTGCAAGGGCTTGCAAAGTGTGCCACGCTCTAATCACCGCGGCTTGTCAATGCACTGCAAGAAGCCAAGCTGCGGGCCGTCACGCCCACTTGGAGGCGCAGCTTCAGCCGGCCGGCCACTGGCCAGCCGGACTGGAATTACTGGATTGATCCGAAGTCGAACGCAGCAGGAGGACAGACCCATGATCAGCACAGAACAACTTCAGGAACTCAGCGCAATTGGCGGCACCGTCATTGGCCCCGACGGCCAGAAGATCGGCAAATTCGGCCAGATTTTCCTTGACGACCGCAGCGGGCAGCCGGAATGGGCGACCGTCCGCACGGGCCTCTTCGGCCTCTCCGAGAGCTTCGTTCCGCTCAGCCAGGCAACCGTCGCCGGCGATACGCTCTCGGTGCCCTATAACAAGCAGACCGTCAAGGACGCCCCGAACATCGATCCGGAGGGCCAGCTCACCCCAGAGCAGGAGCAGGAGCTCTACCACTACTACAGCCTGTCCTACCAGGAAGCTGACCAGGCCGCCGTGCAGCCCGGCGTCCCGGAGACCGATACCCGCGCCGAGTATGCGCGGGAAGACGTGCGTGATCCGGGGGCCGGCACTTCCCAGGCCTCTGCCATCCGTTCCGAGGAGCGGCTGCATGTGGGAACCGAAAGCGTGGATACCGGCAAGGTACGCCTGCGCAAGCACGTGGTCACCGAGGATGTGGCTACCACGGTGCCGGTGAGCCATGAGGAAGTGAGGCTTGAGCGCGAGCCCATCACGGATGCCGAAGCCGCTGGCACCAGCGGAGAACTGGCTGAAGACGAGCAGGAGGTGACCTTGCACGAGGAGCGCCCCGTCGTAGAGAAGACTGTTGAGCCAGTTGAGCGGGTCAGCCTGGAAAAGGAAACAGTCATCGAGGAAGAACGCCTCGAAGCGCAGTTGCGCAAGGAACAGGTTCAGGCCGAGGGCTGGGAAGGCGGCCGGCAAACCCGCTAGCGCCGGCGCGCTGGCTTAGCGCAGGAGCTGAACCTGCACGCAGCGGTGATCGGGGTGGAATCCGGCGGGTGCCGGGTTCCGCCCCGATCCACGCACCTCCGTTGCTGGACGTTCCCTAGGTACTGGAAGATTCCCGTGCCATCCAGCCGGCAATCCCCTAGCGTGGCTAGCATGACGGCGGCCGGCATACCGGGCCAACGTTTCCTTCCGATCGCAACAGCCAGAATGAAGGAGCAAGATCATGGAACATCCAAAAGATCCTGTCATAGCAACACGTCCGCTGGTGCAGAAGGCCGCCCTGGCGGTCGGCATCGTGTTCTTTCTGGTCGGTGTCCTCGGATTCATTCCGGGAATCACCACCAACTACGAATCGCTCTCTGGTGCCGGCCACCACTCTGAAGCCAAGCTGCTGGGCATCTTCCAGGTCTCGTACCTGCACAATGCCGTGCATCTGCTCTTCGGTGTTGCCGGCTACCTGATGGCGCGAACCGTGCCTGCTGCCCGCAGCTACCTCATTGGCGGCGGAATCATCTACCTGGCCCTGTGGGTCTACGGGCTAGTCATTGATTTCGACAGCGCCGCCAACTTCATCCCGCTGAACGATGCCGATAACTGGCTGCATCTGGGGCTCGGTGCGCTCATGATCATCTTGGGATTGCTCCTCTCCCGCAAGGCGACCGGACAGCATCGGGACCCGCAAGCGGCGTGACCAGATGCTGAATTGCTGAGGCGGGCACCCTGGCATGCCGGGGTGTCCGCTTTTCCATGCAGTCCATGGCAAAGTCCTCAGCGTCATCGCCATACCCAATTCCTTGGAACGCCTGGATGGCCGAACGCCGGGATTCTTGGAATCCCAGGAATCTAGGCGAGTTCGCTGGCGCAGTCGCGGCAGATGACGCCTAGGCCAGTCTTCTGCACGGCTTGGCTGCGATGGCGGATAGTGAAGCAACTGGCGCAGTGGAACTCATCCGCTGCTTGCGGGGGGACTTCAACGCTCAGCTCTTCCTCGACGATGGCGCCAGGGAGCTCCACGCCATCGGAAAGGTCGGTTTCTTCAAGCTCGGCCACAACGCTCTTCGCGTCGGGGGCATCGGCTTGTTGCACGTCCTTGAGCGTCTTCTCGGACGCCGCGGCGAAATCCGGACGAACCTCGTCATAATCTGCAGCCATGTTCCTGCCTCCACAGGTGGGAGAATACGCGACAACCACATCTTGGTGGCGTGCCCTTCGACCGCCAAAGCCCTGGATGGCGGGCTCCGGTCCAGCGCAGCGAAGCCGCCGTCCGGAAGACTGGCTTCGACGGCGGCTTGGCCGGCTGGCGGCCAATTGCTAGGAGCTGAGCTCCGCGGCAATGGCGCTGTTGAACGCATCGAGGTCGCCTGGATTGCGCGAGGTAATCAGCACGAAGCCGTTTGCCGGGCAGCGGAAAACCTGTTCGTCCTTCCAGGTGCCGCCGGCATTGACGACATCGGTCTTGATCGAGGTGTACGAGGTCAAGGTCTTGCCCTTGGCCAATCCGGTTTCCACCAGCAGCCATGGCCCATGGCAGATGGAAGCGATCGGCCGGCCCGAACCGGCAAAGGACTTGGCAATGCGCTGGGCATCGGCATCCAAGCGGAGATTGTCGGCATTCAGCGTCCCGCCGGGGATCAGCAGCAGGTCGAAATCCTGTTCGTTCACTGCCGCCAGCGCTTCACCGGCTTCGAAGACCTCCCCCAGATCCCAATCGCCGACCAGCGACTTGACCTGGCCGGCCTCCGGGGCCGCGATCACCACTTCCGCACCGGCTTGGCGCAAGTGCTCCACTGGCTTCTTCAGCTCATCCTGCTCGACTCCGCGGTTGGAAACTGCCACAAGAACTTTCTTGCCTGCTAGGTCTGGCATATTCATGCTCCTTTCATCGTCCACAGCCCACTGTGCTCTGGGCAGCTACCGCAGGCAAGCCGCAGTCAGGAAGCGTCCAGCCGCCGGCTTCGGATCGGGACGTCGCCGAGCTGCCACGCGCCTTGAACGCGCACAGCAGGCCTTGCCGCGGTAGAGGCGGCAAGGCCTGCTGTGCTGTGCTGTGCTTTGCTGTAAAGGAGATGATCAGGCGTTGATCAGCTGGGCATCTTCCTTGGCCTTCTTGCTAGCACGCACGTGCTTGTAGGCGGTGAATGCCAGCGTCAATGCGAGGATCGAGTACAGGGTAATCGTGATTCCGCTGGAAACCAGGATGCCCGCGTCGCCTTCCGAGACGGTCAGTGCACGGCGCAGTTCTGTTTCGGCCAGCGGGCCGAGGATCACTGCAATCAGAACCGGAGCCAAGGGGATCTCGTAGCGACGCATCACGAATCCAACCAGTCCCACACCCAGCAGGATCCACAGATCCAGCAGCGCGGCGCTGATGGCGTAGACGCCGAGGACCGAGAGCACGGTAATGCCTGCGTACAGGTAGTGGCGCGGGACCAGCAGCAGCTTGGCCCACAGCACCGCGAACTGCATGTTCATGACCAGCAGGATCACTAGTCCGATGAACAGCGAGGCCAGCAGGGTCCACACCATGGGGCCGCTGCGTTCGAACAGCAGCGGGCCTGGCTGCATGCCGTACTGCTGGAAGGCGGCGATCATGATGGCCGCGGTAGCACTGGTGGGCAGGCCCAGGGCCAGCAAGGCGCCCATGGCGGTGCCGGCGGTGGCATTGCCAGCGGCTTCCGGAGCAGCCACGCCTCGGATGGAACCGATCTGGCCGAATTCGATATCGCCGCGGCGCTTGGCCAGGCGCTTTTCGGTGCCGTAGGCCAAGAAGGTCGGCACCTCGGAACCGCCAGCAGGGATGATGCCGAAAGGCAGGCCGAAAGCGGTACCGCGCAGCCATGCCGGCAGGGCCTTCTTGATGTCGTGGCGGTGCAGGCGCGGACGGCCGCTTGGCTTGATCTTCACGGCTTCCGGATCGCGGTGGATGCGCGAGGCAATGTGCAGCACTTCGCCCAGGGCCAGCAGGCCCACGGTGATCACCACAATGGAGATGCCGTCAAAGAGCTGAGGCAGGCCCAGGGTGTAGCGGATGGTTCCCGAAGGCCCATCCACCCCGACCATGGCCAAGACCAATCCGATACCCAGGGCCACCAGGCCCTTGACGATCGAGTCGGAAACCACCGAAGAGATTGCAAGGAAGGCGAAGACCGCCAGCGCGAAGTATTCAGCCGGACCGAAAGCGGTGGCCAGCTTGACCAGGGTCGGGGCGAAGAACACCACGACGGTGGTGGCCAGCAGGCCGCCAATGAAGGCGCCCATGGCCGCAGTTGCCAGGGCCTTGGCGGCCAGGCCGCTGCGGGCCATCCGGTGGCCTTCGAAGGTCGAGGCGATCGCCGAGGAATTGCCCGGCGTATTGAGCAGGATGCCGGAGGTGGAGTCGCCGAACAGCCCGCCGTAGTAGACGCCGGCGAACATGATGAATGCCGCGGTGGGATCCAGCGAGAAGGTAATAGGCAGCAGCAGCGCCACGGCCATCGCCGAGCCCAGGCCGGGAAGCACGCCTACGGCGGTGCCCAGCAGGGCACCAAGCAGCACCCACAGCAAGTTCATTGGGGTCAGTGCGTTTGAGAATCCCTCAAGCAGCAGATTGAGCTGTTCCATCTAGAGCAGTCCTTCCAGGAATCCCGCAGGCAGGTTCAATCCCAGTCCGGCGTTGAAAGCCAACTGGATCACGCAGGAGAAGAGCAGTGCAATGCTCACGTCGAAGAGCGCCTTCTTGCTGCCCAGTGCGCGGGCAACGACCCAGAACAGGGCTGCCGCGCTGAGGATCCAGCCGGCGTAGGGCAGGATCAGGATGAAGCCGATGACGCCGGCAACCACCATGCCCATGGTCTTCCAGTCCGACTGGGTCTTGTACTGCTTTTCTTCCGCGGCCGGCGCGGCTGCGCCGCCGCGCGGGGAGCGGAAAATCTGGATGGTGTGGGCGATGACCACACCGTAGAGCAGCACGCACACAATGGTCGGGAAGAACTGCGGGCCGGGGACCGACTTGCCCAGTACCTCCATGGTGGCGGTCTGCCAAGTCAGGAAGAGCGCCAGGGCCAGTACCAGAGCCGGGACGATCAGTTCGCTGCGCCCGCTGAAGAAGTTCTGGGCAGGGGCGGCGTTACGGCGGGTGCCGGTGCCGTTGCCGGTGCCTTCTGTTGCTTGGGGTGCTTGAATGCTCATAGTCCCAGTCCCTTGACGATTTGTTCCGTGACTTCGATTTCGCTGTCCACGTAGTCTTCGAATTCCTTGCCGATCATGAAGCTGTCGGTCCAGTTATTGCGCTCCAGCGCATCTTTCCACTGCTCGGATTCATGGATTTCGTGGACCATGTCCACGAAGACCTGCTTGTCCTCTTCGGTGATGCCCGGGGCACCGACGAAGCCGCGCCAGTTGGCCATGACCGCGTCAACTCCCTGTTCCTTGAAGGTCGGGACGTCGACCCCCGGCAGCCGTTCTTCGGAGGAGATGGCCAGCGCCCGCAGGTTTCCGGCTTCGATCTGGTCAGCTACTTCGTTATAGCCGGACATGCCGCCAACGGTGGTGCCTGCCAGCATCGAGGTCAGTGCCTCGCCGCCGCCGGAGTAGGCGATGTAGTTGGCCTTGGACGGGTCGATGCCCACTTCCTGGGCCACCGCACCGGTGAGCAGGTGGTCAATCGAACCCAGCGAACCGCCGGCAATCGAGGTTTTCCCCGGGTCCTTCTTCCAGGCCGCGATGAACTCGTCCAGGGTCTTGATATCGGACTTGGCCGGCACTACCAGCACCGCGTAGTCATCAGACATGCGCGCGACCAGCTCCACGTCCTTCATGGTGGCTTCGGAGTTGGCCAGCTCGATTGCGCCGATCATCACCCCGCCGGTGGCCATGAGCATGTCGTGGCGCCCGGTCATCTGCACGAATTGGCTCAAGCCGATGGTGCCGCCAGCTCCCGGGATGTTCGTGACCTGCACGTTGTTCACTGCGCCGATGGACTTCAGTGCCTGCTGGGCTTCACGGGCGAAGCCGTCCCAGCCGCCGCCGGGCGAGGCAGGGGCCATGATGACCAACTTGTTCCGCGCCGAGGACTCTCCGCCCGACGCTGCCGCGTTGGTGAATGCGAGTCCCGCTACCGCCACGACGACAACGCCGTACAGGGACCGGCTCAAGATGCGTTTGCTCACCATTTTCCGTAACCTCATTGTTAGTGATTCACCTCACCGATTCCCGGTGCGGCCTTTCCCAGTGTGCAGTCAAAGTGAGCCGAAACACACCGGGAATGCGGTTCTGGTCATAACGGGCAATTAAGAAAATAAAAACAACGGGAGCAAGCGGGTCCACCATGCAATGGATAAAGAACAGCCAGCGCTTCCGGGTTCGCATCCTGTTCCTGCAATTAGCCATCGTGCTGATCACGCTGCTGGCAGTTTCGGTGATCGTGATGCGCTTCGAGATCAACCGGGTGGAGGACAGCGCTTTCAGCCGCGTCGCCCTGGTGGCCGAGGAAACGGCCCAGCTGGCCCCGATTGGCCACGCGCTGGCCGAGGATCCCGGAAACGCAGCCGAAGTCGTCGCCCCGCTGGCCCACCTGGCCGAGTCGGCCTCCGGAGTGGACTATGTGACCATTGCCGATTTGAACGGCATTCGCGTGGCCCACCCCGAACCCGAGTCCATCGGCCAGCCGGTTTCCTCGGATCATGAATCCATCCGCAACGGCGAAACCTTCAGGGGCGTGGAGGAAGGCCCCCTGGGCGTCACCCTGCGGGTGAAGCAACCGGTCTTCGAGGAGGGGAAGATCGTTGGCACCATCTCCGTGGGCATCCTGCAAAGCAAGGTGCGCGCCAGCCTGGTTGATATCGTCTGGGCGTTCGCGCCGTGGATTATCCTGGCCGTGGCCATCGGCAGCCTCGCGGCCGCGCTGGTCGAACGGGCCATCCGCAGGATCTACCGGGTTGACCCCGAAGAGGTGGATTCGCTGAAGCAGGCGCAGCAGGCCGTGCTCTACGGAGTCAGCGATGGCGTACTGGGCGTGGATGGCAATGGCCGGCTCACCTTGGTCAACGGAGAAGCGCGCCGGCTGCTGGATCTTCCCGAAGACACTGTGGGCCAGCAAGCCGAAGAGGTCCTGGACCAGAGCCTGGTAGACCTGCTGCGCAGCGACTCCCCCGAGGCCGAATCGGTGCAGAACGTGCTCTCCGGAGAGCGTGTGCTGATCGCCACCCGCCGCGAGGCGATGCTGGGACCCAAGCACTATGGACGCACCCTGACCTTGACCGACCATACCGAGCTGGAAGAGACCTTGCGCGAGTTGCGCGGCCAGAGGTCCTTGGCCGATACGCTGCGCGCCCAGGCCCACGAATTCACCAACCGCTTGCACCTGCTCTCGGGGCTGATGTCCATCGGCGAATACGAAGAAGCCAAGGAGCATATCCAGCGTTTCTCCGGCGCTCGCGGCGAGCATCCGGAAACGCACCTGGGCGACCCCACCCTGTCAGCGCTCTTCGTTGCCAAGCAGGCCGTGGCCAGCGAAGCCGGGGTCCGGCTGGAACTGCACCCGTTCTCCGCGGTGGTGCCCGGAACCGCGATTGACGACGATGCCATCACCGTCGCCTCGAACCTGCTGGCCAACGCCATCGAGGCCGCCGATGATGGCGGCGTGGTGTCATTGCACTTGAACGCCGGGCCCACCGGCATGCGCATCGCGGTCAGTGATTCCGGCCCGGGCATCAAGGAAGGCGACGCGGCCCGCCTGGTGCAGCTTGGCTACAGCAGCAAAACCGGGGCGCCGGGAGCAGTCCACGGACGGGGCATCGGCCTGGCCCTGGTGGACCGCATCCGGACCCGGCGCGGTGGCGTGCTGAAGTTCGGGTCCAGTGATCTGGGCGGAGCCGAGGTCATCGTCGCCTGGCCTCCGTCGAAGCGACCTATGGTTAAGCAGAGCATTCCCGTTCCCGCGCAAGGAGATTACTTCAATGATTAAGACACTCGTGGTCGATGACGACTTCGCAGTGGCCGGGCTGCATCGCCGCTACCTGCAGGGCATGGAGCATTTTGAAGTGGTCGGCGTGCTGGAGCGCGGTTCCGGCGTGGTTCCCTTTGTGCAATCCGGGCAGGTGGATCTGGTCTTGCTCGATGTGCACCTGCCGGATCTGACCGGGCTGGAAGTATTGGCCCAGCTGCGCGCAGCTGGGTCCGACGCGCACGTCATCATGATTACCGCCAACAATGAACGCGATGCGGTGCGCCAAGCAGTGGGCCACGGCGTCGAGGATTACCTGGTCAAGCCCTTCACCGTGGACGAGTTCAAGCAGCGTCTGGCGCTCTATGCCCAGCGCGTTTCGGCGCAGCCCGAAGCGGTGGCGCAGCCAGAGGAGCAGATCGACGAGCTGGGCCAGGCCGAGATCGACCAGCTGCTCCAGGCCGCCAGTGGACGAGGGGATGCCAGGATCCCCGAAGTCCTCGAACTGGCCCCCGGGGCCGTCACCGGCGCCCAGACCGAACGATTGCCCAAGGGCTTCACCGCGCCCACCATGGCACTGGTCGGAGAAGCCTTGCGCAGCGCACCTGGCCAGCCGGATGGCACCTTGTCTTCCTTGGAGGTTGCCGAAATTTGCGGGATCTCCCGGGTCAGTGCCCGGCGCTACCTGGACTTCCTGGTCACGGCGGGCAAGGCCCAGCTGCGTCCGCGCTACGGTTCGGCAGGCCGTCCCGAGCACCGGTATTCGTGGGTCGGCTATATTTCCTGCACTCCACTGGCTTTTAATGCACATTAGTGTATACACTAATTTCGGATCCACGTTTTCCCACGTCTTCATTTCCGAAAGGCCATCTCATGACAACCCATGCTCAGGAAACCGCTGCCAACGTCGCAGACGTCATCGTGGTCGGCGGCGGCAACGCTGCCTTCACCGCAGCGCACGCGGCAGTGACCCGCGGCCGCAAGGTACTGCTCCTGGAGAAGGCACCCCGCGACCAGTTCGGTGGCAACAGCTACTACACCGCAGGCGCAACCCGCATCGCGCACAACGGCCTGGAAGACCTGCAGGACCTGGTCGAATTCGATGAGCGCCACCCGCTCTCCGAAGTTCCGCCCTACTCCAAGGCCGACTACGCCGGCGACATCGCCAAGGTAACCGAAGGCCGCAACGACAAGGAAATGACCGAAGTCCTGGTCAAGGAAGCAGCACCCGGCCTGCGCTGGCTCAAATCCCTGGGCCTGAAGTACCGGCTGATGTACGAACGCCAGGCCTACAAGACCCCCGAGGGCGGCTACCTGTTCTGGGGCGGCCTGCACGTGGGCAACGTCGACGGCGGCGAAGGCCTGATGAAGGACCACCTGGAAGTAGCCCAGAAGCTGGGCACCGAAGTCCGTTTCGAGCAGGACGTCTACGGCCTGATCGTGGAAGAGGGCAAGGTGGTGGGCGTCAAGGTCCGCGCCAACGGCGAAGAGCAGGAACTGCGCGCCGAGTCGGTCATCCTCGGCGCTGGCGGCTTCGAATCCAGCCCGCAATGGCGCCAGGAGCACCTGGGCGAAGGCTGGCAGAACGCCAAGGTCCGCGGCACCCCATTCAACAATGGCGAGATGCTGGCCGCCGGCCTGGAAATCGGCGCCGCCAAGGGCGGGGACTGGAGCACCTGCCACTCGGTCCAATGGGACGCGCTGACCCCGAAGAACGAATCCAACCGCGAGCTGACCAACCGCCTGACCCGCCAGTCCTACCCGCTGGGGATCATCGTGAACAACCGCGGCGAGCGCTTCCTGGACGAGGGCGCGGACTTCCGCAACCTGACCTACGCCAAGTACGGCAAGGTCATCTTGCAGCAGCCGGACTCCATCGCCTACCAGGTCTTCGACGCGTCGCTGCGTCCGATGCTGCGCGCCGAAGAGTACGAGATGCCGGAGATCTCCGAGGTCATCGCCGACACCGTTGAGGAATTGGCGCAGAAGATCGGCGTGGATCCAGCGGCGCTGTCCAAGACCGTCTCGGAATTCAATGCTTCCATCGACACCTCCATCGCCTACGACCCGAACGTGCTCGATGGGCGCGCCGCGAAGGTAACTCCCCCCAAGAGCAACTGGGCCAACCCGCTGGAGACCGGCCCGTTCTACGCCTACCCGGTCACCTGCGGCATCACGTTCACCTTCGGTGGCCTGAAGGGCAACACCGACGGCCAGGTGCTGGACGAGAACGGCGAGATCATCCAAGGCCTGTACGTCTGCGGCGAAATGCTCGGCGGCCTGTTCTCGGCCAACTACCCGGGCGGTTCCGGCCTGGCTGCCGGTGTGGTCTTCGGCCGGCGTGCCGGTAACCTTGCCTAAGTACTAAATCCCCTTGTTCCGCCAGTACGCCTGTACTGGCGGAACAATGGTTTTACCCGCCATCCAGCCTTAGACGAGAATGGGGATCATGGCCAAGCTCGATTCGGATTCAATCCATGCCCAGCTCAAGGACGACTTGCTGCAAGGCGCATTCCAGCCCGGGGATGCCCTGCGCGAGGTCGCCCTGGCAGAACGCTTTGGAGTTTCCCGCACCCCGGTGCGCGAAGCCCTGACCCGCCTGCTGCATGAAGGGTTGCTGGAACGCCGCGCCCGCGGTCTTTTCGTCAAGGAAATCGACCCCGAGCAGATCATGCAGGTCTACGACCTGCGCATCCTGCTCGAGGGCCAGGCCGCCCAGGAAGCCGCCTCGGTGCGCACCGAAGTGGACCTCATGCGTCTGCAGGCCCTGGTTGACCGGGACCGCGCACTGTCCGAACCAGATGACGCCACCCGCTTGGCCACCAACATCGAGTTCCACCGCGCGCTCTGGCGCGCCGCGCACAACCCGGTGCTGGAGGATCTGCTGGAGCGCCTGGCCACCCACCAGATCCATGCCCCTACATCCACGCTCTCGGTTGGCTCGCGGTGGACCGAAGCGCTGGAGGAGCACCAGCGCATCGTGGAGAACATCCGCGAGCGCGACAGCGCCAAGGCCAGCGGACTCATCCAGGCGCACATGGCCACCGCCAAGGCGGTGCGCTTGAAGATGTTCGCCAGCCTGATGCATTAGCGTCGGGCCCACGGCAGCCGGGACGTCTCGAGTTAGGCCAATGCATCGCTGGTCTGTAGACTGGAAGCATGGCTCTGGTTGTCTCAACGCATGCGCAGCGGCTTCTCGCTGCCGTTTTCCCCAAGGGAAAACTGCTGACCAAGCTAGCCAGCGGCACCAATGGGTGGTTGAGTTCCTGGGGAACCAACGCCCACGGCGAGATCGCCGGCTGCCCGCCACCGCGCCACTAGTTGCGCGGTCCCGATTCCTGGTTTTTCTCCTGTGGATTCCGCGCGCCCTCGTGCCCTTTTCCCGGATCCCAGAAAGACCCGTTACTTTGCCATACCCCTCAACTGGCGTATCCCGCCAAGCACCCCACGCCCTGTGGCGTGGAATCCGCCAAACCCTCAAGCAGGACTCGATGGGCGGGCTGCTGCTGCTCTGCGCCACCCTCGCCGCCTTGGTCCTGGCCAATTCCCCTGCAGCCCCATGGTACGAGGGGTTGCGCGACTTCCGTTTCGGCCCCGAGTCCCTGCACTTGAATCTCTCGGTCGGAGCCTGGGCCGCTGACGGCCTGCTCGCCATCTTCTTCTTCGTTGTCGGCTTGGAACTCAAGGAAGAATTCGTTGTCGGCAAATTGCGCAATCCGCGCACGGCGATCGTTCCGGTGGCCGCAGCCGTAGGCGGCGTCGCGCTGCCGGCACTGTTCTACGTCCTTGTCATCTCCGCATCGGGAAGCTCCGCCATCAACGGCTGGGCAATCCCCGCAGCCACTGATATCGCCTTCGCGATCGCCGTGATCGCAGTGGTGGGCAAGTTCTTGCCCCCTGCCCTGCGCACCTTCCTGCTCACGCTGGCGGTGGTCGATGACCTGCTGGCCATTTCCATCATCGCCATTTTCTACACCGATGACCTGGCCTGGCTGCCGCTGCTCCTCGCGCTGCTGCCACTGGCGGCATTCGCGCTGGCAGTGCAGCGCGGGGTCCGCGCCTGGTGGGTCCTGATCCCGCTCGGCGCCACCGTCTGGGCATTGGTGCATGCCTCGGGAATCCACGCCACGGTGGCCGGCGTGCTGCTGGGCTTCATGGTTCCGGTGATTGCCACCCAGCGGGCGCATGTGCGCACCGGGAGCACCGAGCAGGGCGAAGCGATCCACGAAGGCCTGGCCGCCCACTTCGCGGACCGGTGGTCCATTCCCTCCTCCATCATCGCCATTCCGGTGTTCGCCTTCTTCGCCGCCGGTGTTCCGGTCGGCGGCCTGTCCGGACTGGGAGAAGCGCTGGCCAGCCCGGTGGCGCTGGGCATCATTGCCGGCCTGGTGCTGGGCAAGTCGATGGGCATCACCGCCGCCACCTTCCTGGTCACCAGGCTCCCGGGAATCAAGCTGGATGGCAGCATCAAATGGCCTGATGTGCTGGGGCTGTCCTTCGTGGCAGGCATCGGCTTCACCGTCTCCCTGCTGGTCGGCGAGCTGGCCTTCGGCCAGGGCGGCGAGGAAGCGCAGTACGTGAAGGTCGGGGTGCTGTGCGGCTCGCTGCTAGCCGCGGTCATCGGCGCGGCGCTGCTCGGGTCGCGAAATCGCGCGTACCGCGCGGCAGCCAAGGCTGCTGCATAGCTAGCCTTGCTGCATCCATCCTGCGGATGGATGCAGCAAGGCTGTTCGCCCGAATCAGGAGCGCGCGGAGATCGAATCGATGGCTTCGCGGGCATCTTCGGCCAGCTGCTGCGGCATTGGCGCGCTCTTGGCCGAGTCGGCTGCGGTCTTCTGCCCCTGGTCGCTGACGACGTACTGGCCGAAGGTCTTGGCCAGTTCCACGGTCTGCGGATCCTCGTAGCCGCTGCAGAACAGCAGGTAGGAGACCAGCACCATCGGGTACGCGCCGGCGGCGGTGGTCTTGCGGTCCAGCTCCAGAGCGATATCGTGCTCACCGCGGCCGTGGACCCGTTCCGATTCGGCCACTGCCTTGGCCGCTGATTCCCCGCTGACTGCCACGAATTCCTCGCCGACCTTCAGCTTCACCTTGCCCAGCGACTTATCCACCAGGGAGTCATCGGCATAGGTGACCGCGCCCACGGCGCGGGTCACGGTGGTCACCACACCGGCATTGCCCTGGGCCTTCTCCAGGCCGGTGGCATCCGGCCAGCCGCCATCCGGCTCGTGCGGCCAGGCTTCGGGAGCAACCGCATGCAGGTACTCGGTGAAGTTCTCGGTCGTGCCCGAATCGTCGGCGCGCGCCACCCCGGTGATCGGCAGGTCGGGCAGCTGGACCTGCGGGTTCAGCTGGGCGATGGCCGGGTCCTGCCAGGAGCGGATCTCACCGGAGAAGATCCTGGCGATCGTTGGGGCATCCATGTTCAATTCCTTGATGCCCGGCAGGTTGAAGGCGATGCTGATCGGGGAAATATACGCCGGGATATTGATCGCACCCTGCGGGCCGCAGGTCTCGATGGAGCGCTGGACTTCCTCTTCCTTCAGGTAAGCGTCGGATCCGGCGAATTCGGTGCCGCCTGCCAAGAGCCCGGCACGTCCGGCGCCGGAGCCCACCGAGGCGTACTGCACCTGGACCTGGGGATGCATGGTGGAGAATTCGGTGGTCCAAGCGTTCATGGCGGAATTCTGCGCGGTGGATCCGCCACCGGTCAGCGTGCCTTGGAGGCTAGAGGTATTCGATTCAGCGGCCTTGCGCTGCTCTTCTCCCAGCGGGTAGTCCGACCCGCAGCCCGAAAGCAGCAGGACCAGGCCCATACTGGCAATCGCGGTGAAAGCGGCGGTTCGAGGCAGAGGTGGCCGGGCAGGTCCGGTGGTTCGCAAAACTTCTCCTGGGGTCCAAGGTGAACGGCGGATGAACTTGAAATTCCAGTGAATCATCATCCCTGCACTTTCCGAAATCATTCCTTGGTTACAGCCGATGAATACTCGGCGGGCGCCGTGGGCGTCGAATTGCTTTTCCAGACACCTAGTCCCCTCCGGTGCCAGTCCTCGAGTCAATGGCAGCGAGGTCCTGCGTAGCGGACCCGGTGAGCCCAGGGCACACGACGATGGCGTCATGGGTTGCGCCCGGCTGGAATTGGCCGGTGCCACCGGAAGAACGCTTCGCCTGCCATAACGACTCCATCATCGCTTTCTCCTCTTGCTCAGTTTGCTGCCGCACCCTGATTCCACGGTATGCACAAGCGCCGAGGTTCGGTACGGCCACGAAAAATTAGGCGAATTCACCCAGCTTGGCCAGCAGCCGCGGCCCGCCACGGCCGCCTTGCCGATCCCGCAGGCTGATTTGCGCTGCCGAGAAAACTTAAGTGATAATGATTCTCATTATGACTCTTGAAGAGCCCGGGCTCGCCCGCCAGCCCCGCGCCCCACTGCCGCCCAGCCCGGCCTTGTGCCTGCGTAACGCGCGCCTGGGACTGCCCGGCGCCGCCAGCCCGCTGCTCGACGTCGAGGAGTTTATGCTTCTTCCCGGCGAGCGCGTGGTCATCACCGGCCCGTCGGGTGCTGGCAAGTCGCTGCTGCTGTCGATGATCACCGGGAACTGGGCACCCGGACTGGAATTCACCGGAACCCGCACTCCCGGATCAACGCGCATCGGCTACATCCCGCAGCGCGGCCAGGACGCCCTGCATCCGCTGCTGCCGCTGGGACGGCAACTGCGCAAGGCCACCGGCGCCAGCGCGCAGCAAGTCCGCGGCATCCTGCAAGACGCCGGGCTGGGCGATCCGCAACTGCTCGCACGACGTCCCGCAGAACTCTCCGGAGGGCAAGCACAGCGCGCCGCCATAGCCCTGGCCGTGCTCAGCCAGGCCCCGGTGATCCTTGCCGATGAACCGACCAGCGCCCTGGACCACACCGCCCGGGACCTCATCCTGGAACTGCTGGGCACCCTGCTGGGCCAGCAGCAGGCCCTGGTGCTGGTCACCCACGACGCAGCAGTTGCCCAGGCGCTGGCCACCCGGCACCTAGTCCTGGACTCCGGGAAGATCGCCAGCACCCGCGCGCCCCGGCTGGAACGGGTACCGGCTTGAGCATCCCCGCATTGGAAGTATCCGCGCTCAGCGCACTGCGCGGGCACGGCGCAGCCCGCCGACTGGTCCTGGAGCCCCTTGGCTTCACGCTGGCCCCGGGCGAATCGGTGGCCGTCACCGGGCCGTCCGGCGCCGGCAAATCCACCCTGGCCGACATCGTGCTGGGCCTGGAACTGCCGGACTCCGGAGAAATCCGCGTGCTGGGCCAGCACTGGAGCGCACCGAAGCGCAGCCACGCGCCAGCACGCCGCCGGCTGGTCCAGGGCGTGCCCCAGGATCCTGCCGCCGCCTTCGTGCCGCGCTGGAGCATCCGCACCTCGCTGCAGCAGGCCATCCACCGGTTGGCTCCCCCAGCCGGCCCCGGAACGGGCATCGACCGGGCTGCCGAGCTGGCGCAATTCGACACGGCGCTGCTGGATCGGTGCCCGCACCAGCTCTCCGGAGGACAGTTGCAGCGGGCCGCGCTGGCCCGCGCCGTGGCGGTGAACCCCTCGGTGCTGGTGGCGGACGAGCCGACCAGCGCCCTGGATCCGGACACCGCCCAGGCAGTCGCCGGCCAGCTGCTCTCCACCGCCGCCAACTCGGGCATTGCCTTGCTGCTGATCACCCATGACCCGCAGCTGGCCGCGCAATGCTCGCGCACCATCGCCATCCGCCCACCGTCCCGATAACCCGCCCACCAGCTGATCACCCATCACCGATCACCCATCCCCAAGGACCTCGCACCCATGAATCGACCCCGCCCCAAGACCCTGGCTTTGCTCACCATCCCGCTGGCCGGGGCACTTGCCCTCAGCGGCTGCTTCTCCGCGGCCGCCGAGCAGGCCGGAAGCACCGGCCGCATCTCCGTAGCCCACATGCAGCCGCCCCGCTCCGGGCTCAGCCCGCTCAGCGACGACGCGTTCAAGCTCTCGCGCTGGTCCACCGCCGAAACCCTGGTCAATCTCGACGCGTCCGGGGACGCCCAGCCGGCATTGGCTACCAGCTGGGAGCGCAGCGGCGAGCTTGCCTGGGACTTCGAGATCCGCGAAGGAGTCAGCTTCCACAACGGGCAGCCACTGACCGCCGACACCGTGGCGAACTCCTTGCAGCGGGCCATCGACGCCACCCCGGTGCCGCGCATCCTGAACGGAACCGCATTGAAGGTCGCGGTGCGCGGGGAGCACAGACTGCGGATCGCCACCGAGGATCCCGACCCGCTGCTGCCCCAGCGGCTATCCAGCCCGCAGCTGGCCATCTTCGCCGCCGAAGCCTACACCGCCAACGGGGTGGATCCAGCCGGCCACGGCACCGGCCCCTTCCAGATCGTGGACGTGGACGGGATCTCGGGGGCCACCCTGGACCGGTACGAGGGCTACTGGGGCGAAAAGGCCGCAGCCTCGGGCATCGACGTGAAGTTCGTGCCCGATGGCACCGCCCGCGCCGCCGCGCTGCGCACCTCGGAAGCAGATGTCATCGAGGCCATCCCCGCCGGGCAGGCCGCCACGGTGGACCAGGAACTGCTCACCGAAGTACCGATGCCGCGCACCAACACGCTGTACCTGAACACCGAAAAGGGCCCGTTCGCCGACCCGGCGGTGCGCGCCGCGGCCCGCGAAGCCATCGACCGGACGGCCATCGTGGAGTCGGTGTACGAGAACCGCGCCGATATAGCCGAGGGCCTGCTCGGCCCGGCCCTGCCCTACGCCGCCAGGCTGCGCGATTCTGGAGAATACCGGCAGCTGCTGGCCCAGCGTGCCGAACCAGCCAAGGTCAAGGACGTGGAAATCACCCTGGGCACCTTCACCGACCGCGCCGAACTGCCAGAAGTCGCGGTGATCCTGGAGCAGCAGCTGGAAGCGGCCGGATTCATCGTGAAGCAGGATGTGCGCGAATACCAGTACATCGAGGCCGACGCACTGGACGGCGCTTTCGATGCCTTCATCCTCTCGCGCGCCACCGTGCTTGATTCCGGGGACCCGGTTGCGTACTTCGCCTCCGACTTCACCTGCGAAGGCGGCTTCGCCATCGCCCAGCTCTGCGACAAGGACGTGGACCAGGCCATCGCCCGGGCCTCGGAAACCGAAGCCGGGGAACAGCGCCAGCAGCAGATCATGCTGGCCGAAGCCCGGATCCTGGGCACCGACGCGGCCATCGCGCTGCTGCACGAACGCGTGATCCAGGGCGAGGGTCCCGCCGTGCGCGATGCCGCGCAGGATCCGCGCGAACGCGAGCTGATCACTGCGCAGACCCGCCTGGACAGCGACCAGGAGCCGCAACGCTGATGAACTGGTTCGCCCTGAAGGCGCGGCGCCTCTCCTGGCCGTCCTTCGCATCCTGCCTGCTCAGCGCGCTGGCCCTGCTGCTGGTAGCCGGCGCGCTGCCCTGGCTTTCGCGCACGGACCCGGCCGCCGCGGTGCTGCGCGCACGCTATGCCGAACTGGAACCCACCGAGAAGGCGTTGGCCTCCGTGCGCGCGCAGCTGGGCCTGGACCAGGGCCCGCTGGCCACCAGCCTGCAATGGTGGTCCGGGGTGCTGCACGGGGATCTGGGCAGCTCCTGGGTCAGCGGGGCAGAAATCGCTCCCGGCGCCTGGCGGGCGCTGTCGGTCTCCGCCACGCTCACCGCCTTCGCCACCATCATCGCTCTCGCCGTGGCCTTGGCCCTGGTGCTGCCCGCCGCGCTGCGCGTGTTGCGCAACCGGCCGCATTCCGGTTCCGGGCCGCTGGGCGTGGCACTGACCGCCTTGCCCGAATTCCTGCTGGCCAGCTTGCTGCTGGTACTGGTGGCGGTGCAGCTGCAATGGCTTCCGCCCTACGGGTGGACCGGGCTGGACACCGCGGTCCTGCCCGCACTGGCCCTGGGCATCCCGGCCGGCGGATTGCTGGGCCGGCTGCTGGCCGATGCCATCGCCTCGGTGGCCGCCGAACGCTGGGCCGGGATCTGGCACCTGGCCGGAGCTCCGGCGCCGGCCATCCTCTCCGGGGTGCTGCGCCGGGCCGCCGCGGCAGTCATCGACCAGCTCGGCTTGGTGTTCATCGGCTTGCTCGGCGGCGCCGTGGCCGTAGAACAGGTCTTCGCGGTGCCCGGGCTTGGCCGCTACCTGCTCGGGGCGGCCAATGCGCAGGATATTCCCGCCTTGCAGGCCGGCCTGCTGCTGATGGCGGGATCGGCGCTGCTGATCGGAATGCTCACCGCAGCGGCCCGGCGCGCTCTGCGCGGCGGCACCCTGCCCGCCGGGTCGCTGCCAGCCCCGCCCGAGGCGCGCGGCAACGGCAGGATCCAGCGCTGGACTGCGGCGATCACCTGCACCGCGCTGCTGGCCATCCTGGCTTTCGGACTGCCGCGCGACCCCTACACCCTTGCCTTCCAGAGGCTGCAAGCCCCGGGGGCCGGTTTGCCATTCGGCGCCGATTCCAGCGGACGGGATCTGCTGGCCCGCGTGGCCCACGGAACCTTGGGCACGGTAGGCCCAGCGCTGGGAATCGTGGCCTGCGCAATCCTGATCGGCCTGCTGCTCGCGGCAGCAGGCGAGATCTCGCGCGGGCCGGCGGTAATCGCCAACGCGACTCCGCCGATTCTGGCCGGGGTGGTCATCGCGGCCTTGCTGGGCCCCTCGGTGGGCGGTGCGGCGCTGGCCGTGCTCTGGGTGAGCTGGCCTCCGCTGGCCACGCATGCTGCCTCGCTGCTCGACGAAGCCCGGGCCATGCCGCATATCCGCTGGCTTCCGCTCTCCGGGGTGCCGCGCGGCCGGATCTGGGTCCAGCATCTGCTGCCCGCGGTGCTTCCGGCCCTGCTGAGGCACGGGATGCTGCGGCTGCCCGGGGTGGCACTGGCTTTGGCTGCCCTCGGATTCCTCGGGCTCGGGGCGCAGCCGCCCACCCCGGAGTGGGGCCTGCTGCTGGCCGAAGGCATCGGCTATGTCGAGCGGGCTCCGTGGACTGCCATCGCCCCGGCTACCGCACTGGTGCTCACTTCCGTGTGCGCGGTGGCGCTCGCCGGAATGCCGGCCCCGCAGCGTGCCGGTACCCGAGGCACGGCAGCCCAGCAGGATCCGGCGGCCAGGAACACACCGGTCCCGGTGAGCTGATACGCGGTCCTATCCCGGGCCTGGAGGGAAAAATGGAGCCAAGGGGCAGCGCGACTTATGCCGCGCTGCCCCTTGGCTCCATCGAGTTTCCGTGGCGATCGCCCCTTGCCCAAGCTGGCTTACTGGGCGGCCGCTTCGCTGTTGCCGTGCAGTGTTCCCGTGGCTAATCCCAGGCTCACCGGCTGCGGCGAGGTGCAGCAGCTGGCAGCTTCGGCGGGCTCGGTTCCGCAGGCGGTGTCGCTGGCCGCGGGGGCATCGCAGGAACCGCCCAGATCCGTGGAGCAGACCCCGGTTTCCGGCAGATCCAGTTCAACCCGGCCCGCCCCGTCGGCATCGCCGGACAAGCCAGCGGCAATGGAGCGCACCTGCTCGTAGCCGGTAGCCATCAGGAACGTCGGAGCCCGTCCATAGCTCTTCATTCCAACGATGTAGAAGTTCTTTTCCGGGTGCGCCAATTGCTTTTCGCCGTGCGCGCTGACCGTTCCGCAGCTGTGGAATTCCGGGTCGATCAATGGCCCGAGCTGGCGCGGGGCTTCAACGCATTCATCCAGGTCCAGACGCAGTTCGGAGAGCATCTGCAGGTCCGGGCGGAAACCAGTGGCAGCGATAATGCGGTCGACGCCCAGCTCGCGCCCGTCAGCCAGTGACACGGATAGCTGCTCGCCGGCGCTCATCGAAGCGACGGAGACATTTTCCAGCAGCTCCACGTTGCCGTTCTCCACCAGCCGGCGCAGCGACGTGCCCAGCTGGCCCCGGGCTGGGAGCTGGTCAGCAGCTCCGCCGCCGTAGAGCCGGATCGGGTTGGCCGCCCCGCGCAGGCCCCAGAGGATCCGGGTGTCCGGGAACTTCTTCTGCAACCGGCCCAGGGCAATGACGGTATTCGCCGCCGAATGCCCGGCGCCAAGCACCAGCAATTTCTTGCCCGCGAGCTCCTGCTCATCGGCGCCCAGCGGATCAGGCAGCCCGCAGATGAGCAAGCCGCGCTCGTGCGCCTGCGCTTCGCCGATGGCCTGGATTCCGGCCCGGCCTACCGGGCTTGGCTGGTTCCAGGTGCCACTGGCATCAACCACGGCACGACCGAGAAGATCCACCGGGCCGCCAGGAGTTTCGGTGCGCACCAGGAACGGGGCTTCATCGCGGTGCGCGGTGCGTGCCTTGTCGGCACCGCGGCCGTCGGCCAGCACGCGGCTGATTTTCGCCACGCGGTGGCCGTAGCGGATGCGCGGTGACAGTTGGGGGTGGGCGGCCAGCGGTTGGAGATATTCGCTGACCAACTCCGCGCCGGTGGGAAGCTTGGTGATCCGCGGTGCTTCCCAGCCTCCGGCGTATCCCTCGCTGCGCGTTTCCAGCAGCCGGCGGGCGGCCGCATCGATATTGAAGCGCCATGGGGAGAAGAGCTTGATGTGGGACCACTGGGCTATTGCGGCGCCTGCGCTGTCCCCAGCTTCCAGGACAAGCACTTCCTGCCCGCGTTCGCGCAGGTGGGCGGCGGTGGCTAGGCCGATGGGGCCGGCGCCGATGACGATGACTGGAAGGTTCTCCTGCATGGGTTTCTCCTTGGCTACTGGAATTCTGGAGACGGTCTGCGCTTAGCTGGCCGGCAGCAGGTCGGCGATGAGGTTCTCAATCCGGGCACGGATTTCATCACGGATTGGCCGCACACCGTCAATGCCCTGCCCTGCCGGGTCTTCCAGCTTCCAATCTTCATAGCGCTTGCCCGGGAAGAATGGGCAGGCATCTCCGCAGCCCATAGTGATCACCACATCGGAGTCCTGCACGGCTTCGGTGGTCAGCACCTTGGGGATTTCCGCGGACATGTCGATGCCGACTTCTTTCATGGCTTCAACGGCGGCCGGGTTGACCGAGTCGGCTGGGGCGGAACCGGCCGAGCGGACCTCAATGCGCCCTCCGGAGAGGTGGGAGAGGAAGGCCGCGGCCATCTGGGAGCGTCCCGCGTTGTGCACGCAGACAAAGAGAACTGAAGGCTTTTCGGCAGCAGTCATGGGTGTTGTCCTTAGGCAGAAGTAGTCGAAGTGCTTACAGCCGGGAAGAATTTCCGGGACCACAGGGCCACGTAGACCAAGGCAACCAGGATCGGCACCTCGATCAGCGGACCCACCACCCCGGCCAAGGCCTGGCCGCTGGTGGCACCGAAGGTGGCGATGGCTACCGCGATGGCCAGCTCGAAGTTGTTGCCGGCGGCAGTGAACGCCAAGGTGGTGGTGCGCGGGTAGCCCAGCTTCAGCCAGTGGCCGATGAGCATTCCGGCACCGAAGACCACCACGAAGTAGATCAGCAGCGGGATCGCCATGCGCAGCACATCCAGGGGCTTGGAGATGATGTTATCGCCCTGCAGCGCGAAGAGCAGCACGATGGTGAACAGCAGCCCGTACAGTGCCCACGGCCCGATTTTCGGCAGGAATTTTCCCTCGTACCAGTCGCGGCCCTTGGCCTTTTCGCCCAGGGTACGGGTCAGGTAGCCGGCCACCAGCGGAATGCCCAGGAAGACCAGCACCGAGGCGGTGATCGCGGCAATGGAGAACTCGGCGCTGGTGGTTTCCAGCCCCAGCCACGATGGCAGCAGCTGCAGGTAGAACCAGCCCAGGGCACCGAAGGCGATGACCTGGAAGACCGAGTTGATGGCCACCAGCACCGCGGCCGCTTCCCGGTCCCCGCAGGCCAGATCATTCCAGATGAACACCATGGCGATGCAGCGGGCCAGGCCCACAATGATCAGGCCGGTGCGGTATTCGGGCAGGTCTGCCAGGAATACCCAGGCCAGGACGAACATGAACGCCGGGGCCAGGACCCAATTGATCACCAGCGAGGTGATCATCAGCTTCTTGTCGGCCAGCACGCGGCCGGTTTCGTTGTAGCGGACCTTGGCCAGCACCGGATACATCATGACCAGCAGGCCGATGGCGATGGGTACCGAGACCCCGGCCACGGTGAAGCGGTCCAGCAGCTCGCCCAGCTGAGGGAAGATGCGGCCCAGACCCAAGCCGACGACCATGGCCAGCAGGATCCACAGGGCCAGGTAGCGGTCCAGGAAGGAAAGTTTTGCCGCCACGGGGGCAGTGTCTAGCGCAGGCGCGGGTGCCACTGATTCATCACTCCAAGAATAGGCATCGACGATTGTCGATGTTTTGAGTATGATGAAACATATCGACGTTTGTCAATCTCTGGCGCCAGCCAAGAAAAGAGCCAAGGCCCGTGAGCACAGCCACCGTGAATCCTGCCGGAGGGACTTCCCCAGCACCGGCAGCCGACGCCTGCTGCACGCCATCCCAAGGCGAGGCAATCCTCAATGCTGGGCAGGCCGAAGCGCTGGCGCTGCGCTTCAAGGCCCTGGGCGACCCCAACCGCCTGCGCATCCTGTCCATCGTCTCCGCCAGCGAGTCGGCCGAGACGTGCGTCTGCGACCTGCCCGAACCACTGGGCCTCAAGCAGCCGACAGTCTCGCACCACCTGAAAATCCTGGTGGAGGCCGGAATCCTGCACCGCGAAAAGCGCGGAGTATGGGCCTACTTCTCCGTGGTCCCCGGCGCCCTGGAATCCCTGGGATCCAGCCTGGCACCCAAGGGCTAGGCCGCAGACCCACCTGGGCAGGGCGCTACCTAGAGCCTGAGCTCATACAGGACGGTATCCAGCCATTGCCCCGCCACTGCCCCGCGGGCACCCCGGGCAATCCGCTCGCGCCGGCCAACCTCGCGGAACCCGGCCCTGGCATGCAGTACCCTGCTGGCTTCGTTGCCGGCGATGACTGCCGACTGCACCATCCAGTAATCTTCTTCCCTTGCCCGGGCGATCAGCTCGGCCAGCAGCCGAGTGCCAATGCCGCATCCGGCATGATCCGGATCAATGTACACCGAGTGCTCCACCACGCCGTGGTAGGCCGGGCGGGCCGAAACCGGGCTGGCCGCAGCCCAGCCGAGAACCTTGGCATCGGGCGCAATGGCCACCAGCGACAAGGCAGGAATTTTCGCCGCGAAGAACTTCTCGCGTGCCGGCACCTCGGATTCGAAGGTGGCCAGGCCGGTCTCGATGCCGCTGGCATAGATGCGGGCGACATCCGCCCAGTGGTTCTGCGCCATCGCGGCTAAGCGGATCTCCATGCTTCAGGCCTACTTGGTGCGAAGATCCGCGATGAAGGACTCGGCACGCTGCAAGTTCAGCGCGAGCTTGTCGCGCTTGGCGCTGGCACGCTGGGTGTAGTCATCGAGCTTGGCCCGGGCGACGGAGTCCTGCGGATCTGCCGCGAGCGCGTCCACCGCGTCAAGCAGCTCCCCCATTTCCTCCAGCGAGAAGCCCAGCGGCTTCATCGAGCGGATCACCAGCATGCGGGCCAGATCCGAGTCGGTATAGATCCGGAAACCGCCTTCGCTGCGGGTGCTCGCCGGCAGCAACCCCACCTCGTCGTAGTGGCGGATGGTGCGATGCGACAGGCCGGTAGCCTCGACCATGTCACCGATATGCATCGAACCGCCCGCACCTTCGGTCTTCGCTTGATCCATGAAGTCCTCCGTTTCCTCCAATTACAACCCTACCCTTACGTTAGGTTAGAGTTATATTCGACGGCATCAGTTCTACGACCGCTCCGGCAGCTCTTGCCTCGTCTGCGGCGCAATGATGCCCATCCCATGAATTCTACGCACTGCACGTGCCCCACGCTTACTGGCTTGAAAAGAAGGGAGCTCACCTATGAGCACCAGCACCACAGCGGATCCTTCCGCACTGAGTCCCACCGAGCGCCAATCGGTATTGCGCACCCTGAAATCACCGCGGCTGCTGAAAACAGAGGTGCTGGCAGGCCTGGTCGTGGCCCTGGCCCTGATCCCCGAGGCCATCGCCTTCTCCATCATCGCCGGTGTCGATCCGCGCATCGGGTTGTTCGCCTCGTTCACCATGGCGGTGTCCATCTCGTTCTTCGGCGGCCGCCCCGCCATGATCTCCGCGGCCACCGGCGCCATCGCGCTGGTCATCGCACCGCTGGTAGCCAGCCACGGCGTGGACTACTTCATCGCCGCAGTCATCATGGCAGGCGCCTTCCAGGTGGTACTGGCCCTGCTGGGCGTGGCCAAGCTGATGCGCTTCATCCCCCGCCAGGTCATGGTCGGATTCGTCAACGCTCTGGCCATCTTGATCTTCCTCTCCCAACTCCCCGAGCTGCTCGGCGTACCCTGGCTGGTCTACCCGCTGGTGGCCCTGGGCCTGCTGATCGTCTTCGGCCTGCCCAAGCTGACCACCGCCATCCCCGCCCCGCTGGTGGCCATCGTGGTGCTGACGCTGATCACCGTATTCGCCTCGGTTGCCGTACCCACCGTGGGCGACAAGGGCCAGCTGCCCGAGTCCCTGCCAACACTGTTCTTCCCGGATATCCCGCTGAACCTCGAAACCCTGCAGGTGCTCTTCCCCTACGCACTGGCCATGGCCTTCGTCGGCCTGCTCGAGTCCTTGATGACCGCCAAGCTGGTCGATGACGTCACCGACACCCACTCGAACAAGACCCGCGAATCCTGGGGCCAGGGCGCGGCGAATATCATCACCGGATTCTTCGGCGGCATGGGCGGCTGCGCGATGATCGGGCAGACCATGATCAACGTCAAGGCCTCCGGGGCACGCACCCGCATCTCCACCTTCCTGGCCGGAACCTTCCTGCTGATCCTGGTCGTGGCACTGGGCGACATCGTGGCGCTGATCCCGATGGCCGCACTGGTCGCGGTAATGATCTTCGTTTCCATAGCCACCTTCGACTGGCACAGCATCCGCCCTTCCACGCTGCGCATGATGCCCAAGAGCGAAACCACGGTCATGCTCATCACCGTGGCTTTCACGGTCGCCACCCACAACCTGGCCATCGGCGTCGGGGTGGGCGTGCTCACCGCGATGGTGCTCTTCGCCAACCGGGTGGCCCATCTGGTCACCGTGGAACGCCGCCTGGCGGAGCACTTCGGGGAGCAGATCGCCAAGTATGAGGTCAATGGCGAGCTCTTCTTCGCCTCCTCCAACGATCTCTACACCCAGTTCCACTACGCCGAGGATCCGGACCGCGTGGTCATCGACATGTACAACTCGCACCTGTGGGACGCCTCTACCATCGCATCGCTGGATGCCATTACGGAGAAGTACGAGAAATACGGCAAAACCGTTCAGATCGAGGGTCTGAATACCGCCAGCCTGAAGATGCGCGAACGCCTAGGCGGAAAGCTCGGCGGCGAGCACTAAGAGGGCGCAGGCAAGCACGGGCAGCCAGGCTGCCGATAAAAATCCGTGCAAATGCTCGGCGGGGGTTTTGAACTGGTCCTCGATAGTTGGCCCAGTTAGAAGAATTCGAACCGCTCTTGGCGCAGGTTCTCGCTTACCAGCCGGTGGCCTCACCGTTTTCCCGCGGCGCCTCGGACTCGATCTGAGCGCAGAAATTCGCGGTAAGAGCTGCAATTGAAGCCCATGCAAACTAGCTGGGTGCTGCGCGCCGGGTTCTGCGAAAGCTTTCTACTATCCGCACTAGGGAGTCTGCGGTTTCCAAACCAAAAGGCCTGGCAGACGCCAGGCCTTTTGGCGTTGAACTAGGACTCACTGGAAGCATGGAAGCCATGCCTGCCTGGCTCCTCGCCAAGAGCGAGACTAGGTGCCCTTGATACGCTCCCACAGATCGTTAACGCGAGTCTCGATATCGCTGAAGATCTCGCTGGTCTTCTCGAATGTCACATCCTGCGGATCGGCGATTTTCCAGTCAAGGTATTCTTTGCCCGGGAAGAATGGGCAGGCATCTCCGCAGCCCATAGTGATCACCACATCGGAGTCCTGCACGGCTTCGGTGGTCAGCACCTTGGGGATTTCCGCGGACATGTCGATGCCGACTTCTTTCATGGCTTCAACGGCGGCCGGGTTGACCGAGTCGGCTGGGGCGGAACCGGCCGAGCGGACCTCAATGCGCCCTCCGGAGAGGTGGGAGAGGAAGGCCGCGGCCATCTGGGAGCGTCCCGCGTTGTGCACGCAGACAAAGAGAACTGAAGGCTTTTCGGCAGCAGTCATGGGTGTTGTCCTTAGGCAGAAGTAGTCGAAGTGCTTACAGCCGGGAAGAATTTCCGGGACCACAGGGCCACGTAGACCAAGGCAACCAGGATCGGCACCTCGATCAGCGGACCCACCACCCCGGCCAAGGCCTGGCCGCTGGTGGCACCGAAGGTGGCGATGGCTACCGCGATGGCCAGCTCGAAGTTGTTGCCGGCGGCAGTGAACGCCAAGGTGGTGGTGCGCGGGTAGCCCAGCTTCAGCCAGTGGCCGATGAGCATTCCGGCACCGAAGACCACCACGAAGTAGATCAGCAGCGGGATCGCCATGCGCAGCACATCCAGGGGCTTGGAGATGATGTTATCGCCCTGCAGCGCGAAGAGCAGCACGATGGTGAACAGCAGCCCGTACAGTGCCCACGGCCCGATTTTCGGCAGGAATTTTCCCTCGTACCAGTCGCGGCCCTTGGCCTTTTCGCCCAGGGTACGGGTCAGGTAGCCGGCCACCAGCGGAATGCCCAGGAAGACCAGCACCGAGGCGGTGATCGCGGCAATGGAGAACTCGGCGCTGGTGGTTTCCAGCCCCAGCCACGATGGCAGCAGCTGCAGGTAGAACCAGCCCAGGGCACCGAAGGCGATGACCTGGAAGACCGAGTTGATGGCCACCAGCACCGCGGCCGCTTCCCGGTCCCCGCAGGCCAGATCATTCCAGATGAACACCATGGCGATGCAGCGGGCCAGCCCCACAATGATCAGGACTGCTCCGTCGTCCCTGACGCTTTGGAATCCCTGGGCGCCAGCTTGACGGCCAAACCCTACGCAGGCTTGCCGCAACTGCATTCCAGGCGGCTGGGATCGCGCCACCCGGGATCCACCAACTAGCCGCATTCCCGCGTCCGCGCAGGCAGCTCGGCGAACGGCATCAAACGCTGCAGGTCCCGGCAGTGCCGGCCCGCTGCGGACCGGATGCGCAATAGCCCGTTTCAGGAGCCAGTGTCCTACTTCGGGCGCTCGAACTTCATCAGCTTGTGCGTGCCATCGCAAAAAGGCTTGATGGCAGAGCCCCCGCAACGGCATAGCGCGACCGGCCCTTTCCGGGCCTCGATGGATTGCCCCTCGGCATCCACGATTTCAAATTCTCCCCTGAGCAGCAATGGGCCCTGCGGGCAAACAGTAATCATGGCCGCTTCCGAAGCGCTGCGCCCCTCGCTCATACCACTGCCCCCGCTCCGGCATGCAACGCCGACCTTCCAGCTTCCCACGCGTCCAAGTACTTCGCGCCTGCCAACGCGTCAACCGCTGCCGCGGCTTGGGCTCCGAAGAGTATGTCGGGCACCAGATCCGGTTCGTCTTCAGCCAGTCCGCCCGCGAGGTCGCGGCCGGCAATTTGCTCATGGACAGCATCAGCTTCCACATGCTCATCGAAGTAATCGGTCACCGGGGATTCATATCCCAGGCGCCGGAACCCGCGGGCATAAGCGGCCTGGGGTATTGAGGAAGTCATCTCGTACAGTGCCAGGTGGCCAGTGATGGCTCCCCGAAGGCGCCGGTGCATGCCGAAGAGCGAAATCATGTTCACTGCCGCCAGCGTCACCGCCGGTATGCGGTCCACGTACGCGCCGAAATCATCACGCAACCCCACGCCCTTCATGGTCTGCCTGAACAGCTCGCTATGCATTCGCGGCAGCTGCCCATTTCCGTATTCATCAGCCTGGATCTCCACCATGGCGGCTTTTGCACGGCCTTCGAGTTTCGGGATCGCCCAGGTATGCGGATCAGCTTCCTTGAGCTGGTAAATCGACTTCAGTATCAGGAATTCGCGTGCTTGGCCGGCAGTGGCCTTGCGCTGGATGAACTTCGAAACCGACGGCCCAGCATCATCAGCAGCAAGCTCGAACAGGGCTTGGGCCACTTTCGCGGAGCTGGGTTCCACGCTTGGAATCGAGCCTGCCGCCTCGCGCAGCGCTTGCTCGAAAGCCTCCTCGATCCGGGCCCGAAGCGAAAGGAGCCCGGGGTCCCATTCCCAGCGGTCATCGACTTCTTCAAATCCCCGATAGTGCAGTTCGTAGAGCACGAAAAGGCTCAGCTGCAGGTCCCCGTCATCCAGCACATCCGAAGCCGCAGCCAACCGATCAGTTGCGACCGTTGCCAAATAGGCTGCGTATTCCTCCGAGGGGTTGCACAGCAACGCATTGTTCAGCGCTTGGGACAGGTCTCCGCGGGGTACGGGCAGATGCATGATGCTCCTTTGTTCACGCTGATCGCACGGTCAGCAATAGTGGCAGTAGGATGATCGTGCCAGCATCCCCGGGATATAACCACCATTGGGAGGAAAAGCCAAGGTAAGCCCCTGATCGTGCTCCCCAGCTATGTTCTCGACAGCACCTTATCCCTGAGGAACATAGGGCTGTCGGCCGGCCAATCTCGACATGATGTCTTGTCCCAGCTTTTCCATAGCCAGTGGGAGCTGCGACCGGGATTGGGTTGGGATCATGATGGCAACCGATTAGAGGCAGAACTTACCGGAGTCGTCAGGGAGCACCTGTCGCCGCCCACTCTTATTGGCACATTCAATCTGGCAAGTAAGCAGGTCATGCCGTGTAAAACTGCCGACAATACTGGCGCCCAGAAGTTGCTCGCACCTCTGACAACAAACCCGGTCCAGAATCTTTTGCTCCATGTCCACACCCAACTGCTAGGTGTCGACTCGTTCATTTCCCCAAGATGAAAAACAGGTTCCCTAGGGCTGTCGCGTTGCCACTTTAGTATCGAGTAGGCCCGTCTGCTACTCCAGCAAAGGACCAATTACTTGGCATCAATCACTCGCTCGCACTTTCGAATAACGAACTTTCAGGGCCGCACTGGTCGTCAGGTCCGTGCTCGCTAATCAAGGAGAGTCATGCCCCTAAGCCACTAATATCACAGCTTTGAAGCAGTGGGCCCGGGCACTTCAGAGGCACTGGAAGTTTCACAGAGTTACTACAGTTGCTCCATGGGCCCTACTGCGATCGATTATTCGGGATCCAGCGCTGGGCGCTTGGCAGGCGCTGTATTACGAGAAGCTGCTCCCTCAATACCCTGCTAGGCTCAAGATGCTGCCGACGTTGCGCCGCGTGTACGGAAGAAACATCCGAATTTATCTTCATCGATGGGAATATCTCATGGGCAACAGCCCTGAAGCAGCACTAGGTATCGCACTACTGACATCACTGGTCCGCCAAGACCGAGAAGCCTTCCTGATCATCGCCTCCGAGCTGGAAGGAGGCAACACGCAAGCCGTGGCCATCCTTGCACGGCTAGGTGAAGCAATGGTCGCGATGATCGCTGAGCTGCTGCAGATCGGCAACGAGGAAGCGCTCACACGCATCGCAGCGTCACTGGCCCTCAAAGCTGGATAGAACTCAAAGAAATATGTGAAAGAGCAGAATCTGACAGCGGAAGAACAGCGAGAGCGGCCGTGAACCTGAGTAGAATGGGGGTAATAGGCTCGGTCGGGTAATTTATTGTTCACGACGCAGCGAGCTCTTTCAATCAAGGATTATATTTGCCTCGCAGTTCTCTGCTGGACGCTCCAGCACCCACCGTTAAACCCGGTGATCCTCAAAGTTTCTTCCACGTCAAAAAGTTGGTCACCGAAGCTGGACTGGTCGGCCGCCGCCGCGGGCACTATCTCGGGTTGGGCATCGTGCTGACGGTGCTGCTAGCCGGTACCGTTACCGGT